>JBDHYJ010000065.1:0-27728 GCA_039811345.1 Chitinophagaceae bacterium
AGTAGTGAGGGCTTTTATTGCATTACGGGAATCTGCCTTACAATATAATGAGTTAAACAAAAAACTGGCTGAAATAGAACAAACAACCCAAAAACATTTTAAAGATATTTACCAGGCACTCAACTATTTACTTGACAAGCAGCCTTAATTTTGGTTTATGATTTCCTGGAACGATTTTGAAAAAATAGATTTAAGAGTAGGTACAATTCTTGAAGCTGCACCATTTCCCAAAGCAAAAAAACCAGCATACCAGCTTACCATAGATTTTGGTGAACTGGGTATAAAAAAATCATCGGCGCAAATAACTGCATTATACAAAGCAGAAGAACTTGAAGGCAGGCAGGTTATTGCCATTGTAAATTTTCCACCCAAACAGATTGCCAACTTTTTCAGCGAGTGTCTGGTGTTAGGTGTTTACACTGCCAGTAGAGAAGTAGTCTTACTGCAACCTCAGCAAAAAGTTGAGAACGGAAGTAAAATTGGCTGAGATTGGATTAGTTTTACTCTCTTTATTATGCAAATTTTGTATGACAACCTCGGATATTTACACAACATATTATAAGTCGCCCATCGGCATGTTGGAAATTAAAGCCTGCAATGACGCAGTGCATGCTATATTATTTGTAAATTCTCAGAAGGGACCAAAACTTGATGAAAGCTTGCTAAAACCTAATCCGGATAGCAACTATCACGCTGAAAATTGTATATCCCAACTGGCTGAATACTTTGAAGGGAAAAGAACATCTTTCGATTTTAAGTTTAATCAACAGGGTACAGCATTTCAAACTAAAGTGTGGACTGCATTGCTTGACATTCCCTTTGGCAAAACCATTTCCTATCTCGAATTATCAAAACGAACAGGTGATGTAAAAGCAATAAGGGCCGTAGGCATTACCAATGGGAAAAATCAACTCTGTATAGTTGTGCCTTGTCACAGAGTTGTAGGCGCTAATGGTAATCTTGTTGGCTATGGCGGAGATATTTGGCGCAAAAAATGGTTACTGGAGCATGAAGCAAAATATGCAAACGGGTTACAAACATTAGGTGGGTGGTGAATGGAGTTCGGAGGTCGGCTATTAGCTTACGGCAATCTGCTTTCAGCAATTAACTATTAACATAGTTCCAAATTTGACTATGCATTATACAAGAGGTAGTTAATATAATTAAGTGTACTGATTGGATATATTAAATGTTTGAGCCTTATAAAAGGAGTGAAATAATAGCCAATCTTTCTTTGAGTATCTGTTATCTGTTTCCATCTCATTTATCCATTGTCTTTCAATGAGATTTAAAACAACAGTAAAAAATTTATGAAACCAATTGTTCAGATATCACTTGACCTTACCAATATAGATGAAGCCCTTGAAACTGCAGCACTTGCCATGCGTGCAGGTGTTGACTGGCTCGAAGCCGGCACCCCCCTTATTCTTGCAGAAGGACTGCATGGTGTAAAAAAACTAAGAGAAGCATTTCCTGGAGTACCGATAGTTGCTGATTTAAAAACTATGGATGGAGGCTATCTTGAAGCGGAAATGATGGCTAAAGCCGGAGCAACTCATGTAGTGGTAATGGCAAGGGCACATGAAGAAACCATTAAATGTGTAGTAAAAGCAGGAAAAGATTTTGGTGCAAAAGTAATGGGTGACAATCTTGGTTGTCCCGATATGGTTGCTGCAGCAAAATGGCTCGAAGACCTGGGATGCGACTACGTAATTCATCATATAGGTTATGATGAGCGCAGGGGTATAGCAGCACAGGGAAAAAGAATGCCAAGCCCGCTTGATCAGTTAAAGCAGGTAGTTGAAGCCGTTAATATACCTGTACAGGCCGTTGGAGGCTTAACCTTAGAACAAGCCATCCGTTGTCCTGAATATGGCGCCCCTCTGGTAGTACTTGGTGCACCACTCACTATTGATGCCGACGCCTTTAAAACAGCCGATGGCGATTTAGAAAGTTCACTCAGGATGATTTGTGAGAAAATACATGGATATCAAATTTGAAATTCTTTAGCTTAGTCAGCCTGATTAAATTACAACACAACAAATCTTAAATATAAAATCTCAAATACTGACATGAAGTCCGCAGCAGTTGTAAATTATGCTCCTGAAAAAGGATCAGTTGAAATAAGAGAAATAGAAAGACCTGAAATAGGCGAAGAAGATATTTTACTTGAAGTAGCTAATGTGGGTGTATGCGGAAGCGACCTGCACCAATGGACCGCCGATCATAGCTGGCCCGTTAATTATCCGGTAGTACTGGGACATGAATTTGGAGGACATATAGTAGCGCTTGGCAGCAGGGTTACCGGATGGAAAGAGGGAGACAGAGTAGTGAGTGAAACTGCTGCAGTAATTAACCCCAATAGCCCGATGACCAGAAGCGGTTTGTATAATCTTGATCCAGGACGCAAAGGTTTTGGTTATGGTGTAAATGGTGCTATGACCAAATATGTACATGTACCTGCGCGTTGTCTGCATAAAGTACCCGATAATCTGGCTTTTGAACAGGCCTGCTTAACTGAACCATGCTGTGTAGCTTTTAATGCAGTTGTTGAAAACACAAGACTGAAACCCGGAGACAGGGTAATAGTATTGGGTCCAGGTACAATAGGTATTCTATGTGCAGCTATGGCGAGGCTCTGTGGTGCAGAAGTAGCAGTGGTTGGACTTGAAGCTGACCGGCACAGGCTTGATATAGCCAAACAATATGGCTGTGAAGCTATCATTGGCGATGCAATGCCCTGGGCAACACAACGGGATGGATTAGGCGCAGATTGTATCATTGACGCTGCGGGAGCAAGTATCACATTGAAAATGGCTCTTCAGTTAGTTCGTCCTAAAGGGTTTATTTCCAAAGTTGGCTGGGGCCCCCAACCACTTAATTTCTCTCTTGATCCGCTGGTGCAAAAAAATGTGACCCTGCAGGGTAGCTTCAGTCACAATTGGCCAATATGGGAAAGAGTGATCGCTTTGCTGGCCAGTGGTCAGTTAAATGTAAATCCTATTATTGGTGGCGTATGGCCTGTAACCGAATGGCACGAAGCCTTCGAAAAGATGCACAAAGGGGAAGTGGTGAAGAGTGTATTGAAGCCGGTATAACTATTTCAAATTTGAAATTTGAAATTTAAAATTAATACATGCGTTTACAAAACAAAGTAATAATAGTAACAGGTAGTTGCACAGGTATTGGCAAAGCCATTGCTACCCGTTGTGTGGAAGAAGGTGCAAAAGTGGTTGTGCACGGATTGGAAAAAGACTGGGGAGAAGAAGTGGTTGCTGCTTTGGGCAAAGAAAATGCAGTATTGCATATTGAAGATATCATAAATGATGGTGCAGCGCAAAGACTGGTTGATCTGGCAAATAAATCTTTTGGCAAACTTGATGCAATTGTAAATAATGCAGCTATAGTTGCATCGTCAAACCTGCACACTACCGACCTGCCCCTGCTTAGGAAAGTTATTGAAATCAATACTATTGCGCCTTTTGCATTGATAAAAGCAGCACTCCCCCTTTTGAGTAAACAAAAAGGTTGTGTATTAAATATCGGATCTGTAAATGCCTTCAGTGGAGAACCTAATTTATTTGCCTATAGTGTATCCAAAGGCGCATTGATGACTATGACTCAAAACCTGGGAGATACTTTATTCCGCGAAAACGGAGTGAGGGTAAACCAGATCAACCCGGGATGGGTACTAACAGAAAATGAAACAATCCGCAAACGGCAACATGGGCTTGCCGATGATTGGTATAAGGATCTTCCTAATATATATGCACCTGCGGGTAGAATTATCTGGCCAAAAGAAATTGCAGCAGCAGCCGTTTATTGGCTTTCTGATGAATGCGGGCCTATCAGTGGGCAGGTAATGACACTTGAACAGTATCCATTTATAGGCAGAAATCCACCAAAAGATACTTCTACCATCCCAACAAAATAAATTTCAAAAAAACTCTCCTTGTGACGAAGGCAAACAATTGTTAAAGGCATAACCGGAAACCCAAAACTTCCAAACCCTAAACAGATTTTAACAGCTTTGATTTCACAAAACCTCACAAATTTCTTCTGTCGTAAATTGCATCATTATGACGCAATTACAACTGCCTGTATATTTAGATAACAACGCCACCACACCTGTTGATCCGGAAGTATTACAGGCAATGTTGCCATATCTTACCCAACACTTTGGAAATGCGGCAAGCCGAAACCATAGCTTTGGTTGGGTAGCCGAAGAAGCAGTGAACATTGCGAGGGAACAAACCGCTTCACTGATAGGAGCATCCCCCGATGAAATTATTTTCACATCGGGAGCCACAGAAGCTGTGAACCTTGCCATCAAAGGTGTTTTTGAAATGTATGGCAACAAAGGTAAACATATCATTACCTGCACAACTGAACATAAAGCAGTTTTAGACACCTGTAAACACCTTGAAAAACGCGGGGCTGCAGTTACATATCTACCCGTAGACGAGTCGGGTATTATCAATCTTCAAACTCTTGAGAAGTCTATTCAAAAAGATACCTTACTCATTGCCGTTATGTTTGCCAATAACGAAACAGGTGTCATACAACCTGTTGAGCATATCAGCAAAATAGCTAAAGAAAAGGGTATATTCTTTTTTTCAGATGCCACACAGGCTGTAGGTAAAATTCCGGTGAATGTAGAAAAAAACGGCGTTGATCTGTTATGCCTTTCGGCACATAAGATATATGGGGCAAAGGGAACCGGTGCATTATATGTAAGGAGAAGGAACCCTCGTGTCAGGCTTACTGCCCAAATAGATGGTGGGGGTCATGAAAAGGGAATGCGCAGCGGCACTTTGAATGTACCCGGAATAGTTGCTCTTGGAAAAGCCTGTGATATATGCAAACGACAGATGGATACAGAAGCTATTCGTATAAATGCATTACTTAATAAACTGGAGGCAGGACTGACGACAATACAACAGGTATACATAAATGGCGGAAATACCCTGCGTTTACCCAATGTCACCAATCTTTCGTTTGACCTGATAAAGGGTAACGGATTACTTACAGAAATCAGTAAAACAATTGCAGTATCATCCGGATCAGCATGTACCTCTGCCAATCCCGAACCTTCTCATGTACTAAAGGCAATGGGGGTTAGCAATGAACTCGCTAAAAATTCTATTCGTTTTGGATTAGGTAGATTTACAACTGAAGAAGATATTGCACATACTATTGCCACTGTTGCACAAATTGTAGCAAACCTGCGCAAATAGCTACCATTTCAGTTCCAGCTTATTATTCTTCCGGTCGGTATCCGCCATTCGCCAGGTAGGATCAATTTCAATTGAACTAATATTCATCAGCCGTTGATTAACTTCGATGGTATAAGTAGGATGCGTCCACTTCCAGGGTTCATATATCCTTCTCGGATTGTTATCTTCCTTTGGCTTTTGTCCAAACATAATCAACTGCGGAATATAAGCTGTCTCAGCAGAGCCATCTTTATATTTCAACTGTACATCTATAGGCATTGGCATTTTACCAATCATGCGCAATCGTATATTGGTCTTGCCATTTTGCTCCCATAAACTGTCAATAGCATAGTCAATAGTTTTCGTAGTATTTACCCAATACTCTTTATACCAGTCGAGCTGAATACCGCTAACTTTTTCGGCTACACGAATAAAGTCATTGGCATTAGGATGTTTAAACTTCCAGAGACGGTAATATTCAAGCAAGGTTTTATCTCTGAGGGAATCACTGATAATATATCCCAACTGACAAAGAAATACAGCACCTTTTGAGTAAGCTGCCTGGTTATAAGCATAATTCGTATTGAAATGATCAGCATGAGTAGTTAATGGTTCTTCCAGCCCGCTTTTTACAAGATTAAAATAACCGGCATAAGAATCCGCTTCAAATAAAGGAAGGTCACCGGCGTCTCCTGATGCCTGAATATCAGTTCGGAGATTGTACCCTGTCACTTCGTTATTCTTTTTTTGATGATAATATGCCGACACAAGCGCTTCGGCGTAGCTGGTAAATCCTTCATCCATCCAGGCATAAAGCGATTCATTGGTCGCAAGCATCATCTGGTACCAGCTATGCATCCACTCATGAAAAGCTGTACCGAGCCCCGGGCCGCTTATTAAAGTTGCCATTGGGTATTCCATACCACCATCACCCCCATGTATAAACGAATATTGTTTATACGGATATTTCCCAAAATGGTTTTCTATAAAAGGCAATACAGTCACCGCTGCATCCGCTACTTCTTTCCACGCAGTTTCATTCGCCGTATCTTTAGGTTTATATTTATACAAAACATGAATTGTTGGCCCGTTCGGAATATTACGAACCAGGTGCTTGAACTGAGGATCTGCCGCCCATACAAAATCATGTACATTAGGTGCTGTGAATCGCCAGGTAAGGGTATTGCCGGAAGGGCGCACAACCTTTGTACCCGGTGCCTCGTAGCCGTAGCCAATCTGCTGTGCATTTTGCAAATATCCTGTTCCTCCAATGATATACGATTTATCAATAGTAATGTTCACATTATAATCGCCCCATACCCCGTAAAACTCACGGGCTACATAAGGAGTAGGATGCCAGCCCTCGTAGTCATATTCACACATTTTAGGATACCACTGGCTCATAGAGTAACGTACTCCTGTTTTAGGATTATCCCGCCCTGACCTGCGTATCTGTAAAGGTACCTGGGCCTCAAATTCCATATCAAAAACCACTTTCGATTTAGGTAATATAGGTCGGGTCAATTTCACCTCAAGAATGGTTTCGTAAACTGTATAAGGCTGTGCAACACCATTCATCTTCAGAGAAATAATTTTCTGGTATCCTGTTTCGTCATCTTTAAGATGGAGTATACGATCCTGCACCCTGGCATCCCAATCGCCAAAGGGTTTTCCATCTCTTCCCCTGAACAATATTTTTCCCAGTTCACGGCTACGAGTGTCCATCATACTGTTAGGCTGAAATGCATTCCAGTATAAATGATAAAACACTTTATCTAATGTATCGGGGCTGTTGTTCCAATATTCCAGCTTTTGGGTACCCGTAAAACGGTTAGTCTGAACATTCATATTCACGTCCATCAGATATTTTACCCTTTGCTGCCAGCGGTCGGGCTGTGCATATAAATAGGTTGTTTCGGTGAAAATCAATGTCAACAAAAGTATAAGTCGCTGCATTATCGTCAGGTTTTTTTATAAAATATCGCCAAAGGTAGGAAACCCAAGTTGTAAGAAAATAGCAATCGCCAAATGAAAATTCGATATGATACAATAGTTAACCGGGAGTTTATGATTTCTCCCGGCAGCTCTCAACTGAATTAAAAAAATATATTCAAATGCAAATATTTATAAATTACAATGTCAGATTATCTTTCAGCAGCTTTCCATCTTCATTAAACAGCAGTATTTTTTTCTGAATGCTGCTTTTTGCAACATGTACCCTGTAATTTACGCTGTCGTCGGGCAGATCAATGCGGTACACATTTTTTGTTTCCCATTCACTGTATTTACTTTTATCAAAGCCATCTTTTACTTCTTCAGGTAAATCACTCATATCAATTTCTTTATCGGTACTAAGCCATTCACCTTTTTTGTTGAAATGTGCCTCATATTGCTCATCTTTCCACTCGAAGCCTGCTGAAAAATTGCTCAGTTTATCTTTCCATTCCACATTTTTTGCATCTGGATATTTTTCTGAAAAGCTGTTTGTAACTTCTGCAGGTATTTTTCTGATCTGAGCGCCGGCTGTATATATAAAACCTAAGGAAACCAGGAAAGCTATCAAAAGGATCTTTTTCATTTTTTTATAAATTGATGATGTTCATTGAAACATGCAATTTCGTGCCACTTCAGGTGATATCCCGGAAAAGCCGTTGTAAAAAAAACTTAAAAGTATGAGGTGATCTATATTCAGCGTATCCCTACCTGGTGCAGATTTGGCAGTATTGTTTTGTGCCGGGCCATGCTTGCAGTTAGTAATGCTAGATACTTAGCTGCAGTGCTACTATTGAGCTTTTGTTGCCACGCTCGCTTGTACGTTCTTATCGCTCTTGAACTAAAAATCCCTCCCTACTTGAAGTGCATAACAGAAATAAGCGACAGCAGCTACCATACACAATAATGCGAGTTTGTAATCTTTCTTCCGGAAAAGAAAATAAACTCCTGAGCCTCCAACGATCAGAATATTTACAACGCTAAAAAAATAAATATAAAACATAAATGCACTCAAAAAATTAAATCCCCCTTGAGATTTACTTCTCAACCATTCGTAGAGGTTAAAATTAAAAAGAGGCATTATCAAAAATAATATCACCTGCGCTATCATTAAGACAGCCACATACATCAAGTATTTTAAGAAAAAATATTTTAGCACCCTTGTCTATTTACTACGCATTTTCCCCAGCCGAGTCTCTGCATCGTCTCATACTGGATAAGCAAGCAGGACTCAGTGCCGCGCTATTTTCAATGTGTGTTGCTATAGTGCATGGATCCTCCGCTCAACAACATTAGACACCCCGGCAAAGATATTCAATCCCATTTTTCATTGCACGGCGAGTCCAGCGGCTAACGCACAAATCTATGCGCCGAGACTACGCCTGGGAAAAAAAGTTTGATGTATAATTGAAACTTGAATACGTTGGCAATAAAGAAATATAAATTTATTCTTGTTACGTATCTTTTTTTTAATTTCATACGTAAATTATTTTGAAGTAATGAATACGAAACTGACATTAAATCTGAATAAAAACATCATTGAGGGCGCAAAAAATTATGCAAAGCGCCACAAAGTGAGCCTGTCTAAACTCATTGAGAACTACCTGAATTCACTGACAAAAAAAGAAGAAAAAGGAATTAAGGTAAGCCCTCTTGTTGAGAGTTTAACAGGAGTTATTCCAAACGAAACTGAGCCTGATTACAAAAAGGACTACCATGATTACCTGAATGAAAAATATTCATAATGGAAAAACTTTTTGTTGACACTAATATTGTTTTAGACTTGCTCCAAAAGAGGGAAGAATTTTATAAAGAAGCCCAGGAATTGTTTACATTGGCCGACAAGAAGAAAGTAAAACTGTTTGTTTCTTCCTTAACGATTGCAAATACTTACTATTTACTTTCAAGGCACTATGATTCAGTTAATGCACGAAAAATTATCTCAAAATTCAAAGTATTAGTTGAGATATTAGCTTTGAACAGTAAGATAATTGATTTGGCATTAGCTTCAGACCTGAGAGATTTTGAAGATGCCATTCAGTTGTGTACAGCGATTGAAAACAACATATATATGATTTTAACCCGGAACAAAAAGGACTTCAGAAATCCGAATATTCCAATTCTAACAGCACAAGAATATTTAACCCGCATATAGGTAGTTATCCGCACTCACCCAAAGAAATAGAAGAAAAAATCACCAAACAATAATATAAAGCTTTTATCTGTACATTGGGAAAAGCGCCCACAAAAATTACCAAAGCTGCCGTAATAAGCAGCACAGCTTTGTAAGTGGCTGAAACCGGTTTTGCTTCGGCATTGCCTTTTTCCCAGCCGAGTCTCTGCATCGGCTATATTGACAAGCAAGCAGGACTCGGCGCTTCGCTATTTTCAGTATGTGTTGTTATAGGCCTGGGGTCCTCCGCTCAACAACAATAGACACCCCGGCAAAGATATTCAATCCTATTTTTCATGGCACGGCGAGTCGGCCAGCTATGCATCAAGACTGAGCCCGGGCAGATCAGCTTATTTTTCTGCGTCGTCCTCTCTGTTGATTTTTCCGTGGTATCCTTCCACTACTACCACTATCTCACCTTTAACTGTTTTTGCCGCAAAATAATCGCAAACTTCGCGTAGTGTACCCCGTTTGTTTTCTTCAAACATTTTGGTAAGCTCCCGGCTTACACAGCATTGACGTTCGGCACCGAAGTATTGGATACATTCTTCCAGCGTTTTTACCAACCGCATTGGTGATTCATAAAAAACGATAGTCCTTTCTTCTTCCGCCAACTTCTTAAAAAGTGTTTGTCTTCCCTTTTTCAAGGGTAAAAAGCCTTCGAAACAAAAACGATTGATGGGTAATCCGCTATTGACCAGCGCAGGTACAAAAGCAGTAGCACCCGGCAAACATTCTACACGGATATTATTTCTTACACATTCCCGTACCAGCAAAAAAGCAGGATCAGAAATGCCCGGTGTACCCGCATCGGTAAGCAGCGCCATAGTCTTACCCGACTGCAACTGATCTGCAAGGTGGGTTACCACTTTATGTTCATTGTGCTGATGATAAGGAGTAATCGGTTTTTGAATATCGTAGTGTTTCAGCAAAATAGATGAAGTACGTGTATCTTCCGCCAGAATTAAATCCACCTGCTTTAATGTCTCTATCGCCCTGAAACTGATGTCAGCAAGATTGCCGATGGGGGATGGAACTATATAAAGCATTCATCGCTTAGTTAACAGTGATTTCAAAATATTCCATTACCTGGTTGGCCAGTAACTTTTGTGAAGCTTCTTCAGCAATCTTCTGTGCAGATTCTTTGGAGTCGGCCTCAACCTGAAGGATAATATGTTTGCCTATACGTACATCATTAATACCTTTTAGACCGAGATTGCTCAATCCACTCATTACTGCTTTTCCCTGCGGATCAAGCAATTCTTTTAACGGCATAATATTGATATGTACTGCGTAGGTCATGATGTGATTTTATTTTTGAGCAGCAAAGATAAAAGAATGTAAGCGATAAAAATAAGCGGAATAGCTGCCCATTTAAACAGTATTACCAATACAATTCCAATCAACAGCAAGATCAGTTTGGGTATATTATCTTTTAGTGTATAACTTTTAAACTTCAGGCTCATAATCGAAATATCTGATACCATCAGGTAACTCAGTACTAATACTACTGCATACCACAACCATTTATTTAAAAAAAGATCTATAAACCGAGTGTCAATACTCCAGAATATCAAAGGGAAAGAAGCTACCAGTAACCCTACAGCAGGTGTTGGCACCCCTCTGAATGAAAAGTGCTGTGCATCATCGACGTTGAATTTTGCCAGTCGCCATGCTGCGGCACAGGGTAATATTAGTGCCGGGAGCAACCACACTACTGATGCATCCAGCCCATCTTCCTGGCGGGCTACAGATAAACGAAGAAACTGATAAATTATCAATCCAGGTGCAACACCAAAGCTTACTACATCTGCCAGCGAGTCAAGTTCTTTGCCCATTGCCGACTGTGCTTTGAATAAACGGGCGACAAATCCATCAAAAAAATCAACAACAGCAGCGATGCCAATATATAATGATGCCATAAAAATGGCTTCGGGCATATTCATCATCTGTGTTCCGTCGGAAGTATTTATCAGGCTGATTCCAGACTGTAACACAACAATGATGGCGAGACATCCAAAAAACAGGTTCAGCAGGGTAAAAATGTTAGGTATATTTTTCATCAGAATATTTTAGTCTGTTAATGACCAATTGGAATTTTCAATGAATTTATTTTTTCATTAATGCTTCTATATCTTCCGCAGTAATGGGGATATTTTTCATCAGGTCTTTATTTCCTTTCTTATTAATCCAGAAATTATTTTCAATACGAATACCCATTTGTTCCTCTTCTATATATATACCTGGTTCTACGGTAAATACCATACCTTCAACGATAGGCGAAGTGCGGGTACCAAGATCGTGTACATCTATACCAAGATGATGCGAAATGCCATGATATAGATATTTACGGTAAGCCCGGTTGTCTTTGTCTTCATTTTTAATATCTGCCTTTTTGATTAGTCCCAGTTTCACAAATTGTTTAGTTGCTTCTTCTCCCACTTTTTCAGTATAATCTATTATAGAAATACCCGGACTTAAAATAGACGCGGCATACCGATGCAAATGCAGGCAGGCATTGTATACTTCCTTCTGCCGCCTTGTAAACTTACCGCTTACGGGCACTGTGCGGGTCAGATCAGCGCAATAACCACCATATTCAGCGCCAAAATCCATCAGCACCAGTTCGCCGGCTTTACATTCCTGGTTATTAGATATGTAATGCAGGGTTCTTGCCCTGTCGCCACTGGCGATGATAGAATTGTATGCCGGACCTGTTGCCCTGTTGCGTAAAAATTCATGGAATATTTCTGCTTCAATTTCATACTCCATTACCCCGGGACGAATAAATGACAACAGACGCCGAAAAGTTTTTTCAGTTATATCTATCGCAGTTTGCATTACAGCTACTTCCTCAGCCGTTTTTACAGCACGTAAGGTTTTCATGATTCTTGCACTACGTCTGTACTGATGTAAAGGGTAACGTTTTCTCATTTCTTCAGCATAGCGATAATCCTTCACCGGAACCAGGTTAGCTTTCCTGTCATTTTCATTACTGTTGAGATAAATAATATCTGCGAGATGAATCCATGGCTGTAGTAATCCTTCCAGGGTATCGAGCCAGATAATAGTATCAATACCCGATATAGCCCGGGCTTCTTTAATCCGCAGCCTGTGCCCATCCCATTTTTCCTTAAGTTCATTGGGGCGCACAAGCACTAATACCTCCCGGTATTGCCTGTCGGTATTGTCCGGAAAAAGAATTAGCATTGTATCTTCCTGCTCTATACCGGTAAGCCAGTACAAATCTGAGTTTTGTTTAAAAGTATACAGGGCATCGCCATTTGAGGGCAACTCATCATTGCTGTTGAAGATAGCAATTGCATTTTTCTCCATTGCCGCAATAAACCTTTTACGGTTCTGGATAAATATTTTGGGGTTCAACGGAAGATACTTCATACTCACCTTTTTTATTGCTGAATAATGCTGCAATATCTGTATTATATAGCGTCTTACAAAACAGGGTAATATTTAAGAAAATTTCGGGTATTTTTGCTCTTATGGAGTATACCATCCCCCATGATACTATATCCGAAGAGAAACTTTCCTTCGAACGTTTTCGCCAGGAAGTGATGGACGACTATCGTCTTGCCTGCGAAAGCCGGGAAGCGAGTTTGCTTGGAAGGAAAGAAGTACTTACTGGAAAAGCCAAGTTTGGTATTTTCGGCGATGGAAAGGAGGTGCCTCAGGTGGCACTCTCTAAATTTTTTAAACCCGGGGATTTTTATGCAGGCTATTACCGCGATCAAACAATCGCTTTTGCCACAGGGGTAGCCACTTTAGAAGACTTTTTTGCACAACTATATGCCAATCCCGACGAGGAAGAAGAACCGCATAGTGCAGGCAGGCAAATGAATGCGCATTTTTCATCAGCATTCATGGATAAGAATGGTGAGTTTCTCGATTTGGTTAAACTAAAAAATTTTACAAATGGCATAGCACCTACTGCAGGTCAAATGCCCAGAGCTTTCGGACTGGCTTTTGCCTCCAAGGCATTCAGGGAGATAGAATTGTTGCACCAGTTCAAAAATCTCTCCAATAACGGCAATGAAATTTGCTTTTGCACCATCGGCGATGCCTCTGCTGCCGAAGGTCATTTTTGGGAAGCGGTAAATGCTGCTGGTGTGTTGCAGGTACCTCTCGCCATTTTCATCTGGGATGACGGGTATGGTATATCGGTGCCTTCCGGAGATCAAATTGTAAAAGGGTCAATCTCTGAAGCGCTTAAGGGATTTCAGAAAAAAAACGGGAATACAGGCATAGACATCTACAAAGTTAAATGCTGGGACTATGCGGGCATGTGTGAAGTCTTTGAGCAGGGGCTGCAAAAGCTAAGAGATACTCATACCCCTGCAATTTTTCATGTGGAAGAAGTAACACAGCCTCAGGGACATTCCACTTCGGGTAGCCATGAACGATACAAATCGCAGGAAAGACTGGAATGGGAAAGAGAATGGGATTGTAATAAAAAAATGAGGGAATGGATACTTGCCAATGCACTGGCAGATGAAGATGATTTAAATACTATAGAGATCACCGCTAAGACTTTTGTAAAACACTGCCGGGACCTGGCATGGGAAAAATATAATATTCCCTTAAAAAAAATGGTAAGTGAGAGTATAGATCTTTTGCAGGCAGCAATGGATAAATATGGTGATAGCACCGGAAGAATCTATACCGCCATAAATAACCTTAAACACAACAGGGAACCCCTGAGAAAAGATATTCTGAAAGCGCTGGCTACAGGAGCTAATTTCAGTGAATCAGTTGAAGTACAGGATTATTACAAGCAATTATATACTGAGCAAAGTAGTCTTTACCGTACACATCTATATAATGAAGGTACTAAAAGCCTTGCCCATGTGCAGCCTTCTGCACCGGTATATGATGACAATGCGCCTTCTTTGAACGGCTACCAGATATTAAACAGGTATTTTGATGAATTGTTTAAGCACAACCCCAAAGTACTGGCATTTGGAGAAGATCTCGGATTGATTGGAGATGTGAACCAGGGTTTTGCAGGGCTTCAGCAAAAACACGGAAGCGACAGAATATTTGATACAGGTATACGTGAACTGACCATTGTAGGTCAGGGTATTGGTCTTGCCATGCGCGGACTTAGACCTATTGCAGAAATTCAATATGTTGATTATGTATTGTACGGACTGGAACCTCTGAGTGATGATGTTGCCTGTCTGCACTATCGTACCAAAGGCAAGCAGGGCTGTCCGATCATTATACGTACAAGGGGGCACCGGCTGGAAGGTATATGGCACAGCGGTTCACCAATGGCAGTGTTAATAAATGCACTGCGTGGTTTTCATGTATGTGTGCCACGAAATATGGTGCAGGCAGCAGGCATGTATAATACATTGCTTGAAATCAATGATCCCGCTATTATGATAGAATGCCTGAATGCTTACCGGCTCAAAGAAAAACTCCCTTCAAATCTTTTAGATTACAGGGTGCAATTGGGTATTCCTGAAATCATTAAGACAGGTGAAGATATTACCATTGTATCTTATGGGGCCACATTAAGAATCGTTTATGAGGCAGCACTTGTACTGAAAGATCTTGGCATAGACTGCGAAGTAATAGATGTACAAACACTCCTGCCATTCGATACCAATCACAGCATTGTGGAATCATTAAAGAAGACCAATCGCATCATTTTTGCTGATGAAGATATGCCCGGTGGCGCTGCTGCATATATGTTTAATAAAGTGATGGAGGAACAGGGCGGGTACCGTTGGCTGGATGTTGCCCCAAGAACTATAACGGCTCAGGCTAACCGCCCGGCTTATGGAACTGACGGAGATTACTTCAGCAAACCTAATATGGAAGATATTATCAAAGCTGCAAAAGAAATGATGAAAGAATAAGCGGTTTTATATTTAATACAACTGACGATTACTTCCCGTCGAAGATTGCCCATACATTTATTATTAAAGTAAAAAAGATTATCGTGAGTAAGCAGGTTACAAAAGATGACCTTCGTTTTATAGAATTTTGGAAGGAACAACGTGCCGGATCAAAACTCAAATATTATATCCTGTACACAATTGCATACGGAGCTATAGTGGGATTGTTCACATTCTTTGCAGTGATCTTTCTTGGAGGTATCAGCATTATCCCTGTGGCACAGGATAATGGTAAAGTTGCAGTGATTGTTTTACTGGGACTGATTGCCGGTTTATCTATCGCCATTATTGGACGTTATTTAAATGAAAAAAGGTATCAGAAGATCCTTAGAAAGGTTAGAGAAAACTAATCAGGCAGGTAACTCAAAATTTTGAAACTGTTTTTATAATATTACGATGCAAATTTTACAAACAGCAGAAAGAGTCTCTCAAAAAGACCATTCCGATAACTACGTTTTCCAGCGTTCATTGCTTGCCTATATTGAAGCTGCAAAACGTATTTCCGGAAAAGTGCTTGAAATAGGAACGGGAAGCGGATACGGAGTTGAAATCATAGCTCCTCATACCAGTGAGTTTGTTACCATTGACAAGTACGAGACTGATATCACCAATACCCCGGCTTTTAAACAACACAATGTAAAATTTAAACAATTAAATATCCCGCCGTTGAGCGGCATTGAAACCGGAGTTTACGATTACGTAATTACTCTCCAGGTAATTGAGCATATACCCAAAGATCATTTTTTTTTGCAGGAGATTTCGAGGGTGCTGAAGCCCGGGGGAAAATTAATTGTAACCACACCCAACAAAAAAATGTCTATCACGAGAAACCCCTGGCATGTGCGTGAGTACACAGTTGATGAATTAAAGCAATTACTTTCTGCATACTTTGGCAAAGTAGAAGCGCTGGGGGTATTCGGCAATGAAAAAATTAAGGCCTATTACCAAAAGAATAAAGAGTCTGTTGAAAGAATTACCAGGTTTGATATATTCAATCTGCAATACAGGTTGCCCCGGCAGTTGTTGCAAATACCTTACGACATTCTGAACCGTATGAACAGGAAAAAACTGCTGAAACAAAACCAGCAACTCACTACCGGTATAACCCACGAAGATTATTATATAGGTCAGGCAGAAGATGATTGTTTTGATTTATTTTATGTAGCAACAAAACTCTGATAACAGAAAAATAATAAAGCCGCTCCGTGCTACGGGTAGCGGCTTATCAATCTGTTAGGGTCAAATCCTGTATTTACCGTCCAAAGTATTTGTTTACAGCTTCCACTCTATTATTTACATGAAGCTTTTCATAAATGTGATAAACATGTTTCCGAACCGTCTCCTGTGCAATATTAAGCTTAGCGGATATTTCTTTATATAAAAGTCCTTTAGCCAGCAATTCCAGAATCTCATGTTCTCTATTGGATAACATATCCAGATTACCGGTTGACTGGGTATTCTTTTCTCTGAATGCCGCTACAACCTTTCGGGCAATCTGACTGCTCATAGGGGCTCCACCTTCTGCCAGTTCTTTTATAGCTTCCAGCAATTTTGAAGGTGCTGTCTTTTTTAAAATATATCCACTTGCGCCGGCAGCAAGTGCTTCAAATATTTTTTCATCTTCTTCATATACAGTACACATCATAAACAAGGTATCAGGAAAACGTGGCTTCAATTCCCTCACACAATCAATACCACTCATACCTCCAAGATTTATATCCATCAGCACAACATTTGGTTTTATCCTGGGTATACCAATAACAGCACTCTCGGCACTTACAAAAGACCCGCAAAACTGATAGCCGTCGGCCATCATGATAATTTGCTCAAGTGCCTGGCGTATATCATTATTATCTTCTACTATACAAACAGAAATATTACTCATGATAATTTCAATGCTGCAAACTACAAAGCTATAGTATATCACCTATATTATTGCTACCCTAAAGCGGGTACTATTTAAGAGGAATATTTAAAACTATCTGTGTACCCTCGAAATTTTTAATTTGACAGACACCTCCAATTACACTCAGACGTTCCTTCATGTTTCTTATACCATTACTTAATATTCGTGTATCATCTGCCTTAAATCCAATGCCATTATCCTTAATGGAAATTGTAAATGATTCTCCAATGGTAAATGTTATGCTCACTTCAGTAGCCTGTGCGTGTTTCACTATGTTGTGAAGGGCTTCTTTTACCGCAAGGGTAATATTTCTTCTGGCTTTGCCTCCAATATTTTCTTCAGGTATATTTTCGGGAACAGTAAGCTGCAATTTGACAGGCAATGGCTCAAAAAACTCCACTACCTGATGACGCAGATGTGCAATTAAGTTAGGAAGTGTATCGTTTCTCGAATTCAATGTCCATATTATTTCATTCATCTTTTCCATCAGTATATTTGAAGTAGATGATATTTTTTCAAGCTCTTTGCTTTCCTGGGGATTCATTTTCACTTTAGCAATCTCACTCAGCAAACGTATTGAAGTCAAACCGGAACCTATATCATCATGAATTTCCTGTGAAATACGGGTTCTCTCATTGTCTCTGGCATCTATAATTGCACGGTACTTATCAAGTTCTTTCCTGTCATTTTCCAGTTGTAACTGCTCAAAGGCCCTGATACGTTTAGCTTCGCGCATTCGCTGGCGAAAACCTAGTGCCTGCAGAAAAATTGCCATCTGAAATACAACTCCAATCATGAAGATAAGTACCGATAATCCGCTATACCTCAAAAGCAACTCATCAAAATTGCCCCACCTGTCCACATACAACGCTATGCAGGCCATAACAATGGAAAGCAGAGAACCTATACCCAAATAATGTGCTTCCTTTTTCTTTTCCCTTATAATTAATGCCAATGCTATATAAACAGAAAACAGTAATACTGAAATCCTTACTATATCAAAAGCAATATTCGCAGCATAGTTGAAACGGTTGGTATGGGTAAATGGCAGATTTGCTATCAGAAAAAATATCATCAGGTATATCAGCCAGTTAATTTGCCTGTAAAGCCCTGGCATTTGAGTTTTAAGCTTCAGAAAATAAATAATAAATTTTAAAATAAGCATTAACCCAAGCAACTGCAAGAACTGGTACCTCAGATCATAAAATGAAAAATACAATTCGCTGAAAGAAAAGACATTCACCAGGCGAAGTCCAAAATACAGCATGAAAACAAAAATGGCTAAAGCATAATAGAAATATTCCCAGGCAATTTCCCGGATAAAAATTGTAAAAGTATATCCAAGCATACTAAACATAACCCCGAGCAAAAAAAGAGTTATGTATATGTAAATACGACTGGGATGCAGTATATGACTATAAGAGAAATAGTTTACCGCCGATGAGGTCAATATAACAGGATCGAAAAGATACCAGTTGAAGTAGTTAATATCAGCTTCTATATAAAAAATTTTACGCTCGTCTTTTTTTAATACAAAATATGCATAAGGCACATAATTAAAAACGGCAGGCGAAAATACAGTTATAAGATTATCCAGCAGCTTCTTTTGATTCGTAGCACTGTCATACTCATACATTGAGAAATGCTGTGCCTTACCGGCATAGAAATAAAATGTATCAGAAAAATTACCGGTATTGGTAACAGTCATCCTGATAAAATTATTGGCATTCAGATATCTCTGACTAAAAGGTGATTTACCGGCTGGAGGACCGAATTGCGAATCTTCAACTTCGCGGATTGAAATGTTTTGGGAATAATCAATAAAATAAGTTAGCCTGCTTTCTACTGTATCATAATATCTGATACTTCCTACATCAATAATATCATGTGAATCTTGTGCTATAGATATAGTATAGCATGATGCACACAGGAGTAGTATCGTTAACTTCTTAAATAACAAAAAGTTTCTTTAAACAAAAACTTAACTATACTGTAATATAAAAAAAAGATATTATAAAAGTTGGGGCAACTCAAATATTTTGAAATTCATCCGATCAGAGAGGTGTGTAAAGTAAATATTTTTCTTTGAAATACTCCCTGTCAAACACTTCATCGAGTTTCCAGGTATAGGGCTTCAGCCTGCTTTCAGCTATCTCCGCAGTCAAATCTCCGCCTTTAAGACAAACCAGGCCATTCTTAAATGATTGCATTGTTCTTTGATCTCTCAAAAGTGGTTTACTCCATCGCCAAAGATCCTTTAAGGGCGCTACCGCCCGGCTTATCGCAAAGTCAAACTTTCGGCCCTTGATTTCTTCTGCCCGGATATGCTGGGTTGTGATGTTTTTTAGCTGTAAAGCAGTGGCTACTTCATTCACTACTTTTAATTTTTTTCCTATCGAATCAACAAGATGAAATGATATATCCGGGTACATAATTGCCAGCGGGATACCCGGGAAACCACCTCCTGTGCCAATATCAATAATATCAGGACTGCCGGTAAAATCCATTACCGCGGCTATAGCAAGCGAATGCAATACATGTCGTTCGTAGAGCTGATCAATATCTTTTCGGCTGATGACATTGATCTTTTCATTCCAGTTTTTGTATACTTCATCCAGCAGCAGCAATTGCTGCAGTTGTGTTTCAGAAAAATCAGAGAAGTATTGCGTTATTACTTCCAGTCTTTTTTGGGTTTCTTCCATAAAGCCGGGGCAAAAATGAGGTAATACAAAAACAGGAAAATATCAAATACCCAGTACCACTTACCAAGATCCTTTTCATTTAACTTATCCATGGCATTATACCATATTATACCTTGAACAATGCTGCGTAAAACAAAAATACCGGCTGCAATTTCCCAGCTAAAGAAAATTGCAGAAACTATAAGCAGAGGGAAAAACAGGAAATGAGTAACGGCATAGAGCCCTAATAAAAATTTATGTTTTGGCTTATAATATTTTGAAGTAGTGAAATGCCGCTGTTTTTGCTTCATCCATTCTCCCCAAGTTGCTTTTGGCTCAGATAGTGTAAATGCATCTTTGTCAATTACTACTTCAGTATTATTAGGTGTGGCTGCTGCATTGATAAACAAATCATCATCACCACCAGGTAAATGGTTGTGTGCAGAAAATCCTTTATTGCGCAGAAAAACCGTCTTTTTATATGCCAGATTCCTGCCCGTTCCCATATAAGGGATACCGGCAAGTGCGTAAGAAAAATATTGAAGGGCAGTATGAAAAGTTTCGAACCGGATGATTTTGTTAAGCAATCCACTCTTTTTATAATAGGCGCCATAGCCCAGCACAATCTCTGCCCCATGCTGAAACCTTGATATCATTTTCTGCATCCAGAATTCACTTGCGGGAACACAATCTGCATCGGTCAGCAGCACTATATCATATTTGGCTGATTTTATTCCCATTGACAATGGAAATTTTTTGCCGGTAATAAATTTAGCCTCCTGTTTCAACTCCAGCATTTGCAATTGAGGGAAATCTTTCTGAAGCGCTTCAATCAGGTATTTTGATTCATCAATAGAATTATCATTCACCAGAATCAACTCATGTTTGTCCACATATTCCTGTACCAGCACACCAGGAAGATTTTTAGCTAAATTTGCCGCCTCATCGCGGGCACATATCACGACAGATACCGGCTGCTGATGATATAAACCTTCAGGAGCCAGTCGGTAAAATGCCAGTCTCCTGAAAAAATAGAGGTAATAAATAACCTGGATGATCGTAACCAGGCAAAGAGTAGCAAAAATAATCAAACGCCAGTCCAGCTTTTCAATCATGGCGGCGAAGGTAAGAAATACAGGGATTTGTTATTATGGATTTTTTGTAATGTGAAAATTTTTTGACAACTATGGCAATGCTTCAATTCGGTTTAGAACAAACAGATAAATTGTCTAAAGCAAGGGCAGGAAAAATTACTACTGATCATGGAGAAATCCCGACACCAATATTTATGCCGGTGGGTACAGCAGGTAGCGTAAAAGCGGTAACCCAGCAGCAGTTGGTGGAAGATGTGAAAGCAAAAATTATTTTAGGAAATACCTATCATTTATTCCTGCGCCCCGGTACAGAAATACTTGAAGACGCCGGCGGGTTACACCAATTCATGCATTGGGATCGCCCCATCCTGACGGATAGTGGCGGGTACCAGGTGTTTTCACTGGCGGGCACCCGTAAAATAACTGAAGAAGGTGTAATGTTTCAAAGCCATATAGATGGAAGCAGGCATCTGTTTTCCCCGGAGAAAGTGATGGATATCCAAAGAAGTATTGGTGCCGATATTATCATGGCTTTTGATGAATGCCCGCCCTATCCCAGTGAATTTAATTATGCGGAAAAATCAATGCATCTTACTCATCGCTGGCTCGACAGGAGTGTTAACCGTATTAATGAAACCAATGACAAGTACGGTTATACACAAAACCTCTTTCCTATTGTTCAGGGAGGGACATATCCAGAACTCAGAAAGAAATCATGCGAGTATATCAGTTCAAAAAGCGCTACGGGTAATGCCATTGGCGGGTTGAGCGTAGGAGAGCCTGAAAATATGATGTATGATCTTTGTGGTATTTGTTGCGAAAATTTACCTGCCGATAAACCCCGCTACCTGATGGGTGTAGGTACACCCTGGAATATTTTAGAATGTATTGCGCTTGGCATAGATATGTTCGACTGTGTGATGCCTACCCGCAATGGCCGTAATGCCATGTTGTTCACTTCCGCAGGTGTTATCAATATTGACAATAAAAAATGGGAGAAAGACCACAGCCCAATTGATAGCGGTATTGATTGTATAGTAAGCAACTATTATAGCAAAGCATATCTGCGGCATTTAATTAAATCAAAAGAAATCCTCGGTTTAACTATTGCAAGTATACATAACCTGGCATTTTACATGCATGTGGTTACCATGGCAAGAAAGCATATTATAGCAGGAGATTATTTTTCCTGGATGAAGAATAGTATTGATCTTTTTAAACAAAGACTTTAAATACTGAAAGTATTAAATTCTGGCAACCTGCAAAAGACCAGCCGTCAGCAATCATGTCGTTCATTTTCCCACTGTTTTAGTTGACATAAATCAACGAATATAACAGGCACATATTAATGGCAGTGTTTTTGCGATTAATATAACCCGGTTATCGTTATACCGGTAAGTATCCAAAAAATCCAATGCAATATCCATGGACAGACGCACTTTTTTGACCGCAGGATCAATTAAAAAGAAAAGCCTTTCAAAAAGTAATAATACCGGAGCAAGAACAAATAGTGGCATTGCACCCTATTCAGGTTCCTGGGGTAAAAATGAAGTGGTACATCTGCTGAAGAGAACAATGTTTGGAGCAGCTCCAGCCGATATAGACTATTTTCTTAGTAAAACAATGGACCAGTCTGTAGAAGAATTGCTTACTATTACTTCCCCGCTACCTTCCCCGCCTTTGAAAGATTATGATACATCTGGAACCCAGGCACCTGACAATAATATAGATACCGGAACCACATGGGTAAATGACCACAATACAGACGATGTTATTGGTGAACGCCGTAAATCTTCATTTAAAAAATGGTGGATAGGGGTAATGCTTAATCAACCCCGGAATATCAGGGAAAAGATGACGCTGTTCTGGCATAATCATTTTGCTACAGAAATGGCTTCAACACAACAAGCACGGTATGCATACAAACATCATACATTGTTAAGAAACAACTGCCTTGGCAGTTTTAAAGCGCTGGCCAGAGCTATATCTATTGACCCTCTGATGCTGGTGTACCAGAATGGAGAGCTTAATCAAAAAGGTGCACCAGACGAAAATTTTGCGAGGGAGTTGCAGGAGCTCTTTACATTGGGCAAAGAAAATAATCCCAATTATACGGAAGATGATGTAAAAGCAGCAGCAAGGGTGCTAACAGGCTGGCAAAATAATGAAGAAACCAACACATCCTATTTTACACCTGAAAGACATGACACCGGGAATAAAACTTTCTCTTCCTTTTATAATAATACAACAATTGCCGGGGTTAGTGGGGATACGGGAGGCGACGCTGAACTTGATGCATTGATCAATATGATCTTCAGTAAGGGAGCTGAAGCATCAAAATATATTGTCAAAGAACTTTACCGCTGGTTTGTATATTACGAAGTAGATGAAGCTGCAGAGCAAAATGTAATTCTCCCCCTGGCACAAATGCTACAGGATCGTGACTGGGATATTAAACCCGTTGTAATGACATTGCTTAAGAGTGAACATTTTTTTGATGTTGCCAACCAGGGATGCCTTATTAAGAGTCCTATAGATTTTGTAATCGGTGTTTGCAGGGAAATGCAGGTTAAATTTCCTGACAATAGTGAATATACCACAACATACGGACTCTGGAATAGTCTATTATTCAACTGCTATGTCTTGCAGCAGGATCCCGGTGATCCGCCAAGTGTATCAGGATGGCCGGCATACTATCAGATGCCTTCCTTTCATGAGCTTTGGATCAACAACAACACTTATCCGCTCCGCACACAGCTTACAGATTCACTGATACATTACGGATATACTATAAATGGTTTTCAACTGAAAATTGATGTGATTGAATTTGCAAAATCGCTCAGCAACCCTGGTGATGCAAAATCATTACTTGAAGAATCACTTTCAATTTTGTACAGGATTGATTTATCTGAAACAATTAAAGAACAATTAAAAAGAGAGATCCTGCTCACCGGGCAAACCAATGACTATTATTGGACGAATGCCTGGAACACATATATTGCCAACCCTTCAGATATGATGGCATATCAAACAGTTTCCTCACGCCTGAATGAGTTGTATCGTTACCTGCTTGCTTTACCTGAATTTCAATTATCCTAAATCCAATTACTATGAAGAGAAGAGATTTTTTGCGCAATACTATACCGGCAACTATTCTGCCTGCTTTTGTAAACGGGCATACCGTTACAGCACTTTCTTCTTCACCATGGCTGAGTGCACTTACAAATTTTGCAGCAGATACTGATCATGTGCTTGTGATCATACAGATGAATGGTGGAAATGATGGACTGAATATGGTAATACCTCTGGACAACTATGCTAATTATCATAATGCCAGAACTAATATTGCCATACCCGAAAATAAAATCCTGAAATTGAATGGAAATAGTAAAACCGGTTTTCATCCGGCTATGACAGGTGTACAGGAGCTTTTCAACAATGGGAAAATGGCTGTAGTACAGTCAGCAGGTTATCCCCAACCCAATCTTTCTCATTTCAGAGCTACCGATATTTGGATGAGTGGATCCGATAGTAATGAAGTAGTAAATACCGGCTGGGTGGGAAGATATTTGAACTACGAATTTCCAAATTTTCCTTCGGGGTACCCTAACGCTAATATGCCTGATCCCCTGGCTATACAAATCGGATCAGTATCTTCACTAACCTTTCACGGGCCGGCAATGGGTATGGCAATGAGTATTACCAATCCCACATCTTTTTACAATATTGTAGATGATGTGCAGGATCCGGCTCCGGCTACGAGAGCTGGAAAGGAACTTACTTTTGTTCGTGAAATAGCAAGACAAACCGAACTATTTGCAGGATCAATAAAAAAAGCTGCCGGTAATGCTGCGCAGCAATTGCCTTATCCTAATAATAATCAACTTGCAGATCAGCTTAAAATTGTAGCAAGACTTATAAAAGGTGGGCTCAAGACAAGGGTGTATATGGTCAGCTACACCGGCTTCGACACACACTCCATGCAAACAGAGCAAAATGATCCTACAATAGGTAAACATGCAAACTTACTTAGGGAACTATCAGATGCAGTAAAAGCATTTCAGGATGATCTTGCATTCCTCGGTATTGAAGACAGGGTGATATCCTTTACCTTCTCTGAGTTTGGCCGACGTATTAAATCCAATTTCAGCGTTGGTACTGATCACGGGGCGGCTGCACCTATGCTCATTTTTGGGAGTAAAGTGCAATCCGGAATATTGGGAAGCAATCCTTCCATTCCATCAAATGTTGATGTCAATATTAATATCCCCCATCAATACGACTACCGTAGTGTATATGCTTCTATACTTGAAAAATGGTTTTGTGCAGATAGTACAGCACTTCAAACAGTGCTTCTCAAAAACTTTCAGTCACTGCCTATAATACAGGACGGGCTTTGCAATGGTATTGATGATCTCAATAAAAAATCAAGTAACAATCTTATTTCAGCATATCCCAATCCATTCACAACACAAACCAATGTGAAATATATCACACAGGGTGGTCATACCCTTGTGCAGGTAATTGATTGCATGGGGCGGGTAGTAAAATATCTTGTGGACAAAGAACAAATCGGTAATACTTATACAATTTCATTCGACAGTCATGGATTTGCGGCAGGCGTATATTATTTACGTTTGCAAAACGGACCTTTGCAACAGGTGATACCTGTGTTAAAAACCAAGTAGGCAAGTTATATAATATCATATTCTTGGATTTGCATTGGCTGTTGTGATAAAAAATGGGCATCATTACTACTATTACATTCTTTCCTTATCTTTATCAGCATTAATATTTCCAGTTGATTGATCAGTCCCTGATTTGTATATTGTCTGCAATATGAAATTTTTTGTAAGTGGCATATCTGTATTCCTGCTTTGTGTTTCTTACCTGAATTTATTTTCTCAAACTGATACCACTACACTAAAATCTATGTATGACCGGGCACTGGATTTTGATGAAACCAAATCCGACTCGGTTGGTTATTATGCCGGGTATATAGAAGATGAATCTAAAGCGCTTGATTTTAAAAAAGGAAATGTGCTTTCGTTTCGCCTCAAAGGAATATATAATGAGATGAGAAACGACTACGATTCGGCAATCAATTATTATTACAAATCTTTGGAAGAAGCAAGACGATTGAATTATCCGGAATACGAAACTGCTGCACTCGGTGATCTGGCGATGGCATACAATAATATTAACCAGCCTGAAAAAACCAAACAATTCTTTCAGCAGGCTCTTGCTTTAGCATGGCAACGTAAAGAAATATCTTCCATATTCACAAACTGCACCAACCTTGGTTCAGTTTTCAACAAACTGAATCAACCGGATAGTGCACTATATTACCTTTCTGAAGCACAGAATATCGCTCAGAAGTATAAAGTCAGATTACCCCTGAATTCTTTGCACAACAACTTAGGGAATGCATGGTTTTTCAAAAAACAATGGGATAAAGCGCTGGGCTACTTTTTGACAAATTACTATACAGACAGTATAAATGCCGATAAGGAAATGCTTTGGTTTGACTGCCTGAATATAGGAGATACTTATTTAGAAAAAAAGAAGCTCGATTCAGCCAAAAAATATATAGATCTTTCATTACAGCTTGCTCATTTTTTGGGTTCAAAAGACAAAGAGGCAGATGTGTATGCATTGTATTCTAAATTTTTTGCGCACAAACAAGATTATAAATCAGCCTATGAATATTATACAAAATGGCACCTGCTTGATACGGCATTGGTCTCCCAACAACTTCTGAAAACTGTAGCCGATCTGCAGGAAAAGTATAATCTCAAACAGAAAGATCAGCAAAATAAACTACTGTCACTTGAGATAGAGCATCAGAAAACCCAGGAAAGAAACATGCAGCTTTTAATAGCAGGTATTGCATTGCTTGCTATTTTGGCGATGATCATTTTGGTACTGATCAAAAGAAAAAATGATCAGCTTACAAAACAAAACATGATTATACAAAAGCAAAACAGCAAACTAGCTAAGGCTAATACGGATAAGAACTCAATGATCAGTGTGGTATCTCATGATTTGAATGCCCCATTTACCAGTATAAAAATGTGGACTCAAATCCTGCAATCCAATATTTCTAATTTTACCGAGGACCAGAAAAGAGCACTTTACCGTATTCAGTCTTCTGCAGACAATGGCGAAATACTTATCAGAAATATCCTGCACATTGAAAAAGAGGAGATAAATCATCCGCTCAATCTTCAGTTTCTGGATATATCTGCTTTCCTCGAAGATGTTATTAATATACACAGACCCCAGGCACAGCAAAAAGAAATTGAAATTATCTATCACCATGAAGGGAAACCCGTTGAGTTTATGTGCGATAGGTATATGCTTAATCGTATCTGCGAAAACTTACTATCCAATGCAATAAAATTTTCACCACGGGGCAATAAAGTTTATGTGAAACTTGAAAATACTCCAGACAATATTATTATAAAAGTAATAGATGAAGGAGTAGGTATTGCACCGGAAGATATTCCTTATATATTTAGCAAATACAGCAAAATATCTTCCATGCCAACCGAAGGTGAATACTCCACCGGACTTGGCTTATCTATTGTAAAACGTCTGGTTGACGAACTTAATGGTAAAATTCTTTGTGAAAGCCAGTTGAACAAAGGAAGTATTTTTACAGTAACATTTCCAAAATAGCGATCAGCGGTCAGCTATCAGCAATGAGCTTTGAGCTATGGGCTTTGGGCTATCAGCGGTCAGC
>JBDHYJ010000066.1:0-27657 GCA_039811345.1 Chitinophagaceae bacterium
TGCAACTTCAACATAACTAAAAAGGGTGACTATTTTAGCTCACCCTTTAATTATTTTTGTCGGACAATAGTGATAAAATTTAATAAATTTTTCTTTACTAAGACGATCTATGGCTGTCCCACTTATGATGTTATAAATTCTATCCATCTTTTTTGACAGCGGATTTGTAATATATTTATCATCTTTAAATTTTTTCTTGCCCGCATAAAATTCATCTGCTTCTACTTTTATGCGTTCATCATAAGTGTCTAATTTGTACTTTTGACTGACTTTTTTCTTGGAATTACTCATTGTTTTATTGTTTTTTCTAAGCTGAATAATACAATTTGAATACTATCAGTTTACTATTTTAATTTAGAAAATAAAGCAACAACTATTTAGGCCTTCTTTGCACAACTGTCAATGTTTTTTCCCTGGTAGTTTCTTTACAGCAAATCAAATTCAGAATTTTTGGAAACAATCACTAGCAAATTCATCTATCAGTTTTGCCAGCTCTCAAGGCCGATCAATTTGCACAGAATGCCCTGCATAGTCAATTAATATAATTCCTTTTTCCTTTGTAGGAAAATGAACTTTCCGCAAGTAAAGTAGTTGCATAATTCCTTCTGTTGGAAGGATTGCTTGGATTCACCAAAATGGTTTGCTATCCCTTTCAGTGAATAATCACTAACCGGGTCATTGCTCCGAAAAAAGACTCCATGTCCCTACCAGGGGGACAAATCCTACAAAAAGATAAAGTTATTTTCGAATATATAATAATAAAAGACTGCGAAATGAAAAAAGCTATTATTATTGACAATGACATCAGACCGGCAAAAAGACTTACTGATTTGCTGAAGCAATATGCTCCGGACAATATTTCCTGCGGAGGCGTATATTCATCTATTTCAGAAGCTTTGCCTCAATTGAGACAAAACAGAATCCAGGTAGTGTTTGCTGATGCCAGGCTTTATTTGACGAATGCTGCTTCGCTAGCCAATATCCCTTCTGACAAATGCGAAGTTATTTTTTGTTCTACCGCAAAAAACGATGCGTATAAGGCTTTTTGTCATAACGCAGTTGATTTTTTGTTGAAGCCCTATGATGTAGAAAGTATTATCAGAGTATTAAAAAAAATCGGACAAAAAAAACCAGAGGACGATATTCCTGAAAATATTAAACAATTATTGGGTAACGTGGAACAATTGAAACAATACACTCCACTGCATAAAATTATGGTTCCTACTGTTAATGGTTTTGAATTGTTGCCTGTAATTGACATCATACGTTGTGAAAGTCATGTCAATTACACCGCCATTTATATTAAAGACCGGGAAAAATTAGTAGTTGCTAAAACCCTGAAAGAATTTGAAGAAATGCTTGTCGGGTATAATTTTTTTAGAGTTCACAATTCGCATCTCATTAACCTTGCTTATATCAAAACCTATCATAAAGGAAAAGGAGGCTATGTAAAGCTTTCAGATGGAAGTGTTATATATGTTTCCATGCGTCGTAAAGAGGAATTTATGAAGAAAATAAATGCTTTGTAAAATGTAATTCTGTAAAATAAACAATACTCTAATTTATTTGTCTGCTCTGTTTAAATAAAAAGTTTTCCCGAATCCATGCTCCAACTGTCATAACAATAATTAAAATTTTCTAAAGTAGGATCACAGTAACGGTTAGCAGAGCATAAAAGGTATACAGCACTCAACAAGCTTTTTGACGGATTAGAAGGGAAACTGCAAACCTCAAAGTGGGCTAAAACTTCTACAACCTCTACCGACACGGCTTTGAGAGATATAAAAGATCTGGTGGAAAAAGATATACTGCAGCAAACAAACGAAGGCGGAAGAAACGTAAAATATATTTTAGCAGACTTTAAACCGAAAACCTGAAATGAAATTTTTTAAGCATTGAAGCATAATAGTCTGTACAATATCCTGGCTTGAATGTAAAAGGCCCTGAACTCTTATTCAGGGCATTTTGATAATTTCAATATCGTTTAAGAAGGAATTTCTTTCTTGATTACCTTTACACCCTTGATGACCATAGAATGAAACGAACAATCAGGTATTACAGAATCATCTGGTTAAAGAATGACTTACCGGCTGGTCTTTCGGTATTTTTTGTTGCACTTCCGCTATGTTTGGGTATAGCTCTTGCCTCCGGGGCGCCACTGTATGCAGGTTTACTATCAGGAATTATCGGGGGCATGGTTGTTTCCCTTATCAGTGGTTCACAACTTGCAGTTTCGGGACCGGCAGCAGGACTGACAACAGTTGTATCTGCTTCCATTTTAGCACACGGTGATTACAGAATTTTCCTGCTTTCAGTGATTGTCGCAGGTTTCTTTCAATTACTGCTTGGTCTTTTAAAACTCGGTGTAATTGCCTATTATTTTCCTTCATCGGTTATTAAAGGAATGCTGGCGGCAATTGGGATTATTCTTATTTCAAAACAAATCCCTATTGCGCTGGGCTACGATCAGCCCGATTTCTGGACAAGTGGAATTTTTAACCTATTTACCGACCAGCATTTTATCACCAATATAGGAAGCTTCAATCTGCACATTTCGAGAGGTGTGATAATTATTGCCGTTATTTCACTGCTGATCCTGATTTTATTTCAGCGTCCTTCATTCAGGAAACTAAAGGTAATCCCCGCGTCTTTAATGGTTGTTATAGTTGGCATTATAACCAATATGATTTTCAACTCTGCCAACTGGGGTTTATCACTCAAAGCATCTCAGTTGGTTCATATTCCTTCAAACCTGTTTGCCGATATTTCATTTCCCGATTTCAGCCAGATTATTTCAGCTAAAGGTATTGTGAAAGACGGCATCATCATCGGGCTGCTTGCCACATTGGAGACCCTTCTTTGCATTGAAGCTATAGATAAATTAGACAGGAGAAACAGGATAACTCCGGTAAACAGGGAACTGGTTGCGCAGGGCATTGGTAATATGACATGCGGTTTATTGGGTGCAATCCCAATTACCGCAGTTGTAGTAAGGGGTTCAGCCAACGTGGATGCAGGTGCAAAAACGAAACTATCCGCTTTCACTCATGGGTTATTTCTTTTACTTTCTGTATTACTCATCCCATTTATACTGAATAAGATTCCTTACGCCTCATTAGCCGCCATACTTATTATCACCGGGTATAACCTTACCAAACCTAAGCTGTATCGCAATATGTGGAGCCTGGGCTGGAAACAATTCATACCCTTTATCATCACCATTGTAGTAATAATTGCAACCGACCTGCTCATTGGTGTAATTGTCGGTCTCTTAATTTCAGTTTATTACATTGTGCGCAGTAATTTCAAGACTGAATTTAAAATTGCCAAAACAATCAGCAATGAAACAGAAACCTATAAGATAAAACTCAACACCGATGTAACATTTCTGAATAAAGCAAATCTGAAAAAAACATTGGACGAGGTGCCGGTGAACAGTGTGCTTACTATAGACGGAAGTGAATGTAATTTTATTGACTACGATATATTGGAAATTATCAGTGAGTTTGAGAATAAAGCAAAAGAGCGAAAGATACAATTAAACCTGAAGGGAATTGAAAAGGTAAATGTTATCGCAATCCATTAGCGTTAGATCCGGGAACCTGAAGGTATCTGTGTTTTAGTAGGCGGTATGCTGTATGATTCAGTAAAATTTAAAATCGTTTTGTTAAAAAGAAAGTTATATCGTTGAAATTCTGAATAGCGGTTAATTGCCGGACACAATAAATTTTTATCTTTATTCAAAAGAAAACAACTATGTCATTGCTTAATCAACAAAATAATAAGGGTAAGAAAAAAGGGAATAAAAAGAATACCCCAACAGGAAATAACCAGGGATCAAAATTTATTCAAAAGCCCAAAACAAATGTTTTTGTTAACCGGCAATCCAATACCGGATCTCAGCGGGGGAGCTGATTGTAAAAATGTAATTTGGAACGATAGACATCAAACACTTTTTTTAAATTATCTCCTCATCTGAAAAAATCGTTTCATCAGTTCAGCCGCTTCATCTTTCATAATACCAGCCACCACAATTGTTTTGGGATGAAAGGGTGATAGCCCGGTTTGCTTATATGGCGGGCGGTTGATACTTCCGTTCTTCTCATCAGAGGCGCCAAATACTATTCGTCCTATTTTACTCCAATAGAGCGCACCGGCACACATCAGGCAGGGTTCCACCGTTATATAAATTGTAGCTTCGGGCAGGTATTTACTTCCCAAAAAATTGAATGCAGAAGTGAGGGCTATCATTTCAGCATGAGCTGTAGGGTCGTTAAGTTTCTCTACCTGGTTGTATCCTCTTGCAATAATTTTGTTCTCCATTACAATTACAGCACCCACCGGAATTTCACCATCATCAAAGGCTTTCTGAGCCTCCCGCAAAGCCAATGCCATATATTTATCGTCTGTCATTTACATCGTTTTATGTCAGGTTCCATTAAATCAAACTTCTGCAATCTGCAGGTATAGTTACAACCAATTATCAAATCAATAACATCATCATCCGAATTTTACTTTATGTTTGAAGATATTTAAAGTTATCGTTATGAAAAAACTGGTTATCCTGTTATTTCTGGTTCCTGCCATTACATCAATGGCACAAAAGAAAGTGAACCCTAAAACCTATTCAAAAGCAATTACGATTGAAGATATGAAATCCAATCTCTACACACTTGCCGGCGACGAAATGGAAGGGCGGGAAACCGCAACAGAAGGGCAGCGGAGAGCCGCAATGTTTATAGAAAATAAATTCAAATCTTACGGATTACTTCCCGGCAATAAGGGCAGTTATCAAATGCAGTTCCCTGTATATACAGATTCACTGGTCAATGCTTTATTAACCGTAAATGAAACTGTATTTGAAGCAGGAAAAGATTTTTCATTTAATGTAGGAGCCAATCATACTGCCGGCTATGATTTTTCGCAGGTATTATTTCTTGGATTTGGTATCAGCGATTCAACCCGGGACGATTATAAGGATATTGATGCAAGGGGAAAATTAGTAATGGTATTGTCGCCCAATTTTGCCGGTAATATTGCACCCCAAAACCGCAGGGCATTTAATTCATTTACCCAACAACTTGCTGCCATGAGTCATGGTGCCGTAGCATTACTTGTTGTTGAACCAAAAATTTCGGAAATGACTGATAAGAGCAGTATGTATGTAAACAAGTATCATAGCGCAATCCGTATCAACACATTTTTGGTGAGCGAAAAAATTGCAAAGGCTATTATGGGGGGCGAATATACCGGGGAAAAGGCTGCAACACAACAGGGGAAACCTGTAGCTAAATCATTTGATGCAAATGTAGCAGTCGCTATTGATAAGAAGCGGCTTGCTTTACAAAGCAGCAATGTATTAGGTTTGCTGGAAGGTACCGACCTGAAAGATGAGTATGTGATACTTTCTGCACATTATGATCATCTTGGCAAAAGGGGCAATACCATCTGGTATGGCGCAGACGATGATGCATCCGGCACAACAAGTATTCTCGAATTGGCTAAAGCGTTTTCAAAAGCAAAGGCAGAGGGTAAGGGCCCCAGAAGAAGTATATTGTTTATGACAGTTAGTGGTGAGGAAAAAGGACTGTGGGGATCTGACTATTACGGTGATCATCCTGTATATCCTTTAAACAAAACCACCGTGGACCTGAATATAGATATGGTTGGAAGAATAGATCCAAACAGGAAATACGGAGACTCCACCAATTATATATATGTTATCGGTGATGATAAACTAAGTTCTGATCTGAAACCCATCAGCGAATCAATAAATAAAAAATATACAAAGCTTGAACTTGATTATAAGTATAATGATCCTAATGATCCGGAAAGGATTTATTACCGCAGCGATCACTACAATTTTGCAAAACACGGTGTCCCGGTAATTTTTTATTTCAGCGGGTTGCATGCCGATTATCATAAACCTACTGATACCCCGGATAAGATTAATTACGAGCTGATGAAGAAAAGGATATTACTGGTATATTATACTGCCTGGGAAATGGCAAACAGAACAGATATGCTTAAGAGGGATATCCCTTTAAATTAATAATCAATAAAAGTCAATTCTTTAAAAGAACTGTTTAATAATTTGTAAATGTTTGTTTTATCAGTATTTTGAGAATAAAAACTAATGGAGAAACAGGCTCCGGATGGCTGGAAATATAATAAGAATAAAATCAGGTATGTACTTATAGATGCACTCTGCCTCGTGGTGGTTGGAGAAATTATCTCACTTTTAGCCGGTGGTACATTCTCATGGGTTGTAACTCTTGCTACAGCAATTGAAGTAGTGTTATTGGCAATACTTTCCATAATTGCAGTTAAGAATCCTTATGCTTCTATTTTGTCTGCACTCGTTATATTTATTTTGATATCTATTTTATCTGCTGCGCTTAAGCCCGTTTACCTGGGCGGAAGCATAATCATAAAAATATTTATCCTCATATACCTGGTAAGAGCGATTCCGGATGCAAGGGAATTGCAGGCTGCTTTAAGACAAAATACTATTGACAAATAATACAGGTTAATATTATTCCCCGAAAGCAGATTTTACTTTTTTATGCGAACTAAATAGGGTTCATGTCAATAAATATAAGAACAGGAACCCTACCAACCCAGCAGCCATGCAAAAATCAGTGGTGCTACAATTGTGGCATCACTTTCCACAATGTATTTAGGAGTATTAATATCGAGCTTGCCCCAGGTTATTTTTTCATTTGGTACAGCTCCTGAATAAGAACCATAGGAAGTAGTAGAATCACTGATCTGGCAGAAGTAACTCCAGAACGGTACATCGTGCCACTCCAGGTCCTGGTACATCATCGGCACAACGCATATAGGAAAATCACCGGCAATACCACCGCCAATCTGGAAAAACCCTACACCTTTCCCGCCGCTGTTTTTGCGATACCAGTCGGCCAGCCATACCATATATTCAATACCACCTTTTACCGTAGTGGCTTTGAGTTCATTCTTTATCACATAGCTTGCAAAAATATTACCCATGGTACTATCCTCCCATCCGGGCACAACTATCGGAATATTTTTTTCAGCGGCGGCAAGCATCCAACTGTTTTTAGGGTCTATTTCATAATATTGTTTCAGCACCCCGCTCAGCAGAAGCTTATACATAAATTCATGAGGGAAATATCTTTCACCTTTGGCGTCTGCTGCTTTCCATATTTCTGCTATATGTTTTTGAATCCTGCGAAACGCTTCTTCTTCAGGTATGCAGGTATCGGTTACCCGGTTAAAATGATTTTCCAAAAGATCCCATTCGTCCTGCGGGCTCAGGTCGCGGTAGTTGGGTACACGTTTGTAATGTGAATGTGCAACAAGGTTCATGATATCTTCTTCAAGGTTGGCTCCGGTACAACTGATGATATGCACTTTATCCTGCCGGATAATTTCTGCCAGTGATAAACCTAACTCGGCAGTGCTCATGGCCCCTGCAAGGGTGATCATCATTTTTCCGCCTTCCAGGAGGTGAGTTTCGTATCCTTTGGCAGCATCCATAAGAGCTGCTGCATTAAAATGCCTGTAGTGGTGCTGAATGTATTGTGATACCGGGCCTTTGTTCATAACTATGATCTTTATGATTTGAGGCGCAAAAATAACATAAATCAGCGGTACTGACACTGCTTTATGAGTTATGAGTATATACCAAATTTTCACAGATTTATTTTCACTCCTCATCCAGAATTATCTGGGGAGAAAGGAATAAAGCCGCGACTTTTATATATAACCCCAAACAAAAAATGCCAGTTAAATTACAAACCACACCGACCGTATTCTGCGATCACGCCCTGATGGAACTTGAATGAAAAGATTATCATGGCAGAAGAAACAGACTCTTCAGTTTGTAAATCCGGAGTTTGCTTATAATTTTCGTAACAATTCAGTTTTACAAACAATCCATTCTCTCACCATATCAATATGAGTGAATTCATATTTTACTGGCAGCCCCGACCTGATCAAATCGAAATGCGACCTGAGTGAGTATAAGAACAAGGTTAAAAAATTATGGTTTTATTGCCGCTTAGCATTACACGGTCTTCCAGTATCAGCTTAAGTGCCTGTGATAACACCATCTTTTCGATATCCTTACCCGCTTTTGCCATATCAGAGGCATTTTGAGAATGATCTACAGGAACTACACTTTGGCAGATAATGGGGCCTTCATCTAAGTTGTTATTTACAAAATGTGCAGTAGCTCCAATAATTTTCACTCCACGATCATAAGCCTGCCGGTAAGGCTGGGCGCCCACAAAAGCAGGTAAAAAGGAATGGTGAATATTGATGATACGGTTTTGATATCGTTCTACAAAAGCCGGAGTAAGTATCCGCATGTATTTAGCCAGTACTACATAATCAGGTTTGTATCCGTCAATCAGGGCTGCCATTGCCTGCTCATGATCATCACGGGATTTGCCTTCTGCTATTACAGTATGAAAAGGAACGCCTAAACGCTTCACAAAATCTTCCAGTGTTTGGTGATTGCTAATAACAGCACAGATTTCTGCATTCCATTCTTTAAAATGGTTTCTCACCATAAGGTCTCCCAGGCAATGATTCTCACGGGTTGCCAGCACAACCAGTTTTTTTCTTCCTGCTGTAATTATCCTGATATAGCTTTTAGAAGGCAGAGCCGCTTCCAACTCCTCCTGTAAAATATTTTCATCGGCTACCCCTTCCACTTCTGTACGCATAAAAAACCGGTTGGTATCACTATCCACATATTCACTGTTCTCCACTATGTTCAACTGTCGGTTGTAAAGTACCCTGGTTATACGGTAAATAAGCCCCTTTTCATCCGGGCAATCAACTAATATGGTAAACGACACCATAATGCAGTATTCATTTTCCTGTAAAAGAAACCATTTTTATGCAATCAAATTTCTTTTTTATGCGTTCAATAACAATAAATTAATTGATTCGTTGTTAAGTTTATCAGGTTTTGGATGTCTTAACGCGGAACCTGTTTTATTTTATTTTATATACAAAGTTTTATTTTATGAAAATTTATAATGCGAAGACTGCTTTCAATACCTGTCTTGTAGCCTTGCTGATATTTGCAAGTACATCTGTTTTTGCCCAGCAACAAAAACAGCAAAGGACACCTGAAGAAAGGGCCACTATTGCTACAAATAAAATGAAAGAAACCTTACAGCTTTCTGACGATCAGTATGTAAAGGTGAAAGCTATCAACCTTGATTATGCCAAAAAGATAAACGAAAGGAGAGCAGTTAAAGATAAATCTGCACTTAAGGATAAAATGAAAAACCTGGATAGCCAGAGGATGAGATCTCTAAAATCTGTACTTACACCCGATCAGTATGCTAAATACGAAACCCAGAAGAATGCAGCAAGAGAAAGGCTGAAGAAAAACATGGAATTAAAAAGAAGACAGTCACAATCATAAATCTTAATAATAATCACTAAATAAAGCCGCGATTTCAAACGCGGCTTTTTTATTAAGGATATATCAGAGAAATATACAGTTACTTTTGCAGGATTATCCTGTTAACTTCATCATGAAAAGGAAGATTGTCTTTTTACTGAATCCCATTGCGGGCAATGGAAAACGGTCTGATATCAGGCGGTTGATTGAATTGAAATGTAAAAGAGAAAATACGGAATACCAGATTTGTTCTACCAATGCAGAAGGGAACTATGATCATATTCGGAATATGATATTAAATGATGGGATAACACATGTGGTAGTGGCCGGAGGCGACGGCACGATCAGTAGCGTGGTGGAAAATCTAAGGGATACTCAAATTCCATTCGGGCTTATACCCTGTGGCTCGGGAAATGGACTGGCATTATGCGCCGGCATTTCTAAGAATCCATCAAAAGCCATTGACCTTGTTTTTACTGGTAAGCCGGTTTTGACGGATGGATTTTATATAAATAACCAGTTTTCGTGTATGCTTAGCGGACTTGGATTTGACGCACAGGTAGCCCATGATTTTGCAAAACAAAAAACAAGGGGATTATTGACTTATGTTAAGCAAACCTACTTCAACTTCATAAAAGCAAAACCATATAGATTTGAAATAGAAGCCGGTGGAAAAATAATCAGCGTGAATGCATATTTTATCAGTGTTGCCAATAGCAATCAATTTGGAAATAAATTTACTATTGCCCCCAAAGCAAGCCTGAACGACGGTTTGCTGGATATTGTAATTGTAAAGAGCATAAATAAACTGCAAATGCTTTTTGATGTAATGTACCAGGTGAGAAAAGGTGAAGTAAGACAGGAACTCTTACAAGAGAAAAGTGTAATCTATTTTCAAACACCACAGTTAGTCATTCACAACAAGGATCTAGCACCATTGCATATTGATGGTGATCCAAAAGCAAACAGTAACATTTTTGAAATAAAAGTTATTCCGGATGCTTTTCATTTAATCCGGCCTTATGTTCAATCGCGCTGATCTCTGCAAATGCTGAACTGTTGTTGGCGGAATGTAATGCTTCTCTGAGGTCCAGCTTTTCATCTCTTGTCAAATGAAAATTAAGGGCTGCTCCTTTTTGTTTTGGTGGCGGCTCATAAGCAAATGTGATTTTTTTAAAAGGGAAAGCGAAACTATTGTTGGCATACTCAAGCATTTCGCCCTGGTAATAGTTTTGCATCTTCATCCAGTTGTATTGCAGGGTCATAACCGGTTTTATAAACATACCCACTATGCTGGCATCTTCGTAGGGATCATCCCACTCTCCTGTTTTACGGTCACGAATTTGGATAAATACCACACCGCCTGTATTTGCAGTAATCCAGTCTTTAAATACATTAAGAAACCTCAGGGAAGATTCCTGTCCGAAATTGTCGCGCATACCTGCATCCATCACATCAATAATAGGTGAGGAAGGAAGCCAGACATTGGGCAACACATATGGAAAAGTAGCATTGATGCGGAGTGTAGACAAAAATCGCAGATCGTATGGATCCTGGTTTTTGAACATTGCCGCAAAGTCAACTGCATCTGCATCCGTTACCAGCCCCGATGCAGAATCGGGCCAGTTGCGCATCATAAAACTAATAGGTTGTGTGCTGATCATCATCTTCCGCCCATCTCTTGTAATAGTGGAATTAAAAATCATGAGCGGAATTTTTGCCGCATGTTCATCAGCTATCAGGTTTTTGAGCGGATAGTCAAGTATATTTTCAGTATTGCGATTGAATTGCTCTTCAAATGCATATCCCCTGTCTTTGGCAAACCTGTATTTCCCGGCGGTAAACTGCTGTGCCGGTGCAAAGAGATCGCGGGTCACGAATGATGAAAACAAAGCGTTCAATAAATCTTTAGAAATATTTTCGGCATATTGCTGATCGTCCGGTTGTATTGGTTTACCTTCCTGGCGCAACCTGTATAGCTCCCGGTAATAGGCAGCTCCCAGCATGCCTCCGGATGCACCGCTGATAAGGAGTGTCTTTTTCATCAGTCCGTTATGCATAATTTCATCAAGCTGCTGCATCACATTGAGGGTGAAAGTAGCCGACCTTGTTCCCCCACCGCTTACATTGATGATATACAGAAGCGGTTTTGCTTCTGACTGCCTCGCTTTCCAATTTTCGAGCACGGCAATCATTTTTTGTTTATCAGCCTCCATTTTATCAATGCTGCACAGTGACATAATGCTTTCCTGGTCATATTTAGGTCGTTCTTCACGGTTTACATAATCTATACCATAGGCTTTATTTCGCGGATCAATGATTTCTTTCTGAAACAAAAAGTTCAGCAGCAGTACAAACAGCAGTAGTACCGGGAATCCCCAACTGCCTAACCAATAAGCCAATGCTCCTGAAGCTGCTATTAAAATTGAAAAGAATAAGAATATTGCAGCGGCGGCCGGTATGATAAAAAATGGCTTATCCATCAGCATTCCTATGAGTGCAAGAAATAAAAATGCAAGTATGATGGATATAACAGCGCTAAAGTGGTGTCGTTTGAAAACCGTATCAATAAACTCCTCTGAATAGTGTGATACATTTCGTGGCATTTTCAACTGAAACTTTGTATTGAAAAACCATTTGACAGGTAACCCCTTCCCGTGAAAGTACCTGCGGGCTGTACCAAATTGTTTTGCAAATGCTTTCGGATCCCTTAATATAGGTTCCATAGTGCGCATCATAGATTTTTCGGTACGAAAAAAATACAGGAATGCAATAACCACTGTTAATACAATACCGGCAATAAGCCCGAAGATTAACAGAAAGATTTTGAACCAGGGAAGTAATTCGTTGTGTATATAGAAATAAATGCTTTTACCCATATAGAAAAAAAGAAAGAAGAGGGGTATGATAGCATTGTTGATGCAATATTTCAGAAAAGGCCTCGACGTGGTTGCCAGGAACTTAAACTGGCTGCTGTGCAAAATAAACGTAGTAATATTCCAGCTCATCATGAATATCCCCGTAGCAGCGCCTACTATTATCATTCCCCAGCCGTTTACTTTACTCAGGTATTCAGGTGCAAGAAAAAGTGAGTCCGCACCGAATGAACTCATAAAATTTCCATTTATGGCACTAACCAGGATAAACCAGAATACCAGGAATACCTGGTACCTGCGCAGGTGTAAAAGGAGAAGCTGCACCGGAAAGGAATAATAGAAACCTCTTATAAATACTTTTATAGAAGTGGTGGTTCGCATCACTGCAATATAATATTTTGATTACTAACGTAAAAGCGGGCAATAATAATATGGTGTTAAGGCAGGATCATTGGGATTGGCTGAACTTTTTGGGAACAGTAAATCCAGGCTTCTGTTATACTTCTCTTACAAGATACGCGAGATAGATAAGCGACATCAACAGGAGCATAGCCACAAACTGATGAGCTACACCCAGCCATACAAAAACATTATTGTAAGCAGAAAACAATACAGTAAGGATCCCAAGTATTACCTGGCAACCAACCAGCAATAAAGGAATATGTCTTGCCGGTTTGAAAAGTGCTGTAGCATTAACCGAAGAAGATTTTATATACCAAATGACAATGAGCAGGGTAATAATATATGCCATCCCCCTGTGGATAAACTGAACCATGATGGGATTGCTGACATAATTTGCCGGCCCCTGCATTGCAAATAATGTGGACGGAAACCAATCTCCATTGAGAGTAGGCCATGTAGGAGCTGATATAGCAGCATGTAAACCTGCCATAAACCCGCCATAGGTTAGCTGAATAAACAATAGAATAATTATAATTACCAGGAACCGCTTCAAAGCAGAATGATACAAGAGTTGAGCTGAAGGTACCAGCAGCTTCAGTGCAAACCAAAGTGTATATACCAGCAGGCAAAGAGCGGCAACAAAATGCGTAGCCAGTTCTATATGTCCTACAAAATATTTCTCCGGAACCAGACCGCTTTTCACCATGATCCAGCCAATAGCCCCCTGAACCCCACCCAGCACAAAGAGAATAACCAACGGTAAAATCATATCTTTCTTAAATCTTCTTTTCCAAATAAAATAAATAAAACCCACGGCAAAAACAATCCCCATAAGACGTGCCCAGAAACGATGAAACCACTCCCAGAAAAAAATGAACTTGAAATCGGACAGGGTAAAATCCGAATGAATATATTTGAACTGATCGGTATGTTTATATTTTTCAAATTCGCTTATCCATGCCTGTGTGCTTAAGGGTGGTAGCATTCCTGTAATAGGTTTCCATTCGGTAATAGAAAGCCCTGATTCAGTAAGGCGGGTGATACCGCCTAATAAAACCTGTATCATAATCATTCCTACACCTGTGAGCAGCCAAAGACCTACCTGTTTATCAGAGTTCCTGGAGATAAGATTGTTCATAGCTGCAAAAATACAGTTTGATTTTTATGCTTATCATTGCGCTATATTATGCTGAAAGCATTTTACCAGGATAAACTTGTGGAAGCCGGTTGCGATGAAGCCGGCCGCGGATGTTTTGCAGGTCCTGTATTTGCTGCCGCAGTTATTTTATCCCGCGATTTTTCTCATCCAGGTCTTAACGACTCCAAGCAACTGACTGCCGCTGCACGCGAAGAGATGAAGATATATATAGAAGAGAATGCTGTTGCTTACAGTGTTGCTATGGTTGAAGTAGCGGAAATAGATACTATCAATATTCTGAATGCATCTTTTAAAGCAATGCATCTTGCATTAGATAAATTAAAAGTGGCACCCGGGCTGTTGCTGATAGACGGCAACCGTTTTAATACTTACAAAAACCTGCGGCATGAATGTATTATTAAAGGGGATGGCATATATGCTTCTATAGCTGCTGCAAGTATACTGGCAAAAACCTACCGCGATGCATATATGTTGCGCCTGCATGATCAATATCCGCAGTATGGCTGGGATGCTAACAAAGGCTACGGAACACCTGCACACCGTAAGGCAATAATGAGTTATGGTTTGTGCGAACATCACCGGAAAAGTTTTCAATGTTTACCGGCGCAGTTGAGTATGTTTTAAAATGATAAGACAATCCAGGGTACCTTTTATAAAGTTTAATATTGCTGAAATTTAATTTGATCCTCCAGGATTTTTTTGAACAACCTAAATCTGTGATTATTCCACATATCCGCAACTGATTGAATAAGCTCAGTCAATTCAGCTAATTCATTAGTTTGAAATTCTCCATTAATAAAATATGCATAATCTTTATTAAGAAATCCGTTTAACTTATCCAGCAGGTGTTGATTTTCAAATGAAGTCAAAATTTTATTACTAATGGTATCCCTGAATACTCTTTTCAATTTTAGTTCTGCATCATGTTTTAAATCGTAAATTACCTTATTAACAAACTCAATTGAGTTGCCATTACTGTATAACGGGTTAATGGTGTTTAAAGTCAAATTTGCTATCTCAAGGTACTCAGATTGATTCGATGTTAACTGCATATATTGCTTATACAATTGCTTAAGTTCTTCTTTATGCAAGCCGGCTTTTTGGTAAAACAATTGGAAAACTTCTATATCAAGCTCGTCTAACAATTTTTTCTGCTGCTCTATTTCTTCTTCGAGCTTTTTAATAACATGTGTCGCATCCGAAACTGCATACTTTTCACCATCAAAGTCAAAGCTTTTGGTATCAATTTGCATATTTGCAATAGCTTTTAAAGTTTCAAGATCACTTTCGTTTTGTATTATAGATTTGTAAAGAACAGAGTTTTGTTCATTAAATATTTTTTCAGGGGTTTTATTAGTTACACCGGCTAAAATTTCATTTAGGTTCCATCCTTTAGTATCAATATACCTACCATTATAAAAACCCTTGTACAACTCAGGCAGTACATATTGGTTGCGGTCTTTGGTATAAATTTCTTCAAACTCAGATTGGTTGTATAATACCGGCTCTTTCTCCAGGGTCACATCCGCATATATTTTATCTGTCAGCATTTCCTGCAATTTTTCTGCATTGTCAAAAATGCTCCATGCTCTTGTTGTATCCGGCTCCCTGTTCATATTCAATGCATCAACTCCTCCCTTTCTCTCTTCCAGCGTTGGGTGACTTGCCCACTGGTTTTTAAAATTAACCCTCGAAGATGTAAAAGATTGGATAAACTGATAAGTAACATCAGGCAAACCATTAGTAATACTTAGTTTATACTCCCTGCCAATAGCTTGAAAAATAGTTAACTGGTTGCTGAATAAATTATTTGACTTTTTATTTTGCTTCAACATTTCATCGGCTTTGCTCATAGCCGAGTTATAACAATTTTGAGCAACTTCAATTCTACTCAATCCTGAAATAATGTTGTTACCACCTGCAACACTTGCTGCAATAGCATCTGCATGAAACTCCATTTCTCTGCTCAAACCCATATAGCTTTTATTAATCAATCTATACATTCCTCTTAATATCCATTGTATGCCCTGGGCAATTTTACTTGTTGTAATAGCAAGTATAGCCAGCAAGCCGTGTATATTACCCCAGGAATTCAGAAAACTTGTATAACTAGTGTTCTCATAGAGCATATTGTAAATAACACGGTTCACGTTATAGGTAAAACTTCCTAGCTTCATGCTCTTCTGGCTGAAATGACCAAACTCATGTGCCATCACAGCTTTAAATTCACTTATATTAATAGCATTAACAAGCCCTAATCCAATCTCCAGGTTCTTTCTTACAGGCAAAAACATACTCCAAAAACTGGAGTTGTAAAAAACACAGGCATTTACTTCGGGTGATATAAATATTTTTTTAGGGAATCTTGTGTTGGTTTGCCTGGTTAGCTCTCGTATAAAAGCAAATAATCGTGGTTGCTCAGATTCTTTAACTTCTATACGATTGGGGTTTTCGTTTTTGGAAACAGCGAAGATGAATTTTATTAAAAAAAAGATAACCGACGCGCCTGTGGCTATTAGTCCTAACCCAAGTATTATGGTTAGCAGCCTGGGCAGTGCTGCAATAATTACTATTCCGAGATAAAAACAACCTACAGCCAGTCCAACGGATGCAATGACCAACAGGAGATAAACCAGGAAAAATAAAAAAATAGAAAATATCACTTTGCCTGCCTGTTTCTTAAAAGAATCAGAAACTTCAATCTCTTTCTGTTCTACAGTAGGCTGGTTAGCTAAAAGTATCGAACTATTCATATATAAGGTTTAGAGTATCGCAACTTATATAAAATAGCCAGAATAAAAAAGACAATAAAACAATTTGTGAAATGTTAATTTAGCTTATTTGTAATTAGAACAACTTGATGAAGAAGAAAAAATCTTAAAAATTGAACCCATTTTACTTACAATAACACTTGCTTATTTCAGGAATGAGAATAGATACTATAATAAAAGCATCAATGACAGGTGCCTTCCGCATTGTTCCTTTTAGTGAGAACTATGATGACACAGTAAGTAATGGCATAGCACTTTGTCCCAATCTTCACAGAGCACTTGACAGGGGGGTTATAGGGATTGATGACAATTACCGGGTTATGGTTTCAGATTCATTTAAAGAGGAAGATTCAAGTTATAGTATATAGCTTTTGTAGGAAATAAAATAATGTGACCAAAAAAGAAAATTATTATCCCTTGAAAGATAATTTTGGATGACACTAAAATAAATTTTTAAGAAGTAAAATGACTCTCATCTGCATATTCCTCTCAATCCTTGCGCTTCTCTTAGTCGCAAATATCATCCTCACCTTAAAAGCAGGTAAGAAAGAATCAGACAATGAACTAATAGAAATCAAATCATCTATTGGAATTCTTAATTCCAACCTGAAAGACACAGAGAAAAATCTGAAAGATGAATTTGTTACAAACCGAAAAGAAAGTGCTGAAACAGCCAGTGGGTTAAGAACAGAAATTGGAAACCAGTTAAACAAATTCACTCAAACTTTTTCAGAACAACTGGGCAACCTTACCAAGTCCAACGAAGAAAAATTAGAAGCCATTCGCAAAACCTTTGAAGAAAAATTGACTGGCTTTCAAAAGGGCATTGATACCAACAGTAAAGAGAGCAGAAACGAACTCAAAGAGAGTTTAGAAGCATTCAAAAAAGAATTGAATGATGCTTTGAAAGATTACAAAGAACGTATGAGGGAACAGTTTTCAGATTTTGAGAAAAATCAGAAAACTCAGAACGTGGCCAACAGCGAAAAAATTGCTGAACTCAAAACCAGTTTGGAAAAATCGGTAAAAGCCATGCAGGAAGGTAATGAGAAGAAGTTGGAAGAAATGCGAAAAACCGTTGATGAAAAGCTCAATGAAACTTTGGAAAAACGCCTGGGTGAATCGTTCAAACAGGTAAGCGACCGGTTGGAAGCCGTTCACAAAGGTTTGGGTGAAATGCAAACCCTGGCAGTGAGTGTAGGCGATTTGAAAAAGGTAATGAGCAATGTAAAATCAAGAGGAGTTTTAGGCGAATACCAATTGCAAAATATCATTGAAGATTTACTCACTAATGAACAATATGAGAAGAACGTAAAAACGAAAATGGGAAGCGGTGCAGTAGTAGAATTTGCTATCAAAATGCCACATGGCAACAATCTTGAAAAAACATTATGGTTGCCGGTAGATTCAAAATTCCCGAAAGAAGATTATGAAGCATTGGTAGATGCTTATGAAAAAGGAGATACGGATAAAATTGAAGAATACCGGAAAGCATTTATCAATAGTATAAAGAAAAATGCCAGGGATATTAAAGAAAAATACATTGACCCGCCCAACACCACAGAATATGGCATCATGTTTTTACCTTATGAAAGTTTGTTTGGCGAAGTGTTGCGTGTTCCGGGTCTTTTTGAGCAGTTGCAACGAGATTATAAAATCACAATTACAGGCCCAACCACACTAAGCGCCTTACTCAACAGTTTGCAAATGGGTTTCAGAACATTGGCTATAGAAAAACGCAGCAGCGAGGTTTGGGATTTGCTTGGGGCGGTAAAAACAGAGTTTGGCAAATTTGGAGGCATCATTGAAAAAACAAGGGATAAGCTGATTGCTGCAACAAAAGAACTGGACAATACCGGTGTGCGAACAAGAACTATTGAACGAAAATTAAGACAAGTGCAGGAATTGCCTGCTTCAGAATCTGAAAAAATGCTACATTCAAATAATGAACCTGAAAACATCGAAGAATGAGCAACATAAAATTATTTGAAAGTAAAAAAGTACGCACCCATTGGGATGAGGGAAAGGGAATATGGTATTTTTCAATAGTTGATGTTATTGAAATACTTACAGGAAGCACTATTCCAAAACGTTATTGGACTGACCTTAAAAAGAAACTGACAAAGGAAGGAAGTCAGTTGTACGAAAATATCGTACAACTGAAATTTAAAGCTGCCGATAATAAAATGTATGCAACGGATTGTTTGGATACACCCAATTTGCTGAGGCTTATCCAATCCATCCCTTCGCCTAAAGCAGAACCCTTCAAACAATGGCTGGCAAAAGTAGGCTATGAGCGGATGCAGGAAATTCAAGACCCTGAAATGAGCCTGGACCGGGCAAGGGAAAACTGGCAGAAACTCGGCAGAAGCGAAAAGTGCCTGCTTACCTTTTAATTGTTTTATGGAATGATCATGCGGAGGATTCAAAAACGAATGAAGGTCAGGAAATCCTTTGTTTTCAGTAACACCAAATCACAATGTCTATTTGTTGCTAAACTCAAAATAAACTGACTAACTACTGAAATAAGTCAATCAAACATTGCCCACCCATCCCAATCTTCTCCGCCCCACCTTAAGATTGTATATACCATCTGAAGTATCTTTGACCCTTATTTAATTGAATCTTGTAGATAACCATATACTATGGCAAAAGCCCGGCGCAGGTCAAATAATAATATCGGTGAGGAATCACCCAAAGTAAAAATCAATAAAGAAAACCTTTCACAGGCACTCATCCTCTTCAGGTATCTTAAACCATTCCGGTTTAAATTTGCGCTGAGCCTTGTATTTATTGCACTCTCCGCTTTTACCACCAGCCTCTTCCCTTTATTTCTCGGCAAGATGATTGACGCGGCAATGCCGGGTACACAGCTAACCGGTGTTGCAGGTAACATGAACAATAATTTTGGATTTGATCTCAAAGCCATTCACTGGAGCCTCAATACTACTTTACTGCTGATCTTTCTGCAGTTGGCTTTCCAAACCGTGTTTTCCTATATGCGGGTGTACCTGCTGACGGAGGTTGGTGAAAAATCGCTGGCTAATATGCGCCGTGATGTATATTCAAAATTACTCTGTATGCCTATGTCCTTCTTTGCTGAAAGGAGAGTGGGCGACCTCAGCAACAGGATTTCTTCCGACCTGTCGCAGATCCAGGAGGCGGTATCCTTTACGCTTGCAGAATTTCTGCGTGGCGTATTTACATTGATCATGGGTTTGATTTTTATTTTCTGGATAAAAGCTAAACTGGCACTGGTAATGCTTGGTGTTGTGCCGGTGATTGCCATACTTGCAGTAACATTTGGTATGCGCATCAGGAAGATGGCAGCCAAAGCACAGGACCAGTTGGCCGAAAGCGGCACGATAGTGCAGGAAACTTTTCAGGGTATTGCCATTGTAAAAGCATTTACAAATGAATATTTCGAAATAGCCCGCTATATAAAAAGTATCAGGGCTGTTGTTCAAACTGCCATCACTAATGCCAGATATCGCGGCGCTTTCATTTCATTTATGATTTTTAGTGTGTTTGGTGGTATCGCCTTTGTAATGTGGTATGGAGCTACTCTGGTACAATCGGGTCAGCTTACCATTGGCTCGCTCACTATGTTTGTAATCTTTTCTGTATTGGTGGGAACTACTTTTGCGGGATTTGCAGATATGTTCAGCCAGTTGCAGAAAACATTAGGCGCCACACAAAGTATCCGTGAGATATTACGCAATGAAGGAGAACCGGTTCAGCTTGCAGAAACAAAAGTGGAACCTGCATATACGTTGCATGGCAGTGTCAGGTTTCAGCATATTGCATTCAGCTACCCCGGCAGAAAAGATGTGCAGGTATTGAAAGATATATCCCTCACTGCAACCAATGGCGAACAGGTTGCCCTGGTTGGTCCAAGTGGTGCGGGCAAAAGCACAATTACTGCATTGCTTTTACGATTTTACGAACCCGACAGCGGCGCAATTTATTTTGACGGAAAGCCGGCAGTAGATTTTCCCTTATCGCAGTTGCGCAAACAGATGGCGCTGGTGCCGCAGGATATTATTTTATTTGGCGGCAGTATCAAAGAGAATATAGCGTATGGAAAACCCGGCGCTACAGATGCAGAAATAATTGCTGCAGCAGAAAAAGCAAACGCACATATCTTTATCAGTTCATTTCCTGAGCAGTACGATACTATAGTGGGTGAACACGGCATGAAACTAAGCGGCGGCCAACGGCAACGGATTGCTATTGCGAGGGCAATTTTAAAAGATCCGGCTATATTAATTCTTGACGAGGCAACATCTTCATTAGATAGCGAAAGCGAACAACTGGTACAAGAAGCTTTGGATAACCTGATGAAGGGGCGCACTTCTTTTGTGATAGCACACCGGTTGTCAACCATACGTAATGCAGACAAAATTGTGGTGATAGATAAAGGTGAAATTGCAGAATCAGGTACCCATAGTGAACTGATGAATAATAACGGGCTATACAAAAAGCTGAATGAAATGCAGTTTGAGTTTGGTGAACAGACTTTACCGGAATCATGAATAAATTTAAACTTTCATAAAAGGTGGGCAGATTACTAAACAGCAATTGACTATCCTTTGTTTTAATACAACTGGTATAAAATCTTATCGTTCCTTTTATATTGATCGTTCTGAATCATTAACATACGAACTATCTTTTATTGTTGAAAAACTTGCCACAACCCTTATAAGTTATCGTTAGAGGTATACTATTATAATAATTTGCTGCTATTTAATTTTTTTTTACCTTCCATTTCCAATCCTATTTAATTGCTTCCCATCCAATCTCTAGTCTTACCATTTACCTTCATCGTTAAACCAACCAATTATGAAAAAATTTTTTACAATCGCAGGACTATCTATAATCTTTTGCCAATTTCTTCAGGCACAGGGTGTAAAACAATTATGGGGATTGAATGTTTGGGGAGATCAAATATTCAGTATTGATACAGCTAATGGAAATTATTCTTTACGAAAGCAATTACAACAAAATTGTAAACCTATTGATTTTACTATTCTTGGTGGTAATGTTTATGGGACTCAAAGTGCCGGTTGGTTTTTATATAAATTCGACCCAATGAGTGCCGACGCTGATAATATTACCGGCATTGTACCAAATGGTCTGTTAGAAACCGGAGGTCTTGCACCGGTTTCCCACTTAACCAAAAAAGACAATACTATTTTTGGCGCAACCAATATGGCAATCAGAACACGGGAGTTCCACAACCCGGATTATATAGAGTACGACTTTGTACCTATATATAGTTTCAATACCAGCACTCAGGAATTTTCAGAAACAATCTCAGGTATGCCCCCAGAGTTGGATGGAGCAAGAGGTTCAATGACAGAATGGAATGGGAAATTTTATGGATTAACTGAATACGGAGGCACATACGATTTAGGAAATATATACGAATTTGACCCCTCTACCAATTTAACAAGATCTGTTGTCAGTATCCAGGGAATACAATTGACGAATTCGGAATATATTCCTTACAGAAAGTTAACTTTAGTTGGGAACAAATTTTATGGACTTGGGTTAAACGCCCTCTTTGAATGGGATCCGGTGGGGACTACAATTGAAATAAAACACACCTTTAATAGTGCCGGAGATGGTTTAAATGCCCTTGGTTCTCTGGTAGAAAAAAATGGAAAGTTATATGGAGTTACCGCTACCGGTGGCAGTAATGATAAAGGAGTACTTTTTGAATATGATCCATCAGGAAACACTTACACCAAAAGAAAAGATTTAAACGATTATAATTTAGGTGTCGGGGCTGATTACAGTCTTGTATTTGTGGGAGATAATTTATATGGAATTTTTGTGGAGTCCGAAATACCATTTAACAGTAAACTTCTTCGATGGAATATAAATACAGATGAGGTTGTGATAACTGGAGGCTTTCCGCCGTCTGTAAACTTATTCAGAAGTCTTCAGTCAGTTTCCGCTCCTGTAGCTATGTTTGCAGCAGGAATTTGTACAAGTTTTTCGCCTGTTACTATTAATGCCTCTAATAATAATACATGGGTTCCTATTACTGATAGCAATGGTGATGTACTTGCTGAAATTCATGCTCATGGTAATAACCTGGGAATATTGGATATTCAGGCTTTTATTAATAATACTGCCGTTAGAACAGATGAAGCGGGGCACCCTTATTTAGACAGGAATATAACCATCACTCCGGAAAATCAACCGGCAGAAGGCAATCCTGTTGAAGTCCGGCTATACATTACTAAACAAGAATTTGAAACACTAAAGGCTGCACAAAATTCCGGGATTAACGACATTAGTGATCTTTCAATTTTTAAAAGCAACAATGGTTGCGCATCTCCATTAATAAATGCTTTGCCTGTAGTAACTACTTACGAAGATTATGAATTTGGTTATGTAATCAAAGCAAGCATTACATCTTTTTCTACTTTCTATTTCTCAAGCAGAACGTTTGAGGCTCTTCCCCTTCAGTTGCTCAATTTTAGCGGAACATCTCAAAACAATGATATTGAGTTGTATTGGGAAACTGATAATGAACATAATACTCTGAATTTTGAAGTGGAGAGAAGTACAGACGGTATTCACTTTGCAATAGTAGGTAAGGTAATTGCAAATAATTCTCCTGGAAAAAATCATTATCAATTTACTGATAAAGACATTGATAACCTGTCTGCATCTACTGTATATTACCGATTAAATCAAAAAGATATTGATGGTAAATCAGCGTATAGCAAAATCATTGCAGTTGCTGTACAGGCAACAAAAATATTTACTATAAATCCAAACCCCGCCAACGACTATGTAATATTACAATTGTCTAAGCAAAGCAGTGCAGGTGTTACCCTGATACAAATAATTGATATTGGTGGACGAAAAGTAATGGAACAAAAAGTGAATATGACTTCATCTACCTGCAAAATCAATATTAGTTCTCTGAGTAACGGTGTGTATATGATAAGCGCAATCAATAATGGTAATAGATTCACCGGAAAGTTTGTAAAGCGACAATAAATGATCCGTTAAATAAAAGCGGCCCGAAATAAATCCGGGCTGCTTTTTATAATAATTGTAAATACGCTTCATTTTACTATTTCATACAACATAAAATGATGTATCGGCAAAAAATCTCCCCTGCTATACAACGAAAACCCATTGGCTTTCATTTCACTGTTCATCTGGGCAACTGTCATTTTATGCAGCGGCCTGATACGTACAGAAGGATCTTCCCCTTTGTATTCAATAAGCAATAATTTTCCACCCGGTTTCAACGCTTTTTTTATTGCCTGCAACATTTCATGAGGGTATTCCAGTTCGTGATAAACGTCTACCATAAGAGCAAGGTCTACCGAATGATCCGGTAAATGCGGCGATAACGAATCACCTTTAATGATTTCAACGACCTTATCTTTCAATACTGCTTTCTGTTTTTTCAGTGCGGCTATCATCTCATCCTGCACATCTACCGCAAACACTTTTCCATCCGGCACTTTTCTGGCAATCTTAAAACTATAATAACCTGAGCCAGCGCCTATGTCCGCAACAACCATCGAGGCTGACAGGTTCATTTTCTCAATGGCCAGTGCCGTGTTTTCTTCCCGCTGCCTGTCATCTCTTTGCAGCCACCCTATACCACCGGGACCTATCATATGCGCAATTTCCCGCCCCATATAATATTTGCCGGTACCACCTGAAGTTTTATCACCATATTTATATACGGTATCCGTTGGCGTTAGCTCATTGTTTTTTTGCTGCGCTATATTGCAGGCAGGAATGATCACTCCAAGCAGTAATATGAAACCTATTAACCTCATGAGTATATGTGCTATATCTTTTTTATGTACCCGGCAGCAGTGCTACAATTGAACTGCAGTGGCGTCGCACTCTTCTACTACATATCGCTACTCAACTTGTACTCAGTCCCCGCTAAATCCCCTTCATCTTATTTCTTCTTCAACTGCGATAAATACGCTACCAGGTTTTCCAACTGTGCAGCGCCCATACCTTCTGCAAGTCCTTCTGGCATCAGCGATTGCTGCATAGCCGTTTTACCGGCTATTTCTGTTTTCTTATGTTTTTCCGTTATGCCTCCAATCATCTTAATGCTGATTTCATCTGCTGTCTCACTTGCTATATAACCGGCTATTTTTGTGCCATTCTTAAGCGTAAAGGTATATCCGTCATATCCAAAACTAATGCCCTCGGTAGGTTTCATTATCGCAGTATATAATGCTTCCGGGGGAAGCTTACTGCCAATCTCCGACAGATCCGGACCAAAAACGGTACCAACCCCTTTTACCTGGTGGCAAACTGCACAATAAGTAGTAAAAACTACACTGCCCGAATCTGCATTGCCTTTTACTGCAAGCATTTGAGATACCGGGGGCAATTTGTTTGTTTGAGTAGTGAGTGCCAGGTATTTTGCGGCTTCTTCTCTTAGGTCTTTGCGGTGGCTTTTTGAAAATATATCCGTAGCAGTGGCAATAAGGTCATCCGGCAATTTTTTATTTTTTACCAGTTCCAGCAATGCTGTCTCTCCTGCCCTGCCGGTTGCCAGATCCCTAAGGGTTTGTATTCGCAACTCATTGTCAATTTTTGTATCGGTAACAAATTGCTGCAACAGCTTTTCTGCTTTATCATCGCGTGTTTTTGCAAGAAGGGCAATCATTCTTTTTGCAGCAGCAGTATCATTGCCAAACAAAACATTTTTTACCAGTCCTGTTCCGCCTGATTCCAACACCAGTCTGATAGCATCTGCCTTTGTATCTTCATCAGGATTTTTCTCAGCAATATTCAGTAGTTCACCCTCTTTACCTCTGATACCATATTTTCTCACTATATCTATATAAGTCTGTGTGCCTTCGGTATTCTTTAACCCGTTGCTTATTGCTTTTTGCAATAAAGCAGTATGTGGTGTTTTGGCGTCAAGTTGCAATACGGTGATGGCATCAATATAATCCTGCTGCGGGTGATGGGAGCCCAGCAGAGCAAGCAATGCTTTTTGTTTTTCTGCACCTTTATAAAAATCAAATGCCCTGAAAAACTTCAGTTGCCGGTGCGGATCTGCACTGGGGTCGGAAATTATTTTTACCAACAACGGTAAAACCATATCAGTCCTTGCCCGCCACACTATATCTTTACCGGCAGCCGTATTCCATTCATTATTGATCAGACGGAGCCACACCGGTAAGAAATTATCCCATTGCAGGTCTGCTCCTATACCAAGCGCTTCCAAATACCAGCGGTCTTTACCATCATATTGTTTTGCCAGTTGAGCCCATAGCTCAGCAGCGCCGGCTGCACGGCAGTGATGAAGCGCCAAAGCGGCTTCACGTCTCACCTGTATATCGGTATCGTTTACCAGGCTTTTCACCAGGTCAAGCGTATCGGCATGTATCTGCAAACCGGCGCGCAGTGCAGTGATTCTGATATTGGGATCTTTGTCTTTGATAGCGCCTTGTATATAGCTAATCCCTTTACCGGGTATTTTGCTTAGCAGCCACAGCGCCCTTGCTCTGTAGCGGGCATTGTCTGACTGAAACAGTTTTTCAAGCGCCGGTGCTGCGTCAACTCCCATGCTATGGAGCTTTTGCCAGGCAAGGTACCGGGTGGACCGGTTGGGGCTTTTGAGCGATTGAACTGCTCCTTCTGCTGTAGATAAATCCATTGCAGGAATGCTATATTTTGTTTGTCCTGCAGGAGTAACCCTGAAGATTCTACCTTTTTTAAAATCGCCGATATTGTGACCACCAACGCCGGGATCGTACCAGTCGGCAATCATAATTGATCCATCGGGAGCTACACACACATCAGATGGCCGGAACCAGGTGTCGCCCGTTCCTTCTGCAATAGCATTGATTGTAGCTTTATATCCAGCGCCATCATTTGATACTGCATAAGATCTAACCACATTAGGTCCCGCATCGCAATGTATTAACTGATTGCGGAAACGTTCCGGCAGCAAATCTCCTTCGTACACCACTATACCCGTAGGTGAACCGGCACCGGTTTGCAGCATATTGGGTACCACTCCGGGATCATTCAAATGCCAGTGCCGAAAGGGAATGGAATCTTCAATATTGATACGACGCTCCGGCCAGGAAGCTCCGGTCATTTCATCTTTAAATCCAAAATTTCCGTACTGCATCACGTAATTAATGCGCACCCCTTTATTTCCATCATCATCGTTATCCGACTGCCAGATTGTTCCATAGGAATCCTCGGTAACTTCATAGGGATTTCTGAAATTATTTCCCAGCACCTCAATATTCTTCCCGTCTATATCACAACGAAAAACCATGCCCTGCCGCCAGGGTTTGCCATCATTTTTAATTTCATTGCCGTAAATATCTTTAACAATATTTCCATGCTTATCCTTTATCTCGTCACCCTCATTCCCAAAATTGAAATATAGTTTGCCATCGGGCCCAAAATTGAAAGCATGTATGGCATGATCGTGTTCAGTGCCACCTATACCGGTAAACAACGTATCTTTTTTATCTGCTACGCCATCGCCATTATCATCAGTAAACACAAATACATCGGGGCTGCGGGAAACTATTACTTTATTTCCCAATACGGCAATGCCCAGTGCTGAGTTAATATCTTCGCCCTGGTAAAAAACAGTTTGCTTATCGGCTTTCCCATCCCCGTCGCTATCCTGTATTACTACTATACGGTCACCCGCTTTATTATAAGGATTATCCGGATGAAGCGTATACCTGTAATTGTATCCTTCACATACCCACACCCTGCCCTTTTCATCAATGTCCATATTAGTTGGGTTAATAAGCATGGGTTCATTTGCAAAAAGAGTGATGTCCAGGTCATCGGGCCATTTTAAACCCCGCAAAGCATTTTCGGGAAGGTGTTTTTCCTCGTCTGATAATGGTTTTTCATCTGCAGTTTGTTTAGCAGGAGAATTACAACCTATTGAAAAAAACAGTGCGGCAATAGCAATACAAATAAACTTCCTTTTAATTTTTTTTTGGAAATACAAAAATGCATGCATCATAATAATGAAAAGAGTTTTAGGTA
>JBDHYJ010000067.1:0-26513 GCA_039811345.1 Chitinophagaceae bacterium
CACTTACCACTTACTACTTACCACTCATTTATCACAATTATCATTAGTCAATTTATGTCATTACATTGGACACTTACACCCTTTCACGAACTTACAGTTGACCAGCTTTATAAAATAATACAGTTACGTATTGCTGTTTTTGTTGTTGAACAACAATGCAATTTTCAGGATGCAGATGATAAAGATCCCAAGGCATGGCATATATGCTGTTGGGATGAAGATAACCTTGCAGCTTACTCACGAATTCTTCCACCAGGTATATCTTACAAAGAAGCCTCAATAGGAAGAGTATTGACTGCAAAGAACTTTAGAGGGAAAAAGATTGGAAAGGAGTTGATGCAGCAATCTATAGAAGCCGTGTACCAGCTATTTGGGAAGACATCAATACAAATAGGTGCACAGCTTTACCTGAAAAAATTTTATGAAGAATTTGGTTTTAAAAAGAACGGTGAAGTGTATTTAGAAGATAATATTCCACATATAAAAATGATACTTTCTTAAGTTTTATCATTTGTCAATTGTCTTTGTCGTTTACATTCATTCAATTCCTTGATGGTTGATAATATTATGCATTATCCTCCGTTAATTATTCAGTCCAATACTTTTTGAAAGCATTAAAATCCGGTCTCATGAATAAAAGTATACCTTTCCTGCTCCTGCGCTACTGTGCAATAATTACAGCATGCCTATTGTCTCTAAATTCGTATAGTCAATACAATTTTTTTGGAAAGCCTGTTTTTGAAATTGGTATAAGTGCCGGCCCTGCGAACCTGCTGGGCGATCTTGGCGGCAACCCCGGAGTTGGTACTACTTTCATCAAGGATAATAATTTCCAAATGACAAAAGTTATGAAAGGTGTTAACATAACTGTGAGACCAAGTGAGTTTATTGGTTTTACTTTGTCTGCCGGCTTTGTTACACTCGAAGGTGCAGATAGTATTATCAAAAATAAAGGTGGCGCTGAAGTTGCAAGGAAAAACAGAAATCTCTCAGTAAGCACTCCTATAAAAGAGGCTACACTCACAACAGAAATTTATCCCACCGTTTTATTTGAAGAAGACGACAAAGATTTATGGCATAAATTCCGCCCTTATGGAGTAATTGGTGTAGGTATCTTTCATTATAACCCACAGGGCGAGTATACAGCTCCTGATGGTACAAAAATGATGGTAGATCTAAAACCATTGAGAACGGAAGGACAGGGAATGCCACAGTTTCCTAACAGAAAAGAATACAGTCTCACTCAAATCAATATCCCTTATGGAGTAGGTATCCGGTATTATTTTTCTGATGTCGTGAGTGCTTCATTCGAACTTATAAACAGAAAAACATTTACCGACTATATTGATGATATTGGCTCAACATATATCTCTGATGCCGATTTTGACAGCTATTTTGGAGCAGGGTCTACAACTGCTACCATTGCAAAACAAATGGCGAACAAGGCCCAACAGGTAAGTCCGGGCGTAAGAATTTACCCTTATAATGCCGGAAATAAAAGAGGAACTGCTTCAAGAAATGATTCTTACTATTCCGGAGTAATCAAATTAAGTATTCGACTTGGCAGAAGCCATGCCGGAGAACTTGCTTGTCCCATGCGATTTTAGTTTCCCAATTATAAATATCTACACAATCCATGTCTAAAAATATATTGCATATGAAAAATCATAAAAAAAATAAAGCAGCACGAATCGTTACAATCAGAATCGCAGTATTAACCATCCTGGTAATTTATACGCTTGTTGCCAACGCATAAGTAAAAATTTATTAAACCCTCATATCTATAATATGCTCATCATCCCTAAGATGATGAGCTTTTGTTTTTGCGGAAAACAAAACTTAATCAAAATGACTGATATATCACTTTAATTAGTCTAGCGTAAAATCAAATTGATCATAATCCGCAGTTCTCCATGCCAGATATTGAGTTGATGGTGAAATAGCAAAAAATGGTGAAAAGGTTTTTACTTTAACCGTTTTACTGTCTGGTGCGAACTCCAGTATCCTAAGCCATCCGTCTCCGCCATTTCCATTCCAGCCACCACCCATAGCCTGGGCATTAAAAACTAACTGGCTTACTTTTTTACCGGATGCATTTTTATCCTGTCTAAATCCAACATGTTGTCTCGCATTGTCTGGCGCTCCGATATGACCAGAAAACACTAATTGTATATTTGAAGAAGGCTGAATGAGTTTTCTCCAAATAGCTTCCCCATAGTTACCATCACTAATAGGGTAGTTTTCTTTTTCAATTCTTTCATTCTTCGAATTTAAATAAGCATGAGTAAGCACTATGCCTGTATGATTTTTATACTTCTCCATATTCATTACTTTTTTTGCCCATCCTAATACGGTATCCCGGGGTGCAAATTCAAGATTTAATAGCAGGAATTTCCTGCCCTGGGGAGAAGTAAATTCAAAAGCAGCATTTTCCATAGTTGGAACAGATTCCGCATTTAATGTTGCTTCACGCAGCAATTCCTGTGTTTTAAAATTTTTATCGACAGGAAAATATGTATTGTAGTTAGAATGTCTGACAGAAATATTCCGGTATCCGTAATCATGATTACCTGCAGCAAGTATGTAAGGTATTCGTCCATCAAGACAATTGAACGCGTGAGACACCGACTGCCACTGAGATTTGCTGGGTTGATTACCGGTAATTCCGTCTTGATCTATCATATTGTTTTCATTTACAAGATCGCCTGTGCAGATCACAAGTTTGATATGGAGTTTTTCTATATTCTCTTTTATCCATGCAGTCATCAGTTCAAATATGGGTTGATTTCGACCAAACTTTTGATACGTCTGAGGATCTGGCAGCATGATAATTGTCCAGGCATTTGAATCGGAAAGAGCTGGTGCCTGATAATTCTTTTGCTGTGCGAACGAAACCGAGATGAATACAATGGAAACCATCAGGCTAATTATCGTATTTTTAATAATGTTACTCATAATCAATTTTTTTATGCTTTAAACAAATATAACAAAGCCCGAATTATGATTTTTCAAAAGGCATGTATGTATCTATGTAAAAAAAGTTTTCTATTACTATTACATATATTTGTACAATAGCAATTATTAATGGTGACACAACGGCATAATTCATACAAACAGGTAATGCAGAATGCTTAGTTGGAGTGAAATATTGATACGCTTATCCTTAGCTTCTTTATTTGGAGCATTAATTGGTTTAGAAAGACAAAGAAAAGACTGGGCGGCCGGTATGAGAACACATATGATGGTTTGCGTTGGCTCATGCCTGATTATGATTGTTTCAACATTTGGGTTTTCAGATATCTTAGGTACAGATCACGTTGTGCTTGATCCATCAAGAATTGCGGCCCAGGTAATTAGCGGAATAGGATTTATTGGTGCAGGTACTATTTTGCTATTAAAGCAGGGTACTATCCGTGGGCTCACTACTGCTTCCGGATTATGGACTGTTGCTGCAATAGGGCTTGCTACTGGCAGCGGATTGTATTTTGCTGCAGGCGCCACTACAGTAATTGCACTAATCATTCTTTGGGCTTTACAACCCTTAGAACAAGCTTACTCCCAAAAATTCAAACAAAAAACTTTAAGGATTGTTGCAAAGCAGAATGCAAGTAATACAGGTATACTAAAAAATCTACTTGACAAAACCGATCTTAAAATTCACACTTTTACTCTCGATAGGGATGATGAGGAATCCGTTTTTCAACTCAAGTTTGACAACACGGATTTAACAAAAATTGAAGATGTAATAAGCGAGCTGAAAAAGGATCCGGCAATAAAAGAAATCTTTTGGACACAATGATTAAACAGTACAATTCAAAAATCTACTTCATACAGTTTCCGGATTTGGCGTTCATTTATTTTTGATGGCAGATAACGTAAGATAAAATTTCTTATACCTGCAAGAAAATTACTTTCTAATTGCGCAACACTACCAATTTTCCAGGATGCATTTACAATTTCACGGGTCCTTTTAATACGTCTTCTTTCAAAATTTCTGAATGCCTGAGTTACATCCTTATTCTGCAACAGTTCATCAGCTAAAATAACGGCATCTTCAATTGCCTGACATGCACCCTGACCAAGATTTGGAGTGGTGGCATGTGCTGCGTCACCAATCAAAAGTATTTTGTCAAAAGCATATTGACTAACAGGTTTCAAATCAATAATGTCATTCCATATTAATTGTTCATTCCGAGTTGCTTTTATAACCTGTGGGATTGGATAATGAAAATTTGAAAACTGCTCCAATAAATCTTCTTTCGTAAAATGCTTCATCCTGCTATTCTGTACCGGAGCATTCATACAGGCAAACCAGTACAATTGATTATTCTTCATGGGAACCAGACCAAAACGCCTGGCTGTCCCCCAAGTTTCAGAAGTTTCATTCAGATTAAATGAACTCGCATCTATCACTGCTCTCCAGCAGGTATAACCCGCATATCGTAAAACAGCTTTGGGCATGATTTTTTTTCTTACAGCAGAATGTATGCCATCTGCTGCCACCAGATACCTTGCTAATTGAATGCTACCATCTTCAAAATACAATTTTATATCGTCGGCTCCCTGAACCGCGTCAATAAGTTTTTTGCCGGTATAGATACAATCATGATCAATCTTATTAAGCAACACTTTATGTAAAGCAGACCGGTGAATAGTTAAATTATCCAAACCGTATTTTTCACCCAGTATGGTGCTATTGGTTTTATTGATAACCCTACCCTGGGAATCATAAATCGTAAAAGACGGAAGAAGTGCACCGGCATTAATTACATCTTCAGCTATCCCAATTTTACGGAGTGCTTTCATTGCATTTGCAGCAAGAACAAGACCAGCCCCTACAGCTTTTATTTCAGGAACAGCCTCATATATAATTGAATCAATGCCTTTTTGCTTAAGTGCTATTGCAGTTGTCAAACCTGCTATTCCACCTCCTATAATTGCAAATGCTGCTTTCATTTTATTATACAAATATATCAATGTATAAAATTGCTGAAAGATGACAACAAATTAACTATTTTCTATACTATATACGGAACCGACGGGAAAATGCAAACAGACCAATATTTACTATGGCGGCAAAACTAAACATATCCTGTTTTGATGGGGTGGAAGTCAAAGGATCGGTGTCACCTAACAATATTATAGATGCCCAGTAATAAGGAAGTTGATTTGCTTTTATTCTTTGCTTTACAAATTCAATTTTCGCTTGCTGTAATGCCTGATTTCTGGATACACCCAACTTCAACAACCGGTAAAAAGTTTCGCTAATGGCATATACTGCTTTGTTTTCTACCTGCCATAAAGTAGCAATTGTACTTGGTACACCTGCATAAACAAACCTGTCTGCCAAACTATATGTTTCTTTTCCATATCCATAACCTGCAACTGCAGTTTCACACCCTGCCAGAAAAATAAGTTGCAACCGGCTTTGTTTAGCCAGATTTATATCTTTTATATAAACGGGGTTATCATGCAAAAACAAAATGGGTTGATTACTATGCAGGCCAGCATGAGAATAGATATGCAACACACTATAATTTCCCATAAATTCCAGAAAGGATTTTCTGGAAGCAGATTGTTGTGATAGGATGGCTGAGTTTGCAAAACAATTTTCAATACTTTGCAATGATTGCACAGCTCCAAACAAACGTGGGAGTGACACTTTGGGAGAGTAAATTTCAGGTGCTATGCCTAAAAAATCCACATTACCAAAGGATGAATGTTCCGGAATCAGAAATTGTCTTGTCGCAGAATGAGTATAGCTGATGGCAAAATGAAACAGTAAAAAATCATTTCCCTCCAAGTCAGTAGTAAGTGCATCAAATGGGATAAAATGTTCACCGGGAGATATCAGTAAATTTCCGGGGGCAATTTTCATGGGAGCAAAAAGTTTTTTATACAGAATATTGGCCAAACGGGCATAGTTGAAATAATGTGCATTGAGTTGTTGCCTGTCGGAACATAAAGCATTGAAAAATTGAACTGAATCCTGATATCCGGGGAAATCTATTCGTTTAAGGGTAATATCTGTCCCGTTTAAATGAATTGCATAAATGTAGTCTCCATCTTCAAAATAACATAAATACTGTTGCTTGTTTTTTAATAATTCAAATTGAAGTCTATCCAGGCTTATAGAAGATGTAATAATATTCTTATCCGGATCATTCAATAATCTGCTCAATTCCATATAATGAAAGACCCGAAAATTATCTTTAGCCCGGTAAGATACTTTAATTGCAATAGCATAGAATTTCTGAAACTGAAGAAGAAGCCTGTTTTTCTCAGTAATAGCAAGATCAGAATGATTAATCACATCTGCCAAAAATTCCATTTGTGTACAAATCCTATTAAATGCCTTCCATATTGACTCATTCTCTTTTTTTGAATATACCTGTTCCAACTCCTGACATTTATTAATATATGCAGACACCAATGAATCCATGTATACTGTGAAGCAAAAAGTATTCGGACTAAATATTGATTTTGTGTCAGGAGCATTTAAATTAGTCTCTGATCGAAAGACATTACTCCCAAAATGAAACGACTTTGCATAAAGTTTTGTATCGGGGAATAAGACCATCATTCCCATACAAAACAACAGAACTATCGATGAAGATTTTAAGCCTCGTCTTGTTCCCGGCAGGAATAACATAGTAAATTGATTTAAAAATCGCATAAATTCTACGATATAGTTTACCAATTACACTACTGAAACGGAATGGTTATACTGTACTTTAAGGAACTGGTATAGCCGCATCGAGGTTTTCAAAAAATATTGATAAAACAGACTCCCTCAATTTGGGGTAGGGTTTGTAGTGCTACAAACAAGTTTTTCTGAGAAAATAGTTGGATCATGAAAAAAAGACTGCCGCACGGGATATTGGCCGGGTACCAGGAAAAATACAAACCCATAGATGTTAGCAAACAGGGGAGGATTATTTTCCACTATGGGGTACTTATCTGTGCAGATACATTTATTATCAAAGACTATTCCTGTCTAAAAAATAATATACTTTACAAAACATCATGTGATTTATTCAATATATGTCACAATAATGCTGCAAGGTGATCAACTCTATAATGAGGGAATATTAATTTGTAACAATCTACTTAATTAAAAAGAATTTACCAATACTATTTTAGTTGTTGGCAATAATTTTTATATAAATGGAGAAAATGGCAATTATCGTCCAAATTTCTTTTTCAGTGCACTCAGAGCATCAATCATAGAAACAGAAGAAAGATCAGTTTGCTTTGTGCTTTGGCTCACTGTTTTATTATGTCTTTCTCCTCCCCTCTTCGGAGCTTCCTGCGTTTGCTTTATTGAGAGTGCTATGCGTTTACGTAATTTATCCACTTCCAATACTTTTACCATAACCTTGTCATTAAGTTTTAGTACCTCATTGGGGTCTTCAATATATTTATACGCTATCTCCGATACATGCACCAGTCCATCCTGCTTGACGCCTATATCCACAAAAGCTCCAAATCTTGTAATATTAGTTACAATACCAGGAACAACCATCCCAATCTCCACATCTTCAATGCTATAAATGGAAGCAAATTCAAATTGCTGTACTTCGCTGCGCGGATCAAGACCCGGTTTACGTAACTCCCTGAGGATATCCTGTATCGTATGCTCTCCAAATTGCTCGGATATATATTTTTTTACCGGTATTTCTTTTATTAAAGCTTCATTGCCTATCAGATCTTTCACCTGTACATTGCAATCTGCTGCCATTTGCTCTACCACGGGATAGGCTTCAGGGTGTACAGCACTCCCATCCAGAGGATTGTTGCCACCCTTAATTCTCAAAAAACCAGCACATTGCTCATAGGCTTTCCCTCCAAGCCTGGGTACTTTTAGCAATTGGCTTCTACCACTAAAACCACCTGCTTCTGCTCGAAAAGCAACTATATTTTCTGCAAGCGAGGCACCAATACCGCTCACATATGCAAGCAAATGTTTACTTGCCGTATTCAGGTTCACTCCTACCTGGTTCACACAACTTACTACCGTTTGATCTAATCTTTCTTTTAACCTGAACTGGTTAACATCATGCTGATATTGACCCACACCTATACTTTTAGGGTCAATCTTTACCAGTTCGGCTAAAGGATCCATCAACCTGCGTCCTATACTAACAGCACCACGAACCGTGATATCCTGATCGGGAAATTCTTCCCTGGCTGTTTCGGAAGCAGAATATACCGAAGCACCATCTTCATTTACCAGAAACACCTGCAAACCGAGGTTTAGTTTTTTAATAAATTGTTCGGTTTCCCTTCCAGCAGTTCCATCCCCAATAGCAATGGCTTCAATTCGATATTGCTCCACAAGATGCCTTATTGTATGTTCAGAATTTATAAGCTTAGCAGGTTCATGTACATATATCAGATCATTCTTTTTTAAAGTACCGTTTTCATCAAGACAAACCACTTTGCAACCTGTTCTATAGCCCGGATCAATAGCAAGAACCCTTTTACCACCAAGGGGCGCACTAAGCAATAACTGCTTCAGGTTTTCTGCAAATACATTAATTGCCTCTTCATCAGATCGTTGCTTGATCAATGTGCGAAACTCAGTTTCCAGTGCAGGTTGCAGCAACCTGCGATAGGCATCCTTTGCTGCCTTCTTTACCTGAATACTACATTCATTTATACCTTTCACATATAAATCTTCTATTACTGCAAGGGCAGATTCTTCATCTGGTTCAATGGATATTCGCAGAAACCCTTCCACAAAACCACGCAATACTGCCAGCGCCCGGTGTGAAGGAACTTTCATCACAGCCTCACTGTAATCAAAATAGTCCCTGAACTTTAAAGCTTCTTCTTCTTTGTCTGTTACAACCTTACTAAACAGCAAAGCTTTTTCTTCAAAAAGCTTGCGCATTTTTGCACGTAGTTGCACATCTTCATTAATCTGTTCTGCAATAATATCTCTGGCTCCCTGCAACGCGTCTTCTGCAGTCTTCACCATATCATTCATAAACGTTGCTGATAAAGATTGCAAGTCAGTTGTTTTTTGTTCAAGCATAGCTATTGCCAAAGGCTCTAGTCCATTTTCACGTGCAGTTTGAGCTTTTGTTTTACGTTTAGGTTTGAAGGGCAAGTAAATATCTTCCAGTTCGGCAAGTGTGACAGCAGCATTCAGTTTTTGTTGTAAGTCTTCTGTCATCTTATCCTGTTCAATAATAGATTTCTCGATAGCGGCTTTTCTTTCTTCAAAAGCTTTGAGTGTTTTAGCTTCATCCTGTATTTGCTGGATAACCACTTCATCCAAAGCCCCGGTTTTATCTTTTCGGTACCTTGCAATAAAAGGAATAGTAGCGCCTTCTTCGAGTAATGATAACACAACCTCAGTCTGTTGTGTGCGTATATTGAGTTTTGTAGCAATAGCTGAAGCAAAATTTTTCATAAGGCTGCGAAACTAAGGGCTTATTTTGAAATAAAAACTTTGAAAAATTGTCGGGTTTCAGTAAAGAGAATTTACTATAATAATAGAATGATAAGCAGACTGGTTTCTATAAGTCTACTCTTTGTTTTGGAAACGTATGCACATAACGATATATCATATCACGAATAAAATCATTATCTGGATATGGGGTAAGCTGTTTTTTAATACGGTTGATATCATCCAGTTTCATAGCAACAGGAATGTATCCCATTCCAAAAAACTTTCCTTTCTCCATTAACAGGCAACTATACTGGTTTTCTTCTATTCCTTCTCCCAGTACTACAAAACTCGGCAGTTCATTATGAAGGGCACGGAGCGCCTTTTTCACACGCTGATTGTAAATATCCGGATCTTCATATCTGGTGTGATACTCACCTTCATATTTTGTTTTGTCTAAAAAGCATAGCTCAGGTGATAGCTCGTAACGTTCAATCAAATTCCATAAAATTCTGTAGCCTTCCCACATCAGTCCAAAAGTATGTACAGGCTGTAGGTGTTTGCGCTTCTTTTCTATCGCAAATCTTATATAACCTCGCTGGTCTTCAAATACATATAATCCGTATTGTACACTTACCTGTTTTCGGCTGGTATTATATATTGGCCAAAGTTTTTTTATTTCTGTTTCTTCCAGTATGGCCGCCATCAGTTCTGTACCACATCGCTGGTAACTGATATGATGTACATTTCGAATAAATTCCTGCTTTTGCCTGCCTGTGCCATTATGTGTGAAATGGCTGCTCACCCGTTGTTTTAAACTTTTAGCTTTACCCACATATACTACTTTTCCTTTCTGATTTCTGAAATAATATACACCTGGTTTGCGGGGTAGTTGTTCAATTTGTTCTTTAGGCAAATGCAAAGGTAGATATTGTTCCTTTGATGATCTTTTAAGAAACTGCTGAATATGATTCTCTGTGTCGTTGAGCAGTATTTTTTCAAAAAGTAACACAGTTGCCTGAGCATCGCCTTTTGCTCTATGTCTGTTTTGAATTGGAATATGGAGAGAACGGCAAATATTACCCAGGCTGTAAGAAGGCAAACCGCTGAAAATTTTCCGGGTCAGCCTAACCGTACATAGCTTTTTTACATTTAAATGATATCCGTTTGCCTGCAATGCATGATTAAGAAAAGAAAAATCAAAATTTACACTATGCGCAACAAATACCTTATCATTAAGCAGGTGATATACTTCTTCAGCAATATCTTCAAATAATGGTGCATCTGCAACCATCTCATTGGTAATACCAGTAAGGGTCTGAATAAAATGAGGTATAGGTTGCAGCGGTTTTACAAGGGAGTAGAACTGATCTATTATGGATTCACCATTATGTACTATTATGGCTATTTCAGTTATACTTCCTGCAGATGCATAGCCACCTGTAGTTTCAATATCAACAATAGCATAGATCAATTTTACCTGATATTTTAATTAACTAAAGGTAAAATGCTTTAAGCAATGCATTACTATAGATTTTCAAAACATTGATAGTCAAATTTTAATATAATCACTCCACAAATTGTCTACAATTTCTCCCTTTCTAACACAATAAACGGTATTTTTTTGCAGGAAAATGATTAACTTTGATGCAATCACTAATTAAGGATATGCAATAAAGGTTTTGTGAAGTAGATATTGCACCTGTATATTCTTAATCAGTTAAAATTTATCCCATCCTCCTTTGAAAGCTTTACATAGTCCGATCCTGATTTTTTTTAACACAAAAATCATCAGTTATGAAGCTTCCTCATTCCTTGCACATTGGAGAAACAGCGAAAATCGCTATTATAGTTATTGCAGCCTATGCTACAATTGCTATTGTTACATACCTTTCCTGGTATTAAATTTATTGATTTCCTGGACGGAACACTTTTTCGCGTAATGTGGAAAAGTGTTTTTTATTTATATGTAATTTTGCAGCCCGCAATTATTAAGAAATTATGGAACTCAGCAAAAATTATATACCAGGAATTGTTGAAGAAAAATGGAACAAAATCTGGAAAGAAAAAGCTTATTTCAAAAGCGAACCAAATGACAAACCTGCTTTTACTGTAGTTATCCCCCCTCCTAATGTTACTGGTGTACTGCACATGGGGCACACCTTAAATGAGACTGTACAGGATATACTGGTAAGACATGCCCGCATGAGTGGCTATAATGCCTGCTGGGTTCCGGGCAGCGACCATGCTTCTATCGCCACAGAAGCCAAAGTAGTGGCTATGCTCAAAGAAAAAGGGATTGATAAAAATAACTTAACCCGTGAGGAGTTTTTGAAGTATGCTTACGAGTGGAAAGAAAAATACGGAGGTATTATCTATCACCAGATAGAGAAGCTGGGCTGTAGTGTAGACTGGGACAGAGTGAGTTTTACCATGGACCCGGAATATTATAAAGCGGTAATGAAAATTTTTGTAACGCTGTATAATAAAGGATTGATATACCGCGGGGCCAGAATGATCAACTGGGATCCGGCCGCAAAAACAGCACTCAGCGATGAAGAAGTGGAATATAAGGATGTAAAAGGCAAATTGTATTACATTAACTACGAGGTAGAAATACCCGGTTCATCTCAGAAGCAGCATATCACTATTGCCACTCAACGTCCTGAGACAATTATGGGTGATACTGCAGTTTGCGTCAATCCTAACGATGAACGTTATGTGCACCTGAAAGGCGCATATGCCATAGTTCCCCTTATTAACAGAAAAATACCTGTGATTTTTGATGAATATGTTGACGCATCATTTGGTACCGGGGCATTAAAGGTAACTCCAGCACATGATATCAACGACTACAATCTTGGGTTGAAACACAATCTTGAAGTAGTAGACACACTTAATCCCGATGGTACACTTAGTACCGCTGCACAGATATATATAGGGGAAGATCGTTTTAAAGCAAGAAAGAAAATTATTGCTGAGTTGCTGGAAAAAGGATTCATCCAAAAAGAGGAAGAATATCAAACCCGGCTGGGGTATAGTCAACGATCGGGTGCTGTGGTGGAGCCACGCATTTCCACTCAATGGTTCCTTAAAATGAAAGAACTTGCAAAGCCCGCATTAGAAGTAGTTTTGAATGGCCGTATAAAAATTCATCCGGGTGATAAGTTTTTGGCAACCTATAAATACTGGCTTGAAAATGTAAAAGACTGGTGCATCAGCCGGCAATTGTGGTGGGGTCAGCAAATTCCTGCCTGGTATGATGATAAAGGCAATTGTATTGTTGCAGAAAACAAAGAAGAAGCTATTCAAAAATGGCAATCTTTAAATGGTAGCGGCGAAGCAATACTTACACAGGATGATGATGTGCTCGACACCTGGTTTTCTTCCTGGCTATGGCCGATACAGGTGTTTAATGGAATTACTCAGCCTGGCAATAAAGATCTCAAATATTATTATCCTACAACCGTACTTGTAACCGGGCAGGACATTATTTTCTTTTGGGTAGCCAGGATGATCATGGCGGGAATGGAATTTGAAAAGGAGATACCATTCAAAGATGTATATTTTACCGGCATGGTTCGCGATAAGCTGGGCAGGAAGATGAGTAAACAACTCGGAAATTCGCCCGATTTACTTGAGCTTATTGAAAATTATGGAGCAGATGCTGTTCGTTTTGGTATCATGATTTCCTCACCGGCTGGCAATGATTTGCTGTTTGACACTGCATCACTTGAACAAGGTAAATTCTTCAATAACAAAATGTGGAATGCCCTGAAGCTGGTGAAAATGCTGGAGCAAAAAATTGGGGAAGCAGATACCAAAAAAGAAAATTTTGCTGTAGAGTGGTTTCAAAGCAGGCTAAGTCAGGTAACTGAGCAGGTAAATAAACTGATTAAAGAGTTTAAACTCAGTGAAGCTTTGAAAACTATCTACTCGCTGATATGGGATGATTTCTGCAGTTGGTACCTGGAATGGATCAAACCTGAAGCAGAGCAGCAATTATCACGAGAAGTATATCATAAAACCGTGGAGTATTTTACCGAACTTCTTCATCTGCTTCATCCCTTTATGCCTTTCATAACTGAAGAACTATATCATTTGCTGGATGAAAAAAGAAATGACGATTTATGCATCAGGCAATATTCCTTACCTGCCCTTGCAAATATATCCATCATTGAAGCAGGAGAATTATTAAAACAGACAGTTACTTCGGTAAGAGATATAAAAGTAAAGTACCAGATAAAGCCTAAAGAAGAAATAAATCTGTTCATACAAACGGCATCGCCCTCACGTTACGAATACATATATCATATACTTGCAAAACAGGTAAAAGCTATTGCGGTTAAAATCGTTAATGAGCCGGTTATAGCGCCTATTACAATGGTTATTGATAAAGACAAACTTTATATTGAATGTGACGCTCTTATCAATAATGGATCACAAAAAGAACAACTCCAGAAAGATCTTGATTATCAGAAAGGATTTTTAGTGACCGTTAACAAGAAACTTACCAACGAGCGATTTATTCAGAATGCAAAACCTGAAGTGGTTGAACTGGAAAGAAAAAAGAAAGCTGATGCTGAGGCTAAAATTAAAGCTATTGAAGAGAGTCTTGCACAACTGAACTAAACGTTCACCGGTTATTCATAAGTTTAAATGAAAATAAAAAAAGTGCCTTCCATAAAATGGAAGGCACCAATCTTTACAGCCTTATGTAAATTTAAACGTTTTAAAAACTGTATATCGCAGCCAGTATAAATGTCCCCGTGCTTTTCGCAGTTGGAGAAATCTTATCAGCGTTTTTATAAAAAAATGGATCTTTTGAAGAATCCAACCTGAACTCCGGAATAATGGTAAAGTTTTCCACGGGTTTAATATTTAAAGAAAGCGTAGCATCAAACAAGGACGTTCCAAAACCGGCAACCCCTTTTTTGTCGTTGAATACTTCACCACGAACAGTAAATCCAAACTTTTCAGTGGGGTCAACATTTAAATAAAGTGCAGATCCCCACCAGGAATCGGAAGGTCCGTCAAACTTGGCAGTTTTAACCGTACCATTGTATCCTACTGAAAATTTATCAGAAAGTTTTCCAGTTAAAACCAAATCTACCTGGTTAGAGGTTACACCAGCCATGTCTTTTCCACCAACATAATTAAGAAATGCACTAAAATTTTCAATACCACCGTGTACCTGTGCCAGGAAAAACTTACGGCCAAAGGGTGCAGAAATAAGATCATTAGGGTTGGCTATTCCCAGCATAAATCCAAAGTGATCACTTAGATTGACATCTGCTTTTAATCCGGTGTGAGAAAATGGACCATAGGAAAACATGTAGTCCATACTATAATTCCTGTTTAGCTGTGGGTCCAGCAGTTCATAACCCACATGTGTACCAAATTTTCCTAATGTAAATGTTATTTTATCCGAAGGGGAATAAGTAACATAAGCCTGTTTAACTGCAGCAAGCGCTCCGGATTCAGCATAAGAAAATTCTGTAGCCCGGGTACCAAAACCCAGATCAGCCACCAATCCAACTTTACCGGAATTATAGGCAACTTTCACCGAGGCCATACCCAACTCAAATGAGTTTTGAGAGTTAGTAAAGCTTGTGAAATTATTAGTACGTCCCGAATCTTTGGCATTAGCAAAATTATACCGGTAATAAGCATCTACACTCCCACTTATTTTGAACTTCTTTTCTTCAGGTGGAGTTGTAGTTGTAGAATCCTGTGCGAATACATGGGAAAATGGAGCCAAAACAATGGCCGTAGCAATAAATTTTCTTAACATTGCAGTTGATTTTAAGTGTTAAATGAAAGGTACTGTTTTTAAACCTGGTCAGAGGTTTGTATAAAAACTGTACCTTTTTTTTATAAAACTAGCGGGCTTGATAACCTGAGAATAAAATTGACCTTAGTCTTCGTTGTCTATAACTTCTTCTTCTTTCATTTTTCCATTACTATATACAAGCAATGTTCCCTGCATATACTTTTCATTATGCTGGGACGCATCAAGACCAATTTCTTCTTCTTCAGCAGTAACACGCAAAGGCAGGATGAAATTGATAAATTTGAATATCGCAAAAGAAACAAAAAAGCTATACCCGGCCGCAATTAGCATTGCCTTCAATTGTGTAAAGAAGAAAGTGAAATTTCCGTAAAAAAGCCCGTCATTTCCTGCTGCATTCACTGCTTTTGTAGCAAACACACCGGTTAAGAGCATTCCTACCATACCACCTATTCCATGACAGGGAAATACATCCAGTGTATCATCAAGTGTAGATTTTTGCTTGTAATACACGGCAACATTAGAAATGATTGCTGACAGTACACCTATGAAAATGCTCTGAGGGATCCCTACAAAACCTGCGCCTGGAGTTATTGCTACAAGTCCCACTACAGCACCAATACAAAAACCGGTAACCGAAGGTTTTTTGCCACGAATAACATCAAAAAACATCCAGCTCAACCCGGCAGCAGCAGCAGCCGTATTGGTAGTACCAAAAGCGGATACAGCTAAAGCATTTGCACCAAGTGCAGAACCTGCATTAAATCCAAACCAGCCAAACCAAAGTAAACCGGTACCAATAAGTACATAAGGTATATTAGCCGGAGGAATTTCCTTATGCTCTATATGTGCTTTTCTTCTTTTCAATACAAGTGCCCCGGCAAGAGCAGCACATCCTGCTGAAATATGCACAACAGTACCACCTGCAAAATCGAGTGCACCCATTTGAAACAAAAAGCCCTCGGGGTGCCAGCTCCAGTGTGCCAATGGAGCATATACCAACAAACTGAATATAGCTATAAAAAGAATGTATGACGTGAAACGGATACGTTCAGCAACAGCGCCAACTACCAGGCCAGGAGTAATAATGGCAAACATTAACTGAAACAAAGAGAAAAGGGTTTTAGGAATTGTGGGAGCTCCAACCCAGGGCTCACCGGAGTTTACATCTTTAAAAAACAAATGTGTCATCGGATTTCCAATAAACCCACCGATATCACTTCCAAAACACAGACTATACCCAACTGCTATCCACAGTACACTAACCACACCGGCAGCAACAACACTCTTCATCATTGTAGAAATTACGTTCTTTCTATGAACCATACCGCCATAGAAAAAAGCCAGGCCAGGTGTCATTAAAAAGACCAATGCAGTTGCCACTAATATCCATGTAATATCTGCAGCGTTATATTTACTTACATCGGCATAATCAGTAGCAGGATTAACAAAAAGAGAAACTAGTGCAATAAGAGCCAAAATGAAAAAAGGAGCGATCTGTTTAAGTGTTGACTTGGCCATTTTGAATAATTTAAATTAATAAAATAACTTAATTGATAAATCTTAAACAAATCTACATATTTGTTGAATATAATCTCAATATTTTATTACATATTTTTTATTTTAATTTATTAAATAGAAATTTTTAAACCTTAATCAGTGGCGTTTGTATAGTTTTAAACTAAATTATTCAATTATTTTAGTTAACTATTCATATATCTATATATATTTTGCAGTTTTTCTCACATAAATAATTTATTATTTATTTTTATTATTCTATAATACAGATTAAATCATAATTGTAGAACACATATATTTAATTATAATAAAAAAGACCGTTCAATCCGGTCTTTTACATTTGAAATAAGTTTTGAATACTAATATTACTGCGCTTTTAAGGCAGCAATTTCCACCTTGAGCCTTTCAAGTTCTGCCTGTAACTCGTGAATAGAGGCTACCAATACCGGAATCAAACCCACATCATTTATTGTGAGAACACTACGTTTTCTATAAAGGTTTTTCCCTACCCTATCTTCGACCGTAGTCTGTGAAACCAAATCAGGAAAGACCTTCATCATATTTTCAGGTACAAATCCATAAGGCTGGCTGATCAAATCTCGTTTAGCTGTACTCTTCTTTTTTATTGAGTAGTCAAAAATCTTAGGTTCAAGCTGAGTAACTTTTAATAAAGCCTGATCAATATCCCGATGTACCACATTGGGCTTTTCTGCCGAATACTGCGAATAAGAAATACTACCTGTAAGAACAGAGATAAGAACAAAAGAAAAAGATTTAATTATATTAGTAAAGCTCATTTTAATTAAATTTAAAGCTATTCAAATTCATGTTGCATAATGCAGCACGCAAAACCATTGCAAGTAAATATGTAGATGAAATCAGTTTACTTCAGGAGGAGGTGTAAGCACAGAGATTAATGTGTTAGACCAAAAAGAAGCAGATTTGTGTCCCATTGTTTTCACTATAGTTATCTCCATTGAAACGGGTACACCGGTGCGTTGATTCAACAACCATTCATTTTGTGAGTCGTTCTCCTGGCAATTTTTCATTTCAGAAGATTCAATCATATCCCCACACATTGAAGCAGCAACAGCTATTTGCTTTCCTTCAAATACAAAAATGGAAATATAGTTCAGGGAAAACAGCAACAGAAAGAAAACTGTGATATAGTGAGCTACATAATGCATTGAATAGCTCAAAAATAATTCAACTTCGTATTATTATGTGAGCAAGCCTTTTTTTTGATATAATTATAACAAAAAATATCCCAGGTCAGTTACACTAACAAATTTGACATCGGTACCGTAGCTTAAACAAAAAACGATAATAGTGAAGCATCTTTTGTTTCGAGCAAAGAAGTACCCATTAAAAACTCATCTACCTTTCTTGCACACTCTCTTCCTTCGCTTATTGCCCAAACTACCAGTGACTGCCCCCTGCGCATATCCCCTGCAGTAAATATTTTAGGGATATTGGTTTGATATGCTTTTTCAGTTGCTTTTACGTTTCCTCGTTCATCATATTCTACACCAAGCTCATCGAGCAGTCCATTATGTTGCGGATGTATAAAACCCATAGCAAGCAATACCAGATCACATGGTATCTCTCTTTCAGAACCAGGAACTTCTTCAAAACGTGAAGGGCGCAAATCATCTGCAAGCTTCCATTCCAGGTCCACTAATTTTAGAGCTTTCAGGGTACCATTACCATCACTTACAAATTCTTTTGTGGCTATTGCCCAACGCCGGTCGCAACCTTCTTCATGCGAAGAAGAAGTCTTTAATATCATCGGATATGTGGGCCAGGGCATATAAGGAGTACGTTCTTCTGGTGGCTTAGGCATCAACTCAAACTGAATAACTGATTTTGCACCCTGGCGGTTAGAAGTTCCAACGCAATCACTTCCTGTATCTCCTCCCCCTATTACAACCACATTTTTCCCTTTAGCCAATATATCTTCATGCAAAATATTACTTTCAATGGTAGCATTTGCGAGAGGGTTCTTTTTAGCGTTCCTTTTATTTTGTTGTTTTAAGAATTGCATTGCAAAATATACACCTTTCAGTTCTCTACCTGGCACTGGTAAATCTCTTGGCTGGGTAGAACCTCCGGATAAAACAATAGCATGAAATTCACGAAGCAGGTCATTAATGCTGACATTAACGCCTACATTAGCATTGTACCGAAACTCTACACCTTCTTTCTCCATAAGTTCAACCCGGCGGTTAATCACCCATTTTTCCAATTTGAAATCAGGGATACCATAACGTAATAAACCACCAGCCGCATCATCTCTTTCGAATACAGTTACATTATGTCCCGCATAATTCAACTGCACAGCCGCTGCAAGGCCCGCCGGTCCCGATCCGATTACAGCAATCTTTTTACCAGTGCGCACATTGGGAATTCTGGGTTGAACAAATCCTTTTTCGAAAGCGATTTCTATAATATGCTTTTCTATCTCTTCAATGGTAACTGGTGGTTGATTGATGCCAAGCACACAAGCTGTTTCGCATGGAGCCGGACATATACGCCCGGTGAACTCGGGGAAGTTGTTGGTGGAGGTTAATATATCATACGCTTCACGCCAGCTTTTACGATATATAGCATCATTAAACTCGGGAATTACATTTCCCAAGGGGCAACCCATATTACTATGACAAAACGGGGTACCGCAGTTCATACAACGTGCTGCCTGTTTTGTAAGTTCTTCCTCCGGAAACCTGTCTACAAACTCATCATAATTCTTTAATCGATCGGCTACCGGTTTTTTATGAGGTAATTTCCTTGTAAACTCTATAAAACCTGTTGGCTTTCCCATATTACTACCTGAAAATTAATTGTTGAAAAATAAACATCCACTATTGTCCTTCTACTTTGATCTTTGCTTTCTGGACGGCTTTTTTATAGTCTTTAGGATACACTTTTACAAAATTCCTGAGTTGGGCTTCAAAATCGTCCATTATGAATTTAGCAACAGTGCTACCGGTATAAGCGTAATGCCTGGAGATCATATCATATAGTTCTTCCGATTCACCATTAATAACGGGATCCAGATCAATCATCTCCATGTTACAATTTTCAGCAAACTGTCCCTTCACATCATATACATATGCTATTCCACCGCTCATTCCCGCTGCAAAATTTCTACCGGTATCACCAAGTATTACTACTCTACCACCGGTCATATATTCACAACCATGGTCTCCCACACCCTCTACCACAGTATTGGCACCTGAATTTCTCACACAGAAACGTTCACCAGCTTTACCTCGGATAAATGCTTCACCCGAAGTAGCACCATAAAATGCTACATTACCAATAATAATATTTTCCTCAGGAACAAACCCTGCTTCTTTAGAAGGGTAAACTACAATCCTCGCACCACTCAGTCCTTTACCAAAATAATCATTAGCATCACCTTCAAGTTCCAGCGTAACACCATTGGTGTTGAATGCACCAAAACTCTGGCCTGCTGTACCTGTTAGTTTAAAATGAATTGTATCATCCGGAAGCCCTGCTGCTTTATAACGTTTCGAAATTTCATTAGACAGTATTGTCCCTGCAGCACGATCTGTATTTTTTATTCTGAACTCACTATATACCCGCTCTCTTTTTTCAAGTGCAGGTTTAGCAATTTCGAGGAATTTCCAGTCGAGAACACCGGAAAGTCCGTGATCCTGGTCTTCCTGGTGGTAAAGCCCTACCGATTCATCTGCAGGTTCTTTATACAAAATGGGAGATACATCCAATTTACGATATTTCCAATGGGTAATATCATCTCTTCTTTCCAGGCAATCTGCCTGTCCCACCATTTCATTTATAGTACGAAATCCAAGCTCAGCCATTATTTCCCTTAAGTCCTGGGTAATAAACTTAAAGAAATTCACAACGTGGTCGGCATTGCCGGTGAAGCGTTTGCGCAATTCCGGATCCTGTGTAGCCACACCTACCGGGCAGGTATTAAGGTGACATTTACGCATCATTATACAGCCCTCAACAATAAGCGCAGCAGTTGCTATTCCCCATTCTTCAGCACCCAGCAAAGTAGCAATAGCTATATCACGTGCTGTTTTCATTTGCCCGTCAGCCTGGAGTACAACGCGGCTTCTAAGTTTATTTTTAACCAGAGTCTGATGGCTTTCGGCCAAACCTAATTCCCACGGTAGCCCTGCATGTTTAATTGAACTCACTGGTGATGCCCCTGTTCCCCCATCAAAGCCTGCAATCAATATTACATCAGCCTTTGCCTTTGCAACACCTGCAGCTATAGTACCTACACCCGCTTTTGAAACTAATTTCACATTGATCCTTGCAGCTCTGTTGGCATTCTTAAGATCATATATTAATTGTGCAAGATCTTCAATAGAATAAATATCGTGATGTGGTGGCGGAGATATCAAACCTACCCCAGGTGTTGAATGACGCACCCTTCCAATCCAATCATCCACTTTGTGACCAGGTAATTGTCCGCCTTCTCCGGGTTTTGCTCCCTGTGCCATTTTAATCTGCAATTCGTCTGCTTCCGTAAGATAACGGCTGGTTACGCCAAACCTTGCAGAAGCCACCTGCTTAATGGCAGATCGCATAGAATCTCCGTTTGGCATCAATTCATATCTTCTTTCATCTTCACCACCTTCCCCGGTATTGCTCTTACCCCCGATACGGTTCATGGCTATTGCCAGTGTAGTGTGTGCTTCCCAGGATATAGAGCCGAAAGACATTGCCCCGGTTGCAAAACGTTTGTATATATTTTCTGCCGGCTCTACTTCTTCAATAGGGATAGAAGGTCGGGTACGTTTAAAACGGAATAAGCTCCGTAATGTGCAAGCTTTTTCTCCCTGGTCATTTACAGCCTTACTGTATTTTTTAAAGATACTGTAATCATTCATCCGTGTGGAATACTGAAGGAGATGAATGGTTTGTGGATTAAACAAATGAAACTCTCCTTTTCTTTTCCACTGGTATATTCCTCCAACGGACAGCCTGTCTACAGGTATCTTCTTCCTGTTAAATGCCAGTTCATGTTTTGCCAGTGCTTCTTTAGCTATTTCATCCAGTCCCATACCTTCGATACGGCTAACTGTACCCGCAAAATATTTATTTACCACATCATGATTAAGTCCAAGTATCTCAAAAATCTGTGCACCCTGGTATGACTGCAGGGTCGATATCCCCATTTTAGAAAATACTTTTAATAAACCATCGCAAACAGCCTTTACATAATTTTTCCTTAATTGCTCCCATGCCTGTTCCGTTTCCCACATATTGTTACTCTTCATGGTACGGATAGTTGCCAAAGCGAGGTAGGGGTTAATAGCAGTTGCCCCAAATCCTATGAGACATGCAAAATGATGAACTTCCCAGACATCACCAGCTTCAACTACAATACCAACCTGCCCACGCATACCTTTGCGAATAAGATGATGGTGTACAGCAGATACTGCTAACAAAGAGGGTATAGCAGCATGATCAGAATCTATTGCCCTGTCGGAAAGAATAATTACTTCAAAGCCATCTTCAACAGCATCAACAGCATAACGGCACAAACGATCAATCCCAGCTTTTAATGAACCTGGTTTACCATCTGCCCTGAAATAGCTTTGTAATGTTTTTGCCTGGAATATTCCGGTATCAATGCTGCGAAGCTTTTCTAATTCGGTACTGGTTAATATAGGTTGCTTTAAGGCTACTGCATGACAATGCTTCGCATCTTCCAAAAGCAGGTTACCATTATTACCTACATAAGATGCCAAACTCATTACAAGTCTTTCCCTAATAGGGTCAATAGGTGGGTTAGTAACCTGCGCAAATAATTGTTTAAAATAACTGCTAAGATGCTGTGGCTGATCAGAAAGTACTGCCAGCGGCACATCGGACCCCATTGATCCAACGGGTTCTTTTCCGTCTATTGCCATTGGACGAATAAGATATTCCACATCTTCTGTACTATATCCGAATGCTTTCTGGTATTTAAATACTGACTCCTCAGATAAATGTGTAAAAGTTACCCTCGGTGCATCCAGTTCTTCCAGTCTGATTTTATATTGATTCAGCCAGTCACTATAGGGTTTACGGCTGCAAATATCCTGTTTCAACTCTTCATCACTAATAATTCTTCCCTGTTCCATATCCACTACAAACATCTTACCGGGCTGTAGTCTGCCATAGCGCTTTACTAATTGCGGATCTATAGGCAGAGCCCCTGTTTCGGAAGCCATAATTACCCGGTCATCATGCGTAACACAGAACCGGGAAGGACGAAGTCCGTTCCTATCAAGAGTTGCACCAATTATCTTACCATCGGTAAATGAAATTGATGCCGGGCCGTCCCAGGGTTCCATAACAGCGGCATGATATTCATAAAATGCCTTTTTAACAGGATCCATTTTATCATTCCCATCCCATGCCTCGGGAATAAGCATCATCATGACATGTGGTAGTGACCTTCCTGAAAGGGTGAGCAATTCCACCATATTATCAAGGTAGGCAGAGTCAGACATACCACTGGATACTATGGGTAGCAACATTTCCATTTCTTCTTTGGTAAACAAAGGAGAACTAAATCCATTTTCACTGGTCTTCAGCCAATTGAGGTTGCCTTGCAGGGTATTAATTTCACCATTGTGTGCTATAAAACGGAATGGCTGCGCTAGTTTCCATGAGGGGAAAGTATTAGTGGCAAAACGTGAATGTACCAATCCGAATGCACTCACTACTCTTTTGTTGGATAGATCGGTAAAGTAAGTACGAACCTGCATACTGGTCAACTGACCTTTATAGGTGACAGTTTTATACGACAATGACGGCATATAGAAACCTATGCTGTCTTTCTTTACTGTATTTTCTATAGTGTGTGTTGCATAGTTTCGCAGCACATATAATTTTCTTTCAAATTCTTCCGGATCCTGAATATGATCTGGACAGGCAATAAATACCTGTTCTATAACTGGTTCTACAGAAAGCGCTGTCTTACCAATATTGGCAGTATTCACAGGAACTTTTCTGTATGTTAATATTTCCAGTCCGAGTCTTTCTGCGGCACGGGCAAATATTTCACGGCACTCTTCTCTTAACCTGATTTCCCTGGGAAAGAAAATTACACCTACCCCATATCTTCCAAAAGCAGGAAGGTGCACCCCGAGTTTTACACATTCAGTAAAGAAAAATTCGTGAGGCACCTGTATCATAATACCGGCACCATCCCCCGTATTAGATTCGCAGCCACAAGCACCCCGGTGCTCCATATTTTCCAGAATCGTCAGCGCATCTGACACAATCTGGTGTGATTTATTGCCCTTAATACTGGCAACAAAACCCACGCCACATGAATCGCGTTCATATTCCGCATTATACAAACCTTTACACACCATATAAAAGGAATTTTTAGATAAAAATCAAAAGAGACATACAAAAGTTAAAATCTTTCTAAGTCTATGGCAGGCAAGGAGCTAAAATTACAAAAGAAACATGAAAAATAGCACAACTGTCTAAAAAATAGTTTCCAAATGTGCATAACTTGAGCTAAATGAGATAGCCAAAAAGCTTGTCATTACTGTTTATTTCTGAGTATATTATCTGGGATTTATTCAGTCGCTCAATAAGGGAAAAATATTCCTCACGCTTTTGCAATTCAATACCCACAAGGGCAGGACCGGCCTCCTTATTGGTCTTTTGCATATACTCAAAGCGTGTAATATCATCTGAAGGTCCTAAAATATTGTTTACAAATTCTTTTAAAGCACCTGGCCGCTGGGCAAAGCTGATTAAAAAATAATGCTTCAACCCTTCAAATTGCAGCGACCTTTCCTTTATTTCAGGCATCCTGTCTATATCGTTATTACCACCACTTACAACACATACTACGTTTTTGCCTTTAATCTGACCGGCATAGTTTTCCAGCGCAGCAATAGAAAGAGCCCCTGCAGGTTCTGCCACTATTGCATCTTCATTGTATAATTTCAGGATAGTTGTACACACCCTGCCCTCAGGAACAGCTATCATATCATCCAAAACCGTACTACAAATTTCGTAGGTAAGATCACCGATACGTTTTACAGCGGCGCCATCAACAAAACGGTCTATTTCGCTGAGGGTAACCGGATGACCAGCTTCCAGTGCAGCTTTCATAGAAGGTGCACCCTGAGGTTCCACTCCAATCACTTTGGTGGCAGGGCTATAGGTTTTGAAATAAGCACCCATACCTGCACATAACCCTCCCCCACCCAATGGAATAAATATATAATCAATTTCGGCTGCATCTTCCAATATTTCAACAGCCACTGTCCCCTGTCCTTCAATAATACTATAGTCATCAAATGGAGGAATAAAAACCATATCATGCTCAGCAGTATATGATTTTGCCGAAGCAGCACAATCATCAAATGTATCTCCTGTTAGTATGATCTCTATACTATCTTCACCAAACATTTGTGTTTGGGTTATCTTTTGCCGCGGTGTGATAACAGGCATAAATACAATACCCTTAATACCTAACTTTTTGCAGCTATAAGCAAATCCCTGTGCATGGTTGCCGGCGCTTGCACAAACAACTCCACGCCGCTTTTGTTCTTCCGATAACCCCGAGATCATATTATATGCTCCACGCAGTTTGTATGAACGCGCTATTTGTAAATCTTCTCTCTTAAGAAAAACCTTGCAATTATACCTGCGGGAAAGATTGTGATTGTACATCAAAGGGGTGCGGTTCACAATCTTTTTAAGATGGTACATCGCATCATGAAAGTTGAGCTTTCCCGACCAGGCTGGAATGCTTTTCTTTATCGTATTGTTATTAATTATTTCTTTCACTTAAGTGTAAAAAGATATTTAATAAAATTTATTTTTATTTGCTTTTACAATCTGCACATGTGGCAATAGATCGAATTATTTTTTCCAAAAATAGTTTTTCAACTTTACTGTTATGAGTCAATCGTACTTATCTTATACTAAAGAACTATTTCCCTTATCTGAAGTCTTTTTCTTCTGAAATTACATAGGAGCAATCTGTTTGTAGTTATAAAACAAATTCTGCTACATTCACTCTCTGAACCTTCTGTAAAATTAATCAAAGAATTCAAACAGGTATTTTTCTTCAAAACCAATTTCAAATTTTTGAAGAAAATCATGATACTCCTGTCTGAATGTTTTCTTTTTATGGTGTTCTTCCTGGCTTAGTATATATTTCACCACAGTATCAATATGAGAATGCGAATAAGAAAATACGCCATAACCATCCTGCCATTCAAATCTATTTTTCAACCATTTTTTTTGATTAATAAACTGATTACTTTCAACTTTTATTTCTTTTACAAAATCAGGTAAATATATTGTTGGTCTCATCCCGGCAAATATGTGAATGTGATCAGGCATGCAATTTATTGCAAGCATTTTTGCATTTCTGTTTTGTACAAGTCCAGTTATATACTTATTCAACTCTTCCCTGTTCTCTTTTGATATAAGGCTTTGTCGGTACTTAACTGCAAAAACAAATTACAGGTGTATCTGGTGAAAGGTGTTTGCCATAGTCATTTATTTTACAGGTGGCTCCTACGGAGCCGGTATTTTATTGTTTGCATTAATCCTACCAACAGGAGGCTCCTACGGAGCCTTAATTAATTTATCAATCCGTTTCCATCTATCAACAGGAGGCTCCTATGGAGCCCGTATCTCCTGGCTGCATTTTTCTATAAACAGTAGACCCTATAGAACCAAAACCTATTTATAGATTTTTCTTTCCTAAACTATATGAAGATACCAAAATTAATTTCCGATGATAATTTACAATGAATAATGATCATTAATATA
>JBDHYJ010000068.1:0-26400 GCA_039811345.1 Chitinophagaceae bacterium
ATCCGGCATTTGTAGCCAGCGTAAAATCGTACCAAAAGCCGCTTGATTCCAATTGCAGTTGTTTTTTTACTGACCTCCCTGCACGAACCGTTAATGGTTCATTTTTAGTATATCCATAAGCGTTAGAGCTTAATATTAATTCAAAATTTGCAGCGGTGTTGTTATTAATTTCTATAATCAGTTTCCCTTTTTTGTGATGATGCTCCAGATTAACTTGGGGCTCATCTGCATTGATATTACCTGTATATTTTTGAAAATAACCGTTAGGTCCATATACTTCAAGGTTGTATGCACCATCGGCAGTTACATTCCATTCATCCGACAGAGATTTTCTGGCTTCCACTGTGTAACGACGGGGTATAGTATCGAGATGATGCATATCATACACATGATAAACTGCTCCTTTGCTGCCATCGTTAGAGAAAAGCAACTGTACCTGTTGCTGATTTTTCAGGTATTGCATCTTGCAGTTCAGGCGGTAGGGTAATGCCCTGGAAAAGCGTACCCCCATTTCTTGGTATAGTGGGGTGGGTACTTCAGGCGCTACTGCTTTTGGCAATTTCTTAGATGCCGCTTCTTTTTGTTCGTATTGAGAAGTATCGGGCATGGTTGGAAATACAGGATCATTTGGAGTTTCAAAATCAAAAGCTGCAGTCAAATCACTGCAGACAGCTCGATGCCACGGTGAAATAGCAGGAATAGTTACTCCAAATCTTTTTTCAATAAACTGTCCAACTGAAGTATGATCTGCTACTTCAGAAAGTACCCAACCACCTTTGCTCCACGGTGAAATGATGTACATGGGAACACGTGGACCTAACCCCCAGGGACGTATATTACCGGTGATAGTATCTCTGTGATCCTGGTAAATAAATGTATCACCGGGTTTACCCATAGGATCCTGAAATTTTTCTATTCCCTTATCATTATGAAAATACATACCTGCAAGTTCAATTGTTGATTTACCTGCAAGCGAATTGTCTGCATTATAAGAGGGTACTGCAGGTGCAGGCAGATGATCGAAGAAACCATCATTTTCATCGAATGTCAGGAAGAATATAGTTTTGCTCCATACCTCAGGATTAGAAGTAAGTGCTGTCAATATTTTATGTGTATAATCAGAAGCATGATAGGGACTAGACGGGGCACTTGGATGTTCTGAATCTTCCTGCGAAGGAAGTATCCAGCTTACCTGTGGAAGCTTATTATTTTTTACGTCATTTGTAAGATCTTCGAGCGACCAGTGCCGCATACCGTTTTCATAAACCGGCGAACCCGGCTGAGCGTTTCGAAAACTGTCAAAAGCGAGACAACCATGCATGGCGCCTGTCCAGTTATTATTGGGATCCTGGTAAATGCGCCAGCTAATACCTGCATCCTGCAATACATCAGGTATTGTAGGCCATTTAAATCCGTTTAGCCGGTAGGTATATCCCGGCTCAGGCATTTTACCCTCAATCCAGCAACGAACATTTGTGGGTTCCGAATCCTCATCTGTACAATTAATTCCGGCTGCCCGTTTTTCGGGATTAAAATTAGATCCCGAAAAAAACATAATACGATTTGGGTCTGTACCGGTGGCTACAGAGCAATGATACGCATCACATATTGTGAAAGATTCTGCAATTGCATACTGAAATGGTATTTCTTCACGGGTATAATAGGCCATTGAATAAGGTGTTTTGAATAAAGGCCAAAAACCATATTTCCCCTGGTTCCATGCTGCCTGCGTATCGTGAAAATCGTGTGGGGTGCCGGTTACCAGGGCGGCATTACTTTTCCTGCCGTCAGCACGGTAAGGTGGTATTATTTTTTTCCCATCCGATTGCTGAAAGACCCGCTGACCACTTTCGAGAGGAATGGGAAAGCGGTCTCCAAATCCACGAACTCCTTTCATCGCACCAAAATAATGATCGAATGAACGGTTTTCCTGCATAAGTATAACTATATGCTGCACATCTTTAATAGAGCGGGTGCGGTTGTATGCCTGCACGGCAAGCGCTTTTTGCAACAATGAAACCCAAATTGCCGAAGCCCCGGCCGATTTCTGAATAAATTCTCTGCGGTTTATACCTGACATGAAGCTGGATATTTTTTAGATCTTTACTGAATATTAAATAGCAGCTATTAAATTAAATCATTATTGCGAAAATGTACTATCTGAATTGATTTAAACCTGTAAAGTTTTGATAACACTTTTGGTTTCTTGCAATATTGTTTTATACTGTTTTTAATTTTTAAACGTTACTCAAACTGTACAAACCCGTAAATTGAAAAACATCTCTATTATATGAAACATTTATCCTTTCTAATTCTGTTGATTGTTCTTTCAACCACATCTTATTCGCAAACTGCTTCTAAATCGGATAATATAAAAAAATTGCTGGAACTCACCGGCGCAAAAAAACTGGGAGTGCAGGTTGCACAGTCCCTGGTAAAAAGCTTTAAAGAAGGCGGTTCTACAGCGCCTGATGATTTTTGGGATGAATTTTTGAAAGAAATGGATTCTGATACCCTGATAAATATGACAGTTCCTATTTATGAAAAATATTACTCTGATAGAGAAATTATGCAGTTAATTGATTTTTACCAGTCGGAAATTGGAAAAAAAGTTGTGCAGGTCACCCCAATGATTATGCAGGAATCTATGCAGCTCGGTAAAATATGGGGAAGGGACATTGCAGAAAAACTGCAATCACGATTAATAGAAAAAGGCTATTTGAAACAAATGTGAATAAGTGGGAAGTGAGATATAGGAAGACTAACATTAGTATCATATACTTCTTATACCTCACCCTCTCATAACAATCAGTTTTGCTTTTGTAATTCCTTTACATCAACGGGCTGATTAATCTCCAGTTTGGTAACTGTTGCTTTTATCTCTCCAATCATCGGATTGTTAACAACAGATGTAAATGGGAAAATATATCCTTCCGGAGTTTTTTTATAATCAGAAAATGTAGTCGTCACTTCAACCTTTTGACCCATGACATTTGTTTTTGTAATATTCCGGGTAATATAATTAGTAGCCTCATCAATATAAAAGAAGCTTTCGGTAGAATCTTTTACCAGTTTGACTTTATATGACGGTTTGCCCTCAACATTTTCTTTACCATCATAAGAAGCAGTATAGCCTTTATCTTTATAAGAAGCCAACTCTCCACCAGGCACTAATACAGCAGCATATTCTTTTACAGCTTCTTTGGGAAGTGGTTGCGGCATAGTTGCCCCCATTAATGGATTGACTGACCAGCCCGAATCACTGCTGATGAATGTAATTATTTTCTGTCCCTGCACATCAATCTCCTGTCTCATAGCGGTTCCAAAAACAATCCACATCTTAGATGGCATCTCCATACCCATGATTGCCATATTTGCTTCCTGGTAAATATTTTTCAGTGTAGCCAATTTTGCTTTACCTCCCAATGCATCAAAATATTTCTGCTGCAGTTCTTCAACGGTTTGCGCATAGCTATTCATATTAATAAAGACGGCAGTCGCTATCAGTCCAATAATTTTTACAGTTCTCATCTTATTATTTTTTTGTAATTACCAAAAATAGGGTATTCCGGGAATCTGCGCCTTCCATTTATACTTTTCTTTGTTAATTGTTCATCTTTGCAAAATATTACTTTAAGTTATGGAGCTAAGAGGAAAACTCGTTGATATTGTACATCATAAAATTTATCCTGCCATTGTAAGTTTTGATAAGGGTGTTATCACAGCTATTACTGAGTTCAGTCCGGAAGCCGGCACAGAAAAGGAATTGCCATTTATTCTGCCGGGGTTCATTGATGCCCATGTGCATATAGAAAGTTCTATGCTTATTCCTTCGCAGTTTGCCAGGTTGGCGGTAACACATGGCACAATAGCCACAGTAAGCGATCCTCACGAAATTGCAAATGTATGCGGTATGGATGGTGTCAACTTTATGATAGCAGATGGTAAAAGGGTTCCATTCTATTTTTACTTTGGCGCTCCAAGTTGTGTACCAGCAACTATATTTGAAACAGCAGGCGCAAGGCTTGACGCGAAGGATATTGCCCTTCTTCTGGAAAAAGATGAGATCCGGTATCTCAGTGAGATGATGAACTTTCCGGGTGTGATAGCAAAGGACCAGGAAGTCGTAGCTAAAATTACCGTTGCAAAAAAACTCAATAAACCAATAGACGGGCATGCCCCCGGGCTACGTGGAGAACAGGCAAAGCAGTATATCGCTGCGGGGATTTCCACAGATCATGAATGTTTCACCAGGGAGGAAGCATTGGAAAAAATTTCTTATGGAATGCATATTATCATTCGTGAAGGAAGTGCTGCAAAAAATTTTGATGCCCTGATTGATCTGCTGAATGACTACCCCGAAAAGATTATGTTTTGTAGTGATGATAAACATCCCGATAGTCTTGTAGCCGGGCACATCAACCAATTGTGTGAAAGAGCGGTAAAAAAGAAAATAAACCTGTATAATGTATTACGTGCTGCTTGCATCAACCCGGTGATGCACTATAAGCTGGATTCCGGTTTGTTGCGGAAAGGCGATAATGCGGATTTCATTGTTGTAGAAAATCTTGAAAATTTCAAAGTATTGCAGACCTATATCAAAGGAGAACTTGTTGCTGACAGGGGCAAATCCCTGATAATTTTTTCCGATGACAACGCTGTAGGTATAGTCAACAAATTCTCCTGCAGGTTTAAAAAACCGGAAGATTTTTCAGAAGATAAAGCCATTAGTTCAGGAAATAACAGATTTGTAATTGAAGCGCTTGACGGGCAACTGATTACTAATAAGGTATTAGTAGAGCCCGGTCATACTGGTATATCCGTTCAGAAAGATATTTTAAAAATAGCCGTAGTGAACCGCTATACTGAAGCACCGGTAGCGATAGGGTATATTAAAAACTTTGGACTAAAGAATGGAGCGCTGGCATCTTCGGTTGCGCATGATAGTCATAATATTGTTGCTGTAGGTGTTAGTGATGAAGATATCTGCGGAGCTGTAAACAGTATTATTGAAACTAAAGGCGGGATTAGTTTGTTCTCGTCGGCAAACAGTATGATATTGCCACTGCCTGTGGCCGGACTGATGAGTGATAAAGATGGATATATGATAGCAAGGGACTATGCTGAAATTGATGCTGCAGCCAAAGCACTGGGCTGCACATTAACATCTCCCTATATGACACTGTCGTTTATGGCCTTACTGGTAATACCTCATCTGAAGATAAGTGACAAGGGATTATTTGACGGAGATTCTTTTTCAATTTTACCCTAAAAAATACAGTGTTTTCTATGGAGTCTGTAACAGTTGTGTGAATCGCAGTATTATAAATTCTGCCGGTCGTATAACAGCAAGCCCTATTTCTACAATCAGTTTTCCCTCCAGAATGTCCTGGTTTGTCATAGTAGTACCCAGTCCGCATTTTACATAAAAAGCATGACTGGTTAAACTGCCCTGCAGGGCTCCATTCTTCCAGTATTGCATTAAAAAATTTTCAGCAGAATTCCTCACCCTCGTCCAGGTATTATTATCGTCTGGTTCAAATACAAATTGTTGCAACCCTTTTTTAACTGAGGTTTCTATCATCATAATAAATCTTCTCACCGGAATATAACGCCATTCGTTGTCATTACCGGCAAGTGTCCTCGCTCCCCATACTATTGCATTGCCTTTACCAGTAAAGCTTCGTATTGTATTCACAGATTTGCCACCAATCTCATCTATACTAATATGTTCCTGATCTTGGTCACTGATTAACTCTTTCAATTCATACACACCTGCAATATTTATATTAGCCGGAGCTTTCCAGATGCCTTTTGTTTTATCAGTATGTATAAAGATGCCGGCTATTGCAGGTGTAGAAGGTAGGGTGATTTTATTTCCGGTTAATCCTGAAGAAACAATAATTGCGGGTGCATAAGTTGCTGCATTACGCAATAGAGTTGTATCTCCGGGTAATACTGATCTTAATATCCGGATATCACTTTCCAGGTCTTTGCTATTACGATAAACATCCAGCAAAACAAACCGGTTGCCAACTGTGGCACATTGTTGCATTGCTGCTATATGTAAAGCATAATAATCTGCTGCTGTTGTGAGCAACATTGCATCTGGAAATACAAGTAAACCAATATCACTGGCATTTACAGTTTTGCTCAATGCCTGTTCCATTTCCTGTCTGTAAGCTGAAGAGGTCTGTTGATCACTATACACTCCGGCAGCAATTATATAACAGCTATCACCTCCGTTTTTAAAATAGATTGCTATGGATTCCTGCATTATTTCATAAGCAGAAACTTCGCCGGACATTCCATAGAACTGTTCATACTCTTTAATTGAGTTAATCAGTTTGGGATTTTGCAACAGGTCGTTCTCAGTATTTTCAGTTGCCCAGGCTGTATATCCTATAAAAGCAGGTATGCCGGAAGGCGCTGCATCTATTTTAGGAAGATTAAAATGCAGTTCCTCTGTATATACTCCGGGAACTATATATTTTGCCATTTCCTATAAAAATTCAGGAAGGAATTTATGAAAATACGGAATGGTCTCAATGCCTTTATAGTAATTAAACAAATCAAATTTTTCGTTTGGTGAATGCAGGTTATCGCTGTCGAGTCCAAAGCCCATAAACACTATTTTGACACCAAGTGCTTTTTCAAACAAAGCGCAAATAGGAATACTACCTCCCCCGCGAACCGGTATAGGCGCTTTCCCAAACGTAGTCTCTATTGCTTTTGCCGCAGCTTTATAACCGGGCGAGTCTATAGGTGTAATATAGGGTTCACCACCATGATGTTCTTCTGCTTTGACTGTTACTCCTGCAGGTGCAATTTCTTTAAAATACTTTAGCAGTTTTTCCGTGATTATTTTAGAAGACTGGTTAGGAACGAGTCTCGCTGAAATTTTAGCGTGTGCTTTTGCAGGCAGAACTGTTTTTGCACCTTCCCCTGTATAACCACCCCATATCCCGTTCAGTTCAAGTGTTGGCCGTATACCGGTGCGTTCATTTGTAGTATATCCTTTTTCACCCCACAATGCTTTCACCCCCAGGTCTTCCTGGTATGCTTTTTCATCAAAGGGCGCTTTTGCCATCAGCTTTCTTTCTTCAGCCGATGCCTCAAGCACATCATCATAAAATCCGGGAATAGTGATATGGTTATTCTCATCATGACATGATGCAATCATGCGGGCAAGTATGGTGATTGGGTTAGCCACTGCGCCACCGTAAACACCGCTATGTAAATCACGGTTGGGGCCTGTAACTTCCACTTCAATATAAGAAAGTCCTCTTACACCTATATCAACAGAGGGGTTATCCATACTAATCATTGCCGTATCGCTGATGAGGATAACATCCGACTTAAGTAAACCTGTATGGCTTTCTACAAATTTTGCAAGATTGGGTGACCCAACTTCTTCTTCACCTTCGATGATAAATTTAATATTAGTTGAAAGTGTATTTGTTTTAACAAGCGTTTCCAGCGCTTTTACGTGCATATAAAACTGTCCCTTATCATCGCAGGATCCACGGGCGAATATTTTACCATCTCTTATAACAGGTTCAAAAGGTCCGCTTTTCCAGAGCTCAAGCGGGTCTGCAGGTTGTACATCGTAATGACCATATACCAGAACTGTTGGAGCAGAGGGATCAAATATTTTTTCTGCAAATACTACTGGATGTCCATCAGTGGCAAACACTTCGGCTTTATCTGTTCCGGCTTCAATAAATCTTTGTTTCACAGCCTCGGCACATTTAATCATGTCTTCCTTATGTTCGCTGCGGGCACTTACAGAAGGGATTCGCAGTAATTCAAGCAATTCATCCAAAAAACGTTCTTTGTGGCTTTTTTGATAATCATTCCATACCTGCATAAAATAAAATTTAGAGGAGTAAATCAGCAACGAAAATAGTTAGTTTTTTTACGATAATAATTTTCAAAATATATTAGCGTCAAAATATCCGATACAATAAAACGTTTCACATTTCTTTTAAGCTTTTGGTGCAACATGTATTTGATAACTCCTTACATTTGCCACTGATTGCATGTCATTTATCAGCCTTTGTTTGTCCGACTGTAAATTTACAGAAGGCTCGAACAAAGGCTGAGCCAATTATAGACCTGCTATATTTTTGTTTCCGCTTTAGATATCATCTCCTTATTAGAAGTTTTAAGCTTCTTCAATAGTGGACGAATGCGTTTAAATAAACGATAATAAAATTCTTTGTTGAATAACTGAGAGTCGTGCATAGCTTTATAGGTGAGAAAAAAACCTATAGGAAGCAACACCATAGTAGACAGCCACATTCCAAAAAATGCTGATGTAATATCTTCCCGCACAAATTTTTCTCCAAACATATTAAGCAGGTGAAAAATAAGAAAGAATATCACTGCAATTACAAGGGGCATACCTAAACCTCCTTTTCTGATTATGGAACCGAGGGGAGCACCTATAAGAAATAATACTACGCATGCAAAAGAAAGCGAAAATTTCCTGTGCCATTCAATTAAATGGTATCTCAGTTCTTTCCCTCGTACTTTTGCTTCGGCGGCAATGATGTCAAGAGAATTTTTTTCGCTGCTCACTCTATCAACAGCACGACTCACTACCTGTTTTACAGCACTATCCGGCAACAATTGTTCGTAACCAACTCCCTGTGGCATTTGTAATGCTTTCACTACCGCCTTTCTATCACGTTCATGCACCGGTATTTCAGGTTTTGCAAGTGAAACTCTTTGACGAAACTGGATATCTGCATCGGTTATTGGAGCAATTTCTGCAGCTGGCTTTTGAGGTGGTCTGATTTTAGTCCTGACAAAATCATAATTAATACCTACTTCACGATCAATTCGTTTAAATATTTTTTCCCGTGATGCTATTTCAAGTGAATCAATCGTATTATCCAGTTGTCTTATATTCAGCATCCGGAAATTATCTTTAAACATACTGTCCGGCGATCGCATCATTTTAAAAGAGCTGAGATCAAATACCTTCTTATATTCTTTAAAACCAAGACGCAAGTAATCTGTATTGATACTGTACGAAGGTCCTCTTTCCTCATTACGCCAGCCATCTTCAAGATAAAATTCAAGGAACTTTTTGTCGGGGCTTATTTGCATCTTACCATGTGCCGCTACAATGATATTGTCCTGCAGATTATAGTTTCTTTCAAATATCAGTACGTTGTGTATAGTAGTATTATCCTTATCCTTTTTCCCGATTTTAATAGCATAACCATCAAACTCCCTGAAAAAAACTCCTTCCTTCAGATTAAAAGCCGGTTTGGCAACTGTGATATCATATAACAATGTTTGAAATTTTAATTGGGCAACAGGAATGATATAGTTGGAAAATAGAAAAGCAACTAATGCAATCAAAACTGAGATAATAAACAGCGGGCGCATGAAACGGAGCAGGGGGATCCCTGCAGATTTAATAGCCACAGTTTCGAAACTTTCACCCAGCTTCCCCATCGTCATTATAGATGACAATAATACCGCAAGAGGTAATGCCAGTGGTACCGCTGTTGCGGCAACATATCCCGTTAACTTTACAATGGTAAAAGTATCAAGACCTTTTCCTACCAGGTCATCTATATATTTCCAGAAAAACTGGAGTACCAATACAAAAAGTGTAATGAAAAAGGTGACTATAAAGGGACCAATAAAGGATTTAACAATAAGCTTGTCTAATTTTTTCATTGCCTTCTTTGTACCTCAGTTTTATACTGGTAACATTTACATTAGAATCCGGCAAAATTACAGTATTCGGAAGATGAACTATACCTGATAACTGTGAGAGATTTTATTTTAACATACACATACATGAATGAATATCAGGGGTATGATCACTGTATTTTTTAAAAGTCTGAATGTATCAGGAATATAATCAGTTCCCAATCCTGTGTAGTAAATCCTTTACCTGTGAGTCCCAAAGCCTGCTTTGGTCAGCTATATCCCTTTTTTCTGCAAAGTCTTTAATAACCAATATAGTTTGATTGGTGACTTCCGACTTTTCAATACCAAATTCAAAATATTCTTCTTTAGGAGCATGTTCCCAGTGAAAGCGTATGAATTTATCTTCCTCTCCTTCCAGTACTTCTGCTTTATCGGTAGAGTCCTTCCAGCTAAAGCTAAAAATCATGTCTCTTTCATCAACCTTGTCTGCAAACCATTCCTGAAGCCCCGCCGGTGTAGATAAAAATTCGTACAAAATTGTCGGCGAACAACGAACAGGATATTCCAATGTATATAGTTGTTTCTTACTCATTTGCCCAAAAACTATTAAATCTTAATTATGATAGCGTGCAATAATATAAAAATAATAGAACCTTCAAAGGTTTTTCCGGAATATTTTTTCCGCCAGCCGGGGGTAACAAAAAGAAGGTTGTCCCGTTTTGATAGAAACAATTGATGCACAGGCAATAATATTTTTTTATAATAACTGCTATTTGCTTAAATTGCTTTAGGAGCAATATCTTATGGTAGCCAGCGTTTTATAATATAACGGTTTTCTATAATAGCATTTCATTTAACCCATAAATATTCTTCCTTATGAGTATGCGTCAGCTCAAAATCACGAAATCAATTACGAATCGTGAATCTCAAAGCCTTGAGAAATATCTGCAGGAAATAGGTCGTGTAGAATTGATAGGTTCAGAGGAAGAAGTAAAACTGGCAGAACTGATCAAACAAGGAGATCAGAAAGCGCTGGACAGGCTTACCCGGGCTAATCTTCGATTTGTGGTATCCGTTGCAAAGCAATATCAAAATCAGGGGCTTTCACTTCCAGATCTGATCAATGAAGGCAATTTCGGGCTCATTAAAGCTGCACAGCGTTTTGATGAAACAAGAGGTTTCAAGTTTATATCTTATGCCGTATGGTGGATCAGGCAAAGTATCCTTCAGGCATTGGCAGAGCAATCAAGAATTGTAAGGCTGCCTTTAAATAAGGTAGGACTGACCAACCGTATCAATAAAGCATTTCAGCAACTGGAACAGGAATATGAACGGGAGCCCTCACCCGAGGAACTTGCGGAAATTCTTGAAATAGATTCGGAAGAAATTGCCGCTACTCTTGGGGTTGCCGCAAGACATGTAAGTATGGATACCCCACTTTCAGAAGGTGAGGACGGAACATTGGTAGATGTAATGGAAAATCCCAATGCCGACAGTGTAGACCAGCGAATAGCCCATCACGAGTCTCTGAAAAAAGAAATTGAACGATCATTACATACCCTTACCGACCGGCAACAGGACGTCATAAGGTTCTTTTTCGGTATTGGTTTTGATAATCCTATGAGCCTTGAAGATATAGGAGAAAAATTTAACCTTACCCGCGAAAGGGTAAGACAAATAAAAGATAAAGCCATTACCAAGCTCAGAACTACTTCAAGGTGCAAGCATTTGAAAACATACCTGGGTACATAGATTTTGACATATCAGCTTTATATTATTTTGTCATAATTTAAGAGTGAACAAGTTACCTTTGTTCACTTTTTTATTGTAGTTGTATTAGCTACACATAATTTTCACAAGAATAAAGCAGTAAGTATGTTTGAATCACTTTCAGAACGGTTAGATGTCGCCTTCAAGCAAATAAAAGGGGAAGGAAGAATTAATGAATTGAATATTGCCAATACGGTAAAGGATATACGCCGCGCACTGGTAGATGCCGATGTGAACTATAAAATTGCCAAAGATTTCACTGATACAGTTAAAGCTAAAGCACTAGGTGAAAAAGTGCTGACCGCTGTAAGCCCCGGACAATTGATGGTAAAGATTGTAAAGGACGAACTGGCTGCATTGATGGGAGGTGTGGAAAGTGAATTCAACATCAATGGCAACCCGGCAGTAATACTTATTGCAGGACTACAGGGTAGTGGTAAAACAACATTCAGCGGTAAGCTTGCTAATTATCTTAAGACAAAAAAAGGGAAATCTCCCTTACTGGTAGCTGCGGATGTGTACCGCCCGGCAGCTATAGAGCAACTGAAAGTTTTAGGTGGTCAAATCAATGTTGACGTATATAGTGAACCTGAAAATAAAAATCCGGTAGAAATAGCACAAAACGCCATAAAAGAAGCACGGAGCAAGAATAAAAATATAGTTATCGTAGATACAGCAGGGCGTCTTGCTATTGACGAAGTGATGATGACAGAGGTTGCCAATATTAAAACTGCCGTAAAACCTCAGGAAATACTTTTTGTTGTTGACTCCATGACCGGTCAGGATGCTGTAAATACAGCTAAAGCTTTTAATGAGCGATTGGATTTTAGCGGGGTAGTATTGACAAAGCTTGATGGCGACACCAGAGGCGGTGCAGCATTATCTATAAAATATACCGTTCAAAAGCCAATTAAGTTCATAAGCAGTGGCGAAAAACTGGATACACTTGATGTATTTTACCCTGAGAGAATGGCACAGCGTATTCTCGGAATGGGCGATATCACTACGCTGGTAGAGAAAGCACAGGCCCAATACGATGAAGAGCAGGCTGCACGACTGCAGAAGAAAATGCGGAAAAATCAGTTTGATTTTCAGGATTTTCTGGATCAGTTGCAACAAATAAAAAAGATGGGTAACCTGAAAGATCTGATGGGAATGATACCCGGTATGGGCAAAGTCATTAAGGATGTAGATGTAAGCGATGACGCCTTCAAAGGTATTGAAGCCATGATCAGTTCAATGACCCCTTTTGAGCGCGCCAATCCGGATGTGATTAATCAGAGCCGCAGAGCAAGAATTGCAAAAGGATCAGGGAAAGATCTTACTGAAGTATCTCAATTTATGAAGCAGTTTGAGCAAATGAAACAAATGATGAAAATGATGAATAAGATGCCAATGGGCAGAATGGGTTTTGGAAAAAGATGATTTTTTGTACTTTTACTTTTTGAGATTTTGGTTGCAAAGCTTATCTTCGCAGCCCTTTAGGAAAGAAAAACAATTATGTATCACCCATTTAAAATGTTTATTTTTTATGGCTGTTAAAATCAGACTGCAACGTCACGGGAGCAAAAAAAGACCATTCTACTTTATAGTAGTTGCCGATGCCCGTGCGCCAAGGGATGGAAAATTCATCCAGAAGATCGGCACTTATAATCCATTGAGCCAACCAAGCGCTGTACAATTAGACAGGCAAAAAGCTTTAGACTGGTTGCAAAAAGGAGCTCAGCCTACAGACACCGTACGCAGGATTTTATCCTTCAAAGGTGTTTTATATCTTAAACATCTTTTGCGTGGTGTAAGCCTGGGGTTATTTGATGAAGCAACTGCCATGTCCAAATTCCAGAAATGGCATGAAGAACATGAAGGAAGCATCAGGAAAAAGCAGGAAGAAGCGGCTAAAGCCAGGAGACCAAGACGCCCTCTTGCTCCAAAGAGAACAGAACAAAAAGAAGAAGGTAACTAATAAATAGAATTTTCTTCAATGAATTTGCCTTGCGGAAAACGCAGGGCATTTTTTTGCTTTGTAAATAGCCGCGAATTCTTGAATTTGAAACACAAACAAATTATAATTCGACTTAGCATAAGGATTTGGAAACGAGATATTTTAAAATAGGGAAAATTGTAGCAGCATTCGGACTGAATGGTGAGTTAATCCTGCAGCACAGTCTTGGTAAAAAAGTTACGCTCAAAGGGGTAAATGCAATTTTTATTGAAAATCCCAAAAACACCTTCCTCCCTTATTTTGTTGAATATGGTCGCATAAAAAACGAACAGGAAACTTATCTTAAAATTGAAACTGTAAACTCTCGTGAAACAGCAAAAAAATTTATACAGAAAGATATATGGATGACAACAGAAGATTTTGAGAAACATGCAAAGACTTCTTCTCCTATATCTCTTTTAGGGTATCATGTGATTCATAATAAAGAAAATCTCGGAGAAATCAACGAAGTGATTGAGCAGCCACATCAATTGCTTTGCAGCATAAACATGAATGGAAAGGAGGTGTTAATTCCCCTGCATGAAGAATTTTTAAAACAGATTGATCATAAAACAAAAAAAATATTTGTTACACTCCCTGATGGGTTATTGGATATTTGAGAAGACTTATTATCAACAAGTATCAAATCACAACATAAACATCGTCTATTCTTCCAATCGTTTTTTATTGAAAACTATCCTGGTATTTTACCTATTGCTTACCAACAATGGATTCTGTAATAATTTACTGCAAATCTGTTTTACAATTCCCGGGCCCTTATAAATAAAGCCTGTCCACACCTGAATAAGCTGTATACCTGCATTGAATTTTTCCATTGCATCATCTCCATTAAAAATTCCCCCACTTGCTATAACAGGTAAGCTGCCGCCAGTTTTCTGAACTATATATTGTACTATCTCTGTAGAACGCTTTTGCAAAGGCTTTCCACTCAGTCCGCCTGCCCCGATTTCATTAACAATTTGCTGCGATGTAATCAGCCCTTCCCGACTGATAGTCGTATTGGTTGCTACCAATCCGTCAAGTTTTATTTCAAGCGCAAGATCAATCACATCATCAATTTGTTCTGATGTAAGATCTGGTGCTATTTTAAGAAACAAAGGTTTAGGCTCCTGCTTAATATTATTAATCTCCTGCAGACTAACCAGTATTTTTCTTAGCGCATCTTTTTCCTGCAGTTCCCTTAAACCCGGTGTATTGGGAGAACTGACATTTACAACAAAATAATCCACATAATCAAATAACGCATTAAAGCAGATGACATAATCCTTCCATGCATCTTCATTGGGGGTTACTTTGTTTTTTCCAATATTACCACCTACAATTAAATCTGATTTGTTTAGCTCCTGGTATTTCTTCCATTGCTTCAACCTCGCTGCAATCACTTCCACACCATCGTTATTAAATCCCATCCGGTTAATCAAAGCCTTATCTTTTGGGAGCCTGAACAGACGGGGTTTATCGTTGCCCGGCTGCGGTCTTGGAGTAACAGTTCCTATTTCCACAAATCCAAAACCCAGCGCTTCCAGTTCGCGCAGGTACCTCGCATTTTTATCAAATCCGGCGCCTAATCCAACGGGATTACTAAAAGCAAGCGAGCCTTGCTGAAATTTCATTTTCACACCCAACCTTTCATCTTCCGGACGAAAATATTTTTTGACAGCAGCTCTAAAAATTTTTATGCTACAAATCCCTTTCAGGATGTTCATTGAAAAATAATGTACCCGCTCAGGCGGAAAAAGAAAAAGTATATTTCGTAATAAAGTGTACATAAACCTCGCGAAGGTAATGCATGTGTGAGGGCAAACAGGAAGAAAGAATTGAAAATATTTTTATTAATACTCCAATAATACGACCCGGTAATATAATGATTAACCAATTATCATTTTAGTGTATTTTTATAGGAATGTAAAATAGTTACTTTAAACCTATAGAAAGAATATAAAACGACATGAAAAAAATCACAATGATCTGCACAGCTCTGCTTATTGGCATTGCTTTGCATGCACAACAGGTCACTCTCACACCGGATCAGATCAGGGGTTACACTCCTGAGTGGAAAGGAGAGAGATTCCCTGACGGACGGCCCAAAGTATCAGATCAGCTATTGGAAAGATTAAAAAATATCAGCCTTGAAGAAGCCTGGGGTGTACTTCGCAGCAAAGGATACCACAACCAGTTTGAAGGAAACTGGATGGTAATGCGTGAGAATGAAACAATGACAGGTAGGGCGGTAACTGCCCAGTATATGCCTCTTCGACCGGATTGCGACAGCATTGTAAAAGCAATCGGGAAAAAAGAAAAACGAATCGGTAGTCCAAACTCCTGGCCAATAGATGTGCTGAAAGAGGGCGATATATATGTAGCCGATAGTTATGGAAAAATAGTTGATGGCACTTTAATTGGCGACAACCTCGGCAATGCAATATATGCAAAGTCGAAGCGGGGCGTCATATTTAATGGATCGGTAAGAGATATGGAAGGACTGGAAGAAATTAAAGGCTTTAATGCCTGGATAAGAGGTTATGACCCTTCTTATATCCAGCAAATGATGCTTGCAGGAATTAATATACCTATCAGAATTGGTAGGGCTACTGTACTTCCGGGTGATGCTGTTTTAGCCAAAAAAGGAGGAGTGATTTTTATTCCTGCCGCCTTACTCGAAGAAGTAGTGCTCACTTCAGAGTTTATTTCTTTACAGGATAATTTCGGGCATCAACGGTTGAGAGAGGGGAAATATACACCAGGGCAGATAGATATGAAATGGACAGAAGCGATAAAAAAAGATTTCGTAAAATGGTTAGATGAAAATCCAGGTAAATTACCCATGCCCAGGCAAGACCTTGATAATTTTATGAAAAACCGCAACTGGTAAAGTTTCATATTATTTCATCATAAAAAATAATTCAACATGACCCCTTCACAAAAATATTTACAAAAGCTCGGTTTGAATAACGACGAACAATATATGAATGAGCAACCTGATCAGGTAGAAGCTGAAAATGGGCGTCGTTCATTCTTAAGAAAATCTGCTTTAGGCGGAATCACTCTCGGCGGTGCATTATTGGCTTCTCCTATAGAAGATATTATTGCACAAACTACACAAAAAGTAAACAGGTATTCTGCTCCTTCCGATCTGAAGATAACGGATATGCGTTATTGTGTAACCTCGGTAATGGGACGTACCGCCATTATTCGCATTGATACTAATCAGGGAATATATGGATTAGGAGAAGTAAGGGATGCAGCTGATGAAAGATATGCATTGTTCTTAAAGAGCAGGATACTTGGCGAAAACCCCTGTAATGTAGAACTGATTTTTAAAAAAATAAGGCAGTTTGGCGGACAAGCTCGCCAGGCCGGTGGAGTCTGCGCCGTTGAAATGGCACTTTGGGATATATGTGGCAAGGCCTATAATGTACCTGCCTGGCAATTACTGGGTGGGCGTTATCGTGATAAAATCAGGATCTATGCGGATACTCCTGAAGCATCCTCACCTGAAGAACAAAAAAAGCTCATTCAAAAAAGGCTGAATGATGAGGGATATACCTGGTTGAAAATGGATATATCTATTGGAGAACTAAAAGGCAAACCTGATACATTAGTCAACGGAAAATTTTGGGAGAATGCACAGGGTAACCTGGCACAATGGGGTGATCAGAATAATATCATGTCTTATGGCAACGCACTGCATCCTTTTACCCAAATTCAAATTACTGATAAAGGTCTGGATGAATTAGCAGCTATTGTTGAGAATGTAAGAAGCATGGTAGGGTACGAAGTACCGCTTTCCTCCGACCATTACGGACATTTTGATTACAACAACGGTATTCGATTGGGAAGGGCATTGGAAAAGTATCGTTTGGCATGGCTGGAGGATGTAGTTTCGTGGGAGTATACAGATCAGATAAAAAAATTGTCTGATGCTTTAGAAACACCAATCGCTACCGGAGAAGATATATACCTGTTGAAACATTTCAAACCTTTGATTGATCAGCGGGCTGTAGATATCATTCATCCTGATCTGGCTTCTTCAGGAGGGCTTCTCGAAACAAAGCGAATTGGAGACTATGCGGAAGAGAATGGTGTTGCTATGGCTATGCACCAGGCAGGAACACCTGTCTCATTTATGGCGACCGTACACTGTGCCGCTGCCACTCAAAACTTTTTAGCAATGGAGCACCATTCTATTGATGTACCCTGGTGGGAAAGCCTTGTAAAAACAACCGATGGCAGAAAACTTATTACCAAAGGTTATGCAAACCTGCCTTTAACGGCACCGGGACTGGGGATTGAGTTAAATGATGAAGCTGTAAAACAACATCTGCATCCATCTGACAAAAGTTATTTTGCACCCACACCTCAATGGAATAATAAAAATTCACATGACAGAATATTCAGTTAAAAACTATACCAAGCTTTAATCACTTTTTTTCTTTTATTGCCAGCATAGTTATCACTGCTGAAAGAAAAAGTGAACCTGCCATAAAAATATAAGAAGCACCGAAGCCGCCAGTAGCACCGTTTAAATAACCTACCAGGTAAGCTCCTGCAAAAGATCCTAATGCGCCAAAGCTATTAATCAATGCTACAGCGCCACCGGAAACATTTTTGGGTAATATTTCAGTAATAAGTGCAAAGAATGGCCCATAGGGGGCATACATCGCTCCACCGGCAATAACCAGTAATACAAAAGATAACCAGAAGTTATCTGTACCTGCAAGATAAGATCCATAGAATGCAATAGCCCCTATTAACAGAAACGGCCACACGAAGTTTTTACGTATCAGCATTTTATCCGAAAAATAAGACGCTCCTAACATAGCTATTACAGCCAATACATAAGGTACAGCCGACAGCCATCCTGTTGTAACTATATTACTGCCGGGTGCAGCATTGATAATGGAAGGAAGCCACATTACAAAACCATACACCCCAATACTCCATAGTGCATACTGAAGACTAAGCAAGATCACTACTTTCAGACGGAATGCCTCACCGTAATTCCTCACCGGTTTTATATTTTTTTGTTCTAATTGTAACTGATCTTCCAATGCATCTTTTTCTTCTGTAGTCAACCAGTTTGCTTCACGTGGCTTATCCTGTATCAGTCGCCACCAGAAGAATGCCCATATAATAGCAGGGGCACCTTCTATAATAAACATCCAGCGCCAACCCATTGACTTTACCAGGTATCCGGATAATATGGACATCCATAAAATAGTTACAGGATTGCCAAGTATCAGGAAAGTATTAGCTCTTGAACGTTCAGCTTTTGTAAACCAGCGACTAAGGAAAATAATCATAGCCGGCATTACCGCACTCTCTACTACACCCAGCATAAACCTGATAACAATCAGAAGACTTACATTGCTTATCATACCTGTAGCCATAGCAAGTCCGCCCCACAAAATCAGCGACCAGAATATTAATTTCTTAGCACTTTTATTTGCAGCGTATATTGCCCCGGGAATCTGGAAGAAAAAATATCCGAGAAAAAATAATGAACTAAGCAGTGAAGACATCGCAGGAGTAATCTTAAGATCCTCTGCCATGCCCCCCGCAGTGGCAAATCCAAAATTTGCCCGATCGAGATAGGCAAGACTATAGGTAATAAATGCGATGGGTATTAACCGGATCCAACGCTGTTTTGCAATCGTATTTGTTGTCATAAATTTTATTCGGTTATATAGGATTGTTGTTCGGGGAAGGGGTGGTTTATGGTTTATGGTTTATCGTTTCACGTTTGTTGTCTCACCTGCTCATAGCTAAAAGCTGACACTTGATAGCTAACTGCTAATAGCTGACGGCTCACAGCCCACAGCTCACAGCCCAAAGCCCACAGCTCATAGCCCACAGCCCACAGCCCATCCCTACCATGTCCTTTTACTCATAATTTCATCAAGACCTGCTTTTGTCATCTTACCTAATTCGGGATGCTGATCAAGCCATTTCAGAAATTGTGTTTTAATTTCTTCAGTCCACTGGCTGTCTATTTGTCCTGTTGAGTAGCGTCCCGATTTTACCATTTCAAAACCAAACTTATCTTTTAGTGTTACAAATTCTGCCGTGCCTACCACCAGTTCTGCAAGATGAGCCGGAATAAAAAGCACACCCTCTTTATTGCCTATCACAAGGTCGCCGGGCATTACAATTGCCTGTCCAATCCGTATAGGTGTATTCAATCCCATCAATACCATCTCCTGTAAAAAAGAGGGATGAAAGTCGCGTACAAAAGCATTGAAGCCGTTAATCTCTTTTAGGCCTGCAAGATCACGGGCTGCACCGTTGAAAACAACACCTGTGCCGGTTTTGCTGTATATAGCATTTCCAAGAGTACTACCAATAAGAGTACCGCCGTCTATCTTACCAAAACCATCAGCTACATATACATCTCCCTTACTAAGCATATCAATAGGCCAGGAGTTGGTATTCCCTTTTCTGCCCTGTTGATTCCCTCTCGTTTTAATATTTTTTTCTACATCAGGTCTCGATGGCATATACATTGCGGTAAGTGCACGACCAATTACCGGAATTGTATCATTCACCAGTTTCCATCCGCTCTCAAACTGATTGGTATAGCCAGCATTTTTTAGTGCAGTCCAGGCATCATCAATATTTATAGCTGCAGCCCGCTTCAGCAAATCGTCCGGTATTTTCGGGCGACCGTCTGTAAAACGTTCCCCCTTCCATGCAGAAGTAAGAAAGATCAATTCGTCTTTAGGAATGGTTTGTGCTTGTATCGTTTTAATAGTAGAAAAACAAAAAGCAATTAAGCAAAGAAGAAAAGTATAAAATTTCATTTTTGTATCGTTATATTTTTTTTATTTGTTGAGAGGTTTTGAGTTTCAGGTTTCAGGTTTCAGGTTTCAAATCACCTCTCACCCTCTCACTTCTCAGGGTACTCTCACTTTAACAACCACTTTCTTTATAACTTTATTACCATCCACCCTGATGGCCGGGCGATGCATCTCCAGCGGTGAAAAGATAAAGAAAGTTCCGGGGTCAGCATCATAATATTGTCCAAATTCATTAGTGAAATGGGTAATATCGTTTGCAGAAGTGTAAGGTACAATCATTACTGCCTGGGGATCGTCTACCGAAGCTACGCCCATCTTAACCTTACCCCTGATGATATATTGCAGGTCGTTAAAATTACGATGTGCTTCCCATTTTATATCAGCAATATCTTTTGCAGGTCCTTCGGAAATATGGGCAATCACATTACCCGAGTCTATCACATAGTCGCCGGGTTTCATCTTTGAGAGATCTTTATTATTCATAAAATCAAATGCTTCATCCCACCATTTGGGATTCTTACGGTATTGTCTGAAAAATTCCTGCTGGTTAATACTGCTGCTGGGAGTAAGTTTTAGGTTATTGGTTGAGGGTTTGCCATTATACCAATTTGCAAATGCCTCGCCGGCACCTCTTCCGGGTCTTTGAGGAAATGGCACAACAATAGGATTAGCTATACCATTCAGATCGTATACAATTTTACCATCCCGGATTGTAAGTTCACATTCCAGTTTTTTATTGGTTTCTATTTTATATCCTGTATAGTCGAACAGTCCAAACTTTCCGTTTTGCAAGTTCAGTACAGCAACATCAGCCACTGAGCCCACAGAAAGATTACCTAACTCCTGACGTTGTATTTCCTTAGCCGGATTCCAGGTGCTGGCCGCAATCACAGCCTGAAGGTCCATACCCATTGCCAGGAATTTTGACATAGTAGTAAGCATATCTTTCATTGCTGCGTTCATGCTTCCTACGTGCAGATCGGTGCTGATAGAGTTGGGAAAGAATTTTTCTTTTATGGCAGGTATGGCTTGTGAATATGCGAAACTTATTCCTCCATAGCCTACATCAAAAATGATTCCCTTCTTTCTTGCTTCCCATACGAAGGGCTTTAGCTGTTTTGCATCAAGGTCATAAATATATTCGCGTCCACGGCCCAGTTGCGCAAAGCAATGAGTGAAAATATCACCCGGTCGCAAATGATCCATAAACAGTTCTTTGATAGATAAAGGTGGGTTGCTGCCACCAAAATCAACCATTACCGGAAGATTGCCGGCAAGCCTTCCGGCTGTAACTGCTTTATCTGTCGGCGTCCAGTCGTGCCCTTCGTAATGAGCCAGTTTAAACCCAACAATATATTCATTGTTTTGCCGGGCAACAAGTGCAGACATTTTTGGATCCATATCATTTTCATTCTGCTCATAACCGCCACGCATACCTTCGCCTACAATATTTAAAAATGCCAGCACACGGGTTTTTGCATTATCAATGGTCTGCGTTTTAAAAGCCGGAAACGTACGCCATCCCGAACTACCGGCATCTACTATAGTGGTTACGCCATTGCGGAATGTAAATCCATCCGGTTGAACTGCAAGGTTACCATTGGAATACTGATGATTGGGTTCTACTCCCCAAAAAACATGTGTATGTATATCTATCAAACCAGGAGTTACATACAGGCCCTGCGCATTCACTACCTGTACAGCCTTTGCAGCATCAATGTTCTTCTCTACTTTAGCAATCTTACCATTCTCAATGGCTACATCCATTATCTCGTCAATTCCATTCTTTGGATCAATGACATGACCACCCTTGATTACGATACTATAGTTTTGCGAAAATGCCGGAACAACTGCAACAAATAATGCTGCAATAAAAATTAAAAATGATCTTTTCATCAGTATATTTTTGAAGTTCATAATGTAGTCAATGGTGAATTTCAAACATCAAACATCAAACTTGAAACATCAAACGTCAAACTTATAACTCCCTCACTCTCTTCCCCCCGGTACACGTTCTATACGCAATTCCCCTTCGTTGTCAACTGAGATGTATTCATTAGAAGTTGCTGTCTTTCCCTGTATCCAAAATTGTTTTTCATTCACAAACATCTCAATATCTGTGTTCTTACTGCTATCAGCGGGCAATCCGGGAGCTAAAGCATCCAGTTGATCTGTTGTTTTAGCGAATTTACCGTTATCTCTCCTGTACTGCTGCTGCAGATAATAATATTTCCATAAAGTAAGTTTAAGGTTTTCTTTTTCTTCCGAAAGAAAACTCTTTGTTGATAAAGAGTCAGCAAACATTACATAACCATATCGCTCTGGATAATGCAGATTTACTATACCCTGTGGCGACCAGACAGTGTAACGTTCTGGGATCAGTTTACCAGAAGTAATATCTTTTTTTCGTGCATAGGTTCCGTTATTAACATCAAGTTGCCATTGCACCCGGGAAAAATTCATACGCCATATAGTGCCTGGTTTAACTGTATTTCGCCAAATACCAAGCGACGAAAAAGGAATTGCGAGTTCTATATTCCAACCGCTATCCCTGTCTGCGGGATTATTGAGCGTACCGGAAATATGAACTGCTTTCTTTAAGCCACGGATATCCCAACTGCTCAATCCACGTCCCCCACTACGGTAAGGCCGGGGCATAAACAAATCCCAAACTGTTTCATTGGCATTGATCTGAAATTCAAAGTAATTAAAAGTACTGCCATCGGGATTAATGAATATCTCAAATGCATTATCCTGAAAAACAGGCATATCATGTTGTGTTATTGTTGCCCAGATGTCCTGTTCTTTAAATTCAGCATATATATACAAAAATTCACTGTTCCAAAGCATTTTACACCTTGCGCTTTTGTTATCATCTGCATTGGCACCGGTTGCTATATCTGTAAAAAAATCAGTCCAGGGAGCACGGCTCCAATCTTTTTCATCGTTCTTCCCGTCAACCAGTATTTTTTCGGTAGTACTTAATATGGTGTATTGCTTTGGTACCTTTAAAAGTTGTCCATAGTCAGTACCTGCCATTTGTGCAAAACCATCAGTGTGCTGAAATCCGATCATCACTACAAGTACAATGAAACTGCTGAAATGCTTTGTCTTCAAAATATTCATATCTATATTCACGATTATAGCAAAAATTATTTTTTATACAGTTCTTTTCTTGCTTTACTCACCTCCCGCACTGAAACACTGTCTTTAGAATTATTAAACTCCATTTTTATATAGGTTAAAATATCTGCCAGTTGTTTGTCAGACAGTACATTTGCAAATGCTGGCATCCTGTTGATAAACCTTCTGCCTCTTACCATCATTTCCACTTCCATTCCATTCAGCACTATATGAAGTGGCTGCTGTATATTGCCGGCCAACCATTCCGAACCTTTTAACGGCGGGAAGCGGTTATTCCCTTCTCCATTTCTTTCATGACATTTTCCACAATATGTATTGTAAGTCCGTGCTGCTTCAGAATAATCTTTACGATCCAGGTTGTCCTTTTTCTCATCCGGCATTTTTATGTTAGGCGCTTCCAGTTTTCGTTTATCCATTGCCGCGAGAGATTGTGCACCAAATTTTTTAGGGTCACCTTTAAACATGATGCGCCATATTTTTCCTTTTTCGGTATCCGCTACATATAGAGATCCATCTGGGCCTTCAGACAAACCCATTGGGCGATATTTTGCATCGCTCGTGTTGTGCACAGTATCCACTCCTGCAAAGCCATCTGCAAATACTTCCCAGGGGCCAGAGGGGTTGCCATCTTTGAACGGAACAAATGCAATAAAATAACCTGTTAGAGGATAGGGTGCACTGCTGGTTGATCCGTGAAAAGCTATGAAAGCACCGTTTTTGTAACGCGCCGGAAACTGATCGCCGGTATAAAATATAAGATCATTTGGTGCGAAATGACCGGGAAAACCAATTACAGGTTTTACATACGATGTATCCTTAGCTTCTGTTTTGCCATCACCCCCATATTCTGGATTCTGCATTTTTTTGCCTTTGATATGATCCCAGTAAGCATAAGGCCATCCTGCATTGTCTCCCTTCTTTATACGAAAAAATTCTTCAGAAGGCAATGTAGCCCCCTCAAGTTCTGTATAATACATCGGCCAGTTCCAGTGCAGGTAGTCGCGTCCATGCATAACGGTATATAAATTATCATCAGTATCATTCCAGGCAATTGCTACGATACTTCTGAATCCTGTGGCAAATAATTCTCCATCCTTCTGAAACTGATTAGGCTTATTGGCATCGAACTTCCATATACCGCCACGAGTAACCAAAAGAGGACAGGGATCTTTACCAGGTGAAAAAGGTGCACCTTCAGATACCTGGCAACAATCCGATGGTGCGCCAAAAGGAATATACATATTCCCGGCTTTATCGAAAGCAATTGGTTTGGTATCGTGAGAACGGGGTGGTTGAGTATCCGTCAGCATTAATTCCATCGGGCTTTGAGGTATTAAATCCCCGGGAGTTAATTTTTGGCGATATATATGTGTAACTGAGCTATACCAGAGATATCCGTTATGCACACGCATTTCCGTTCCATACTGACCTTTGTCATCGAAGTCTGCCCATAATTTTATACTATCAGCTTTTCCGTCGCCATCCACATCTCTCAGGGCTGCATTTCCTCCCTTTTCGGTAGGATATCTGAGTCTTGCATAGATATCTCCATTTGAATTTACGGCAATATGCCTTGCAGCGCCAGGTACACTATCTGCTACCACTACCGCTTCAAATCCTTCGGGTAAAAACAAGCCACCATTACCAGGGTCGCCTGGAGGTAAACCGGGGGTACACCTGGCAAAACAAAAAAATAAGCCCAGGCAATAAAGCAATCTTAGATCATTCCATTTCATGGCAGTTAAAGTGTATGGTGATTATTTAAGGGATTTTTTTACTCATTTTATTTGATTATCTCTGGCTCTATTATACCATTCAGATCATATACTACAGTGCCACTGCGTATAGTCATTTCGCATTCAAGCCTGTGTTTACTTTTTATTTTGTATCCCTCTCTGTCCCAAAATCCAAAACTGCCGTTTCTAAGGTGTAATATGGCAATATCGGCAACAGATCCTACTGACAGGTTTCCCAGTTCAGTATGCTGTATTTCTACAGCAGGGTTCCAGGTGCTTGCTTTTATAACATCATGCAACGGCATACCCATTGCTAAAAATATTGACATAATATTGAGCATACCTTTCATGGCAGCATTCATGCTTCCTGTATGCAGATCCGTACTGATGGAATTCGGATAGAAGCCTTTCTTCAATGCCGGTATTGCCTGTCTGAAATCGAAACTTGCTCCGCCAAAACCAACATCGAAGACAATACCTTTTTTTTGTGCCAGGGGTACAAATGGTTTCAGTTGCCTTGACTGCAGATCAACAATCGGGTCTCTTCGTTTTAGTTCTGTAAACGTGTGGGTATAAATATCTCCGGGACGCAAATGTTTAAAAAATAAATCTTCTATAGACAACGGCGGATGACTGTCGTCACCCCCAAAATCTATCATTACCGGCAACCCGGTTAATTTTCCGGCAGCAACTGCATTGTCAACAGGTGTCCATGCAGCAGCTTCAAAATGAGCTACTTTAAAGCCAACAATATTTTCTTTGTTTGCCATTGCTGTTTCGGCCGCCTTCTGCGAATCCATATCATTCACATCCTGCTCATAGCTGCCACCTCTCATTCCTGCACCTACGATATTCAAAAAAGAGAAGACCCTTGTTTGAGAACGTTCGATTACCTGTTGCTTAAACAGTGGAAAGTTTCGCCATCCCGCGCTTCCGGCATCTGCTATCGTTGTAACACCGTTTCTGAATGTAAAGCCATCAGGCACAACGGCACTTGTTGCATCCATCAAATACTGGTCAGGATGATTGCCATAAAATACATGGGTATGAATATCAATTATACCGGGAATGACATACAAGCCTTTAGCTGTGACGACTTGTTTAGCTTCACCGGCAGCAATTGTTGTTGCCACTAATGCAATCTTACCATCCTTAATGGCGATATCCATTACCCTGTCAATATTGTTTTTGGGGTCAATGACATGACCATCTTTAATTACAATATCAAACCGCTGTGCATATGTAAAACTTAGCGGGAAAAACAGTAGCAGAAAAA
>JBDHYJ010000069.1:0-26166 GCA_039811345.1 Chitinophagaceae bacterium
CTAACTGCTTAAACTCTTTTGGTCTGCAGGTGATATAGTCGTAGACATTGTCCATACATTCTAAACTATTTGGAAACAGAGAAAATGAAATGCCGAAACTTATAAATGAGCCATTGCTAAAAGCAGGAAGATCATAAGCGGATTTGATTGTGATTTACCAGGTTATTTCAATCAACGATCTTAATGCCGGCCATAATAGGTGAGTATTTGGGAGATTATTCTATAAAATATTGGGAGTTACTCTAAAGTTAAAAAATCTATATTAAAAAACATATATAAAAAAGAAAAAGAAAAGCCCGTTAATTTGGTAATTACGGGCTTTTAAAAACAACAAGATTTTTGATATTGCGGTGAGGGCGGGATTCGAACCCGCGGTACAGAGTTACCCGTACGGCAGTTTAGCAAACTACTGATTTCAGCCACTCATCCACCTCACCGTCCTGTTTAAAAGGACGGCAAAAATAGGGTGAATCATCAGAAAAGCCAAATATTAAAATCGCTTTACTATAAAATTTTTGAACCCTTTTATAGTTCCGGTCGAGACAATTACTTCCTGGACATCTGCCCTTAAAGAACCCTGCCAACACCATGCTAATAAGGCATCAACCTGCGCCTCCTCTCCTTCTGCTATTAACCCTACAGAGCCATCTGCATTATTCCACACTTCACCCGCCACTTCAAGTTCGAGTGCCTTTTCTCTTGTGCTACCGCGATAGAATACACCCTGTACTTTACCCCTGATTATTGCCTCTTTATGAACAAGCATTTTTTATTACAATTCAGTATTATAAAAATAAAAAAAGCTTCCTGTAGGAAGCTCTTCTCCAAAAAAAAATTTTATATCACATTGCAGCTAATTGTACTTTCTGTTGAAGGTCCACCACACTCTCCCTGAACAATCCGTCTGTATCCATCAGGTCCTTCACCGTTTGACAGGAGTGAATAACTGTAGTATGGTCTCTTCCACCAAAATGCTCACCTATAGTTTTTAATGAATTCTTGGTAAACTGTTTAGCCAGGTACATTGTAATTTGCCTTGCCTGTACTATCTCCCGTTTACGGGTCTTCTGCAGAAGCCGCTCATAAGGAAGGTTAAAATAATCGCAAACCATTTTCTGAATGGTTTCTATAGTGATTTCCTTCGAAGATGATTTTACAAAATTACGGAGTACTTTTTTAGCCAATTCAAGGTCAATTTCTCTTTTATTGAGCGAAGACTGTGCCAAAAGCGATATGAGCGCTCCTTCGAGTTCCCTCACGTTACTTTGTATATTATATGCAATATACTTAACTACATCTTTGGGCATATCCAAACCATCATTCTTCATCTTCCGTTCCAGTATATCCATCCTTGTTTCATAATCGGGCAACTGCATATCTGCACTCAATCCCCAGCGAAAACGGCTTAACAAACGTTCCTGTACTCCTTCAAGATCTTTAGGAGCTTTATCAGACGTGAGCACAAGCTGCTTTCCACTTTGATGAAGGTGATTAAAAATTGCAAATAATGCATCCTGTGACTTTTCTGCCCGGTTAAAAAACTGAACATCATCCACAATTAATATATCAATCATCTGGTAAAAATGGATGAAGTCGTTGATAGCATTGTTTCGGCTATGATCCTGAAACTGATTGATAAATTTTTCGGAGCTTACATATAGCACCACCTTATTGGGATGCATCCTTTTGGCTTCATTGCCTATTGCCTGCACAAGATGTGTCTTTCCAAGTCCTACCCCACCATATACTACAAGTGGATTAAAAGAAGTTGAACCTGGTTTTTCGGCTACAGTTTTTCCGGCTCTTCTTGCTACCCTGTTACAATCTCCTTCAATAAAAGTATCAAAAGAATACGATGGGTTGAGTTGAGGATCAATCTGTACTTTCTTCAACCCGGGAATTACAAAGGGATTTTTAACAGGGTTATTTATAATGAGCGGAAAATCCATTTCGTTGTTTGAGTATGTTTTATGTCCATGCCCCGAAACATCCATTGTAAGAGGTTTGTTTTTCTCATTACCACTATCTACCATAATTCTATATTCAAGACGTGCATCTTTACCTAATTCTCTCTTCAAAGTCTTTGCAAGTAAATTTACGTAATGCTCTTCCAGGTATTCATAAAAAAATTGACTGGGTACTTGTATTGTTAATATTTTTTCGGTTAATGCAACAGGTCTAATGGGTTCAAACCAGGTTTTAAAATGTTGCCACTCCACAATATCCTTAATAATCATCAGACAGTTATTCCATACTTTATCGTGAGTTTTGTCCATTATTGGTAAAGCAATTTTATATGTTGAGTTAAGTGTATTATTCCGAATTAATAGCTTTTTTTAAGTCGTTTGCCCCGAGAAAAAAATCTGGCAGGGCGGCGAATATCAACATTTCCTGTTGAAAAAAAAATTTTTTATTCACTTGTTTTTTTCGCAATAACTGCATTGTTTGCCATCGCAAAAAAATTTATTTTTTTCTTCAATAGAGAATGATAAGATATTAGGAAGGATACCGTAAAAATGAAGAAAAGAATCTGTAAAGGATTGAATTTTTTCATTTGTACAGTTTTAATTTTTTACCGTAAAGGAAGGTAGAAAAATTTTGAGCAACATAAAAATAAAATTTGGGAAAAATAAAAGAATAATGCTGGTACATTTGCCCTCTAATTATGTTACAATGAGTTACGAACTGACCGGCAAATTAATTGCCAAATTTGACACTGTACAGCGCACCGCAACTTTTAAAACCCGCGAGTTTGTAATAGAAAAAACTGAAGATATTGGAGGAAGGACAATTACCAACTATGCAAAATTTCAGTGTGTACAGGACAAGACAAGTATGCCTGACCGATTTAATATTGGTGAAACAGTAAAAGTATCTTTTAATATAAAAGGCACTAAGTGGGAAAAAAACGGACAGGTAAATTATATTACTAATCTGGATGCCTGGAGAATGGAAACAGTAAATATGCAAACACAACAGACTGCAGATGTTCCACCTCCAGATTATATTCCTGCAGATGTACCGCTGGCACCTGATGATCTTCCTTTCTGATTTGTAATATTAAATGGTTTTAGGATAAACACCTAACCCTTTTGTTATGCAAAAAAAGATTTCGCTCAGAGTAACCCCATCCGAAATTTCGGATCATTCAAGCATTACAAATTATATTGCTGCTGCTGCAGGAGTAAGTGTAAAGCATGTATCAGGCTTCTATCCGTTGAAGCGCTCAATTGACGCCCGCGGAAAACAGGTATGGTACAATCTTACCGTTCTGGCATTTATCAATGAACCCTTTGCAGAACGACCAACAATTAATTTCGTATTTGAGCAACTTAAAAATAATGCACCACGTGTAGTTATTATCGGTGGAGGTCCGGCCGGATTATTTGCAGCTTTGTACCTGCTCCAAAATGGTATCAAACCAATCATCCTCGAGCGGGGAAAAGATGTAAGGGCGAGAAGAAGAGATCTTGCTATACTTAATAAAAAAGGAATTATTAATCCTGACAGCAACTATTGCTTTGGAGAAGGTGGCGCTGGTACTTACAGCGACGGCAAATTATATACCCGCAGTAATAAACGGGGAGATATCAATCGTATACTGCAATTGTTTGTGCATTTTGGCGCAGCCGAAAATATTTTATTTGATGCGCATCCACATATCGGTACCAACAAACTCCCTGATATTATTACATCCATACGCAAAACCATTGAAGCCTGTGGTGGTGAATTTCACTTTCAACAAAAAGTAACTGACTTTGAAATCAATAGCAATAAAATAATTAAAGTAAGAACTGCAGATGCCTCAACATTTGAAGGCGATGCTTTTATACTTGCCACAGGTCATTCAGCCAGAGATATTTTTGAACTTTTATTTCATAAAAAAATTTTAATCGAAGCGAAACCTTTTGCATTGGGAGTACGTATTGAACACCCCCAATCGCTGATCAATACGATACAATATCACCGCCAGCAAATTGCAGAACACGGTTTACCACCCGCGGCCTATAGCCTGGTAGAGCAGGTCAATAAAAGAGGAGTCTTTTCTTTTTGCATGTGCCCCGGTGGTATTATTGCTCCTGCCGCTACATCCCCCGGTGAATTGGTAGTGAACGGCTGGAGTCCTTCAAAACGAAATAACCCTTATGCCAATAGTGGTATTGTAGTAGCAGTAGAAGAAAAAGATTTCGCTCAATATCATAAAAACGGAGCACTTGCAGCTATGTATTTTCAACGGGAAGTTGAAAAGAAAGCTTTTGATGCAGGTGGAGGAAAATTTAATGCCCCGGCACAAAGAATGACAGACTTTGCAGAAAAAAAACACTCAGTCTCATTACCGTCATGTTCTTATATCCCTGGTACCAAATCAGTAAACCTGAATGAAGTACTACCCGCCTTCATTTATAATACACTAAGAGAGGGTTTTAAATCATTTGGTCAAAAAATGAAAGGTTATTATACCAGTGAAGCAATTGTTGTAGCTACTGAAAGCAGAACATCTTCACCTGTACGTATCCCAAGAGATACTATTACACTTAACCATCCGCAATTGCGTAACCTCTACCCATGTGGAGAAGGGGCAGGATATGCCGGCGGAATAGTAAGCGCAGCAATGGATGGTGAGCGAGTTGCTCATATAATAAGACAAAAATTGCAGCTCTCTCAGTAATGAAAATTCATAAAAATATTTGAACCATTTATATAAGAATTCCTGCTCTCTGTTTTTTTATGTGTTAAAAACATTACATTCACAAATGTTTTTAAGCATATAGGAATACATATATTGCTTGTAACTTATTATCTGTATCAGCAACTAACGGTATATATGCAAAATATTTTAGAGGTTAATCATTTAAAAAAATCTTTTGCCACTCAAAAAGCAGTGGATGACGTGAGTTTCAAAATAACTGAAGGTTCAATATTTGGGATGCTGGGACCTAATGGTGCAGGCAAAACCACATTACTTAGAATGATTACCGGTATATTTTTCCAGGACGAAGGCACAATTACTTTTGAAGGTAATCCTTTTGACCCTGCAAAAGATATTATGCGGATAGGATATATGCCTGAAGAAAGAGGACTTTATAAAAAAATGAATATTGGCGATCAGGCCTTATACCTGGCGAGACTTAAAGGTCTGAGCAAAAAAGAAGCTCTGGAAAAAATAAGATATTGGTTTCAGCGGCTTGAGATGGAAAGCTGGTGGAATAAAAAAGTACAGGATTTGAGTAAAGGGATGAGCCAGAAGTTACAATTTGTAACTACAGTACTACATGATCCCCGGTTAATTATTCTTGATGAACCCTTTAGTGGGCTGGATCCGTTAAATGCCAATCTTATAAAAGATGAAATATTCCGATTGGCAAAAAATGGCAGGACTATTATATTCAGTACTCATCGCATGGAGCAGGTAGAAGAAATTTGTGATCATATTATTCTAATAAACAAAGGAAGTAAAATACTGGACGGCTCTGTAAAACAGGTTAAGCAGGATTTCAAGGAAAACCTTTTTAAAGTAGGTTTTGAAAATGATCCTGGTGAAATTGAACAGAATGAAATTTTTGAAACTGTACAACATTATGATGATGCTATTGTTTTGAAAATACATGAAGGCTATCGTCCACACGATGTCCTGCAATATCTTCTTGCACGTAAACATGAAATTGTCGCCTTTCATGAAATGCTGCCATCCCTAAATGATATATTTATCAGGCTTGTTGAAGGAACTCCATTGGCAAGGCAATTCAACAATATTGATGCATAATTTAAATTTACAAATACAGGCAGTAAATACCGATTGTTATGAATAAAATAGGGCTGATCATCGAAAGAGAATATATGACCCGGGTAAAAAGAAAATCTTTTTTACTTACAACTATACTTGTACCGATAGTAATAATAGGTTTTTATGCAGTTATAATTGCCGTTTCTATCAGCGGGGAAAGTAATTCTCAGCAGATAGCTATTCTTGATGAAGCAAATCTTTTTGATGGTGCAATAACTTCAGACAAAAACGATAAGACTACTTACACTTTTATTCACAACGAAACGGAGCAGAGTTTTAAAAACAAATATTATAAAGAAGGATACTCATTATTCTTATATATCGCTCCTTTCAAAAACGATATGCCCGGTCAGATAAAAGTACATAGTCAGGCTGCCATGAATATTTTTGCAAAATCAGATCTTGAGAACAAAATAAATGCTGCTGTAGAAAAAAAACGTCTGCAAATGGCAAATATTGACCCCGCAATTTATAAGAATATAAAAGCAGATGTTGATATTGAAAATATAATTGACTCGGGTAAAGGCGAACAAACCGGTGTGGCAGGGGTGGCTTATGCCGTTTCGTTTATTGCGGGTATATTAATCTATATGATATTACTTATTTACGGAACAATGGTAATGCGGGGAGTGATGGAAGAAAAAACGAACCGTATTGCAGAAGTAATTGTAAGCTCCGCAAAACCTTTTCAGCTAATGATGGGGAAAATAATTGGAATAGGAGCAGTGGGGCTAACGCAATTTGCAATATGGATTGTGCTGATGGGTACTCTTCAATTAATCATCCCTCTAATCTTTCCAGATCTTTTTCAACATTTCTCAAATCCGGCAATTACAAATGGTGCAGGGCAGGCCGGCTCAGAAAAATTGTATACTCTTATGCAGGGGCTGCATTCCCTCCCTATAATAAAAATTGTACTCTGCTTTATTTTTTACTTTCTTGGGGGATATATGTTATATGCAGCACTGTTTGCCGCCGTAGGTAGTGTAGTAAGCGAAGATCAGCAAGAAGCACAACAACTGGTTTTCCCCGTGATAATGCCTCTTATACTTGGATTTGTGATCATGACAAAAGCAATTAATTCTCCTGACAGCGGACTGGCGATATTTGGTAGCCTTTTTCCACTAACCTCACCTATTGTGATGATGGGGAGAATAGCTTATGATGTACCCTGGTGGCAACTTTCACTTTCAATGATTTTGCTGATCCTCGGTTTTCTTTTTTTTACATGGCTCACTGCCAAAATATACCGTACAAGTATTTTGTTGTACGGTAAGAAAATAACCTGGAAAGAAATGTGGAAATGGTTGATTAGAAAAACATGAGTTTTTAATTTTCAACAATTATATACAATGAAAAAGGCCGGACATCTGCCGGCCTTTTCCTAATCAAAACCATAACTAATACCAACTTATTTTTTGATTACAACTCCTATTTTGTAACAACTGTTTCTGATAATTTGTCCTGTGACTGATATTTTTGTATCATATCACTATCTGCATTGTCAGCAGCCATTTTTGAAGGCAAACTAATTACTGCCATATTTTTCACATTGAATGCATTTTTAATTTCTGCATCTGCTTTAGCAACCAGTTCATTTGCTGAAAACATTTTGTTTGCTGAAAGTTGATCAGCTATAAAATTATCAGCCACTTCAATATCAGCAGCAGCTAAGCCTGATGCATAATAATTTACATTTTTCAGTACAATATCATCAGCAAATTTTTCAATCATCTTCACATCTGTACCCTGAGCTACCTCAGAAGAAGGATATATGTTTCTCAACTTAAAGTTGAAATTCATTTCATCATCAGCTTTTTCTTTTGCTGTTGCAATATCCATACTCCACAGTCTTCTCATTTGAGATGCCGCAATAAATTCTGAAATATTTTCTACATCTGCTTTTGCTACGGTTTTGCTATCAGGCAGGCTTATGTAAAAAGCATTTCTGATCTCATCACCAGGTGCTACAGCTTTCAATTCACAACATCCATTTTTTGATGAATTAGCAATAGATGCAGCATATTCTTTCTTTACGTTTAAATTAGTATCAATTCCGTTCACTGAGGAATCATCCTGAGTAAAAGACATTGTGCCCAGTCCTGTCATAACTATCAGCAACATAGAAGCAGATTTACTGATTACACTGAGCAGATTATTACTGTTTTCTGTTTTAGGGTTCCCTGCCTTAGAAGCCATTTCATTCTTCTGTTTCATTTTCCTGTATTTAATTGTTAGTTCGTTTATCATGTTTACCATACAAAGATATATCTTTTAACTGCTACTATGCAATGCATAATACTATGTATGGTTTTAAAATCTGATGAATGGTCATTTTCAATTTTCATTCAATCAATCGCTAGAAAAATTCAAAAAACTTTTAGTGAACTAAGCCTGAGGAAGTTTTAAGTTTGAGTACCGGAGAAAACTTCTTAAAGACGGTGGGACTATCTTAAGTTTTAATAGCCTCGGACAAGCAAGGTTATTTTCAGGTTCAACTTAGTGCCGCAAATGTACGGACTTTTTATGAATTAATGAGATGTTTTAAAAATCATTTTTAGAAAACATTCAAAAACTACTCATTTTACATCATATTTTAGGGTTCTTTAACACAAATCAACCTTTTTCGTGAATTTTATTCAAAGATCTGATTTTTTTAAATTTCCTGCCTTATAACGGCATCAGTGTACTTTTTGTTACTTTTTGATATGATATTTTATGTTAAGAAAAGATATACTCTTCTGTATCAATGATATGCAGGATGGAATTTTATGAGCGTTTCTCTTAAATATTCCCTGTCAAGATGGGTATAAATCTCAGTAGTTGTAATACTTTCATGCCCCAGCATTTCCTGAACTGCCCTGAGGTCTGCTCCACCTTCCACAAGATGTGTGGCAAAAGAATGTCTGAATGTATGCGGAGATACCTGCTTTTTTATTCCCGCCTTTACAACTAAATCTTTAATTATCAGGAAGATCATAACTCTGGTCATCCGTTTTCCCCTTCTATTTAGAAAAAGTATATCCTCTTCTCCTTTTAGTATATGCTGATGACTACGTATAGTAGAGGTATATATATTAATATGCTTTATTGCTTCTGAGCCTATTGGAACCAGCCTTTCCTTATCTCCTTTCCCTATTACTCTCACAAAACCTTCATCCCTATATAAACAAGATAGCCGTAATGTAACTGCTTCAGAAACTCTGAGTCCACAACTATACATTGTTTCAAGAAGAGCTTTATTCCTTATACCTTCCGGTTTACTCAAATCAAGCTGCCCGATAAGCTTTTCAATTTCTTCAAAACTTAAAGTATCCGGGAGCTTTCTTTTCAACCGGGGCGCTTCTAACAATACAGTAGGATCTGTGTTGCTAATCTGTTCTAATAAACAAAATTTGTAAAAGGCTTTCAGTCCTGAAATAATCCTTGCCTGAGAGGAAGCTGTCATTCCCAGTTCAGCAATGCTTTTCACGAATAGCTGAAGGTCAGAAAGAGTAATATCCTGAGGTGTTTTCATACACTTAGCAGCCTGCAAAAATTGGGTAAGCTTATCTACATCATGTATATAAGCATCAATTGAATTTACACTTAATGATTTTTCTAATTGAAGATATGCCCTGAAGCTTTTTTTATATGCTTCCCACATCAGTAAAATGTTTATTTTCGACGCTCAATATTAATACAATTTATGTTCCCTATTAATCTTAGGTCCTTTAAACAGAGAGTAAGACATCAAAAAAAAAGATTCAGAGCTTTTCTCACTAAACTTGAAAATAACCCTCCACGCAACCTTGATAAACTGGCAGAGAAAGCAGATGGGGAAGTTTGGAAAGAAACAGATTGCCTTAGTTGTGCGAATTGCTGCAAAACCATGAGTCCGACATATAATACCAAAGACATACGCCGTATATCAGCACACTTCAATATTACACCGAAAGCATTCAAGGAAAAATGGCTTTTATATGATAAAAAGGAAAAAGACTGGATGAATAAATCACAACCCTGTCAGTTCCTCGACTTAAATACCAATATGTGTAGTATTTATCCCATCCGACCGGATGATTGTGCCGGCTTTCCGCATCTTACTAAAAAGAAAATGACAGATTATATGCATGTACATAAACAAAATATTGCTTATTGCCCGGCAACTTTCAAAATGGTTGAAAAAATGAAAGCCCTGGTAGTTATAAATAAACGTCTTCAATAAAATAATAATCAGCTTTACTTTTTCCGGATAGGACTATTGAAAGCACATCAAATTGTACTCTTTTCCATTCAGGATAAATTATTAAAAATGCTTCTGCAGCATTGATAAGATTTTGCAGTTTCTTATCAGTAACGCTTTCTTCGGGGAAACCAAATTTTTCTGAGCGTCTTGTCTTTACTTCTATAAAATGAAGTACTTCATTACAACTGGCAATGATATCAATTTCGAAATGAGAATAACGCCAGTTGGTATGAATAATAGTAAATGATTTAGCAACGAGGTACTTTATCGCAAGTTGTTCTCCCAGTTTTCCTGTATCAAGATGGTTAGCCAAGGAGGAGAAGTTTACATTTGAAATAGAGAGTGAAAAAATATATCTACCGACTCAAATTTTTAGTTTGACATTATAGGTTTACATTCTTCATTTATCCTTTTACTCTTCGTTTTCCTTTCTCACAATTTCGTTATATAGTTTTCGGTTTTGCTGAATTCAACCTGATCAGGTAATACCCGCCAAAAAGAAGTGCTGAAAAGAAAAGTGTTCCCCAAATAGAATTTTTATAAAATGGAAGACCATCGGCAAAACACATCATCAAGCCATCAAAAGTTTTAGGGCGCTGCAATCCTCCTGTGCCACTTAACCAAACCAGAAAGTTGGAGAGCAGAAAATAAACTGTTGGTGCGGTAATAGACGCAAGAAATACATTTACTAAATTTATTTTCTTTATAAGGAATCCACCAGCTGTCATCAAAGCAAACAAAATATAATTGGTAAACTGCCCTTCATAAAAGCCTTGTATAGTTGAAAGCCCGGAAATATATAATAACTCATATAATGCATCAGAAAGTATCATAGAGAACAATGGTAATGCAAATGCATATTTCTTATCCTTAATTACTGCACCTGCAAAAAGGGCCATGGCTATTTGTGGTGCAAATCCAAAAGGGCGACCTGGTACTACCCTGTATAAAGCAGATATAACTATTAATACCAAAAATGTTAATAGAATAGATTTTTTATTTTTCATGCCTATATGTTTGAGGATAAACAAAAGTACAACAAAATCAATATTAATAATTACAAAGAATCCCACAGTATAGTAATCACAATTCCGCATATAGTCCTTTTCCATATCAATTCATTTTAATTAGATTGCCCAAAAAATACCAATACCTTTATAACATTTGTAATAAGAAATCTATAATGAATAAATGAATCAACCAATGAATAAAAAAACAGTAGTACTCGGTGCATCAGATAATCCCTCACGTTACAGTTATCTGGCTTTACAAAAATTAAAAGAAGCAGGACATGAAGTAATTGGTATAGGCAGAAGGGAAGTTGCGGCAGGAGGAATAGCCATACATGCTAACAAGCCGGCACTAAAAGATGTACATACTGTCACTCTTTATCTTAACCCGGGCAATCAGCGGCAATATTATGATTACATACTTTCCCTTCACCCGAGGCGTATAATTTTCAATCCGGGAGCTGAAAACGACGAGCTAAAACAACTCGCAAATAAAGGAGGGATAACGACTTTGGATGCCTGCACCCTGGTATTGTTAAGTACAGGACAATATTAATTTCAAAACAAATATTCGGGTAATATTTCAGGCCATTACATCAGCTCTAACGTTAAAGATTACTCTCTATAACAAAACTATAATTAAAAACTCCGTGTATGTATTTTAAAAAATACGTAAATTCGGAAAATCCCATCTTATATGTTATGGAGAAAATTTAACGGAGAGCGATTTCAACTCCCCATCAAAGAAGAAGTAAAACTGGCTATTATCAGGGAAAAAGGAAATGGTTACCGTCTTAAGGTTTGTATCGGTACTGATTCCCAGGTTAAAGGACCGGAAACAGAATTTGCTACTGTAATTGTTTTCCTTCGCGAAGGACATGGAGGCTTTATGTTTATTCATAACGAAAAAACACGAAAGCAATATCCCATCAAAGAAAGGATGCTTGTAGAAGTAGCAAAAAGTATTGAAATTGCTTATGAGCTTTGTGACCTGTTTACTGAATATGATGTGGACATGGAGGTACATGCCGACATCAATACCAACCCGCACTTCAAAAGCAATGAAGCTTTGCGCGAAGCAATGGGTTATATCCTGGGAATGGGATTTGCATTTAAAGCTAAACCGGAAGCATTTGCCAGCAGTAGCTGTGCAAATAAAGTAGTAAACTGATAATCAGATTCACTATTTTGAAAGACGGTATTAAATTACCGTCAGGTATTTATCACCCCTATTCACCCCGATAGTTAGCTACAAACTGTTCATTCATATCTTCGATTGCCTTTAATATTTTATCACGCCCCAACTTTTTAATAGTACTTGTAGTATAGTTTGCCGGTAGAAATTCCCAGTATTTTTTCATTTCACCCTGGAATAGTTTTATATTGTTACTCACTTCCCGTTGTGTCGACTTATCCGCCTTAGTAAACACAATACTGAAAGGAACATTCCACTCACCAAGTATATTTATAAAATCAAGGTCTGTTTTCTGAGGACGATGCCTGCTATCAACAAGTACAAAAACATTTATCAGATTGGTACGGTAGCGGAGGTAGTCCTCTGTCATTTTTTGCCATTGCTTTCGCTGCTGTTGGGACACTTTAGCAAATCCATAACCAGGCAAGTCTACAATATACCACTGTTCGGTACTCCTGTTGCCCGAAGTACTTTCTATGGCAAAATGATTAATCATTTGGGTTTTTCCGGGTGATGCAGACGTTTTGGCTAATTTTTGATTATTACAAAGCATATTAATCAATGAGGATTTGCCTACATTGCTACGACCTATAAATGCGTACTCCGGACGATCAGGCTGAGGACATTTTAAATAATCGGGGCTGCTGATAAGATATTTGGCAGATATGATCTCCATAGCTGCAAGATACAGCAGAATGCATATTGTGAAAGCTGAATTGTGATTGAGTAAATAGTAATTTGCCCCGGTTTATTGCCTACACTCAGTTATCTAGGTTTATCTACGCCTTCGAATCCGGATTGTTGAGTTTTGAGTGAGACTGCTGGATAAGAAAATTTCATACCGGTTTACACCATCAGTTATCACCATCAATGCAGTATTGGGAGCAATCGTACCCAGGTTTTCTGCAAACATGCTGATCTCATTATAAGGTTTAGTAGAATCAAGCACAGCATATATTACAATGCCTCTCTCTGTCAGCGACTGATGTGTTGCAATGGGTTCTTTATTGAAGAATACTGAAATACTATCACCATCCACAATGCCATTATCATAAAAAGTCAGGCGGAGAGAATCAGAATCAACCAGCAATTCTTTACCTACTACTTCTTTACGTTTATTAAATTCCTGCAGAATTTTTTGAGCTTCCATTTGTTCCAGTGAAGGTTCTTTTACCTTTAGATCAACAGAGTCAGGAATACGGTTTTCCAAAGGATTAACAACTACATCTTCTTCAGTTGGCCGCCATATTTTACGAATAGGAGAAAATTTATCAATCAGGCTATCAGTATTCAGTTGCTCACCGTATACAAAATCGAAAGCAATATCCGGACAAGTGTATTTGTATTTACCCTGCGATGTAAAAACGCCTTTAATATTTGTACTCACCCTTGATGCAGTAACAACAGCACGGAGATCCATCACACATTCCACTCCATTGGCGCCCGAAGCGCGAAAATAAGTAATTGGCAGGTCTTTAATAAGAATTTCCCTGGTGCGGGGATTATAGGTTCCTTTTACATAAAAACTCTGAAAAGTTTCTTTGAAATAGTAACTTATAATTCCTTTTATTTCATTGTTTTCCTGTTTCAAATCCAGTTCAACCAAATAGTTATTGTGAGATCCACCTAATAAAACATCTGCACTACCAAACCAACTCCCCTTTATACTCTGGGCATTACCACTAAGTATAGATAATATTGTTATTAAAACTAATATCGCTACCCGCATGTGTCTGTTTCTTAAAAAATTATCACACCTCATTGCTGCAAAGTAACGCATGATAATCAAAACTATTGTAAATAAGCTGTTTATATTTCATAACTGTATCGGTACGATTAAACTTGGGTTAATCAATGGAAAAAAATTTGTTTTAAACTCCATATTTTCTCTTGATTTCTCTTTCTGTATCTCTCGCTTTGATGGTTTCCCTTTTATCATGAACTTTCTTTCCTTTACCCAACCCAATTTCAAGTTTAATCAACCCTTTTTCGTTTATAAAAATACTAAGGGGTACTATTGTGAATCCTTTCTCTTTTATTCGGGTCTCTAATTTTTTCAATTCCTTCCTGTTTAGCAAAAGCTTTCTCTCCCGCAAAGGATCATGATTATTATATGTACCATGGCTATATTCTGCAATATGCAGACTTTTTATCCATAACTCACCTTTATGAAAATAGCAATAACTATCGTTAAAGCTTGCCTTACCAGCTCTTATAGACTTAACTTCAGTTCCGGTCAATACCAATCCGGCGATATACTTATCGTCAATATTATATTCAAAATAGGCAGATCTGTTTCGTATGCTTGACATCAGATTGTGATAATTCCTGGTTGATTACCGGGTGGGAAATAGAAAATGATTTCTATGAATTAAAAAGAGTGATCAAAGTTGCCAGTTTATCTTTAAGCTCCTTACGATCAACTATACAATCAAGGAATCCATGTTCCATTAAAAACTCGGAGCTTTGAAAACCAGGAGGCAGATCTTTCTTAATTGTTTCCTTTATTACCCTTGGACCGGCAAATCCAATCATAGCGCCGGGCTCGGCAATATTTACGTCTCCAAGCATAGCAAATGAAGCTGTAGTCCCGCCATAAGTAGGATCAGTACATAGAGAGATATAAGGAATACATTTATCCGACAATTGAGATAATTTTCCTGAGGTTTTTGCTAACTGCATCAATGAAAAAGCACTTTCCATCATCCTTGCACCTCCGCTTTTACTGATGATAAGTAATGGTATTTTATGTTCAATAGAATAATCGACTGCTTTTGCAATTTTTTCCCCCATTACACTCCCAAGTGAACCTCCTATAAAATTAAAATCCATACAACATACCACAAGAGATTGTCCATGCAGTTTTCCTACACCTACAGATAATGAGTCATCCAAACCTGTTTTTGAATATGCTTCATCAAGTCGCTTACTATAAGGCTTCAGATCTTTAAACTGTAAATAATCAATTGAGCGGAGATTGGTAAATAATTCTTCATATTCATTATTGTCAAAAAGAATATCAAAATATTCCTGGCTTCCAATACGATGATGATAATTACATTTGGGACAAACAAATAAATTCTCTTTCAACTCCAGCACAGTGCAGGTGTATTTGCAACTTGGACATTTAGTCCAAAGACCATCCGGAGTTTCTTTCTTTTCAGCAGTAGATGTTAAAATTCCTTTTTTGATTCTTTTGAACCATCGGCTCCTGGCCTCATCATTTGTTCTGTCTTCTCCTGCAAGGTTTGCGTCAAAATCTTCTTCGTATTGCATCGTAGAGCTTATGTTGGAGTTCAAGATTAAGTATTTTAGCTAACAAAAACAAAAATACTGCAGTCTTTATGCATTCAGTCAAAAATGCTGAAACGGAGGCAAATATAATTAAGAAATAGAAATAGGCTATACTGGGATAGCTTACAAACAAAAAACCTCCACCAATTGGTGGAGGAATCTTTTTACCAGAGCCTACTAAGAATAGATGGCTTTTAAGGATTGGACTTTTAAAGGACTCACAAATACAGTTCGCTGTCCGGGGTTGTCAGGTTTTTTTAGGTTAGGAATATCGGATTTTCAATCGGGGCGGTTTTACCGGATAATTGGATTTAGGATTCAAAACCACGTTTTAGGATATCAGATGCTTTTCGAGGATATTGGTTCAATGGATATTATTATTTTTGAAAATAAAGTTGATTGATACTGGATTTTAATGCCTTTTTCAATGGATTTGGATTTCAATGAATTTTAGGACGGTTCTCAGGATTTTTGGATGGTATGAGGCGTAACTTCCTCATCAATCAACTTCAATTCAAAGATACTCACCAGTTATCCACCGTACAAGAGAGGTTTCCCCCATTTTTTTCAATGTTATTTTTACTTAATTGTTAATAAACACTCGTAGTTTACTATAGTAATTTTACGTAACTCGTTTGTCTACAACAACAAATTTTTTAATACAAAAACTCAGCAAAATGGAATTAATATATTGATACTAAAAAAGTAATAAGAAATTGTAACTTGTTATATATAATAATCCTAAATAGACTCCTATTAAATTTTTGCTAACGATTGAATAATATCGTACTTCGTAATTATGTGGAAATCTCCACTTTCATTCCTGCTCAATATTGCACCGTTTTCCTTATTTATTAATTTACCAAGACGTTCGACAGGAGTATCTAATTCAACCAGCGGATAAGGAGCTTCCATAACCGATACTACCGGTTGCTTCTTAATATCAGGATTGACAAATACTTTATCAAATAGTCCTGCTTCGGAAATAGCTCCTTTTATTTCTCCATCTATAACTACAGGGATATTTTCAATATCATATTTTTTCATCAGATCAAACACCTCAGCAATTGTTTTTGAACCATCCACCGTAATCAAAGGACGTTTTCCTCTACCGGTTATTATATCTCTAAAAGTTTTTACTTCAAGAAAACCACGCTCTATCATCCATTGATCGTTGTATACTTTAGCAACATACCGGCTCCCATGATCATGAAAAATACAAACTACTAAATCATCCTTTTTCAAACGATCCTTTAATTGAATTAATCCCTGAAGGCAACTACCTGCACTATATCCGCAAAAAATACCTTCTTCTTTAGCCAGTCGCCTTGCCATAATTGCTCCATCTTTATCAGTAACTTGTTCAAATAAATCAATAACAGACATGTCATAGTTTTCAGGGATAAAATCTTCCCCAAAACCCTCGGAGAAGTAGGGATGAACTTCAGCCATATCCACCTTACCCGTATTGAAATAATTTGTAAGAAGTGAACCGTAAGCATCTATCGCCCAGATTTGTATCGAAGGGTTTTGCTGCTTCAAAAACATAGCTGTGCCTGTAATTGTCCCTCCGGTACCAGCCGTACAAACAAGATGAGTTATTTTTCCATCAGTCTGTTTCCAAATTTCAGGGCCGGTAGTTTCGTAATGAGCCTGCCTGTTGGCAAGGTTATCATACTGATTGCACCAGAAAGAATTCGGAATTTCACTTACCAGTTTTTTTGCTACCGAATAATAGCTTTTGGGGTCTTCCGGTTCTACATTAGTAGGGCAAACAATTACATCTGCACCAACAGCTTTCAGGATGTCAATTTTTTCTTTTGATTGTTTATCTGTAGTTGTAAATATGCATTTATAGCCTTTCACACATGCAGCCAATGCAAGGCCCATTCCGGTATTTCCGGAAGTACATTCGATTATAGTTCCACCTGGTTTAAGTTTGCCTTCTTTTTCAGCCACTTCAATCATTTTAACTGCCATCCTGTCCTTGATGGAGTTGCCCGGATTAAAATAATCAACTTTAGCTGCAACTAAACATGGTAATGCTCTGGTAATTTTATTCAACCTGATTAAAGGGGTATTTCCGATCGTTTCCAAAATATTATTTCTGATATCCATGCTGATTTTTGCTTTTGGTAAAGGTACATATTCACATTGGTGATATGTCACTGAGGGAGAGTATTAACTTTTCCGATATCTTGCGGAATCTTTATTTTAAAAATATTATGGCGAATAACAGTTTTGACATAGTTATTATTGGAGCCGGTTGTGTAGGACTTGCTACTGCATATAAAATAAACAGCCGGTATCCTCAATTAAAAATTGCAGTACTTGAAAAAGAAAAAAATGTATCCGCACACCAAACAGGCAGGAACTCAGGTGTAATACACTCTGGTATTTATTATAAACCGGGATCATACAAAGCGAAAAATTGTGTGGAAGGTCGTCGGGAACTTGTTGCATTTGCAAAAGAACATCACATTAAGCATGATATATGCGGAAAAATCATTGTTGCTTCGAAAGAAGATGAACTGGCTCACATGAATAAAGTATATCAAAACGGGTTGGCAAATGGAGTGGAAGATATACGATTGATATCCTCAGATGAAATAAAAACTATAGAACCATACTGTGAAGGTATAGCTGGTATTTGGGTAGGATGTACAGGGATAATTGATTATGTAGGCTTCACCCAAAAACTAGCTGAATTGCTGGAAAATAAATTTCAGGGTAGCAAGGTATTTTTAGAAACGGAAGCAAAGCAGTTTGTCAAAGATGGTGAATCCACTATTATCAAAACCAACCATGGTGATTTTGTAACAAAATATCTTGTAGCCTGTGCCGGATTACAAAGCGACAGGATTGCTATAAAAGAAGGCACTGGCACCGATAGCGCAATCGTTGGATTCAGAGGCGACTATTATGATTTGAGTGAAAAAGGAATGACCAAAGTAAGAAACCTGATTTATCCTGTCCCTAATCCTCAGTTCCCTTTTCTTGGGGTGCATTTTACCAGGATGATTCAGGGTGGGGTGGAATGTGGGCCCAATGCTGTATTTGTATTTAAAAGAGAAGGGTATAATAAAACTGATTTCAATTTAAAAGATACAGCAGAAGCCTTTGGTTATAAAGGCACATGGAAATTTTTTGCAAAACACTGGCGCTTTGGCCTGGATGAATACAGAGGTGCATTTTCAAAAGTGTATTTTTTGAAACGACTTCAAAAACTCATTCCTTCACTTCAATCAGACGATATAGTCCCCGGTCGTGCAGGCGTGCGAGCCATGGCACTTTCACGTGAGGGAAATATGATAGATGATTTCAAGATTGAAGCAAAAGGTAATGCTATTCATGTGTTAAATGCTCCTTCCCCTGCAGCTACCGCTGCCCTTGCTATTGGTAATGCTATACAGGAGATGGCTACCAAACAGTTTAGTCTGGAATAAAAAATACTATCCGGATTATAGTTTAATAAAAATTTTCTTCCTGTACAATATGTAGGCGGGAATAAAATTCACTGCCACAAAAAATAGAGCATATAACAAACTTGCAAGCTCTGCTTGCATGCCGATATTTATTAATCCCTTTACAACAATATCATTTAGTGGCATTCCATTAAATTGAAGCCTGTAGAAAATTAATGCCAGTACGTCGGCAAGGAAATAAGTAGTAATAGCATTAGCACCAAAAATAACTCCAACTGATGTCCATTTTTTGTATCCTTTAATATCTATTCTGAAATACAATGCGCCAAGCAAAAGTGCCCCAAATCCGGAAGTCACCAGTACAAAAGAGCTTGTCCACAGGTTTTCATTTACCGGGAATCCAAGCCCCCAGAAATACCCCCCTATAGCCGAACACATACCCGCTATCATAAGATAATTTGATTTTTCAACAGCAGGTAAATCACTAATCAGTAACCGACCTGCCAACATACCGGTGATACCACTACCAGTAGATGAAATTATACTAAGTATACTTTCAGGATCCCATGTACCCTGCCACATTTTTCCCGGCAGGAATTTTGAGTCTACCCAGGCAACGATATTGACACCAGGCTCAAGCATAACTTTACCAATCCCCGGAGTTGGTACCTGGGTAAGTAGTAGCCAATATCCTGTCAACAGTATCGCTAATATCCAAACCTGTTGTTTCCAGTTTGTATTGAGAAAAATTACCGCGCAAAAAAGAAACACAAAAGCTATTCTATGTAAGGTACCTGTCCATCTTACATCGCTAAAATTAAAATCAGGCATCAGGTTTAGAAACATACCTACAGCAAATATTTTGAGAGACCGGATTATAATTTTTCGATAGAGTTTCCCTTTTGCACTCCCATCCTTCAGCCGCTTTGTATAGGCCAACGTTACGGAAACCCCTATAACAAAAAGAAATATCGGAGCAATAGTGTCGGTAAAAGACAATGCGTTCCACTTTGAATGCCTGAGGGTAAAAAAAACAAACTCTTCTGATCCGGGATAGTTGACCATAATCATTGCAGCCATAGTAAAGCCGCGAAGGACATCTAAAGAAATCAGGCGGTTGGGTTGTTGTAGCATACAATTCAGTATTGAAAATGAAATCTATTATCCCTATCAATTTACAATTCAATACAGAGAAGATTGAAGCCGGGCGGATACTGCATTCCAGCAGAATTTCGTACAAAAATGGTTAAGTTCCTCTTTCATAAAAAAAAGCCGCGGTAATCCGCGGCCCTTATTAATATTCTATATTTCAACTTAGTATGGAAATATGACGGTATAAGTTTTACCATTTGAGCCGGTATATACCAGCTTATAATAGAAAGTATCGGGGCAGTCAACAGGTTTACCATCTTTATCTAATCCAAATGTAACCTCTGCAGATACATTGCCCACCATATGTTTTACAGTACCACTGGTCAAACGAAAATCACAATTCTGTTTTATAATCAATGGACTGGAGATGATCGTAACGAATGAAGTACCAAAACGATTGCTACCCCATTCTGCAATACCTTCCGTATTCCCATCGGTATGATTACCTGAAGTGGATATAACAATACCGTCGTCGTATGTAAACACACGTTTCTTTGCCACTTTCCATGACCTCTGCGAACCATTATCGAAAGTAATTGTGAAACCATCACTTGCGATTGAGTGTGTTATAGTCTGCAAGCTTTTTAAATTCTTTAGCAAACCACCGCTAACATTGGTATAAGTCTGGGTACCATTAATAGTCACACTCTTTTTATCGCGGAGCCTGGTAATTTTCAAATTCTGAATACTAACACTTACTGTTGCACCAGCGTCACTCCATTTTGTTCCTTTAGGAACTGAAATCACAATACTACCTTGTCTTGTTTTACCAAAACATTCACTACCATTAAAAGTAATTGTAGCGGTTTGGGGATTTGATTCTATATTCCAGGAGATACTGGCACCGCATATAGAAGTATCAGAACCCATTTCTCTTCCGCTGACAGAAGAATAAACTTCGAGGACTGCATCAGCATCGTTGGTTACATCGTCAATCTCTGAAGTAAATAAAGACTGATCGTCGGAATGAATGGAAATTTCTGTGCCAGCGTCTGTGCCATTGTTAGTAGTTGTATCTTTTTTACAAGCTATAAAACTTGTCAACAACCCTAATGCTAATGAATAGAACAATAATTTTTTCTGTTTCATAAATTGAGGATTAATTAATAAATGTTCAGGCATAGACCCTTGATTTGTTTTAAGGTTTAAACCTTCTTAACATTTTTTTGAAAGTTATTATACCTAAATACTCCATCAGGCATAAACGGGATAATCGTTTTATTATTATTCATCGTCAATTAGCTTAACAAAGTTTTTGCAAAAAAATTTGATTGACATACAAATGCTTAACATTTTCTAATACAGTCATAAATGTATTAAAGTATAAAGTCAGACAGTGACTCTTAAAGAAAGATGCAAGAAAATAATAATTTAAAGGTTACCTTTGCGGCTTTATAGAATAAAGATCAACCTACCCTTCGCGTTTGCTTTGCTTATAAATTGAGTCAATTAGTTTGACACAATTATTTTATAACCAACTTTAAAATGTAGAAAATGGTACAGAAGACCTATTTCAAAACCAAAGATTATTGTAAAGTAAAGTTTGCTTTCAAACCAGAAAACGCAGAAACAGTTGAAATTTTAGGTTTAAACAGCGACTGGAAAAACTCCATTGTAATGAGCAAGAAAAAAGATGGTACGTTCAGTGCTGATGTAACTTTACCCAAGGACTCCAAGCATGAGTTTAAATACCTTGTTGATGAAACAATTTGGGTAAATGAACCAGAAGCTGATGCACAAGCTCCAAATCAATACGGTGGTACAAACAGCGTAATTACATTATAGCATTTAATAAGACTGAAATAAGTATTGTAACATTATATATCTGCAATAAGATATAATTGCTGTTATATAATGTTACTTTTTACTCAATATTTCAGGTACAATTAAATTTAATTAATTGCGGGTAAAAATACATTGACTGCAGGATGCATAGTATACATCCTGTATTCTTTACCGTTGAAAACTATTATCCCGCTTGATCTGTCGTGTTTCATTATAGGATTGTTTTCATATTTAGTCCAGTGAATAAGATCTCTGCTCACTGCTATATTCGTAGTCCATTCTTTCCAATCTTTAGTATCGGATGCATGATAATAACCGTAGTATAAACCGTTATATTTTATAACCTGGTTCATGGCTACTGCATATTTATCGTAACCGGAAGGCCCCATTTCCAATACCGGATCATCCTGTACATTTGTCCAGGTTTTTGTATCCTTTGATGTAGCCAGCCAGATTCCCATATCTTCTCTTTCATAAAAAAGATACCAGGTATTGTTTTCAAACCAAACTGTTGGAGTTCCGTAAGGACCTTTCTCAATCGGAGTTCCATCCACTTTTCTGATATCAATGTTTCCCGCTTCATTCCACTGAATACCATCATGTGATGTCAATATATGTGCAATATCATTACGTCCCTCGGCAAACATATAGTAAGTATCATTCACTTTTATTACACTCATATCTTCTACCCAACCTTTATCATAAATTGGCCGGTCACTGTAACGCTTCCATGTGATGCCATCATCTGAAGTAGCATATCCAAGATGTCTTTCCGATTCCTCATTATTATACCCCGTGTACCACATACGATATACACCATTTTCGAAAAGTATATACCCCCGTTCCCTGATCTTCCGATCCCAGGTATTATCGCCGGTTCCTGCAAAAACAGGATTTTGTTTGTAAGATTTAAAATGCACCAAAAACTTTGGAAATAGCCCTTCAGTTTGCTCCTTTCTTTGTGCCAAAGAATATTGGCTGGTTCCAAACAACAATAAGAATATTAAAAGCAGATTCCTTGTTTTCATAATCAGTAATATGTTTGTTAGAGATGAAAATTATATTAATATACCCAACTTACTTTTTCTACATTGTGTTTAATAGCTTTTACCATAAGATAAATAATATTCAGCAGATACATGAGGCTGTGTGATAAAACACCATTCATTTGTTGTTAGCGTTATTTATAACAAAAGATAATCAGGTGAAAAAGGTGATAATCATTGTTATTTTTTCAATATTTACATATATTGGAATATCGCAACCAATGGTTGTGGATACATCCGGAGGTTTGATTGAGCAGAAAGACAACACGATTACCTCAGGTACAATTATCAAAATTGAAAACCTCGGTACAAGAATCAACTCTGTACTTCCCGAGTTGCGCCCCACAGTTTCAGCAGATGGTAATCACCTGTATTTTATTTGTCAGAATCATCCTGCAAATACAAAGTATCGCTCAGTACCCAATTCACAGGATATATGGTATTCAGAAAGAGACAGTACAGGTAAATGGAGTGATGCAATACATTTGGATTACCCGTTAAATACCACACATTATAACGCTGTTTACTGGATTTCTCCCGACAACAACCGTTTACTGCTGCGCGGCGCTTTTAATGAAGGAGCATTTATAAGCAAAGGAGTTAGTATGACCTATAAAGACAAAGATGGTGAATGGACTCCACCCAATGCATTATTTATTAAGAACTATGAGAAGTATGACCGGGGACGTCAGTCTGGCGCATCAATGACCCACGATGGAGAAACTTTATTGCTGTACATGACACCTGAACCGAATGGTATAAACAATGATCTGTATGTAAGTTTCTTAACACCACAGGGCTGGTGGACGGAGCCCAAAAGCCTGGGTAAAATAATAAATCTATCCGAATATGATGAGATGACACCATATATGGCCGCTGATGGCATAACACTTTATTTTAGCAGTAACCGTCCCGGCGGATTAGGTGATAATGATATTTGGATGACAAAACGCCTTGACAAAACATGGCAAAAATGGAGCACCCCGGTGAATCTGGGAAGTCCAATCAACACCCCCGACTGGGATGCTTTTTTTACACTTGATGCTGGCGGAGAATACGCTTACCTCACAACTAATCTGAATACCTACGGAGAAAGCGACATAGTAAGGGTAAAACTAATGGAGGAAAAAAAACCAGATCCTGTAGTATTGGTCAGCGGGAACGTATATAACGCAAAAACAAAAGAACCTCTCAGTGCTTCATTAATATATGAAACATTGCCGGATGGAAAAGAAGCCGGCAATGGTGTATCAGCTTCAACCGACGGATCATTCAAGATCGTGTTACCTTATGATCAGAATTATCTGATAAGAGCATCTGCAGATAAATTTTTTGCACAGTCAGAAAATCTTAACCTCGATTCCCTTGTAAAGGCGGGATATAAGGAAATACATAAAGACCTTTATCTTGTCCCTATAGAAATAGGTCAGGTAGTAAGACTAAATAATGTATTTTTCGATTTTGATAAATGGGATTTGAGAGAAGAATCATTTGTTGAATTAGACCGTGTAGTAAAACTGTTAAATGAAAATCCTGCTATCGAAATTGAAATGAGTGCTCATACGGACAGTAAGGGTTCTGATGAATACAATTTTAAATTAAGCGATAACAGAGCAAAATCAGTAAGAGACTATATTGTTTCAAAAGGTATTGAAGAAAACCGCATTTCATCTCAGGGATATGGTGAAACAAAACCGGTAGCCACTAATGATACCGATGATGGAAGGCAATTAAACCGGAGAGTGGAGTTCACGATATTGAAAAATTAACCTTCTCAACAAGAGAACTTTATTATTGCTTACAGATCAATTTTATCTGTCAATTCCCCTTTTTATACAATACAACATAACGCTTATTTTTGCCAGACTATGGCAATTCCATTAGCCGAAAGACTAAGACCAAAATCACTTGACGATTTAACCGGGCAGGATCATCTTACCGGTAAAGGAAGTGTTTTGAGAAAAGCTATAGAACAGGGTAAGATACCCTCTATGATTTTGTGGGGGCCACCAGGAGTTGGCAAGACAACTATTGCCAATATTATTGCAAATACACTCAATATACCTTTCTATACTCTCAGTGCTATTAGCGCCGGTGTTAAAGAAGTAAGGGATGTGATTGAAAAAGCTAAACTTCAGCCTGAAAGCATCCTATTTATAGATGAAATACATCGCTTCAATAAAGGACAGCAGGACGCACTACTTGGCGCTGTTGAAAAAGGGACAATCACACTGATTGGTGCTACTACTGAAAATCCGTCTTTTGAAGTAAATGCAGCATTGCTCAGCAGATGTCTTGTATATGTTTTAAAGCCTCTTGATAATGTTGCACTAAACGGACTACTCCAATTTGCCATACAGCATGATGAGGTATTGAGCAAGAGAAATATTTTGTTGAAAGAAACCTCTGCCCTCATTAATATATCAGGAGGAGACGCAAGGAAGCTACTAAATCTGCTGGAGATAGTAACTGATGCAATTCCCAATAGCAATGAAACAATCATTACCGACGATATTGTAATGGATATTGCGCAAAAAAGGATTGCGCTCTATGATAAAAGCGGGGAACAACATTATGATATTATCTCTGCATTTATTAAATCAATACGTGGCAGCGATCCCAACGCAGCAGTATATTGGCTGGCGCGAATGATTGAAGGTGGAGAAGATGTAAAATTCATAGCAAGAAGACTGGTAATATTAGCAAGTGAGGATATTGGTAACGCCAATGCCAATGCACTTTTGCTGGCCAATGCTACTTTTGAAGCGGTGAATAAAATAGGTTATCCGGAAGCAAGAATTATATTAGCGCAATGCGCCACCTACCTTGCATCGTCTCCCAAAAGCAATGCCTCTTATATGGCTATAAGTAATGCGCTTATGGCAGTAAAAGAACATGGCGATCTACCTGTACCCCTTCATATAAGAAATGCCCCTACCCGGCTGATGAAAAATCTTGATTATGGAAAAGGCTATCAATATTCACATGACTTTGACAATAATTTTTCAACTCAGGAATACCTGCCGGAAGAAATAAAAGGTACCAAATTTTACAACCCCGGGAAAAACACAAGAGAAGAAGAGTTGAGAAAATGGCTTAAAGCCCTGTGGAAAGACAAATATGAGTATTGAATGGGGAAGTTATTGGTGGTAGGGTATAAGGGGCAAGACACTTACCACTTACTACTTACCACTCATTTATCACAATTATCATTAGTCAATTTATGTCATTACATTGGACACTTAC
>JBDHYJ010000070.1:0-25807 GCA_039811345.1 Chitinophagaceae bacterium
AAATTTTATAATAATGAAAAACTGGAAGAATTCCACGGTGCGATGCTTACCAGGATGTATAAGACAGATACCGATTTATCTGTAAAAGATGAAGAAAAAGATGATCAGGCAGTGGGTTTTTTATTTGCGGCTTTCTATTCCCGAACTGATAAAGACACGGGAAAACCTATTTATATCGGAATGGCCTTCCCGGGAATAAAATATGAACAAAGAACTGAACCAGACCTATCAAAAAGGCTGCAATGGAACAGGCAAGATTTTTATAAAATGTTTCTTGGCTTTTACCTTAGACAAATTTTTATTGTTTTAAGAAATGAAATCAACAATGATGATGACTATAAAAATAATATTCAAGATTTTCAAAAAAGAATTAATACCTATAATTTAACGGAAACCTCAGTTGAGGATGAGCAATATAAAAAAGATATAAAAGAAATTATTACAAATTTGCAAAATAAAGAGATAACTATAGAAGACTTGAATAAAACGATTAAAATACCTCCTATGCAAATTGAAGCCTTCGCAGAAAACCCATTTACTTACCAGGACTTTTGTGAATTTGGTTTTGCATATAACGTTAAACCACCAAACATTAAGTTTGAAAATATGGCTAAGGATTGGAGTGTGGCAGATTTATTACATTACAGTTATATAGAAAGTAATAACCCTAATCCGCCTGATTTTTTGGAAAAAGAGTTAGGGTTCACAGTAAACTTAACTCCGCTTGAATGGAGATTGTATTTCGAAATCGCAATAAAAGAGAAGAAATATCCCATGATTTATTATTTGTGGCAAAACTTTAATTTTCCTAATTCAGCATTCAAAGTTACTATTCCATTAAATGCTGAAAATTTTTGGAACGTGGTAAAGGGACGAAATCAAAAAGACCCCAATGGATCTTCCACATTCGATGAAGATTTTGTTAATGATATTGAAAATATTATTTCGAAAAAAAGTAAAAAGTAAAAGGTTTGGTTCTCTAAATCAACTTCGCTTTTTTTAATTGCAAAGCCACTTCATATGCAGAGGCAAATTTTTTCTTAAAAGGTATTTCCGCTTTTGCAATAATACGTTTGTTGTATTCAATTATAGTACTTTTTTCCACGCCCAATCTTTTTGCAATATCGTTTACTGGCACTCTGTTTTCCTCAGTGTAAGCATATTGTTCTATCACGTCCATTTCTCTTTCTGTAAAATATTTAAGTTTTTCAAAGTTATGTTTTGATAATTCCAAGAGGTCATTCAAAATTATTGCATTTTCTCCTTCATCACTTGCAGAGCTGATTGAGAAAGGCTGGCCGGAATATTCTGTACTTATTACTGTAAATATGTTCAGGTAAGCCGTTAACTGATTTTTTATATTATATTGAAATACGCATGCTGTTCTTTTACAAAAAATATAATTACCATCGTATTTTCTTAATGCAATTTCTGAATTAAAGCGATGTGTATAAAAATGTAAAGGTACATCACCCTTACTCAAACCATCAAGAGCAGCTCTTGATGATTCTGTATGGGGAAATACATGGCTTGGATGAATAATATTGAGGTAACGATAGAAATCAAAATTATGATCCGGGTATCCTAATAATTTTTCCACTCCATATACACTTTCAATCGTCATTGTGTGCAGGTTTACCACAAAAAAGAAGCCTTCACCTTCCAATGCTGCTTTTAAAGAATTGAATTTAGCAGTCTGGCTTTCTTCAGAAACCATTCTGTTTTCCTGATCTGTTTCCAGCAATGGAACAGAAAGTTTTTTGTAAAGATTAAGCAATTCTTTGGCTGTCAATTTAGCGAGGTTATATGGCGCCTGCATGTATTGGGATTAAGCAGATAAATTTAGTTGTTCGCTAAAAATAAGCATTTTTTGTAAGCAATAAAAAAAATGAGAACTACCAAAGATTTAAATGTAATTCGCCAAAAATAGCTTCGAGTGTAACACGTAAATATTAGTTTGCTTAAAGATTGAAACAAAAAGTTATTGTACTCAAAATGAGGCTTAAAAATTTTAAAGTAAGTTGTAAAATCAACTATTTACCCGTAGTGCCCTGCCACTTATCAATACCAATAACTAATGCACATCAACCGGTATCGGGTTATTTTTTTTAAATTTTTGCAGATATACAAGCGGTATGCAGCATAGCACAAATATACCTACCAGCATATAGAGGTTGTCGTAGGTTACCAGCATGGTTTGTTTTGTTATAACGCCCTCCATGGCACGGTTGGCCATTTGTTCTGCGTCGAATGCATTAAACCCCTTGCCCTGGAACCCATGTATATATGCTTCCTTTCTTTCGGTAAAAGCAGGATTATAATTATTTATGTTTTCGAGCAATAAATTTCTGTTGGTACCCATGTTTACATGGATCAAGGTGGTAATAATAGCAATACCAAAAGATCCGCCTAACTGACGCATCATATTATTTAGCCCGGTTCCCTGCCCGATATCTTTACCATGTAAATCCTGGATAGCTAATGTAGTAAGCGGTACAAAGAGTACACTCATTCCGATTCCCCGTATGATCAATGGCCAAAAGAAATCTCCTGTTCCCGATCCGAGGTTGGAATTGGATAGCATCAGGCTGAATATGAAAAACAAGCAAAATCCTACAGTAGTCAGGAACTGGGCCGGGATACCACGCTTAAGCATTATTCCCACAAATGGCATCATACAAATAGTGGCTAACCCTCCGGGAAAAAGTATCTCACCGGTTTGCTGTGCTGAAAAACCAAGAAGGGTCTGACAAAAAACGGGGAAGATGAACATAGAGCCATACAGTGCAAACCCAAGTACAAAGGATGTAAATATGCCAATGGTAAAACTCCGGTATTTTAATATCCGGAAATTTACCACAGGGTGATCGGTGCTTATTTCCCTCCAGATAAATGCAATAGCTGCAAGGATGGTTACAACTGTCAGCACTGAAATATAGGGAGTACTGAACCAGTCTTCTGATTCTCCTTTTTCAAGCACGGTCTGCAGACTGCCAACACCTATTGCAAGCAACAGGATACCCCACCAGTCTATAGGTTGCCCCTTGGCATACTTTGGTGATTCTTTTACAAAAGTAGATACCAGGAAAGCAGCCAATGCACCAACCGGAACATTCACATAAAATATCCAGGGCCACGAAAAATTATCTGTGATATAACCACCAATAGTTGGCCCTACCGTAGGTCCCACTACCGCGCCAAGTCCAAACAGCGCTGTAGCCATCCCCACTTCTTCTCTTGGCCAGGTTTCTAATAATATAGCCTGCGCAGTAGACAGCAAACCGCCACCGGCTAATCCCTGTAATATCCTGAACGCAATGAGTTCTTCTAAACCGGTGGCATTACCACAAAGGATAGAGGCGATGGTGAAGAGTACAATAGAAGCAATAAAATAATTCTTCCTTCCGAATCTGTCACCCAGCCAGCCCGACATAGGCAATACTATTACGTTGGCTACAGCATACCCGGTAACCAGCCAGCCGGCATCTTCGAGTGTAGCACCCAGGTTGCCCATGATATCAGGCAACGCCACATTTACAATGGTGGTATCAATCAACTCCAGCAATGAGGCCATAATCACCGTGATGGTAATAATCCATTTTCGTAACCCATGCTCAGCCATAGTATATTAATTACTTTTGTATTAAATGTTTTGATAAGTCTAAAGTCGGTTTCAGGTTACAGGTTGCAGGTCTCTGGTTTCAAGTTTCGGGTTTCGGGTTTCTGGTTTCGGGTTCTCTGCACATTTCACAATTAAATTCCTGACCAAAGTTTGCCCTGAAAATCTCTACTTCGTATGCACCACCACTTTCACACTCATTCCCGGTCTTAGATTTGACATAAAAGCCTGGTCGGCTTCGAAGCGTATCCTTACCGGAACACGCTGCACTACTTTTACAAAATTTCCGGTTGCATTATCGGGTGGAAGCAATGAGAATTTTGCTCCAGTGGCACCGGCAAAAGATTCTACTGATCCTTTTACCGGGGTATGTTTAAATGCATCAACGGTGATATCTACTTTTTCTCCCACTTTCAGGCTTCCCATTTGTGTTTCCTTAAAATTGGCAGTGATATATAATCCTTTGTCATCTACAATGGAAAGCATCGGCTGCCCCGGCTGTACCAATTGTCCCAACTGAACATTTCTTTTAGATGCAATACCATCTGCCGGCGCTACAATAACAGTATAGGATAATTGCAGTTTTGCAAAGTCCACATCTGACTCCCGGGGTGCAATATTAGCCGCGGTGGCATCCGCCTGCTGCTGATTAGTGCTTATCCTGGTGTTGATCACTGGCACCTGGCTTTGCATGGCTTCCAAAGCTGCTTCTGCAGATTCTTTTTCCGCTTTCATTGCATCAAACTGGGCTTTGGTAATGGCATGATCGTCATACAGGTTTTTATACCTGTTATAATCTTCTGTGGCTTTCCACAATTTTACTTTGGCAGCTTCCACGTTTGCTTTTGCTGTTGCTATATTGGAGCGTGTTTCTGCAATTGCATATTTTGAAACATTCAGCATTTGCTTTGCAGACACCAGTGCTGCTTCTGCCTGTTGCAATTTTATTTTGTAATCCCTGTCGTCGAGTATTATAAGAGTATCGCCGGCTTTTACCAACTGGTTATCTTCAAATCTTATTTCTTTAACATAGCCGCCTACCCTTGCAATAACAGGACTGATATCTGCATCCACCTGCGCATTGTCGGTTACTTCGTGGCTTTGAAAATAAAAATATTCTTTTAATGTAAATATCAAAGCCAGTACCAGCACAGCGGCCAGCAGGATGGGGAAGATGATCTTTTTGCCTTTAGATTTTTTTATTTTATCGCTCATACAAAAATTTTAAACTGAAGTTTAAAGTATAGGTCTTAAGGTTGAATATGTCCTGTTGATTTTAATAATGAATAGTAAGCCTGGGTAGCATCGGATTTTGCCAGTTCAAGATTGATCTTTGCTTTGTACAACAATGTCTGGGCGTCAATCCTGTCTGTGGTGGTAGCTAAATTGTTCTGGAATTTAGACTCGGTTATTCTTTCATTTTCCATTGCCTGGGTGATAGCTTCCTGCAGCACCCTTATTTTTTCCAGTGCCTGTTTATATTCGATATAGCTTTTGTATACTTCCGACCTGATTTGATCTGTTATTATTCCTGTCTTTTCCTCAACTTCCTGTTTCTGGATCTTAGCTTCACTGAGTTTATGCTTGTTTTTATACAGACTGGATATATCCCAACCTACATTCAATCCTACAATAAATGGTGCAAGAAAGGAGCCTGCTTTAGGTATAATTTTCGTAGTTGGGTTGATGAAATACAGGTTGCCGCCAATCCCAACAGTTGGCAGTTTACCATCTTTTACTTTATTGATATTTAAATCCGAAAGCCTGTCCTCATATTTTAATGATGTCATTTCCTTCCTGTCTTTCAGCGCCTGTGCCAGGTAAAATTGGAAACTGTCGTTAAGATCAAGTTTATAACTGACATCCTGCTCTTCTATCAGTGTGCTGTCGGGAAGCCCTAAAAGTATATTGAGGTTGTAGTTTACTATACGCCGGTTATTTTCCAGTTCGATGGCTGACAGTTTCATATCTGATTTTTGCAGTTCAAAACGGAGCACATCGTTTTTTGTAGCCAGTCCTTGGTTTTCAAACTGTTTTATTTGTGTTAGCTTATGTTCAATATCATCGAGGTTCTGTGCAAGAATCTTTTGATTCTGTTTCAGTTTGTAATAATTGATATATGCGCTGATGATATTATAGACAATTGCGTCCTTATCGGTTTCTGCATTCAGTTTACTCAACTGTACCATAAGCTCTGCAGACTGTCTTGCATACTTATATTGATTGCCTGCAAATATCGGTTGGTTAATACTAAGAGTAGCCTGGTACAAACTGTTGTCAAAAGGTAGCTGCAACTTTTTCGGCCCGTTACCATCTGAAGAAGGGATGTATAAACTCTGAGATAACATCAAAGCATGACTATAACCAACACTTGCTTTTGCAGAAGGCAGCGAAGCATCGCGTGACTGCTCCAATTGTGTATTTGCTTCGTCTATTTTATGCTGTGCCAGTTTTAGTTGTTTACTGTTTTGAAGACCAAGACTAACTGCATCTTCCAGGCTGATTGTTTTGGTTTGAGCAAATGAACTGAAACCCGTCGTAATTAAAACTATTACGATGCCCCAACTTTTTTTCATTTAAAAAGAATTTGTAAGTTAAATGACCTGTATAGCACTCCTGTCCGTATGTTTTACGATATCATTGTCTGAAATCTTATTCCTGGTTATTAATATCCAGGTGAGCTTTGAGCATTTGTTTGAGATGAGTTTTTAACTTAGGGATCATTTTTTTTCTGTAACCTTCTTCATCGTCTTTATTAATGTTCAGCAACCTGCAATAGAGGTTTTTTGATGAAGTTACCTGAGCTATCGTACCCATTACCGTACCAACCGTCAGTTCCATATCCACCTTTCTAAAAACTTTTTTCCTTTGTCCTTCAGTTATAATCTTCTTTACATGTTCAAAATTCTTTGCTTTAATATCTGTTATCATCTCCCTGATCTCGTCCGACTGAACGGTTGGCAGGTGTTGGGTCATTATGCAATGGAATTTGTAATTATTCAAAATCTTATCTACGTACAAATCAATAAGTCTTTCTACTTTATCCCAGGAGGAAAGTGATTCATCTTTGTTGAGTTCTTCCAGAATCCCCCTGGTATAGCCTGATCTGAAATCAATCAGTGAAGCCATCAGCTTTTCCTTTGAGCCAAAGTAATAAGATATCATTGCCAGGTTGACGCCGGCCTTGCCCGCAATATCCCTTACTGAAGTACCATCAAATCCTTTTTCCGCAAACAATTGTTCTGCCACTTCAAGGATATGAATATGCTTTCCCGTCATTTATTATAATTACAGCGCAAAGTTAAACAAATGTTTAAATCAATCAAACGTTTAATTAATAAAATCGTTAAGCGTTTGTTATCGTGATGTAGGGGGAGGAGGCTAGGGTTTTATTGAGGCGGTATATTCCTTCTCATCAAAACCCACCAGGAGTCCTTCTTTATATTCAAGTATGGGGCGCTTAATGATACTGTTATGCTCAAGCATAAGATTAATTGCCGATTGTTTGTCTTTTATACTTTCCTGTTGTTCTGCACTCAGGCTCCGCCATGTTGTACTTCGTTTATTTAATATAGCTTCCCAGCCTGCAGTTGTACTCCAAGCTTTCAGTTTTGCAGCAGATATACCTGACTCCTTATAATTATGAAATGTAAAAGGGATATGCTTTTTATTGAGCCAGTTTATTGCTTTTTTTGTTGTATCACAATTAGGGATGCCATATAATATCATAATGCAATTTTGCCCAAAATTATCTATTAATATACTTTAGCTGCTAACTTTATGGCAACATGCATCCCCTGCTTCCTTACAACATCTTTCCATCTGGCGATATGGCTATTACCATTGAGTTTGGTCATATTATTAATACCGCAGTGAATGAAGTTATCAATACCCTCTACCATTTTTTCTATAACAATCCTTTCGGTGGATGTGTTGAGGTGGTACCCGCATATACGAGCATCACTATTTATTATGATCCTTTGGTTTTATCCAAACAGGTGTTGAATAATGAAACGATAAGCGCAACTGCTACACGAAAAATAGAAGAGGTGATACAAGCCGCCGGCAGGCGGCAACCACAACCAAACCGCGAGTTGAGTGTGCCGGTTTGTTATGATCCTGTTTTTGCTATAGATATGGCTGCGATTGCTGAACATTCTAAAATGAATATGCAGGAAATTGTAACCCTGCATAGTGGAACAAAATATCGGGTATATATGCTCGGCTTTTTACCCGGCTTTGCATACATGGGAGAGGTGGATGAGCGCTTGAATTTGCCGCGAAAAAAAATGCCGCAAAAAATAGCATCCGGCAGCGTAGGTATTACCGGACGGCAAACAGGAATTTATCCGCTCAATTCTCCCGGGGGATGGAATATAATAGGACGCACACCTGTACAACTTTTTGAAACTTCAGGCGACACTATACATACTTTTTTTGAACCGGGAGATATTGTAAAATTTTATCCAATCAGCAAAAATGAGTTTAAGAATTATAAAGGCGGGAGTGTATGACAGTCTGCAGGACCTGGGACGATCAGGTTATCAGCACCTGGGAGTCAGTCAGGGTGGGGTGATGGATTGTTTTGCTACGAAGGCACTCAATTTGTTGTTGGGCAACAACAGCAATGATACTGTAATTGAAATGAGTTTTCCTGCTGCATCAATTGTTTTTGATAAACCGGTAGTATTTGCTGTAGGTGGTGCAGATTTTTCTGCTACAATAAATGGACTACCTGTGCCGGTAATGTGTCCGGTAATGGCTGGCGAAAAAAGTAGTTTGCAATTTTGTGGCAACAAAAATGGCGGCTGGGCCTATCTTGCCATCCGCGGCGGATTGCAGGGGAGCCCCTGGCTGGGAAGTTGTTCCACAAATGCCCGGGTTGCAATGGGAGGCTGGCAGGGAAGGTTGCTTAAGAAAAATGATAATATCCCTTATGCTTCGCAGGAACTGCCAAATAATTTTCCCGGTAAAAAAAACCATATCATTTTACCCTGGTATTCTACATTATGGAAAGATCAATCTGCTGATGATGAAATATATGTGCTGCCCGGAAGGGAGTGGAAAAGATTAAACAGTTTTAATAAAACAGTTTTTACAGAAGGTGAATTTCGTGTCAGTCCTTCGTCTGACCGTATGGGTTATATATTAGATGGCCCGCCGGTTGACATTGAATTGAAGGAAGAAATGATTTCAACCCCTGTTCAGTTTGGCACTATACAATTGTTGCCCGGAGGACAAATGATTATACTGATGGCTGATCGTCAGACTATCGGTGGTTATCCGCGAATAGGGCATGTGATTTCCGCACATTTACCAAAGATAGCACAGGCAAAAAGCCAGCGTATAAGATTTACTATAGTTAACATGGAGACAGCCGAGCATTTGCTGCTTGCTCAGGAGAGACATTTGCTACAGTTAAAAAATGCCTGTATTTTCAAATGGGAAAGCATTTTTGAGAATGAAAGGAAACCGGGCTGATATTTTTCATCATAGTTACAAGCAGAGAATATGCCATTAAAAATTGATCTGAACTGTGATCTGGGCGAAGGTATGATGCATGATAAATCATTAATGCCCTTTATTAGTTCGGCTAATATTGCCTGCGGCTACCATGCAGGTAATGATGAAATTATCCGAGAAACAATCAGATACTGTAGTGAATATAATGTAGCCATAGGGGCACATCCGGGATTTGATGATAGGTCCAATTTTGGAAGAACCGAGATGCAAATATCTACCGAAGAACTATATACATTATTTACCGGGCAGGTTATGGTTTTAAAGGAGGCAGCAGAGAATGCGGGTTTGTCTTTGCATCACGTAAAACCTCATGGTGCATTATATAATATGGCTGCCAGGGATAAAGTATATGCTGCAACACTGGCAATGGCTACAAAAGATATTGACCCAGGATTGATTTTGTATGGATTATCCGGCTCTGAGTTGATTAAAGCTGCAAAAGTATTGCAATTAAGAACAGCAAGTGAAGTGTTTGCAGACCGCAGTTATGAAGCGGATGGTTCATTAACGCAAAGATCAAAGAAAGGTGCCGTACTTTCAGATATTCAGTCAGTATTAAAACAAGCTGTGAGTATGGTGAAATACGGATTGGTAACTACGAGTTCGGGAGAAACAATACCCGTTACGGCTGAAACAATTTGTATACACGGCGATAGCCCCCATGCTGTTGAATTTGCAAGCGCTATTTTTAAACACCTTGGAGAAAACGCTATAAGCATTGAAACTATCTAAGAAAATATTTACTGGTTTTGGCGGTGCAGTTTCTGGTGCTGCTTTCCTTATGGCATCATCTGCCATTGGTCCAGGTTTTCTAACGCAAACGGCTAAGTTTACTGAAGAACTAAAAGCAAGCTTTGGTTTCATCATCATCATATCAATTTTACTCGATATTGCTGTTCAGTTAAATATTTGGCGAATCATAGCAGTAAGTGAATTGCGGGTGCAGGATATTGCCAACAGAGTAACACCGGGACTTGGCTATTTTATTGCTGCGTTAATAGCATTGGGTGGACTGGTTTTCAATATTGGCAATATGGGCGGGTGTGGAATGGGCCTGCAGATACTCACCGGAATTGAACCCGGGGCCGGAGCATTAATCAGTGCGGTAATAGCCCTTGCCATTTTCTGGTACCGGGAAGCTGGTAAGCTTATGGATAGTATAGTAAAAGTACTGGGATTTGGTATGATAGCTTTAACCGTATATGTGGTGTACACATCACGGCCTCCCCTAAACGAAGCAATCTATAGGTCGGTTTGGCCTGAAGCTACTGATATAATGAAGATTATTACTTTGGTTGGGGGCACTGTTGGTGGTTATATCTCATTTGCAGGTGCACATCGCCTGCTCGATGCAGGTATAAAAGGTAAAAACGCATTAGGGGTTGTAAATAAAAGTGCGGTAAGTGGCATATTGGTAACATCACTGATGCGGTATATACTGTTTCTCGCAGCCCTGGGAGTAGTATGGCAGGGTGCTGCTTTGGGCAACGAAAACCCTGCAGGAGAAGTTTTTCATTTGGCAGCAGGAAAGCCCGGTCATATTTTTTTCGGAATAGTTTTATGGAGTGCCGCCATTACTTCGGTTATAGGAGCCAGTTATACATCAGTTTCATTTTGGAAAACCCTGCATCCTTTTGTAAGAAACAATGAAAAGATAATCATCACTGTCTTTATCCTTATTTCCACAGCCATTTTCGGTTTTGCCGGTAACCCTGTAACCCTGCTGATAGTAGCAGGTGCCTTTAATGGCATTATACTTCCCATATCTCTGGCAGTTATTCTGATTGCTGCTTCACGCCGCACAGTAATGGGTGAATACTATCACCCTTTCTGGATGAGAATGACCGGATGGATAGTGGTGATTATAATGAGCTGGATGAGCATTATTACAATCAAAGAAAACATTACCACTTTTCTTCATCGCTAAGTCCACCGGTATTTCCATATTTTTTCCGGTCTCTGACTTTTTGAATCTGCCTTTCAATAATTAACTGGCTTATGATTGCGGCTGCATCAACATTTGCATGCTTGTTCAATAATGACTTTAGTTTTGTTTCATCTATATCAATCCGGTACAGGCATTCCACTAATTTATGGAAGTCGTACTGAATCAGATCATTGATCTTTTCCTGGAGGGAAAGTTCAAACTCCTCCCAGTTGATCTGCTCAGCAACAGGCAGGGCAACCAATTGCGATAAAGTTTGTATAACTTCTGCTTTTTCGTCCATATCAAAATTTTTCTGCTACTCCCAGTCCGAATAATGCGAAATCATATTTTACCGGATCACTGGAGTCAAATTTTTGCAGGCATTCAGTAAGTTCCACTGCGGTTAGCCAGTCAGTTTGCTTTCTTTTTATCAGGTTCAGCTTTTTTGCTACTCTCGCTACATGCACATCCACCGGGCATATTAACTGTGCAGGTGAAATATTTTGCCAAAGCCCAAAATCTACACCTGTTTTGTCATTACGTACCATCCATCGCAGAAACATATTGAGGCGTTTGCAGGTTGACATCTTCAGGGGTGTTGCTATATGCTTTCGAGTGCGGGCCGGTGAATCGGGCAGGGAGAAAAAATATTCGTGAAAATATGCAAGGGCATTTTCAACCGTTTTTTCCTCTCCGGTAAATCCATTGGTGAATGCAGCTTCCAGTGAGGTATGTGATGAATAGTGGTGTCGAAAAAATTCTATAAAATAAAGTATATCCGTTCCGTTAAAAGTACGGTGTTTGAAATGCATTATTTTTTTCAGTGAGGATGCGGATGGTGATTTACAAAAGGAATAAGGTGCATAATCCATCAGTTCCATCAACTCCGTACATTTTTTAATAATAGTAGTACGGTTGCCCCAGGCCAGTATAGCCGCAAAAAAACCGGCTATCTCTATATCTTGTTTGGTGGTAAACCTGTGGGGAATACTAATGGGATCTTTATCCAGAAAGGAAGGCTGATTATATTCTTCAACCTTTCTGTCGAGGAAACGCTTTAGTGTGTTAATGTCATTCATAGTCCTTTTAGCCGAGCGCCTGATTAAGGTCTCCGATCAGGTCATCTGCATCTTCGATACCCACACTCAGGCGAATTAATGAATCAGTCAATCCGTTTGCAATCCGTTCTTCCCGGGGAATAGATGCATGTGTCATACTTGCAGGATGACCTATCAGCGATTCAACACCGCCCAATGATTCAGCACAGGCAAAAATATGTGTAGATGATAATACCTTCTCTGCCGCCGCAACCGTGTCATCTTTCAGTTCAAAGCTCATCATTCCACCGAAACCCCTCATTTGCGATTTTGCTATATGATGATTTGGATGATCAGGAAAACCACACCAATGCACCTTAGCAACTTTTGGATGCTGCCGCAGGAAATGAGCTATTTTTTCACCATTCTCGCAATGCCTTTGCATACGTACATGCAAGGTCTTTAACCCACGAAGCAGCAAGAAACAGTCCTGTGGGCCGGGAACAGCACCACATGCATTTTGCAAAAAATACAACTGATCAGCAATGTCTTTATGATTGGTGATTAAACAGCCTTGCACCACATCGCTGTGTCCGCCTATATATTTAGTGGCAGAATGCATTACCACATCTGCGCCAAGATCGAGTGGATTTTGCAGATAAGGAGAAGCAAAGGTATTATCCACAACCAGCATTGCATTTGCTTTTTTCGCAATTGCTGCACAAGCGTTGATATCAATAATCCGTATTAATGGATTAGTTGGTGTTTCCAGCCATATCATTTTAGTAGCAGGAGAAAGCGCAGCAGTGATATTGCCGGCGTTGCTCATATCAATAAAATGAAATTTCAAACCTAATGGCTCCCATATTTTTTTCATCAGTCTGTAAGTACCGCCATATAAATCATTGGTGCAAATAATCTCATCTCCGGGTTTAAATAATTTCAGTAATGTATCTGTTGCCGCAAGACCACTGCCAAAGCTGATACCGTATTTCCCATTCTCTGCTGCAGCCAGTGCATCCTGCAATTGGGTTCGTGTAGGATTTTGAGTACGGGCATATTCATAACCTTTATGTTTACCGGGTCCTTCCTGTACAAAAGTAGAAGTCTGGTATATTGGGGTCATTATTGCTCCGGTAGAAGGATCAGGATGCACTCCTGAATGAATGAATTTTGTTCCCTGTTTCATCAGTATTTTTTTAAGTTCATTTCAGTTAAAACAACAATTGAAATGCAAAGATGCGTATTTGAGTTGAGTTTCAACTTATCAAGTTATTTTCCAGAATTCCAGTTTAACAGAAACTTAACCGCCCTAAAGTAACATTGGTATATTCCCTTTGTAATGCAATACTGTAGCGTGTTTCAGCATTAAGGCCGTATATCTTTCAAAAAAGTTTTTTAAGCTACAATGTATTTATCTTATCATGATCCATCCACTTGCATAGTTTCATTTTATAGAGATAAATAACAGTATACTTTTAGGTCGTTAATCAATTTTATCTCTCCAATTTTAAATGATGTTGTTATGAAAAAGATATTAATGTTTTCTGTTTTGGTGCTGACTGCAGCAGGAGTTTTTGCAAATAATCCAACAGAAGTAAGTGAAAAAGTACTCAAAATATTTCACGAAACATTTAAAGAAGCACGGCAGGTAAGCTGGCAGGAAAATGAAGATCATTACTCCGTGAGATTTATGCAGGGTGACGTAAGGTATATTGTGTATTACGACAGAAATGGCGAGATCACACATTCTATGCGATTTTATCAGCCGGATTTATTACCGATGCATATAATGAAGATTATCAAAGCTAATTATAAAAACATGACACTATTCGGAGTAACAGAAATCACCAGCGGTGATGATGTAGCCTATTTTGTAAAAATGGAAGATTCAAAAAACTGGTACACCATAAAGTTTGATGGTTATGGTGACCGCCAGGTATACGAAAAGTTCAGGAAGCAACAACAATAAGTTTAGCCGGCCACAAAAAACGATTTGCAATGGGGCGATACATATTATCCCCCATTGTTGTCGTTAAAAGATTATATGAATGCTGCAGCTACAAGATATCTCCAGTCGTAATTGTTCCTCGTATAAGCAGCAGTCGGGCGAACAGGAATTCCTATCATGTTTTTTTTGAGTATACCTGATTCTGCAAGTTTCTTTCTTGAGTTAAAAATTAACTCTTCAAAACCGGGATTTTTCATCCATTGTTCCTGTGGTGGTTCGTAACCGATTTTATCTTTCCGCCAGGCAATGGCAGAAGGAATGATATATTTCACACTTTCGCGCAATATCCATTTTGTAAATCCCTGGTGGATTTTATACTCGGCAGGTAATGAAAAAGCAAATTCAACCAGATCGTGATTGAGATAGGGCAGCCTTATCTCTATGCCATGTGCCATTGAGTTGCGATCTGCATAACGCAACAATTCCTCCAGTCCGGATTCCATTACATCATAATAAAGTATATCATTTATGGTGCTTACGCTTCGTTTATAAATTTTATCCCGTTCAAAATAAGCTCTGATAAATTCAGAGTTCAGTTCAGAGTTGGTAATTATATTTTTCTCTGCCCTCCTTTTCAGCGCTATTGCAGTGGAAGCTGGGGTAAATGCGGCAAGGTAATTTTTATACCCCCATCGAAACGCTATATTGTTTTTTTTCAAAGCATTTTTTTCTCTTAAAAACAAAGCAAGTTTTCTTTTTGCCACTAATCCCTGCAAATACCAGTGGATATATCTTGGGTATCCACCCAGAATTTCATCAGCGCCCTGTCCGTCGAGCAGCACTTTGGTTGTATGTTTCGTTGCGAGTTTGCATACTTCAAACTGCGCATAAATACCGGCTGACCCAAAGGGCTGTTCCTGATGATAACAAAGCTTTTCAAATGCAGAAATCATCATTGCTGCAGACGGTGTAACGGTATAATCATCGAGTCCAAAAGCTGTTGCAATTTCTTCAATTTGTGCCGACTCATCTTTTTCAAATCCCGGGAAAACAGCTGAAAAGCTTTTATAATTCTCACTGGTGATAAGATTATTAATTACCGCGACAATAGCAGAACTGTCGAGTCCGCCGCTTAAGCTGGTGCCTATACGCACATCACTGCGCAGTCTTCTTTTTACCGAAGTAAAAAAGAGTGAACGAAACTGTTCCGTCGCGATTTTTGAACTCATTGCAGTTTGCCTATGATGGATATCCCAGTAACGCTTAACGGAAAAATGTTTATCAGAGATTTTCCATTGAATATAATGTGCTGCCGGTAACGACCAGATATTATTATAAAAAGTTCTTTCTTTTTCAACCGGAAATTGTGTTAAACCTGCACCGAGATAATACAAAAGAGATTGATTGTCGGGGCTTTTTTCTATACCTGCGGCCCAAATTGCTTTCATTTCACTTGCAAAAAGAAAAGTACCTGCGGCAAAGTCAATAGTATAGTAAAATGGTTTTTCACCAAACCTGTCCCTGGCCATGAATAATTCCCGCTCTGTTTCATCCCAGATAGCAAATGCAAACATACCATCAAAATGCTGCAGGCATTCTTCCTTGTAATAATCATACGCTGCAAGTACCACTTCTGTATCGCAACGATTTTGAAAAGTATATCCCTTTGATGTCAATTCATCTCTAATTTCAAGATAGTTGTATATCTCACCATTATAAGTAATCGTGTATCGCGGAGTGGAACCGGTGGTTACTAAGTGCATGGGTTGCGCCGCTGCTGCACTAAGATCTATAATAGAAAGCCGTCGGTGTGCAAAGCCAACATTATTTGACGGGTTTATCCAGAAGCCCTCGCCGTCGGGACCCCGGTGTGCAATGGAATCACTCATTGCTTTGAGTCGGTTGATATGTATTTGGGAAGGGTTTTGTGATACTATCCCGGCGATACCACACATATTTTTGATTTTAACTTAAATACTTGCCTACTATCGGCACCCTTCTTCCAACGCCAAAAGCCTTGGCACTAACACGTATAATGGGACAAAACTGGTTTCTTTTATATTCGTTTACATTTACAAGCTTTAAAATTCTTTTCACCAGCGCAGGATCAATACCCATTGCTATGATTTCTCGTGGACCCTGTCTTCTTTCTATATACTGATACAATACTTTGTCAAGAATTTCATATTCCGGGAGGCTGTCACTGTCTTTTTGATTGGGACGAAGTTCAGCTGATGGCGCTTTGGTAATTATATGTTGAGGAATAATTTCTTTTTCCCGGTTTATATATTTTGCCAGGGCATATACCTGCATTTTATATACATCACCCAGTACGCTCAGTCCACCGGCCATATCACCATATAGGGTTCCATACCCGGTTGCAAGCTCACTCTTATTGGAAGTGTTAAGCAAAATATTTCCAAATTTGTTGGCAATAGCCATAAGTAGGTTGCCTCTCGACCGGCTCTGTATATTTTCCTCGGCTATACTGAAGGGTAGATCTTTGAAGACCGGTTTTAAAGTATCAAGAAATGTTTCGTAAATATTTTTAATTGGGATAATAGCATAAGGGTTATCCAGGTTTTTACTTAATTGTTCAGCATCATCTACTGAATGACCCGATGAGAAAGGGGAGGGCATTAAGACAGCCATTACATTGTCTTTGCCTAGCGCCTCGCAGGCTAATGCAAGAGTTACTGCACTGTCAATGCCGCCACTGCTGCCTAAGATAGCTTTGGCAAATCCCATTTTAGAAAAATAATCTCGTATACCAAGAATAAGCGCCTGATGTATCTGGTGAATATTATTTGTCGCGGTAAGAAAGTCAATAATTTTTTCAGGGTCTTTAACCCGAGATACCCGCATCTCACTGTCTGCCTTACCCGAAACAATATCGGGCTGACTTGTCTGCGCCAGGGGGGGTGCTTTAGCAGCCTTACCAGTGGTAATATCCACAATCGTAAGAGATTCTTCAAAGTATGGAAGCTCTTTAATAAGATTACCTTCTGCATCGTATACCAGGCTGCCACCATCAAACACTATTTCCGTTTGCGAGCCAACAGCATTGCAATATAGCATGGGCAAATTGTACTTCAGTACATTGGCCCTTACTATTTCTTTCCTGTCTTCATCGTGATCATAGTCGAAAGGGGAGGCAGAAATATTGATCATAATATCCGGCTGCTGCCGGGCCAGTATATCCATTGGGCATATCCGGTATAGCGGGTTATCGCCAAGGTTCCAGATATCTTCACATATTGTGAGTGCAATGCGATGATTTTTAAATGGAATAACATTCCAGGCATACCCAGGTTCAAAATACCGGTATTCATCAAATACATCATAAGTAGGAAGCAAAGTCTTATGTGCCACGCCGGCAATTTCGCGGTTGTATAAAAGCCATGCAGCATTAAACAGATCTTTGCCAAGCGGGTCGGTATTTCGCTGCGGGGCGCCAATTATTACACCAATGTCTTCCGTATGTTGCTTTATAGCATCAACTGCTTCATAGCATTTACCTATGAAATCCTCAAATTCTAAAAAGTCCCTGGGCGGATATCCACAAACTGACAACTCGGAAAATATCACCAGTTCTGCACCCAGATCTCTGGCTTGCCGAACGGCTTCGATGATCTTTGTTGTGTTGCTTTCAAAATTCCCTATATGATAGTTCTGCTGTGCTAAAGCAATTTTCATCCTTCTTTATTTTACAATACCGGAAAAATCAGTATCCCGTTTTATCAGTGTAAATAATGTATCTTCGCAATGTATGAAACCGGTAAAGATAATTATAATAGCATGTATCATGCTTTTTGCTTTTCAATCAGGTACAGCAATTGCTCAATGCTCTATCTGCACCAAGACTGCCCAGCAAATGGGTGAGGGTCCTGCAAAAGGGCTTAATGCCGGTATTTTATATTTAGCATTTACTCCTTTTGCGGTTGTTGGATACATAGGATACCGCTATTGGAAAAACACTAAGTCCTGATTGATTTATCCCGGCACTGAATTTTTTTAATACCCCCATTTTTTCATAATTCCCAAGTCTTCTTTAATGCTATCCATGGGAGTTTTTCCCTGGTAGGATTCCTGCTCAATGATAAAATGTTTTGTTCCTGATTTTCTGCCAAGGTCTATTATTTCTTTAACAGGAATGACTCCCGCTCCGAGAATGGTGCTTTCATAAGGATCGTGCCCTGCTGTTGACTTTATCTCATCCTTCACATGCATAGATTCAAATCTGCCCGGATATTTTTTCATAATATCAAGCGCTTTAGCACCTGCATTAAACATATTACCGATATCCAGTTGCTGTATCACAAGTGCAGGATCTGTATGCTGAAGAATGATATCATAAACGGTTACTCCGTCAAGTGTGGTGTTAAACTCGAAATGGTGATTGTGATAGCCAAATTTCATTCCTGACTTTTTACATAATTCCCCGCATTTGTTAAACACATCCATATAGCTTCTCAAATCATCATAAGTTGAGCGCAGGCTATCATCAAGCCAGGGACTGATTACAAACTGCTGGCCAACTGTTGCTGCATCTTCCACAGTCATTTTCCATTCGTCTGTAAAATCATGGGTAGCATTATCCCAGTGCTGGGGACGCATTACGGTATGACCACTCGGCATTTTCAAGCCCAGGTCGTCCAGTATTTTTTTGAACTCCTTTGCGCCATAACCATAAAATTTTCGGGCAATATAATTTGCGTGCTCTACATTTTTGTAGCCCATTGCAGCTACTTTTTTAAGGCTGCCGAGTGGATCAGTTTTCATATCCTCTCTTATACTATAAAGTTGCACACCCAGCAGTTCACCTGGAGTTTTAATAGCGAATACATCACGGGAAAATATAGTGGCACCGGCCAGCACCAATGTGCTTTTCTTTATAAAGTTTCTTCTTGAATGTTGCATGTCGGAATAGATTTATCAATTAGCTTATTCGGCAATTTAAGAGAAAGATCCGGGTTTTGAAAAAGAAATATTTTATGTTTGGTAATGGCCTCTTTTCTATGAAAACATTTCTTCTTTATCAATCTTACTTCAATTTGAATACTGTCAGTTTTTTTAATAACGTAAGAAGTAAAATAATGGAATTCTATTGTTACAATAAAATGATACTTTATAATATCATGATAAAATAAAGTTTATCTTTTTAATATCATGTTACAAAGAAAACAGATATTAGCTGATTCAGAAACTGAAAGTTTATTTTTATGGGGAGCAAGGCAAACAGGCAAAAGTACCCTGTAAAAAGCTATCTTCCCTGACGCTCTACGGTTTGATTTATTACTTGCTGACGTATATGAACGCTTATTAAGCGACCCACAATACTACGAGAAATCATATTGGCAACTCCAGGTACTAAAACAGTTGTAATTGACGAAATACAACGTATTCCCGAACTGTTAAATGAGATACACTGGTTGATTACCAATACCCAAACAAGATTTGTTGAAAGCGCTCAACCATGGACTTTTGCCACGCCATTATCTGTCTGCAAAGCCCAAAAGGCTGATAGCTGCTTACATCGGGAATTATCTGAAAGATGAAATTGTAAATGAAGCCAGGATTCGAAATGTCAATGTGTTTGCCAGGTTTTTGGAAGCAGCGGCATTCAGCAATGGTGAAATAGTTAATTATGCTAACATTGCTACCGATTGTGGTGTAAGTGCACCCACGATTAAAGAATATTTTCAAATTTTGGAAGATACATTAATAGGTCGTTTTGTACCAGTGTATCAAAAAAAGCCCAAACGCAGAGTTATACTGGCTCCAAAATTTTATTTTTTTTAGATGTGGGTATAGTCAACTACTTGTTAAACCGAAGCAGAATTGAATATAAGAGTGAAGTCATAGGCAATGCTTTTGAACATTTTATTTATCAGGAATTATATGCACATAGCCGATATTCCGGTTTGGACTATATGATTAGTTACTGGCGTACTGCATCGCAATTGGAGGTAGATTTTATTTTAGGACAACACCAGGTAGCAATAGAAGTAAAGACAAGCGATAAAATCAGTGAAAAACATTTAAGGGGGTTATTCGCATTTATGGAAGAATACAAGGTTAAGCAGTCTATTATTGTATGTACCGAACCTTTACCACGCTTGCATAAGGGTATTAGGATATTACCTTGGCAATTATTTTTGAGACAATTGTGGGCAGGGGAACTGATCGCTTAAATAAAAAATTTGTTGTTATTCTTTTCAGTATTCCACGTATTAATACGCATCCCTTTATAATTAAAGCGGAGACGGCGAGATTCGAACTCGCGATACAGTTTCCCGTATACACACTTTCCAGGCGTGCTCCTTCAACCACTCGGACACGTCTCCAAAGAAATAAAAAATATCAAAAAGAGCTACTAAGCAATCCAAAGCGATACATTTTCCCGTATACACACTTTCTCCCGATATTCATCGTCCCGCTGTGCGGGAACAGGTCTCCTTTTAAAGGACTGCAAAAGTAATATTATTCGTTCAATGGTAAAGGAAGAAAGGACTATTTTTCTGTAAGTTCCCCCCTTAGCGGAGTTTCAAGTAATGTTTTTGTTTTCTCTACCGGGTAACCCTGACCTAAAAGCCACATCAGTTTGGTAACTGCTGCCTCAAATGTCATGTCATTACCGTCCGTAACCCCTATTGCTTTTAAATAGGCACTTGTCTCATATCTGCCCAATTCTACCGAACCGCCATCACACTGTGTCCTGTCAAGAATAATTATTCCGTTATCAATAGCTTTCCGGAGACAATCAATAAACCAGGAAGCGGTAATAGCATTACCATTTCCAAAGGTTTCCATAATTACTGCCTTCAACCCGGGTGTGTGCAATACTGATTCCACTGCATTGTATGCAATACCGGGAAACATTTTCAACACGGCTACATCAGTATTCATTTTAGTATTAATACTAAAAGGTAAGCCGGCAGGTTTGATAATTTTTGCATCATTATATTGTATGTCAATACCGGCTTCGGCAAGTGGCGGGTAATTCAATGAATAAAATGCATCAAATTTTTCCGTATTGTTTTTTTTGGTGCGGTTACCGCGAAAAAGATAGTAATCGAAGTAGATGCATACTTCGGGTACCATTGCTGTACCGTTCTTTTTTGCTCCGGCAATTTCCATCGTTGTGATGATGTTCTCTTTGGCATCGGTTCTTATTTCGCCTATAGGTAACTGTGAGCCGGTGAGTATTACCGGTTTCGACAGGTTTTCAAACATGAAACTAAGCGCCGAAGCTGTAAATGCCATGGTATCGGAACCATGCAGGATCACAAATCCGTCGTAATTATTATAGTTTTCATATATCAGTTCTGCCAGTTGTATCCATATATCGGGCGACATATTAGATGAATCTATCGGCGGGTTGAAAGCATGCATGTCAAACTCACATCCCAGCCTGGCTATTTCGGGAATATGGTACCTGATTTCTTTAAACCCCATTGGAATTAGCACTCCGGAGGCATCGTCATAAACCATACCTATTGTACCACCGGTATATATGATCAACAGTTTTGCCGATGCTGATGTGCTGGAAGGAGACATTCTTAGCCCATTTGTTGAAATACTAAATTAGCATTTGCGGTGGTGATTGCTGCAATTTCTTCTGGAGATACCTGTTTTACCTCGGCCAGTGCACCCAATATATATTTGAGATAAGCGCTTTCATTCCTTTTTCCTCTGAAGGGAACAGGGGTAAGATAAGGTGCATCTGTTTCAAGTACTACATGTTTTAGATCTATATGTTTCAATACTTCCTTCAGTCCCGATTTTTTATAGGTAAGCACGCCTCCTACTCCTAAATAAAAACCGAGCGCTATAATTTTTTCCGCTTCTTCCAGTGTGCCGCCAAAGCAATGAAAAATCCCTCGTAACCGGTCAGTTTTATGTTCTGTCACAACCTCTATACATTGGTTCATCGCTTCCCGGGTGTGTATTACTATAGGCAATCCGTATTTTTTAGCCCATTCAATCTGGCAATGAAATGCTTCATATTGTTGGGAAGTAAATGTTTTATCCCAGTGAAAATCCAATCCAATTTCTCCGACTGCAGCAAATTTTCTTTTGGCTAACCAATCTTCTACCACATTCAGTTCTTCTTTATAATTTTCCTTTACATCACAGGGATGAAGCCCCATCATAGGAAAACATACGCCGGGATATTGTTTCTCTAAGTTTAGCATCCCTTCTATTGATGTGCTATCAATATTGGGCAGATAAAATCGTTGCACTCCATTTTGCCTGGCTCTTTCAATTACATCATCAATATCGTTTTCAAATTCTGATGCGTATAAATGGCAATGAGTGTCTATTATAGTCATGATCTGCTGTATCTGGGAATTGTAGGTCAATTAAATTTTCAGCGTTGCTACAGGAATGATTTTTTGTAACCGGCCGCAGTACTACTATGTAACGACAGTGGCGACGCTCCTTTCATCTACATATCACGGGGCAGCTTTTACTGTCAGTGCCGCACACGTTTTTATCTATGCAGGGTTACATACCGATTGGCAATAATTTTTATATAACTGTTCATACAGTTTTTCATATTGCGGTATTATACGGTTAATATCAAATCGCTGTGCCTGTTTATTGGCATTTTCTCTAAACTTCATCAGTGTGTTTTCATCTTTCAGTATATCAATGGCAAATTCAGCCATTTGATCTACATCGCCCACTTTACCCATATACCCGTTTTCGCCTGGTTTTACTATTTCGGGTAGTCCGCCTACATTGGTGGCTATTACAGGCGCCCCACCTGCCATTGCTTCTAATGCTGAAAGCCCAAAGCTTTCATATTCCGAAGGCAAAAGAAAAAGATCGGCGATTGCGAAAATTTCCTCCATATCCTGTTGCTTCCCTACGAAACGAATATCATCACACAAATTCAGCTCCCGGCATAATTCTTCTGCCATTGATCTTTCCGGGCCATCTCCAACAAACAATAGTTTGGAAGGAATGGTTTCGTTCAATTTCTTAAAAATATATACCACATCCTGCACCCGTTTTATCTTTCTGAAGTTGGAAGCATGCAAAACAATTCGCTCATTGTCCGGCGCAATTACTTTTCTGAAAGCATCTATTGGTTTTCTGCTAAAGCGTTGTACATCCACAAAATTGTAAATGACCTGAATTTCTTTTTCTATACTGAAGGTTTTGAAAGTTTCTTCTTTCAGATTTTCAGAAACGGCAGTGATGGCATCACTCTGGTTGATAGAGAAAGCCACAACCGGCGCATAGGTTTTATCACGCCCCACAAGCGTGATGTCTGTTCCGTGCAGGGTGGTGATTACAGGTACATATCTTCCTTCTTTTTCTAAAATTTGTTTTGCCATATAGGCAGCAGACGCATGAGGAATTGCGTAATGCACATGCAGCAGGTCTATTTTATTATTCTTCACTACGTCCACCAGGGTACTTGCCAGCGCAGATTCATACGGTGGATACTCGAATAAAGGGTAGGTGGGAACACGTACTTCGTGGTAAAAAATATTTGCCCGGAAACCGTTAAGTCTTACCGGTTGCCGGTATGTAATAAAGTGAACAGTATGGTTTTTATCTGCTAAGGCCATCCCTAACTCTGTTGCCAAAACTCCACTGCCACCAAAAGTGGGGTAACAAACTATGCCAATATTCATAGATATTTTTTGTTTAAACAGCTTTGCGAAGATACTTATAATAAATGGGGTACGATGAACCTGGTTGATGTATCACGATTTTGAGGATAAAATTAGCTGGCATAAATTCGTAACATTATGTTAATTTGAAAATTAAAACAATTCTATGCGCAAGTTCTTCCGGATTTTTTTACTGATTTTAGTAATTGCCCTTGGCATATTTATCTATTTCAAATTCTATTTTGTATTAGGTGAAGGAGTAAAAACGGGGGAACTGAATTATTGTGTAAAAAAAGGTTACCTGTTCAAAACTTATGAGGGAAAGCTTATTCAATCGGGTATACGATCTTTATCTCCCAATACCATCCAGTCTTATGATTTTGAATTTTCGGTAGTAAACGAGAAAGTTGCCAAACAACTGATGGAGAACTCCGGTAAAGTGTTTGATCTTTACTATAAGGAATATAATGGAGTGCTGCCCTGGCGCGGTTTTAAAAGATATATTGTAGACAGTATTGTATCTATGAAAGACCCTGGGAATGGTAATATAGTAAGATAGCTACTGTGAGAAGTAAAAAGTAAGAATTGGAAAGCGCTCAACTTCCTAATAAAAAAATTGCCGGTTTTTTATGAATATCCGGTCTTGATTTTTTCCACTCACCTATAGTTTTTGTTTTAATAAACTCAACAGGAGAGGTAATTGATGCCGCTATACAAAGCCTGGTGGCGGGCTGGCAGGTTTGTACTATGGCATCCAGCAATTGTACGTTGCGGTAGGGTGTTTCAATAAATATCTGGGTGCAATTATTTTTAAGTGCTTCTGTCTCGAGCCGCTTAATTGTTTTTATACGTCCGGCATTATCTACCGGCAGGTAGCCGTTAAAACAAAAATGCTGGCCATTCATACCGCTTGCCATTAATGCAAGGATAATAGAACTTGGCCCTACCATTGGCTTTACAGTAGCACCTGCTTCGTGAGCTGCTTCCACCAGCAATTGACCGGGGTCTGCCACACCTGGACAACCGGCTTCACTAATGATCCCTACATTTTTCCCGGCTGATAATGCAGCGAGAAATGCCTGCTTCACTTCTGCTTCTGCTTTATGGATGGCGTGCCATTCATAATCATCAATCACCATTTCCTTCCATAACGATTTCAAAAAACGTCTTGCAGTTCGCTCATTTTCTACAAAAAAAACATTGCAGAGCCTTACTGCATCCAGTATATAATGGGGTATAACTGATAAAGTATTTTCTTCAATAACTGAAGGAATTAAATAAACAGTTCCTGTAGCGGAATCATCCGGCATGATTTAAGTTTTGAATACAGTTGCAAGTTAAAGGATTGGGGATTCTCATTTGTCTTTCTGTTCATATAAGCTGATTGTGGCCGCAATAACTGCATAAGCCGGCGCCAGTATCCAACCCACAACAATGACAGTGTGCATTAGGTAAAACACAAGCCCGTTGCCAATGGCAAGACCTTTATGTTTTCCAATAAATTCCATACTCTGTGCCGGAGACAGTCTTTGTCTCTCACAGCTATAGTCCAGCATCGAAAAACCATAATAATAACATTCTACAAAAAGTGCAAGCATTGGGGTGACCCAGCCTACTACAGGAATAAAGGAGATGATCAGTATTGAGATAGTATATACTGTTTGCCAGAGCATATTGCGCAACGAAAGTTTTATGCCCCTGGTAATATCTTTCAGCAGTTGGATAAAGCTGAAGGGGTATTCTTTTTCTTCAATGATAGATTCGGTTTTCTCGCTCAGGTAACCGAATATCGGTGAACCTACAATGAGCCATAAATATTTAAACCAGGAAAAATACATCAGCAGCAAAATGATCCATAACATTACTCCGCCAATGGCAAAAAGAAAACCAACAAAACTGTTTTTTAATTCATCTACCCAGGCTTTCAATCCTGTTTTAATACTCAAAAGCTCTATTACATAACTGGCGCTTTTACCAAAAAAATACATGCTCACTACAAACAGCAAAGCGTATATTAAGCCCGGAATAATAATCCATTTCCACAATTTGTGCCTACGAATAAACTGATGCGCTTTAAAATAGGATTGCAGCGCTATAATAATTTCTTTGAGCAATAGC
>JBDHYJ010000071.1:0-25722 GCA_039811345.1 Chitinophagaceae bacterium
ATCTCAGTTCTTGACGACATGCGAAAATGAATTTTAAATTGTTAAAAAGCTATGAATTATGGGCTATGGGCTATGAGCTATGGGCTATGGGCTATCAGCTATGAGCTTTCAGCATTCAGCCCAACGCATTCAGCTCAATTCCCACAGCCCACAGCTCAATGCCCACAGCCCACAGCTCAAAGCTCAATGCCCAACGCCCACAGCTCAAATCCCCCAACCCCTACCTTCTCCCATTTACATAATCAAGCAATCCTTCATGTATCTTACCATTGGATGCAATGATCTGAGGCTGGTAAGGAGAATAGTAATTGCCGCTAAAATCAGTTATATTGCCGCCTGCTTCTTCCACTATCAGGAACCCGGCAGCGCTATCCCAGGCATTTAATTTATGTTCATAAAAACCATCAAAACGTCCGGCGGCCACCCAGCATAGATCTATAGCCGCGGAGCCGAGCCGCCTTACAGGTACACCTTTACGAATCAGTTTTTCAAAAACAACAAGCGGGCCATTAGGCTCATTGAGGTAAGTATAGGGAAATCCGGTAACAAGACAGGCATGATCTACCTCTGTTTGTGCGCTCACTTTTATAGGTTTCCCGTTGAGTGTAGCACCTTTCCCTTTTTCAGCAAAAAAGAGTTCATCAAGAAAAGGGTTGTACACAGCTCCCAGTATAATTTTCCCTTCATGCTCCACAGCAATGCTCACACAACAGATAGGGATTCCATTAGCATAATTAATGGTACCGTCTATAGGATCAATGATCCACTTGTAGGGAGATGCAGTGACAATTTCTCCCGACTCTTCACTTAAAATAAAATGATCAGGAAAATTTTTTTGTACTATATCAAAAATGGCTCTCTCTGAAGCATGGTCTACTTCTGTTACCAGGTTATTCAGTCCTTCTTTGTTGGTGATAGTAAAAGAAGTGTTAAACGACTCCTTCATTATCCGCCCGGCAACTTCTGTAGCTTGTAGTAAGATTGTTTTTAGCATGGCGCAAAGATAGGGACTTGAAAAAAATACTCTGTTCAAATTCAATTATCTAATGCTATTTTGCAAATATCTCAACCGGTAAGAGATGGAACTTTCCATAATCATCGTCAACTATAATGTAAAATATTTTCTGGAGCAGTGCCTGCACGCTGTATTGAAAGCAGGTAAAACCGTTGCAACAGAAGTTATTATTATTGATAATTGTTCTACCGATGGCAGCGAAGTTTATATAAAAAATCTTTTTCCCGACATCAGCTATTATGTAAACGATAGCAATGCCGGTTTTGCCAAAGCCTGCAATACAGGATTATCAAAGGCGAGAGGGGAATATATTCTTTTTTTAAATCCCGACACTATTGTACCGGAAGATTGTTTTGTGAAATGTTTAGCTTATTTCCGAAACTATCAGTCTGCTGGCGCCCTGGGTGTACGTATGATTGACGGGGCGGGACGATATTTAAAAGAAAGTAAACGCGGGTTCCCTGATGCCCTTACATCATTCTTTAAGCTTGCAGGGCTTTGCTGGTTGTTTCCCCGTTCCTCATTTTTTGCAAGGTATTATCTTGGTCATAAAGATGAGTTTACCAATACTGAAGTTGATGTACTTCCCGGAGCTTTTTTATTTACAAGCAAAGAAGTGCTTCACAAAACCGGGAGCTTTGATGAAGCGTTCTTCATGTATGGAGAAGATATTGATCTTAGCTACCGCATACAACAGGCAGGATTCAAAAATCTGTATTACCCCGAAATTACAATCATTCATTTCAAGGGAGAGAGTACCCGAAAACAAAGCCTGAAGTATATCCTCATGTTTTACCGTGCTATGAGCATTTTTGTAAAAAAACATTACGGTGCCACCAGGGCAATGTTGTTCACTTTATTCATTCAGGTGGCAATAATATGCCGGGCACTGCTTACCGGCATTTTCACATTGACAGGTATAATATTTACTTATGCAAAAGCATTATTCAAGAGGAAAGCTGATACTTCAAACAGCAAACTTATCATGATTGCGGGAGTTGATAATACAAATGAAGTTAAAAAGGTAGTTGAGAAAGCGGGATTAACGAATAGGGTTGGAGCATGGGTTAATCCTGATTTTCAAAACGAGAATCTTGAAAGACTTTATAAGGAGACAGGCTCCTCTGCAAATGGGATGGTTTTTTGCGAAAGTGAGGAATTATCATTTTCAACAATAATATCAGTAATGGGAACATTGGGGCGGGAAAAGAAGCGGTTAATTCATGGTCAGCGAACGAAAAGCATCGTCGGGAGTCCGGCAAAAGATGCTAACGGCATAACCATTCCATTGTCCTAAGTCTTCAGATTTTCGTCAAAGGGAAAGGATGAGAATTAGGCACATACAATGGAGTATACTACATTTGCCTTAATATCTTTCACTAACCCGGCTATTCATGGGCCTTATCGAAATACGCATTCCGCAGACAATAGCTAAAACTCTGAAGCTGCCGATTGACTCTCCGGGACGTCAGCAGCGACGGGTATTGAAGCGATTGTTGAAAAAATCACGCTATACAGAATTTGGGCAGGCATATCATTTTGATGAAATATTGCTGCATAAAGACATGGCTAAAATTTTTCAGCAGCGGGTTCCCATCTTTGACTATGATAAAATTTATAATGAATGGTGGCACCGAACCCTGGAAGGAATACCGGATGTATGTTGGCCGGGTAAAATAAAATATTTTGCGCTCAGTTCTGGTACTTCGGGCTCAGCCAGTAAATATATCCCGATTACCAACGACCTGATGAAGGGAAACAGAATTGTGATGATCAAGCAAATGCTAACGCTCCGCAATTATGAAAATATCCCTGTAAAATCAATCAGCAAAGGCTGGCTGATGCTGGGCGGCAGCACCGACCTGCAGAAAGGCCCGGGTTATTATGCCGGCGACCTGAGTGGTATTACTGCCAGGAAAGTACCTTTTTGGTTTTCGCCATTTTACAAGCCGGGTAAAAAAATTGCCCGAACCAAAGACTGGCATACCAAACTGGATGAAGTAGTGGAGCAGGCACCAAACTGGGATATTGGGTTTGTTGTAGGAGTACCAGCGTGGATACAAATGATAATGGAAATGGTAATTGAGCGATATAAACTGAAAAACATTCACGAAATGTGGCCCAACCTCGCTTTTTATGTGCATGGAGGCGTAGCTTTTGAACCCTATAAAAAAGGATTTGAAAAATTATTGGGTAAACCACTTACCTATATCGAAACCTATCTCGCGTCAGAGGGTTTCATTGCATACCAGGAAAGGCAGGGAATAAAAGGGATGAAACTGAATACCAATGTGCATATTTTCCTGGAGTTTGTTCCTTTTAATAACGACAATTTTGATCAGTCGGGCAATATAAAAGAAAACCCACAGGTATTTTTAATAGATGAAGTGGAAGAAGGAAAAGATTATGCCATACTATTAAGTACCTCTGCGGGTACCTGGCGGTATCTTATTGGCGATACAGTAAGATTTACAAGCAAGGAGAGATCGGAGATAGTAATCACCGGCCGTACCAAACATTTTTTAAGCCTTGTAGGTGAGCATCTCAGCGTAGATAATATGAATAAAGCTATAGAGTTAGCCGGGCAAGACTTGAATATTTCTATACCGGAGTTCACTGTTGCTGGTGTACCGCTCGATTCTTTTTTTGCACATCACTGGTATATTGCCTGCGATGATGCTGTAAATGCGGAACAGCTACGTTTGAGTATTGACAACCATCTTAAAACACTGAATGATGATTATGCTGTTGAACGAAGGAGCGCACTTAAAGAGATATTTCTCACTATATTATCTGAAAAAGTATTTCTGGAATTTATGGAAATGAAGGGAAAACTTGGTGGTCAGCATAAATTTCCAAGGGTAATGAAAGGCAGGATGCTGGAAGAATGGCAACAATTTATTTCATCAGTTGCATTGTAATGCTTACTTCTGTATAACTTTCAAAGCTGATTAACTGTTTTTTACCTTATCTGTTAAGCACAGTTTCATATTTTTACGCATGGTTTTAAAACATACCCAAAAGCTGATATTATGATTGAGGCCCTCTTAAAAGGATTGGCGTTAGGTTTTATATTGGCATTGTCTGTAGGCCCGGTAATATTTACTATTATCAAGCAAAGTATATATAACGGACATGAAGGCGGTTTCAGTTTTGTAGCCGGCGTGTGGATAAGCGATATCCTGCTGGTAATCCTCAGTAATGCATTTACAGAACTGGTTAAAGAGTTGCTTGAATATAAAAAGCTCATCGGGTATACCGGCAGCGGATTCCTGTTGGGAATGGGGATTTATTATCTCATTTTTAAGAAAGCAAAAGTTTCGCCTAATGGCGATTCAGTGGAAGTAAAACTCGGTAGAAAAGATCATACTCAAATATTACTCTCCGGTTTTTTAATCAATACTTTAAATCCAAGTGTTATTGTTTTCTGGTTAGTTAATGCTACCGCATTTGCAGTAAGCCACACCCTGCAGCAACGCATAATAATATTTACTACCTGTATATTATTCAACATGCTTGCTGATGTGGCCAAAGTATTACTGGCCGGGGGACTTCGTAAACGGCTCACACCCCATAATATTTCACTGATAACACGTATATCCGGAGGGATACTTATTGTATTTGCTTTTGCACTTATTTACGGGATAATTTTTTTAAGTGATAAAGTTCAGTAGTGGGGTAAACAAACGAATATGGACTGAATGTTTCCGTAAAATGTGAGATGTGTGAAACATGAAAATCCGCCTCACAATTGTCGAATGGCAGTACTCATTTTACTCAATTGCAACTGCTATCAGTTTTCTGCAAAAGTGATATAGGTAAAACATTCCGGCACATGCGAGTCCCACACACCATGAGTGCTCCATGCCCAGCCACCGGAATCAGACGGGTTGTATTTTTTTTGATTGAAACGGGAGAAGTCCATGCGCCATACGTCGTTGTGACGCGGCGGCAATGCTCTACCATCACCATCGGCTAGCACCTTCAGCGAGGCCCAGGGAATAGCAATTTCAACTGTCCAGCCTTTGTCTTTATCCCTATTGTTGTTGATGGTACCATCAAGATATACGGCTGATTGTAAACCTGGCATATCCCATTTCCAGAAGCCAATTCTTTTTCCCCGCGGATGACGGTATCCCACACCATTAAATATTTTAGCGCCGGGTGCATTTTTGCTGAGCTCAGGTATATTGTTATACTTCTTTTTTTCATAAGCATCAAGCCAGAAAAACAATACTTCGTAAATCGTGCCGAAAGAATTGATCTCAAATTCATAGTAGCCATCGGCGCCGGCAATAAATAGTTCGGCATCATTGTCCTGGTAAATCGGGGCATCCCTTTGGGTATGCTTAGCCGTTATGTTAGGTTCTTCAATCCAGTATCCCACATAGAGATATGTATCATCCCATAATACGGCAGCCCTTGTATCAAGTTGTGTGGCGGTTCCGGAGATGAGATCAACAAACCTCGGAGACCTGAGAGCATTTTCCCAAACGGCTTCATCCAGTTTACCGTCAATCAGAGGGGCACTGTTTATTTTATATGCAGTATAATGCGGGACATCTTCTTCCTTACAGCGATGCTGGCTGTGATAGTCGGGTTGGCTGTTCACAACATTGAGGAATAGCATGCCGAATAAGGTAAGATAAAAATATTCCGGCTTCCTCATGAGGATTCAACTAAAAATTAGGATACAATTGATGGATGCGTTTTACCCATCCCTGAATATCATCAGCAGTAATAGACTGTGAATTGAGATCTCCAAGGCTGAAGCGAATGGTGCGATTAGCAGTATTGGAGATAAACACAAAATTTCCGCCAAAATATATGCTATACTTTTCGAGCCCTTCCGGTGTATCGAGTTTTCTGAAATTGCTGGTATTGGTTAATGCTTCAAAATCTGTCAGCACACTTATATTATTCATGCCGCAAAAATAAATTAAATTGTTTATTACATTCGGTCTAAATACATGAATAATGAAAAATTTATCAATAATAATTACAGGTGTTACAGGTAATCTTGGCAAAGCGGTAGCGGAAAAATTCCTGACAGAAGGGCATAAAGTGATCGGTACAGTACATTCCATTCAAAAAAATGACACAAATATTACAAATAGTAAATATGAAACCGCACAGGTTGATCTTAGGGATGAAGAAAAAGTTAAACAGTTTATAAATTCTGTTATAGAAAGACATCATCAAATTGATGCAGCAGTTTTAACAGCAGGTGGATTTGCAATGGGATCAATAAAAGAAACTAAGCTATCAGATATTCAGCAGCAATTTGATTTAAACTTTACTACAGCATACAATATTACTCGCCCGGTATTTACCCAAATGCTGAAGCAAAAAAAAGGACGAATTTTCCTTATAGGGTCACGGGCAGGGCTTGACGCTAAATATAGTAAGGGGCTAATTTCTTATGGTTTGTCAAAATCATTGCTATTCAGACTGGCAGAACTTTTAAATGAAGAGGCCAAAGGTACTGAAGTAGTAACAAGTGTGGTGGTACCCGGTATTATTGATACTCCGCAAAATAGGGCGGCAATGCCTGATGCTGATATTTCTACATGGGTAAAACCAGATGCAATAGCTGATATTATTTATTATTACTGCAGCAATGCTGCATCAGCATTGCGGGAGCCAATTCTTAAAGTGTATAACAACCTTTAATAAATATTAACGTAAATTTTAACGTTGCAGATTGGGTTACCGTTGGGGATTAAGGATATTTGTTTGTCCAAATAGGTTTCATTTTCTTTTTTTATCCTTACCTCATTAATCCAATTTTTGTGTATCTGCTTTGTGTCACTTTGTAAAACCATAGTGTAAAAATTTTCTTGTCTTTTCTATTTACAGGGATTAGTTTTTATTTTAAACGATAGTCTTGTCAAATGAACACAACACTGAGACTCACTGTTTTTGTCTTCTGCTTCACCTTTGTCGTACACAGTTCTTTTGCACAAACTGCGACAATAAGCGGAACAGTAACTGATACAGTCAACCACAATAAGTTACAATATGCCGTAGTTTCTCTTCTGCAAAAATCCGATTCCTTGTTGTATAAATTTACCCGTGCCGATAAGAATGGCAATTTTTCCCTGAAAAACATAAAGGAAGGTTTATTTACTGTCATTATTTCTTTTCCTGCATTTGCCGATTATGTGGACGATGTTGAAGTAAAACCTGGAGCTGATATCAGGTTGGGAAATATTAATCTCATCAACAAAAGTGTGTTGCTCAAAGAAATTGTCATCCGCCAGAATAATGCTATACGATTGAAAGGAGATACGCTCGAATTTACGGCAGACAGTTTTAAGGTAAGAGCAAATGCCAATGCAGAGGAGTTGCTGAAGGCAATGCCAGGTATACAGGTAGATAAAAACGGGAAAATCATAGCACAGGGACAGGAAGTACAAAAGGTGCTGGTTGATGGTGAAGAGTTCTTCAGCGATGATCCTACTGTAGCCACCCGCAATATAAGAGCCGACGCAGTAGATAAAGTACAGGTATTTGATAAGAAAAGCGATCAGGCTGCTTTTACCGGTATTGACGATGGAGAAAAAACGAAGACTATCAATTTAAAACTCAAAGAAGATAAAAAGAATGGTTATTTCGGAAAAGTTAGTGCCGGTGGCGGGTTGAAAGATAAATTCAACAATGAAGCCATGGTCAACTTTTTTAAAGGCAAGCGAAAGATTGCTGCATTTGGCACTATGTCCAATACCGGGCAAACTGGGCTTAACTGGCAGGACAGCCGGCAATACCTGGGCTCTGATGAAAACTTTGAGTACGATGAAAATAGCGGGTTCTTTTATTCCTTTGCCGAAAACGATGCATTTGATTTTAATGGCAACGGACTGCCCCGCGCATGGACAGGCGGGGCACATTTTTCCAACAAATGGAATGAGAACAAACACAACTTCAACGCCAGCTATATGTATAAAAAACTTGATGTGGATGGTGATGGTGAAACAAAAACTCAATACATCCTTCCCGATACGCTGTATTATATGAACCAGCGCAACGCTAACTTTGCGCAGCGATACCGCAATACCCTGAGCGGCAAATACGAGATACAGCTTGACTCCAGTTCATCATTGAAATTTATTTTCAGCGGGTATAAAGGGCATACGGAAAACAATAATATTTTTTATTCGGAAGCGCTTAATGAAGATTCAGATCCTGTAAATACCAGCAACAGAAAAACTTCTAACGCAAACAATGAAGCTTCATTAAATACCAATATTATTTACAGAAAAAAATTTCATAAAACCGGAAGAACGATAGCCGCAACGATGGAACAAAAATATACCGACAATAATTCACAGGGCTATCTTGATGCGCTTAACAGCTTCTTCGGCACATCGGGTGAAATTCTTCAGAATGATACTATTAACCAGCGGAAATATAACCATAGCAAACTTTTTACTTTCAATGGGAAAGTTACCTACACAGAACCCATCAGTAAGGATAATTATATCATCGTTAATTATGGTTTATCCAATACTACCAGCAGTGCCGATCGCACCACTTATGACTATAATGATGGTAAATATGATGTGATCAATCCCATCCTCACCAACGATTATGATTTTCGGGTTACTACCAACGCCGGCGGACTTGCTTATCGTATTGCTAAAAAGAAATATAATCTCACTATAGGCAGCGACCTGGCTTCACAGGCTTATACACAAAAAGATAATATTAAAGATTCTTCATTTCGCTACAACAGGCTAAACCTGTTTCCCAAGGTCAATTTCTTTTACAATTTCAAACCACAAACGCGGCTAAGCTTCAATTATAGCGGAAGCACACAGCAGCCTACCATCCAGCAGATACAACCTGTTGTGGAAAACAATGACCCGCTGAATGTTTTTATCGGAAACCCTGATCTTGAGCCCGCATTCAATCACAGGTTCAATGTGTATTTCAACGATTACAAGGTACTTAAGCAAAGAGGGATATTTGCTAACGCAAGCTTTAATCTTATAAATAATGCCATTACAACCAACAATTCGATTGATAAGTTTGGCAAACGCATATACCAATCTGTAAACAGTAACGGTATTTACAATTACTCCTCATACATTAGTTATAATATGCAGGTTCCGTCTGTTAAGACTACTTTCTTTGCCAACCTTCGTGTTTACGGAGGTAAAGGAATCAATTTTGTGAATCTGCAGAAAAACACCACACACAACAACACTTATTCAACCGGTTTCGGCGGATATTTCTCCAACGAAAAAAAGATGAATATTGAACTCAGTGCAAATATATCTTACAATACTTCGGTTAGTTCTATTAACGAAGCCATCAAAACCAAATACTGGGTATACAGTTATAACGCAGAAACCTACTTTGCTTTGCCGTATAAATTTGAACTGTCCAGTGATGCGAATTTTAATTTCAGACAAAAGACAAATGTTTTTGATCAAAACCGGAATACTATTATCTGGAATGCATCTTTAGGCAAGCGTTTGTTTAAGGAAACCTGTACTCTGAAGTTTTCAATCAATGATATACTCAATCAAAACATTGGTTTCAGAAGGGATATACAAAGTAATTTTATTACCGAGAATACTTACACAACATTAAAACGGTTCTGGCTGATAAGCTTTACCTGGAATTTTTCAAAAAATAATGCACAAGCTCAAAACTGATTATTTATGAACAAAAACTTAATCATCCTGCTGCCGGTCGTACTGTGTGTTACTTCATTTTCCTATGCCCAGTTTATTCTTAAAGGAAAAATTGAGTTTGAAAAAACGGTGAATGTATATAAGCAAATGGATCTTGGAGACGACGGATGGGCTGCCACTCTTAAAAAGCAGACTCCGGAATACAGGCATACTTATTTTAATCTCATTTTTTCGGATGGGAAAACTTTATATGAGCCGGGCAGAGAGAGTGGAGAAAAGGCATCTCCATTTGGTGAAGGCCCGGCTACTTCAAATATTGTATACACCGATTTTAATAATCAGAAAACTATTGCTGCTAAACAGGTTTTTGATGAATCTTTTTTAATACAGGACAGCCTTAGAAAATATAAATGGCATATCACTAAGGATACCCGGAAAATAGCGGGGTTTGAATGTAAAAGGGCTTTCACAGTTATTATGGACTCTGTATTTGTAGTTGCTTTCTATACCGATGAAATTGTATCAAGCGGAGGTCCGGAATCATTTCAGGGTTTACCGGGTATGATACTTGGACTGGTGATACCAAGAATGTATGCCAACTGGTATGCTACTAAAGTTGAACTTGAACCGGTGAAAGCGGATGGGATTCTTCCTCCTAAGAAGGGAAAGGACACTAATTACTCTGATATGGAGAAAACCATACAAAAAAGTCTTAAGCGCTGGGGTAAATGGGGGACAAAATATATCTGGCAGATTATGATATGAGTGTGGAGGGGATTCACGACGGTTTCACGCAAAGAGCGCAAAGAGGCAAAGGCGCAGCGGGTGTAAAGGATTTCACGCAAAGAGCGCAGCGAGAGTTAAGGCGCTATGAGAGTGATGGGTTTCACGCAAAGAGCGCAGAGGGAGCAAAGGCGCAAGGGGAAATGAGTGATGATATAAGTGCGAAAGAGTTTCACGCAAAGAGGCAAAGGCGCAACGGGAATAAAGGATTTCACGCAAAGGGCGCAATGAGGCAAAGGCGTTAAAGGAGTAAGGGATTTCACGCAAAGAGCGCAACGAGGCAAAGGCGCAATGGGAGTAAGGGATTTCACGCAAAGGGTGCAACGAGGCGACGATGCAATGAAAAAAGAGATTGATGATATAAGTGCATTTGGGTCTTACATAAAGAATCAACGGTAAACAATAAATCTCAAACGATAAATCGTCTGTGTATATCTCTGTTTTCTATTCACATCAATGGAGCAGGGTAAAAGTTAAGGAAACTAATACGCCAGGTTTTTCAGCTTTACCATATCAGTAATGATAATTTTCCCTTCTTTGATTTCAATTAGTTTTTCACTCTTAAAATCGCTGAGTGTTCGTATAAGAGATTCAGTTGCTGTTCCTATATAATGCGCCATATCCTCCCTTGAAATTTCAATACTGCTGTTTTTCCCGTTGTCTTTAAATTTTTCATGGATTTCTACTAAGGCTTTGGCAACTCTTTTGCGCAGCGAACCATACGCAAGGTTAAGCAGCCTTTCTTCCTTCTCTTTTACGTTCTGAGAAATCACTTTGATGAATTTTGCTGCTACACTTATATCGTCATATACCATTTGTATAAATTCTTCTGAAGGTATTTCCACTATTTCCGCATCTTCGAGTACCAATGCATTTTCATCATAATTCCTACCTTCAAGCAATGGCATATATCCAATAAAGTCTCCCTTGCTAAAAAGATCGGTAATATATTCTTTACCATTTTCATGCACTCTGAAACCTTTTACTTTACCACTCTTTAAATAATAGAGAAATCTCGGGCGCCGGCCTTCCGTAAAAAGCATCTGCTTTTTTGCATATGTCTCGGTATTATATTTTTCCATATCCAATGGAAATATTCCTGAATCCGAAAGGTCGCTGGTTAGTTCACTAAAACCTTTTGCCCCGGTGCTGTACTTTTTCTGGAGCACTTCATATTTTTTTAACCTGCTTTCTATGGCATTCATCAGTTCATGCTCTTCAAAAGGTTTGGTGATATAGTCATCTGCACCCATCTCCATACCCTTCCTGAAATCACTTCGTTCGGTCTTTGCAGTTAGAAAAATAAATGGGATGTTTTCTGTCTCAGGATTTTTACGTACCAGGTGCAGTACGCCATATCCATCAAGCCCCGGCATCATAATATCACAAACTACAAGATCAGGTTTATCCGACAATATAAGCGAAACACCTTTTTTGCCGTCTTCGGCAACGAGTGTTTTATACCCTCCGAGCGACAAAAGTTCCGCGGTATTCTCTCTCAAATCATCATTATCATCAATAATCAAAATCGTATGCTGAGACATAATTTTTCCATTTGATACAAATTGCAAATATACTCATTAGGATTTGACTTTAATCAGCACTACTCTTGAGAAGCATCATAAAACAGGTTTACCCACCGGGCTATTTTGCAGGCTATATGTCATCCCCGGTTAAAGAAAATGTTCAATGTGTGCATTGTGGTGAGCCCTGCAATAACAGGAGTATTAAACTCCTGGATAAAATATTCTGTTGCGAGGGTTGCAGGATGGTATATGAAATTATCAATGAAAACGGACTTTGCCGGTATTACAATCTCAATGATACTCCCGGCATAACCCAGAAAACTCCGGCCAGGCGGGATAAGTTTGCCTTTCTTGATGATGAAAAGATAGGCGTGAAGCTCATTTCGTTCAAAGACGAAACTCATACCTATATCACTTTTTACCTGCCCCAGATACACTGCAGTTCCTGTCTTTACCTGCTGGAAAACCTGCATAAACTGAGATCCGGAATAGTGTCTGCCAAAGTGAATTTTACCCGCAAGGAAGTGGAAGTTGTTTTTGAAAGCAAGAAGGTTTCACTTCGGGAAGTGGCCGAACAACTGACAGAAGTGGGTTACGAACCCTATATCAGTCTGAATGATTTAAAACAAACACGCCCGGCAGTAGACAAATCGCAAATCATAAGACTTGGGATAGCCGGGTTTTGCTTCAGTAATATAATGTTGATGAGCTTCCCTGATTACCTGGGTATTGATACTGGTGATGAAGCTATCAGACGGATATTCCGAACAGGGAATCTTTTGTTGTCGTTACCGGTTTTTTTCTATGCTGCATTCCCGTTTTTTGAATCATCCTGGAAAGGCATTAAACATAAATTCCTGAATATTGATATACCCATCGCCCTTGCTATTATCATCACTTTTGTCCGTAGTATTTGGGAAGTGTTCTCGGGTACTGGCGGTGGTTATTTTGACTCTATGACCGGTATTGTTTTTTTTATGCTCGCCGGAAGAGTATTGCAGGACAAAACTTACCGGCAGCTTTCATTTGATAGAGATTACAGTTCCTATTTCCCTGTAGCTGTGTCTGTAATTAAAAATAAAAATGAAATACCAACACTTTTACCTGAGATAAAGGTGAATGATACATTGCTTATTCATCATGGCGAACTTATTCCTGCTGATGGTCTGATCACTAAAGGAAATGCACTAATTGATTATAGTTTTGTTACCGGTGAATCTCTGCCTGTAATGAAAGAAATAGGAGAAATTGTATATGCAGGGGGCAGACAAACAGAAGGCAATATTGAAGTAATGGCGATCAAAGAAGTGAGCCAGAGCTATCTTACAAGTTTATGGAATAAAGACGACCAACCTCACAAAGAAAAGAAAGTATCTTTTGTACACAGGATAAGCAAATACTTTACAGTTATAGTTTTTCTTATTGCCGGGTTGTCAGCTTTATATTGGGCATTTCATGACCCGTTGCGGATATGGAATGCCGTAACGGCGGTATTCATTATCGCTTGTCCATGTGCATTACTTCTGTCCAACAGTTTTACCAATGGACATATCTTGAATATACTTGCCCGAAACCAGTTTTATCTGCGCAAAGCCGGGGTGCTTGAAGAAATTGCTAAGGTTGATCACATTGTTTTTGACAAAACCGGAACACTTACTTCTGCAGGTGAACAGGTGATACTTTATGAAGGGCGTGAATTGAGTGAAACCGAGATATCTGAAATTGTGGCTTTGGCTTCCTGTTCTACTCATCCGCTCAGCAGGGCATTGGTATCTAATTTTGAAGTTGATGAAAAGCCTGCAGTGCAGGGTTATAAAGAATATCCCGGCAAGGGTATAGAAGGTTTTGTAAATGATCGCTGGCTATGGATTGGAGCAGACATGGATAAGCAGCAAAGTGGTACTGAGGCTACCGTGGTTCATATCCGTTTTGAGAACCAGGCTACGGGAAAGTTTTTGTTTAGTAACCAATACCGCAAAAGAATACCCGAACTATTAAATGAACTGTCGAAAAGTTATAAGCTTTCAGTTATATCCGGTGATAATAATGCTGAGATGCAAAAACTTCAGCAGATCACCGGGAGTAATACCAAATTGCTATTTTATCAAAGGCCTGAAGATAAACTGCATTATATACAAAGCCTGCAGCAAAAAGCCGAAAAAGTAATGATGATCGGCGATGGGTTGAATGATGCAGGCGCTTTGAAACAGAGTGATGTAGGTATAGCCGTTAGTGAACAGACAAACAATTTTACTCCTGCCAGTGATGGAATAATAGCCGCAAAGCAATTACCCTTACTCAGCAAGTTTATCCGGCTGAGTAAAATGAACCGGAAAATTGTGCTTACCTGTTTTGTGCTGTCCATTTTGTATAATATTATAGGATTGTATTTTGCGGTTCAGGGAAATCTTTCTCCGCTGATAGCTGCGATACTTATGCCTGCAAGTTCTATAAGTATTGTGCTGCTGAGTTTTGGCGCCAGCCATATGGGAGCACGCCTGATGCGGCTTAGGTGAGGGTGTGAGAGACGTGAGAAGTGAGAAAATGAGAAGTGAGTGACGTGAGATAGAGTTCCATTGCAATTCACTATTGCCTCTTCCTATATTTCTCCTGACAAAAATCATATTATCAATTGATGCAACTTATGATTCCGGAGTAGGTTGGAGGATATTTTTACAAAAATTTATTTTCCGCTATGGCTGTTATTGTCATTCTCCTTTTGGCAAGTATATCAGTGGCAGGGTTATTCCTGGCAGCATTTTTATGGGGGGTAAAGACAGGCCAGTTTGAAGACGATTTTTCCCCGGCATCGCGCATCCTTTTCGACAACGAATCGCAATCATCATCCCAATTATAAAAAATCAAGACAAACATTACCGGTTTATGCAATTAGAGAAATTCTATTACGACAATAAGATTGTAAAAGCTTTTGGCTATGCTACAGTTATTTTTGGAATTGTAGGTATGCTTGCAGGGCTATGGGCTGCTATTCAGATATATGCCCCCTCTGCCAGTCTTCATTATGCTCCCACAACATTTGGACGCATCAGGCCAGTACATACCAATGCCATCATCTTTGCTTTTGTAGGCAACTGTATTTTTACCGGGGTCTACTACTCCCTTCAAAGGTTGTGCAAGACAAGAATGTACAGCGATACGCTAAGCTGGATACACTTTTGGGGATGGCAGTTAATTATTGCATCTGCGGCTATAACCCTTATGCTTGGTTTTACTACCGGTAAGGAATATGCAGAGCTGGAATGGCCGATTGATATTGCTATTACCCTGGTGTGGGTGGTATTTGGTATCAATATGTTTGGTACTATAATCAAACGCAGGGAAAAACATTTATATGTAGCTATCTGGTTTTATATAGCTACATGGGTTACCGTAGCAATGCTGCATATTGTAAACTCATTCGAGATTCCGGTTACATTATTCAAAAGTTATAGCTGGTACGCAGGGGTGCAGGATGCGCTGGTACAATGGTGGTACGGACATAATGCTGTTGCCTTTTTTCTTACCACACCTATACTTGGGTTGATGTATTATTTTCTGCCCAAAGCTGCCAACCGTCCTGTCTATTCTTACCGGCTTTCTATTATTCACTTCTGGTCGCTGATATTTATATATATATGGGCAGGTCCGCACCATCTGTTGTATACAGCGCTGCCAGACTGGGCACAGTCCCTTGGAACAGTGTTCTCAATGATGCTTATTTTCCCGTCGTGGGGTGGAATGCTCAACGGTCTCTTTACACTGCGTGGCGCCTGGGATAAGGTACGCGAAGATCCTGTTTTGAAATTTATGGTAGTTGCTATCACCTGCTATGGTATGGCGACACTTGAAGGTCCGTTGCTGAGTTTGAAAAACATAAATGCCATAGCTCATTTCAGCGACTGGATAGTTGCCCATGTGCACGTGGGTGGTCTGGGCTGGAATGGCTTTATGGCTTTTGCCATGCTGTATTATCTGGTTCCGAAAATGTGGAACACACCGCTGTACTCCAAGAAATTGGCGACTAACCATTTCTGGCTGGGTACAATCGGAATTATACTTTATGCGGTACCGTTATACTGGGCAGGGTTTACTCAAAGTATTATGTGGAAGACTTTTACCCCTGAAGGCCAACTGAAATTCCAGTTCCTTGAAACAGTAACTAATATTATCCCGATGTATGTTTCGAGAAGTATAGGAGGTGGATTATACCTTATTGGAGCATTGCTGATGACATATAACCTGGTTAAAACAATAGCGAAAGGAAAATTTGTTGCAAACGAGGAAGCAGAGGCTGCACCTATTGTAAAAGAAGCGCATGAACATACCAGGGAAAGCTGGCACAGAAGAATTGAACGCAAACCGGTAACCCTGCTTGTGTTTAGTCTTATTGTTGTGGGTATAGGAGGTATACTTGAAATGGTGCCCACATTCCTGGTGAAATCAAATGTGCCAACTATTGCCAGCGTAAAACCATATACCCCGCTCGAGTTACATGGAAGAGATATTTATGTGAGAGAAGGTTGCTATACCTGTCACTCACAAATGGTTCGGCCTTTCAGAGATGAAGTGGCCCGTTATGGTGAGTACTCCAAAGCTGGTGAATTTGTGTATGATCATCCTTTTCAGTGGGGTAGCAAGCGTACAGGACCCGACCTGGCACGAGTGGGCGGTAAATATCCTGATAGCTGGCATTACAATCACATGGATGATCCAACTTCTATGTCGCCGGGATCTGTTATGCCTACCTACTCCTGGCTGCTTGACGACAACCTGGATACAACCACTACCGGAGCAAAAATAAGGGCTATGCAAAAGCTTGGTGTACCCTATCCTGCAGGCTATGATAAGATAGCCAATACCGAACTGTCGGCACAGGCAGCTTCCATTACCGAAAGTTTGAAGAAAGACAAAATAGAAACACCACCAAACAAAGAGATCATCGCGCTTATCGCCTATCTGCAGCGTATTGGTAAGGATATAAAACTGGAGCAGAGTAAAACTCAAACAGCAATTAAATAATTATTTCAAACTACGTATATGAAATTCATTCATTATCTCGAAAAGATCAGCAAGGTTGATATATATGCGCTGCTTTCCTTCGGTATATTCTTCCTGTTTTTCCTTGCCGTGCTTACCTGGGTTTTTAAATCGGATAAAAACAGGCTGATTGCAAACAGTCGTATACCATTAGATGACCAAGAAATTCAAAACTAATTTTATGTCTCTGAAAAATATATACAATCGGGTTCACTGCCGTATTTCCAGGATTGCCTTAATGATATTCGTTTTTGCAGTAACATCAAATCTTTCTGCAGTTGCAGGGGGTCCGCCCGTGCCGTCATCCCTGTCAAATTCACTGGCGCTTACACTGGTAACATTAATGATCATCCTGTTGGTTATTATTGCTATGCTTGGTAAGCTGCTGGTAGAGATTGCAGGCATAAAACTCAAAAAGGAAATGGAAGAAAAAAGTAAAAGCAAAACAACCATCACTGCTGTTTTGCTCCCTGTTTTTCTGTTGTTGTCTTCCGGAGTTTTTGCCCAGGGAGAAACAGCAACTGCAACTTCGGCTACCAATATAGGAGGACTCTCTCCAGTTGCTTTTTATTCAATGTTGACTATTATTTTCATTGAACTGCTCATTATTCTTGCACTGATAATCAATATTAAATTTTTACTCAAAAAAGATGTTGAAAAAGTGTACGGTGATGCTGTTGTGAAAAAAGAAAGATCATTGGCAAACTGGTGGGCAAAGCTTAACAAAATGAAACCAATAGAGCAGGAGTCGTCGATGGAACTTGAACATGTATATGATGGTATACGTGAGTTAGACAACAGACTACCACCCTGGTGGCTGTATGGTTTTTATGCAACCATACTCTTTGGTGTAGTGTATTTATGGCGTTATCATGTTGCATATAGTGCGCCGTTGAGCAAAGAAGAGCTGGAGATATCTATTAAAACAGCAGATACACAGTTGAAGGCCTATCTTGAAAAAAAGGGTGAAGCTATAGATGAAAATACAGTAGTGCTTCTGACAGATGCAGCAGATATTGCAGAAGGCAAAAAGATATTTACAACTTCATGTGCAGCTTGTCATAAAGAAGACGGTGGCGGTTTGGTAGGGCCTAACCTTACCGATGATAACTGGATGCATGGAGGGGATGTAAAAAGTATTTTCAAAACCATTCGCTACGGTATTAATGCTATGCCTCAATGGCAGTCTACTTATTCCAACAAACAGATTGCACAGGTAACAAGCTATATCAAATCATTGCATGGTACTAATCCGCCAGATGCAAAACCACCGCAGGGTGATGTTTACAAAGAAGATGCAGCAGGCGCTCCGGCGAATGAAGCAGTCAGCGACAGCACTAAGCAACAGTAAATATGGAAAAGGTAAATAAAAAAACGACAGGTGGAGATGAATCATTCCGGGACAGGATTGCCACGGTAGATGCCAAAGGTAAAAGGAAATGGGTGTATGCTCATAAGACGCGTGGTAAACTGTTTAACATACGCACCTGGGTAAGCTGGTTCTTTTTTGCATTGTTTTTTGCATTACCGTTCATCGAATATAAGGGCAGGCCTTTGTTCCTGTTTAATATTCCTGATGCTAAATTTATTTTATTCGGTAAAGTATTCTGGCCGCAGGACTTCTTCATTTTTGGTCTTTTCATGGTCACAGGCATTGTATTTATAATATTATTTACCGCTGCTTTCGGCCGATTGTTTTGTGGATGGGTTTGCCCGCAAACTATCTTTATGGAAATGCTTTTCCGTAAGATAGAATTTGCTATTGAGGGAGATGCTCCTGCTCAAAAGATGCTGGATAAAGCACCCTGGACCGGTAAAAAGATAAGGAAGAAAGCATTGAAACATTTTGTATTCTTTGCCATTGCCTTCATTATTTCCAATTTTTTCCTGTCATATTTCATCGGGATGAAAACCCTGCTTACGATCATAACAGAGCCGGCTTCGCAGCATATAGGTGGGCTTGCAGGTATTATACTTTTCGCAGGAACTTTTTATGGAGTATATGCCTACTTCAGAGAACAGGCCTGCACTGTGGTGTGTCCTTACGGCCGGTTGCAGGGGGTATTGCTCGACCGAAACTCAATGATTGTTGCTTACGACTATAAAAGAGGTGAACCCCGAGGAAAATTCAAAAAACAAAAAACGGCTGATGTTGAAACCGGGGATTGCATTGATTGTTTTCAATGCGTAAAAGTTTGTCCTACAGGGATAGATATTCGTAATGGTACACAAATGGAATGTGTGGGTTGTACTTCGTGTATTGATGCCTGTGATAAAATGATGGAAGCAACAGGTAAACCCAAAGGATTGATCAGGTATGCATCGGAAAACGGTATTGCCGAAGGGAAAAAACTGCAGTATACCGGCAGAATGAAATTTTATACGATTCTGCTTATTATACTTACAGGAGTGCTTACCGTACTGCTGGTTTCAAGAAAAGATGTTGATGGCACCATTATACGTGCAGGCGGAATGCTGTACCAGGAGCGTGGTAAGGACAGTGTATCCAACCTGTATAATATTAAAATGATCAACAAAACTGTGAAAGACCTTTCCATTTCTCTGAAGCTGGATAATACCCCGGGAAGAATTATTGAAGCCGAAGGACACAATATTATTGTAAAAAAAGAAGGACAGGGCACAGGATCATTTTTCATTGTATTACCTAGAAATATTATTAAAGAAAGAAAGACCAGGCTATCTGTGAGTGTGTTTGAAGGGGATAATAAAATTACAACACTCAATACTACTTTTATGGGGCCTGCAGGCCGTTAACCAGGTGTAGTGGGATTATAAATATTCTATTTAAAAAGTATTTTCATGAACTGGGGACATAAATTACTGATCGCGATACTCTGTTTTACCGGAATGATGGCGTGCCTGGTATATAAAAGTTTGAATACCGATTTTCAACTGGTAGATAAGGATTATTATAAGAACGAATTAAAATATCAGGAAGTTATAGATGGGGCCAATCGTGTCAACCGGTTGAAGACAGCAGTAAAAATTGAAAAAAGCGGTGACAAGATCCTGGTGCAGTTACCCGATGAAATGAAGGGAGAAAAGATAACAGGTGCGCTGTGGTTTTATTGCGCCTATAATGCTAACCTTGACAGAAAATTATCTTTCTCGCCAGACAGCAACGGTATTCAGGCTTTTGATGTTTCATTGTTCGAGCCGGGAAATTATACTGTGAAGCTGGAATGGGTTAGTAATAACACCGGTTATTATAAAGAGCAAAAACTGAGTTTGTAGTATGTGGGCAGTACTTAGCGGTGGATTGATTATTGGTTTATTCGGTAGTCTGCATTGTGTAGGCATGTGTGGGCCGCTGGCATTATCACTGCCGGTCTATCATCTTTCTTCCTCAAAAAGAATTTTTGCATTACTAACCTATAATTCAGGTCGTATTATAACATATACAACATTGGGACTGGTTTTCGGATATGCAGGCCGACATCTGTATATCGCAGGGTTACAACAGGGGTTTTCTATAGGGCTTGGAGTTTTTATGCTGTTGATGACAATACTGTATTATGTATATCATCGTAATGTTCAGCCTGCTTTTTTAAACGGGTACAATAAAAAAGTTCAACTACTGATCGGTTCAGTTTTGAAATCATCATCACCATTTTCGTTTTTAGCGCTTGGTATGGCTAATGGGTTATTGCCCTGTGGAATGGTATATGTAGCAATTGCAGGTGCACTTACTACAGGTTCCGTTTTGCATAGCATGCTATTTATGGCAATGTTTGGTGCAGCTACCCTGCCGGCAATGATGGCCTTAGGTTTAATAGGTGCAAGGCTTTCACTGTCTCTACGGCACACTCTACGCCGGATTGTTCCTTATGGAATTGCATTAATGGCTCTCATACTTATTTTGCGGGGACTCAACCTTGGCATCCCTTTTATAAGCCCGGTACTTCAACACGATCCTGGCATTTCGGAATCATGTCATCCCTGACAAATGCTTTATTCAGCCAAAGGCAGTGTAATGGTAAACGTTGATCCTTTCTCCAGTTGACTGATTACTTCTATTTTTCCGTTCAGCAAATTGAGATATCTTTTAAGAATTGGCAATCCCAGTCCCGTGCCTTGAATATTAGCGGCGTTCTTTGCCCTGTAAAAATTTTCAAACAAATGAGAGATATCTTCTGCCGGTATGCCTATTCCATTGTCTTTAACAGATATCGTAAGTTTTTTTGCAGCATTGACAACGGTAACATCTATATAAGTATTTTCATCAGAAAACTTAATAGCATTTGAGAGCAGGTTGATTAGCGTGTTTTTAAGCAACCGCTTGTCGGTAGTGAATATGGCATCACCTTCTGAATGTATCCTTATCACCTGACCCTGCTTTGCCTGTGCCCTCACTTCTTCGGATACTTCTTCAATACATTCAAGTACATTAAAGGAAGAAATACTGATGGCAACTTTATTTTCTTCAAGTTTTCCGAGTGATAAAAAATCTTCCAGCAGTTCATTCATGTGTTTAACTGCATCTTTTATTTTGCCAATATGTTTTTCTCTTTTTTCCTGGTCTGATGTATTGGTATATTTTGAAGCGAGGGTTGCTGAAGAAAGAATAGTGGTTAATGGGGTTCTGAATTCATGCGAAGCCATAGATACGAAACGACTTTTCAGTTCATTCAAATGACGTTCTTTGGCAAGGGATTCATTTAATTCTTTCTGCGATTCTTCAAGTCTTTCAAGGGCTTCTTTTAGTATAACCGTACGTTCCTCCACTTTTGCTTCAAGCCGGGCATTAAGCAACTGGACTTCAGCAGTAATCCTTTCCAGTTCAACTTGTTTCTGATGTATGTTATGCTCTGTCTCTTTTCTTTGAGTAATATCCACTACAAATGCAATAACAAATAATTCATTATTCTGAGTGTAATGGCTAAGGCTTACTTCTACCGGAAATTCTTTTCCGTTTTTGCGAATGGCAAAAAGCTCCCTGCCCAATCCCATCGGCCTGTTAGCAGGCACTTTATAATATCCTTTTCTCAGGCTTCCGTGATGAGTATGAAACTTTGTGGGGATCAACTGTTCGACAGGTTTGCCGATCAGTTCATCTTTTTCGTAACCGAATACATGTTCTGCAGAAGGATTTGCAAGCATTATAGTGCCGGAAGTATCGGTAAGAATAATTCCTTCAGTGGCATTTTCAAAGAGTGAGGTCATGTGGGTGCGATCGAACTGAACATGAGCTAATAATGACTTGATATACCAGGCTAGCAATGTGGATGCAAAAATCAATAAGATAATAAACAGATTTTCTGTGACCCCAGTAAAAACACCTGTTTGATACTGATGGATAAGAGGATAAATTGCCGCAATGGTAATGCTTAGTGCGCCGGCAATAATAGTAGACAGCCGTTGCCGGATAAAAATAGTAAGAAATATGGCAACGAGCATCCCGCTGCTTACAATGGTTTTGCCCGGGAAAAAATATCCAAGCACGAGCGTAACTACAAATATTAGCGTTGCATAAACTGTTGCCTGCCTGCTGTTAAATTCAATCATCGGGGGAAATTACAATTGATTGATGAAATACATTGCTGACAGCAAAAAAATTATTCCCGTGCAATCAGTTCACGTTCCATGGCAAGCGCCCTGGGAAAAAGTATATCATATTCCAGGCGCCTGTTATGCTGAAGATTGATATCAACCTCCCGCAGCCGGGCAAAAACAACCTTATGAGTGACACAGCTATTTTCGGGTGGTGTATAGCTATTGGTTTTTATACGAAACAGCGATAAAATTTCATTTACCTGTTGAGTTTCAGTTTGCATCACTTCTTCAAGCGGCTTTTTAAGGGTACGTGCAAATGCCCGGGCATAAAGTTCTTTACCTGCATGAGCATGCGAGATCTGTTTTATATAAGGAAACAATACTTCCTGTTTTCGGTGTATACCCTTCAGAATAATTCCCGATAAATCTTTGATATGCTGTGTCAGGTCAGCCAACCCGGGATATTTTTCCTTATGCTTATTAATAAAACTTTCAACAAGAGAAGTAATACCCGGTAAAGAAGCAACGAAATAGCGATGATGTATATGAATAATAAAATCAACTAAAAAATCCACATCCCATTCCCCGAAGTTAATCAGGTGAGAAAAATGCATTTCATACTGGGCAAGATGTAATTCTTCAATAATTTTATCTGTATCGAGTCCCCGGTTTTCACAGATCATTTTCAGCGGCCATTTCCCCCCACAACAATAATCTATTCCGTATTTACTAAATACATCCGCAGTCTGGTAGTTTCGCTTTACAATTTCTGAAACACTATCACCAGGTTTAATATCCTGAGCAGCTAATTCCATTTTATTTTATGCAATTGTTATTTAAATAGGTACCACTTTACTTACTTATCAATAAAATTCCTTTTCCCCGGATTTTTGACAGTAATTAACCCCTCAAATTAAATAGTACCGGTATTGAAATATTTGATCATTATTAGAGTCGGATATGATTCTGGTCATGTTTGTAACAACCATCCTTGTTCAGAAAAACAACTTTATTAAATTAATAGTTGTCTTGATTATTATCAGATATAATATTAAGCTTTATCAGGAGGTTATAGTTTCTGGCAGGTTATATTTGCTATATGTTTCAAAGTTTCAATTTTTTTTATGTTAAGTAAACTTACCGATACTGAAATAGAAGAATTGCTTGGAAGTCAGGTTGTAGGACGGCTGGGTTGTCATGCTGATGGTAAAACTTATGTAATTCCGATTAGTTATGCATACGATGGGAAATACATTTACTGTCACACTGAAGAGGGAATGAAAATAGATTTTATGCGAAAGAATCCGGATATCTGTCTGCAGGTAGATAACATAGATAATTTGGCTCACTGGCAAAGTGTAATATTGTGGGGTAAGTTTGAAGAGTTGACAGAAAAACATGAAAGAAATCTCGCATTAGAAACCCTTACAAAAAGGAAGTTGTCAACAATAAGCAGTAACGTAGCTCATTTGTATCCCCTTTGGCCTTTTACTTCAGAAGACTTAAACGAGGTAGGAGGGATAGTTTTCCGTATACTACCTGTAGAAAAAACAGGAAGATACGAAACCAATCAGCATCCTATGGGTTACCCAATGTAATACTCCGATAGAAAACAAAATATATTTATTGCTGGTAGCAATAAATATATTTTGTTAATCTGTTAATTAGTTCCCGTTACTTTATACACTGTATTCTGTCCTCTAAAAATCATTGAAATTCCAGGGTTCCCTAAAAGGTCTTGATATCATCATATTGGCGTATTGATCATCAAACCTTTCCTTTTTAGGATCCCATTTCAAAGGACGTTGCAATTCGTAGGCAATATTTACTGCATTGCAGATGGTAGCAGTTCTGTGTCCAATTTCCACATCTGCTATTGGTTTTGTTCTTTTACGGATGGCATTGGTCCAATCCTGGTAATGATTATCACTATAGTAAACTCTTTTATCTGTTGGCTTAATCTTAATACCTGCAATATTATCAGGTGTAGAACGGATGAAAGATCTGGATACTTCAACCGTTCCTTCTGTACCTATAAACTGTATAGCATTTCCCTGCCCCCATTGCCTGTGATTTACTATTACACCATTGGCATATTTAAAAGAGAGCCCTTCTTTTGCCGCTGGTGTTGAAGGTGGTGTAAAACTTGCAGGACCGGAATCATCCATGCCCAGAGCCCATTGTACAATATCAAACATGTGTGCGCCCCAGTCGGTAATATATCCGCCACCGAAGCCACGATAACCACGCCACCATGCCCATGACTTGTCTTCAATGGGAGGTGACAATGTTGGATTGTATCCTCTGTACAGGGATGGACCGATCCACATATCCCAGTCGAGGTATTCCGGAACAGGAAGTGACGGGAGGTCGCATTGTTTCACCGGCTCACCTACTGACACATTAATTTCCTTTACCTGTCCTATATAGCCGTTCAGCACCAATTCGGCTGCCTGTCTGAAATTATAGGAAGATCGCTGCATGCTCCCTGTTTGTAACACCCGCTTGTATTTTCTAACCGCGTTTACCATTGCCCTGCCCTCGGCTATTGTAAGCGCCAAAGGTTTCTCGCAGTAAATATCTTTACCGGCTTTTGCAGCATCAATTGCTATTTGCGCATGCCAGTGATCGGGTGTGGCTACAACTACCGCATCTATATCCTTACGTCCGAGCAATTCCCGGTAGTGACCGTAACCCGTTACATCAGTTGCAGATTTTTTTTCATTATGCTGTTTAGCCTCCGCTATAAAAAAATCCAGCTTTTTTTTGTCAACATCACTGGCGGCAAGCACTAAGGTTTCGGAGAGTTTAGACATGTTGTTAAGAAGCCCTCTTGCCTGTTTGCCTACTCCAATAAAGCCCAGGTTGATGCGATCGTTAGGAGCTACATAACCTTTTCCGCCAAGAACATGGCGCGGTACAATGGCAAATGCTGCTGCGCCTACCAGTGTATTTTTGATAAAAGTTTTTCTTTGCATCGTTGAATGTTTGTGATTGGAGACTAATTTAAACAGAAAATACTTATTACCGCACCGGTTAATATGAGAACGCAGGGTTTAGGGTGATAAAGATGGTTAAAAAACTTTTTGAGGTGAACTCAAAATACCTATCTTTGCCGTCCTGAAAAAATTGGATCGGTAGTTCAGTTGGTTAGAATGCTGCCCTGTCACGGCAGAGGTCGCGGGTTCGAGTCCCGTCCGGTCCG
>JBDHYJ010000072.1:0-25397 GCA_039811345.1 Chitinophagaceae bacterium
AAAATTGAAATAAAAGAATGAACAGCAAATGTCTGAACTATGATTTTTGTGATTAAATGATTACTATGATGAAGTGTCTTTATTAACTTGGGTAATAAAATCATTTCAATCACAAAAATCATATAAATCACAGTTTAAGACAAAATAGTTGCTATGATAAATGAAAAGTATAAATATTCCGAACTTACTTCTAAAGTAATCGGGTGTGCAATGACCGTTCACAAAACACTTGGTAATGGCTTTCAGGAAGTAATTTATCAAAGGGCTTTAGAAATTGAAATGCGACTGGCAGGCATTTAGCAGAGAGTTTGAAATGCCCATCTTTTACAGGGAAGAGCAGATTGGAACAAGAAGGGTAGATTTTTTAGTTGAAGGAATTGTTTCGGTGGAATTGAAGGCAATTACCAAACTTGAAGATGTGCATTTTGCACAAGCCATTAATTACCTTGAAGCGTATAATCTCGAAATAGGTCTCTTAATTAATTTTGGAGAAACAAGTTTAAATTTTAAGCGGTTTACAAATAAGAAGTTTAAAACACCAGAAACGAAATCATAACAATCAAACAAATCACCATCAATCATAGTTCAGACAAATGAACAGCATCAGCGAAAACGAAATAGAACAAATTGCTCTAAACTACCTGCAGGGTTTAGGCTATCAATACCTGAACGGGCTGGTGCTGTCGCCTGATGGAGAACATCCCGAAAGACAGTATAATGAAGTAGTGCTTGTTACCCGTTTGCGAGATGCTATTGATAAACTCAATCCTTCTATTTCGCAGGATGCAAAGGAGGATGCGTTGAAAAAAGTATTGCGCACCGAAAGCCCAAATGCTTTAATCAATAACGAAACATTTCACAAATACCTGACCGAAGGCGTAGATGTAGAAGTAAGAACAGCAGAAGGTATCCGTGGTGAGAAAGTTTACATTGCAGATTTTAGCCAACCTGAGAACAATGAATTTTTAGCCGTCAATCAGTTCACCATCATTGAAGGCAACCAGAACAAACGCCCCGATATTATTTTATTCATCAATGGTTTACCCTTGGTGGTAATAGAATTGAAAAATGCAGTAGATGAAAATGCCACCATCAAAACAGCATTCAGTCAACTGCAAACCTACAAACAAGCCATTCCTTCACTTTTCACTTTTAATGAATTGATGATTGTAAGCGATGGCTGGGATGCATTGTGCGGAACGGTTACCAGTGATTTTGGTCGCTTCATGTCGTGGAAAACTAAGGATGGCAAAACAACTGCAGATACGCTTCAACCTCAGTTAGAGGTGATGTTCAAAGGCATGTTGAACAAAAAAAACCTACTGGACTTAATCAGTCATTTCATTGTATTTGAAAAGAGCAAAGTCAAAACGTTGAAGAAAGTTGCGGCTTATCATCAATACTATGCGGTAAATAAAGCAATTGAAGCCAGCCTAAAGGCTACCGGCTTTCAACCCTCATCCCCAGCCCTTCTCCCAGGGGGAGAATGGAGCCATTACCGTGCGGGGCTTGAATTTTCAGGATTGCTTAGAGAAGCACGGGCACTAAGGCAGAATCAAACGAAAGCAGAGGAATTTTTCTGGGAGTTGATAAGAAATAGAAAATTCCTAAACCTGAAATTCAGAAGGCAACATCAAATAGGGCATTACATTGCTGATTTCTATTGCGATGAATTAAAACTGGTGGTTGAATTTGACGGTGAAATTCATTCTACGCTTGGTCAACAGAAGCATAATGCCACGAGAGATAAATTTTTGTCATCATCAGGGTTCACAGTTCAGCGTTTTCTAAACAAGGAGTTATTTGACGCACCTGAAAAGGTTTTGGAAAGAATAGCCATGTTGGCGAAACCCTCTCCCATTGGGAGAGGGCAGGGTGAGGGTGACGGGAGAATTGGCGTCATCTGGCATACACAAGGCAGCGGAAAAAGTTTGAGTATGGTATTCTTTTCGGGCAAACTGATTGTTGAACCTAAGATGGAAAATCCTACTTTGGTGGTACTTACCGACCGTAATGATTTAGACGACCAGCTTTTTGAAACATTTAGTAATTGCCAACAACTGCTAAGGCAGGAACCACAACAAGCAGAAGACCGCAGGCATTTGAGAAAATTATTGAGCGTGGCTTCGGGAGGAATTGTTTTTACCACTATTCAAAAGTTCATGACTGAATCAGATGAGGATTTTGAAGATGATGGAAATACACTAAGGGAGCCGAGTGTAAAATATATTGGGGCCAGGGTAAAAGCGGTAACAGAAAGGCGTAATGTAGTAGTGATATGTGATGAAGCTCATAGAAGCCAATATGATTTTATAGACGGCTTCGCAAAAAAACTTAGGGACGCTTTACCTAACGCCTCTTTTATTGGATTTACCGGCACTCCCATTGAAAGTCAGGACAGAAATACACAAGCCGTTTTCGGAAACTATGTTGATATTTATGATATTCAGCAAGCCGTAAACGACCACGCCACTGTTCCTATTTTTTACGAAAGCAGGCTGGCTAAAGTACATTTTGAAGAAGAGGAGAAAATAAAATTAGATGAACAGTTTGAAGAGCTCACCGAAGGAGAAGAATTAACCAACCGTCAGCAGTTACGAGCTAAATGGACAAGACTGGAAGCTATTGTAGGCAATCCTAACCGAATAAAAAAAATAGCGGAAGATTTAGTTTATCACTTTGAACAACGCAATGCTGTTTTAGACGGTAAGGCAATGATTGTTTGCATGAGCCGGAGAATTTGTGTTGAACTCTATGAAGCTATAATTAAAATAAGACCGCTTTGGCATTCTGATGATGATGAATCGGGAACTATAAAAGTAGTAATGACCGGTTCATCCGGCGATGCTTTGCACATGCAAACACACATTCGCAACAAAGCAAGAAGAAAAGCTATTGGCGAACGTTTGAAAAATCCAACGGATAGTTTAAAGTTGGTAATTGTCCGGGATATGTGGCTGACAGGCTTTGATGCACCTTGTTTGCATACTTTGTATGTTGACAAGCCCATGAGAGGATATAGTTTAATGCAAGCCATCGCCAGAGTAAACCGTGTTTTTACAGAAGGAAAAGAAGGTGGTTTGGTTGTTGACTATTTAGGAATAGCACAAGAACTGAAACATGCGTTGGCAGAATACACCGCAAGCGGCGGCGAAGGAAAACCAACACTTGACCAGGAACTGGCAGTTGCCAAGATGCTGGAATTATACGAAGCCATTGAATACCAGTTAAGGCATTTTGATTGGAAGAAGTTTTTCACACTATCCCCTGAAGAAAAACTCAAATTCATTCCCGTCATCGTTGATTATATTTTCAGTCAGGAAAACGGGGAGCAAAGTTTTATTGAGAATACAAAGAATTTATTAAAAGCATTTGCGATTTCGGTGCCCCATGAAAAAGCTATTGCCATCCGGGACAATGTGGCTTTGTTTCAAGCCATCAAAGCAAGACTGGTAAAAATTTCCGACCGGAACGAAGGGGGAAAAAGTGATGAAGAAATTGAAACTGCCATCAAGCAAATCATTTCAGAAGCCATCACAGCCGATAAAGTAATTGACGTATTTGATGCAGCAGGATTGAAGAAACCAAGCATTGAAATCTTAGATGAACGTTTTTTACAGGAACTAAAAGACTTACCTCAAAAGAATTTAGCAGTTGAGCTATTGAAAAAACTCTTGAAAGATGAAATCAAAAAGCGGACAAAAATAAATTTAGTAGAGAGTAAGAAATTTTCTGAACTGCTGGAAGATGCAATCAAACGTTATCACAACGGCATGATTGACACGGTTGAATTTTTAGAAAAAGTTCTTATCCCATTTGCTGAACAAATCAAAGCAGCAGACAAAAAAGGTGAAAAACTCGGCCTTGACTTTAGAGAGTATGCTTTCTATACTGCTTTAGAGGTAAATAATAGTGCCGTCTCCATACTTGGCGACGAGACATTAAAACATATAGCACAAGAGTTATTAAAAACAGTACGTAACAGTACAACCATTGACTGGACAATTAAAGAAAGTGTTCAATCTGCATTAAGGCGTAATATCCGAAGGATTTTACGTTTACATGGATACCCCCCAGATTTACAGGAAAAAGCAGTGGAGACAGTTATCACACAGGCAAAGATGCTTGCAGAAGATTTAATAAACGGAGATAAAGATAATTAGCCAACACACCAAGATAGGCATCACGCTATTTGCGGGACAAGGCGCACAAAGCCAACATACAAAAGCCAATCCCGATAGCTATCGGGACAAAAGAGCCTGTTTTGTTCCAACGCTTCCGGGACACACCCTACTTTGGTGGGCACTTACTTTCAATTCAAAACACCACGACGAAAGGCGAACACTCAGTAGGTATGTAGTACTATAACCTGAAATGTTTTCACAAAAATGACATTGTATCAATATATTTACCTTTGAACGGTCAACCCGGCAGGATCAAGTTATTAAGGAATTTCCAGTCTAACAATCATCAGCCATGTGTAAAAAAATTGTATCTGCATTCATTGGAATATTTTTGTTGCAGCATATTTCATTTTCACAGCCTTCATCAAAACCACCTAATGTAATTATTATTTACTCCGATGATCAGGGGGCTGCTGATCTGAACATTTACGGCTCAAATGACCTGATGACACCTAATCTTGACAGGCTTGCCCGCAATGGGGTAAGGTTCACTCAATTTTATTCCGCCTCACCTATATGTTCACCTTCCCGTGCATCATTGCTCACGGGGCGTTACCCGCAAAGAGCCGGATTGCCGAATATGGCTTCTTCAAAAGAGGGAGTTGCGGGGATGCCCGGAGAGCAATTTACTATGGCAGAGCTTTTTGCTTCAGCAGGATATAAAACAGCGCATATTGGTAAATGGCATGTAGGTTACACACCCCAGACTATGCCAAATGCTCAGGGCTTTGATTATTCATTTGGTTTTATGGGAGGTTGTATTGACAACTACTCACATTATTTTTACTGGAATGGACCCAACCGCCACGACCTGTGGCGTAATGGAAAGGAAATATGGGAACCAGGAAAATTTTTTGCTGACTTAATGGTTGAAGAGACCAATACATTCCTTTCCGAAAATAAAAACAACCCATTCTTCATTTACTTCGCGATTAATATTCCTCATTACCCATTGCAGGGTGAAAAGAAATGGCTGGACTACTATAAAAACCTTCCTTCTCCACGCAATATGTATGCGGCATTTATATCAACCATGGACGAAAAAATCGGATTGGTTTTACAAAAACTGGATGAACTGGGACTAACGGATAATACTATTATTGTTTTCCAGTCAGACCAGGGATTTTCGAAGGAAGAAAGAACTTTTGGAGGTGGAGGTTCGGCAGGTAATTTACGTGGTTCAAAATTTAGTTTATTTGAAGGAGGAATAAAAGTACCCGCAATTATCAGTTGGCCGGGGCAAATACCAGCAAATGCTGTAAGAGATCAGTTTGCGGCCAATATAGACTGGTTCCCCACGCTGGCAGCATATTGCAATATCCCATTGCCTAACCGAAAAATTGACGGCAGAAGCCTGAAACCGATCATTGAATCTTCAACAACACAAAGCCCTCATAAAGAATTTTACTGGCAAAGTCAGGGCGCAAAATCAAATCCCCAATGGGCAGTGCGGGAAGGTGAATGGAAATTATTACACAGTCCGTTTGAATCTGAGAAAAATGAACTGACGCCCGATGGATTAATGCTGGTGAACCTGACAATAGATAGTACAGAACATAGTAATGAAGCTGCCAAATATCCCGACATCGTAAAAAGACTGCAGTCGAAATACCAGACATGGATAAAAGAGGTTGCGGATCAACGATAAAATCAAATCATGTCATTAACGAAATAAAGATAACAAGTATGTTATCCTATATATACAGTTTTAATAAAAGCAGAGTGCATTCCTTTGGAATGCAACACTCCTCTACCTGGTTTTTAATTGCTGCAATATGTATTTGCACTGCTGTATTGGGTTGCAGCACCCCCAAAAAATATAACAATCCCGTAGCAGTGATTGAAACAAAATTTGGGAACATCAAAGTGGAATTATTTCCTGCAAAGGCTCCGGCTACCGTATCTGCCTTTTTGCAAAATATTGATTCAGGGTATTTTAAAAACTGTTCTTTCTATCGGGTGTTGCGTAATGACAACCAAGTAACGGGTTATCTTCACTCTCATCTCATACAGGGTGGTATCTGGCAGTCTAACCCTGAATTAAAAAAGAAATTCAAACCAATCCCCCATGAGCCGACAAGCCAGAGCGGGATACTGCATACGAGAGGAACTATTTCGATGGCAAGGAACGAACCCGGCACTGCCACTTCCGAATTTTTTATCTGTCTCGAAGATGAACCCGGTTTTGATTTTGGCGGACAAAACAACCCGGATGGAGCAGGGTATGCAGCTTTTGGAAAAGTAGTAGAAGGCATGGACGTTGTGGAAAGAATATATCACCAGCCGGAAGATCAGCAGCAGTTTATCCCTCCTGTTACCATACTTAATATTGAACGATTGCAACAGTAAACTGAAAAGTATAATTCAAAAGTTGTTTACAAATGTCCGTTAACTCTCATTGTTCTGAATCTGCATGCTGAAGAGATGAAGTAAATTTTTCCACACTATTTTTTACCGGCGGTATACTTTTCAGATATGTATAAATGGCTGAGAGGTCTTCTTTATTCATTCTTCCATACATATTCCATGGCATTACGGTATTAAACTCACCTGGTTTTATTGTTGGTGGCTGGTAAGATGAATCTGCATAGGAAGTAAATTTATTAATAAACATTTCTTCTTTCCAAGATCCAATACCTGTGGAAGGGTCAGGTGTAATATTAGCCGAACGAAGAATTGAACCATCAGGCATCATAAACTCACGTCCGCCGGCATAAGCAAGTTTTTCAATTATCTGTCCCTTATCAACTTTAGTATGACATTCTATACAGGCAGCGGCATTGACAAGATATTGCCCGTATGCCAGCCGGTCAGTTTCCGGAGGCCTTTTCTGTGGAGTAGACTTTTTCGGAATAGTATTTATAATAAAATTCATTGGGAAGTCGGAAACAGATTCAGGTACCTGGTTTTCAATCGGACTGAACGAACGGATATAGGCAATGATAGCCTCAATATCTTCAGTATCCATTTTTCCATAATATACATAAGGCATTACCGGAAACATTGCCCGGCCTTCTTTAGTAACTCCAGCGGTGATCAGGCGCAACAGTTCTCCGTCGGTATATCTGCTGATACCGGCAGGAGTAATATTTTTTGAGTAATATTCCCCAGGGAATCCTGCTTTACGATCAAATCTCTCACCTCCCTTTCCAATTGTTCCCTCTACTATTGGTCCGGCAAACTTTGTCCAATCGCGTGTAGAATGACAATCCGTACAACTCGCAACATAATTTGCCAGGTATCTGCCTCTTTCAATTTTTTCGGGTGTGTATGATATTTTGATATTCTGTGCATCACCTACATTCGGTAATGCAGCCTTTACATAAATCAATAACCCGGCTGCGAGCACTATAATACCTGAAATCAGGTAAGCAAGAATTTTAAAAAACTTTTTCATCGTAGGTTGTTTTGGCGTGAAAAAAATAGTTGGATGTAATCGTAATTAGCGAATGGTGCTAAACAGAAAGGCTTTACTATATTAAATAAAAAAACCGGATTTTAATACAGGAAAATTTATAGAAGAGATTCAATTAATAATTTCCTGAAAAAAACTGTCAAATCGTTAAGAGATATTTATAATTATCGCGTCATAAATTTTAATATCATTTACCGTTTTGCATAAGTCTGACCAGACTATCAAGCACCGGCTGCTTTTTCAATCGCTGATCCATACGCTTTTGTACGTCTTTTGAGATAAACCAGTTCATGGCATAAGGACCATTACTCGGCAATGTATCCGACAGGCTTCGTTTATACGGTAAGGTATCTGTGGGATTCATAGCCGGGTTATTATATAAATCTATAGGGATATAAGTTGCACTTCTGAAACCGGTACGGGAAGAGTCGTATTGAAGATTGATATCCGCAATAAAATTTTCAAGCCTCCTGTCGTTTACTGTAGTTTGCATATCGTAAGCGCCAAGAATGGTAAGTACAGGCGCTGCCAGATCATTTTTCAGTGGAGCTACATTTTTCAAATCAGCTTCCGCCAACGGGCTGTTAGTGATATGAAGCACGATTAACTTCAATTTTTTGATACGCTTTTGCAGCACCTGGTTTGAACAGGTATCTGCTACTTTACTAATCGCAGCAATCATTTCCTGTACCACCCCGGCACCTGAATTATCAAAATATCCACCGTCTACAAAATAATTTGGATAAGTTTTATTTCCGTTTACTTTGTTATCTATCCTTCCTGCCGGACTAATATATGGAAACCTCGCTCCTAGTATGGCAGCAGTACTCATGCGTATGGATAAACTATCCTGCAGCAGACTTAGCACATCCACCCGTTTGTTGAAAAGTAACGGGTCCATTTTTATATTACTGACAACCCCGGGTGTACCATCCTGCATCCTTGTTGTGTTTATACAAAAAACAGGGAGCGAGGCATTGCTTGTAATAAAAGAATCCAGTGGCGTAGAAAAGCGGAGTTTATAAACACCATTATCTACACTATTTTCGAAGGAGTATTCCAGTGCTGCGGCACGGTCGCCCCAGGGACTCCAATGAATAATATATTTAAAATAGTCGGGACCAAGCATCCTTGCCAGGGTGTAGGTAAGATAGTCCTGCCCGAGGAACTCTTTGCCGGAAGCCTCAAAACCTGTTACCCATTTATTATTCTTCTGTGCATCGTACAATAGTTTGTAAAATGCTGCCATGCCTACACCACCACCCGATGTGCCTGAAAGGCAAAATATATGTCGTGAAAACCTGCTGCCGCCTGCAAGAGACGCATCTTCAAGACGTCCCAAAACTGAAGTCACCCAATAAGCTGAACGTGTGGCGCCTCCATTTCCCAAAACAAAATAAACCGGGTATGAAGCTGCACTGTCAATTTCATTACGCTGCTGCAACCAGTTTATGAAGTATTGCTGAACTGTTGGGCGCTGATCGAATATGCCCGGTTTTACATTCCTTTTGTTAAGAGATACTGTACGCACCCTGTGATTTTCTGATGAGCTGAATATTGCAGCTAAAAGTAAAATGATAAAGTGAAGATTGATATTGCTCTTAACCGATAAAGCAGTAACAAAATTGCCAAACCCAAGTAACACTGCAAAAGCCAGCAATACAAATGGAAAAGGACCTACAAAAACTGAAAAACCAAAACTGATAATGACAGCAATATATACTATGAAGCCAAGTGCACAAATGATATTGAACCACTTAAAATATCCCAACTCTTTTTCCGGTAAGTTTAACCAATGCATTATGCTTTTCAACAACCTGGTTATCCATGAATCTTTTTTCTCCATCAACTTTATTTCTCCCAATTCCATATCTCTTTCTTTCAAATTGGTGTACAGTAAAAAAATAGCAAACAACCAGATTACCAATGTGAACAACCACCAGATACTTGTATCGTCATCAAAAAGAGATAATAAAATAAGTACGAGTAAAAAGCTAAATAGCACTATCCAGAAAATGCGACTAAACTGTTTTGGATATTTTTTTGCTAAAGCATCAGTACGGCGGTTGACCCATCCCATAATGCCCAGCAGTAATATCAATAACCCTGCCATTGCCAGTATATGCTTAACTATAAAAGACCCGGGTAATGCAAGTCGTATAATAGCAAATGCAATAACAAAGAAGCAGGCAAAACCCAGCATGCGCGGAATATTATTGAGAAAAAAAGCACGCAACAGGTATTTTGCAGACAATTTATCTTTTTCGATACCGGGGTTGCACAACCGTATATAGTTGTCCTGTTGTGTTTTTTTCAAATAAGAAATTATCCTCGAAGAATACCAGGTTACATATACCCAAAAAGCAATAGCAATAAAGAAAAACACTTTTGCTTTCCCGTTTTCTGTAAAAGCTATAATCAGGTCCTTGCCCTGGCTCAGCATCCAGAAACAAAGAGTTACTAAAAGAAGAAAAAGTACAGAAGGAAAAAATAACCAGAGCGATTTCAGTATATTGGAAACAATCTGCACAAAGCGCAAAATTGCTGCTTTCCATTTTGGGATATCCATAGTTGGTTGTTTATCCCGTTAAGTTAGAAACGAAAAAGAGATATTGCAAGCAGAGCAGAAGAATAATCTTTAAGCCCCTGTTAAGAATAGTTGGTCAACCATTCAGACTACTTCAGCATTCGAGTTTGTCCCTTTACAGAAAACAGGGTTATGCTTTCCACAGCATCATTCATAACAACGAAACGTGACGACTGAGAACCAAATGAGGTGCCATAATAAAATTCTTCTTTCCTGCTCTTCCCATTCTTAAGTTTGACCATCGCCCGAATCTCATCAGGTTGTAATGGAATTAAACGTAGACTTATTTTAGACTGAAACAGTTTCAGTTTGCCTCGGTTTTGAGAAGCAGCAATACAATAATGCTCTTTATCCCTTATAAGTTTTGTCAATGCCTTACCATTGCCGGGAATATACAGTCCACTTTGTAAAATAGTAGTCGCTGAAAAATTTGCGTTGCCGTCACCTGTTAGCAGCAAGCCATTAAAAGCATCAGATCTTCCCGAAGTAGCATCTGTCCCAAAATCATTTCCGGTAAGAGCTACATCAATGTTGCCATCACTATTAAAATCATCGGCAACCATTCCATATAAAGGAGCTATTTGCGCCTGGAAAGGCAATGATAATGTTTGAAACTTTCCATTTCCAAGATTTCTCAGGAGACAGCTATTCAAATTATCTGCAGAAAGTACCAGCGCGTTTTCAAGTTGCTGTTTGTTTAACAAATCGTGAATTGAGGCTTCTCCAAAATTTTTGTATGAACTAAACTGCTTTCTTAAAAAAGGTAACTGACTAATAATAGCATCTCGGCCCAGAGCAGGATATGATTGTTTTACACCTTTTTCATCCGGAAGATAAAGAGTAGTAATAATATCCATCCTGTTATTATTGTCGAAGTCATCAGCATAAATATGCATGGGATGCAGACTGTCTGCCCGGTAAAAGGAATTATTCCCAAAGTTGCCGGCTATATAATCCATATCACCATCATTATCTGCATCTAAAGCCGTGATGCTGCTCCACCACCCGTTACCACCGGGTGTCCCTTCTTTTCCAAAATCCTGTAGTTGCAATACACCATTGATATTTTTAAAGAATCGCAGTGGCATCCATTCCCCTACCACAATCAAATCTTCCCATCCGTCATTATCAAAGTCGGACCATACTGCATCGTAAACCATTCCGATATTCACCAATGCCGGAGCTACCTGCTCAGTTACCTCAGTAAACTTAATATTCCCCGGATGAGAATCGTTTCTCAGCAGCATGGAACTTACAGGTAAAGGATATTTTCCCGGCAACAATCTGCCTCCGATAAACAAATCAAGATCTCCGTCGTGATCAAAATCGGCTGCCTTTACACAACTTTTACTGGTCGTATTATTCGGAATCGCATTGTTGCTAATAATAAATTTACCATTCCCGGTATTCATATAAATTCTATCCTGGTAGCTCAATGATCCTGCAGCAAATTCACTGCTGCCACTCGCCATATATATATCGTTATTGTCATCTCCGTCCGCATCAAATACAATGATACCTGTAGCTTCTGGCCGCCTGGATCCCGGGGTATTTTCAAAGGGAAGTATTGCTTTAATAAATTTTCCATCTTTTTGCTGGAACAATATATGAGGTTCTAAACTCGTATTGCCACCCAGCACTATATCATCCAATCCATCGCCATTTAAATCACCAACAGCCATTGGTGGCCCGTATTGTGAACATTTGCGGGGCAATAAGGGCTGGTTATTAAAATCATCAAATTCAGCTTCTGAATGGTAATAATAGATTTCAGCATCTCGGGTAATATCTGTAAATAAATTTCCTGCTGCCTTTTTATCTGCAGTTGATAATGCATCCACAGCATTCATCAGGTCAGCAGTAATCTGCCTGTTCACTCCCACATTATACATTATTTCTTTTTTCCCTCCGGGCCAAATCACTACCAGCGAATCAACGGTTGTTATTTTACCCAATCCAAAATGAGCAATGGCCGGAACTGTAGCTAAATAACCTCTGTATGGAGAATTCTCATATACCTGCTGTTGCCCGCCCTGGTAATAGATAGTAGCTATTACGCCAAGCCCATTCAAGTTCTTTACTGAACCTTTAAATTTTATATCCAGGAAATTCGAGCTTATCTTATTGTTGTCATTTACCTTGTTTTCATACACAAAAGCTTCTTCATTAATATTATTAACAACATAGTCAAGATCACCATCATTATCAAGGTCGGCATATATAGCGCCGCTGGAAAAAGAAGGTTCCCCGAGCCCCCATGCCTGGGTAACATTTTCAAACTTCAGTTTACCCGTATTACGAAAAGCATAATTCGGCACTTTTATACTGGGTATTTCGTTTATCAGATCTTTTTTGGTTACCTTTTTAAATACCTTCTGACGGTAAGTCAGAAAATCCTGGTCTGTAACATCGCGGGGATATCCATTGGTAATTATAATATCCCGAAGTCCGTCATTGTCAAAATCAGCAATAGACGGATTCCAGCTCCAGTCGGTTTCCGCAACACCTGCAAAAAAACCCACATCACTGAAAACAGGATCGCCAATAGTATCATTACTTTCAATAACAGGTCCCTGATTAAGTTGTAAAGTGTTGCGGACATACTGCAATGCATAAGCGCCCCGCATCATATTCTGATTAATAAAATCATTCACACTCCCCATGTTCTTTTTCTTTCGAAGATTATCTTCCGGATTCATATCTACTGTAAGCACATCCGCCAACCCGTCATTATTAATATCTGCAATATCGGTGCCCATTGCATTTTGAGCAGTATGTTTAAAATAAGCATCCCGTTTGTTTAAAAAAGTTCCGTTGCCGTTATTGATATACAATTCATCATCAGACAAAAAATCATTTGCCACATAAATATCCTTCCATCCGTCTTTGTTGATATCTGCTATGGCAAGCCCTAACGCATATCCATGTGCGCCTATCCCCGATTTGACTGACACATCGGTAAAAACAGGATGCCCGGCAGTACTGTCCCAGTCATTTCGAAAAAGTTTATCATAGTCATCAGTTAGCGTATCAATCATATTGTTGTTAATCAACCTCATGCTATTACGACCGGCAAGACGTGTATTTGCAATATACAAATCGAGGTCTCCATCATTATCGTAATCAAAAAAAGCGGCATGTACACTAAATGCCGTATCAGCGATACCATAAGATTCTGCCATTTCTTCGAACACCGGGATACCGTTCTTATTGAGACCTTTGTTGATAAACAGGAGGTTTTTTCGCATAGCCGGATCTTTTTTAATAGAAGTGCAAACGTATATATCCGGCCAGCCATCCGCATTAATATCCACCACTGATGCACCATTGCTCCATTCACCGCCACCAGCTACTCCTGCAATTGATGTAACATCTTCAAAGCGAAAATTTCCTTTATTAAGGTATAAGGTGTTCGGGCCTGTGCTGGCTGTAAAATACAAATCAAGCAGACCGTCATTATTGAAGTCACCGCAAGCCACTCCGCCTCCGTTGTAGAGATATTCCATATCCAGCGGATTGATAGAATCATTTTCCACCACAATATTATTAAAATGAATACCTGAATGAGATGAGGGTATTTTATCAAAAAGAAAGGATTGCTTATCGCTGCACCCCTGTACAAGGAATTGCAGGATAACAATTGCTGTACCATATTTTCCGACTTTGTAAATGAATTTGATCATAGACTATTGAATAATAAATCACCATTTTTTAACATAAAACCTTCCTCATTAATATTCACATAAAATACACCGCTTAAGGAAAATTAATTATGTTAGCGGGAGAAGCAGTCTATTCAACTGATAAATCCGGCGATTGCTTCTCCCGCCATTGCATACATTAAATTAAATACAACTGGGTGCATTCTAAATTTTCGCAGGCGGGTGGCGACACCCGCCTGTAAGAGCCGCTACTGGTCGGTGTCCCACCGACCGGAATTTTTCATTAAGCGAAAATTTGGAATGCACCCATACAACTTGCTTTTATTTCATAACAATAATAATTCAGTATTTTCATGCAGGAGCTTTTATCATTTTCAAATTCAATACTCACTGATATGACAAGAAAAATATTTTTAGCAATACTACTGCTTTATACCTGTGTTTTCAACCTTCGCGCACAATCACCAGGATTTAAAACCATAAGCAAACAAGATTTAGAAGACAAAATTAAAGGCGGTTGGGCCGGACAAACCATCGGGGTAACTTTTGGAGGCCCCTATGAGTTTCGTTATAATGGCACTTTTATCGGCGACTATCAACCTTTAAAATGGCAGGATGGATACCTCAAAAACACCATGCTCAATAATCCGGGCTTGTACGACGACCTGTATATGGATCTTACATTTGTGGATGTATTCGAAAAATACGGACTTCATGCGCCAGTGGACTCATTTGCCAATGCGTATGCACATGCCGGCTACATGTTGTGGCATGCCAACCAGTCAGGCAGATATAATATTCTTCACGGTATTAAGGCTCCCCTTAGCGGTTACTGGAAGAACAACCCCCATGCCGATTGTATAGATTATCAGATAGAAAGCGATTTTGCCGGATTAATGAGTCCGGGAATGCCCAATACAGCTTCTGCCATCAGCGACAAAATTGGACATATCATGAATTATGGCGACGGCTGGTACGGGGGTGTATATGTTGGCGCAATGTATACTCTGGCTTTCATCTCAGATGATATCCCATATATCGTTTCGGAAGCATTAAAAACAATTCCCCGGCAAAGTAACTTTTACCAATGCATACATGATGTGATTCAATGGCATACACTGTACCCGAATGACTGGAAACAAACCTGGCTGGAAGTGCAGAAGAAATGGGCAAATGATATTGGTTGTCCTGAAGGAGTCTTTGTACCTTTTAATATAGATGCGACTGTAAATGCCGCATATATAGTAATTGGTCTGTTATATGGTAAAGGCGATTTTACTAAAACCCTGGAGATAACTACCCGATGCGGGCAGGATGCCGATTGTAATCCATCTTCTGCCGGCGGAATTTTGGGTACAGTGCTTGGCTATAATAAAATTCCGGCTTATTGGAAAATGGGACTCAAAGAAGCGGAAGATATTGATTTTAAATACACCACGATGAACCTGAATAAAGTATATGCTACCGGGCTGAAGCATGCATTACTTAATATCCGGCAAAACAATGGGAAAGTAACCGGTGATATGATCACTATCAAATTGCAACAACCTGTGCCGGTGAGATTTGAGAAAAGTTTTGATGGACTGTATCCTATTGATATCATACCGGCAAGTTGGAATGAAGATAAAACAATGCTTCATTTTTCTTTTGAAGGAACAGGTTTTGTCATGAATGGTGCAACTTCAGCTTCAGGAAACAACCCGTCATTTGTGTTGAATACTCAACTATATATTGATGGAAAACTGGTAGAATCACCTGAGTTGCCGTTAAGTTTTACTTCACGCAGAAATGAGCTTTGCTGGAAATATGATCTGCCGCGGGGGAAACATGAGGTAGCTCTGAAAATCATGAACAGTTCCAATGAATACAAAATATCTCCCGGCAATGTCATTATATACGACAATAAACCCTCCGATGGTATTCATGCCAATGAAAATGCCGCACGACATTAACCCAATCATTTGTAATACTGCAACAAAGCGTCACTTGTTTAAATACACCTGTTTGAGTGTCAAATTATGGAGTTACATTAATTTATAGCCTAAATATTTATAAACATATTTTATTAAAATTGTAAACATTTTTTTCTTATCTGGTAAATGTTTTTTAATTTAACAGCGCAATTGAAATCTTAACATATACAATAGTTGAGTTTTTCTAACGCTTATGTTAAAGAGTGAAAGCCATACTAATACCTGGAAAAAGTTTCGGGAGGGTGATAAAGATGCCCTGCTTATTCTCTATAATGAGCATTACATCGGTCTGATGAATTATGGCTTAAAGGTTACCAGCAACAGGGAAATGACTAAGGACGCAATTACCCAGATTTTACTTCGCCTTTGGGATAACCGTTCATCATTACCTGATGTAATTAATATACGCTCTTACCTGCTCACAACACTACGCAGAGAATTACTGGCGGAAATCAAAATGGAAAACAAACGTCATTCCAAATACACAGAGGCAGGTCAGAATTTGCCTGCTGAAGAAAAATCTTATGAGGAAGTGATTATTCAGTTGCAACAAAATAATGAGTTGAATCATAAGTTGCTTTCTGCCCTCAAAACTTTAACGTCCAGAGAAAAAGAACTTTTACAATTAAAATTTTTTGAAGATCTTGATTATGAAGACATCGCCGAACGATGCATCATATCTAAAAGGACAGCTTATAATATCATCCACCGGGCCCTCAAAACTTTGAAGGTCATTCTCATAACTACTCCAAAAGGAAGAAACATTCCCGATAAAATCCTTCTCAGTTCTATCTTCTTTTTTTTAATGCAGCTCTGAAATCAATTAATCAGTACAAAAAAGTTTTTCTTTTTATGGTAAAAAAAGAGGATAAATTACTCAATACCTTAAAGTGAGTTGCATGCCATATATTGATTATGAAATGGAGGACTTTATTCTTGACAATTCCTTTCAGAATTATTGTCTGGGGAAAAATCAGGAAGATGTTGCTTTTTGGCAGGATTGGATCACAAATCATCCGGATAAAGCTGAAACCATCCAACTCGCCAGGGAAATTTATATATCGCTGAATGGTAACCATAATGCTGAACAATTTGCAGCAGACAGAAATGAATTTATCAGGATTACTGAAAAGCACATATCTGAAACCACTCAAAATTATAATTCAGAACCAGTCAAGTCTGTAAATATCTCACCACTTCGCAAAATAGTTTTGTATGGCAGCGTGGCAGCAGCTGTTTTAATTGGAGTATTCTATTTCACGAAGTTTAGAAGCTTTACTTACACTAAACCTGGCTTAAAAAATCTGACAGTTGATAATATTACAAAAGTCAGTAAGCAGGGTGAAAGAAAATCATTCCAACTCCCCGATGGAAGTATTGTAATGCTGAATGCCGAAAGCGTAATTCATATTGATGAAAATTTCAACACCAGGAACAGGGAATTGTCCCTTGAAGGAGAAGCCTATTTTGATGTGGCGCATGATGCTTCCAGGCCTTTTATAATTCATACTAACAATATGGATATAAAAGTGCTGGGAACAATCTTTAATGTAAAAGCATATCCCGGCGACAAAATCACAGAAACTTCATTGATTAAAGGTTCTGTGGAGATATCATTACATAACCATAAATCAGGGAAAATACTGTTACATCCAAATGAAAAAATCGTAATCCCAAATACCGCAGACAATATTGAAACAATAACTACCAACAATACTGATGATAAAACAGTAGTAACGAAAAGCAGCCCTGATGCTGAATATAAAATCACCGGGCTTACTTATGACAAAAAGAATGATGCAATCACTGAGGTTTTATGGACAAAAAACAGGCTTGCATTTAATAATTGCAGTTTTGAAACCATTGCCAAAGACCTTGAGCGCTGGTATAATGTAAAGATCATCTTTACAAATGAAAAAGTGAAAGAGTACAAGTTTACAGCAACATTCGACCAGAAAAACATCGAACGGGTACTGGAAGCATTACAGTTGTCCCGTTATTTTGACTATACATTTACGAACAATAACAATATTATTATAGGTAATTAAAAAAACTGATAAAAAAGGAGAAATGTTGGCGCATTTCCCCTTCAAAGTTCTTGAGGAAAGCTGTTTGACGACTGGCATTCCTCAAATTTTTAACTTAAACAGGGTAAAAATATGAAAAAAAGGCTACAAAGCTTATGGCGTACATTCGCCCCAGGCTTTATCCAAATTATTTTGCTTATGAAACTGGCAGTTCTACTTATCATGACTACTTGCTTTCAGTTGTCTGCCAAAACGTACTCGCAGGAAGTGAAACTTACGCTTGATCTGAAAAAGATCACAATTAGTAATGTGCTTCGTACAATTGAACGGAAGACAGATTACACCTTTGTATATTCAAGCGATTTTTTCCCCTCTGAACATAGAATTGATTTGCAGGTAAAAGATATGCCTGTGTCCGGAATATTGGCCATAGTACTGGATAAAACAGGTTTTACTTTTAAAAAAATTGATGACGATATAATAGTCATTACCAGCGACCAGGCAATCGCCAATCAAAAAATAGTGAAAGGGAGAGTAACTGATTCCAAAGGGATGCCACTGCAGGGTATAACAGTAGCAGTTGAGAATAGTAATATTCAGACTGCAACAGATTCGAAAGGCGAATTTTCCATCAATGCACCTGAAAATGGCGTATTGATATTTACATCGGTGGGATATGTAACTGAAAGGGTAGAGATCAAAAACCGGCAGGAATTAATTATTGTATTGACAGCAAATGCCATGGGGTTGGATGAAGTGGTAGTTATCGGTTATGGACAGCGGAAGAAAAAAGATGTTACCGGGGCATTAAGCACTATATCCGATAAAGATATAGCAAAGAGCACATCCATGACACCCGAACTTGCACTACAGGGTAATGCAGCCGGAGTATTTGTTGAATCGGGAGGCGGCGCGCCCAATTCAAGACCTACAGTAAGAATAAGGGGTGTAAACACTTTCGGATATGCAGAGCCTTTGTACGTAATTGATGGGGTGCCCATTTATGAAGGAGGCGCCGGCGTAACAGAAGGTGCAATTGGAGATATCCGATCACCAATCAATATTTTAACTAAAATTAACCCACAGGATATTGAGTCCATTTCAGTACTTAAAGATGCTTCTGCCGCTGCTATATATGGAGTAAGAGCATCAAATGGGGTAATATTAATTACCACAAAAAAAGGTAAAACAGGAAGACCCAGAATTGAATTTGGGGCATCCTATACCATGCAAAATATCCCCAAAACCATCCCGGTGCTCAATACTCAGCAATATATGGGACTTGTTAAGGAAGCTTATTCCAACAATCCCGATGCCGGTGTTTCATTTGCCGAAAGGTATGGCCCACTTTATGATGAAAGCAACTCGAAGTATGTAGGTAATGGGCCTACTTACGACTGGGTAAAGGAACTCAAAAACAAAAATGCACCCATTCGGGATTATAATATAAGAGTATCCGGCGGCAACGAAGGATTTAACTATTATGTTTCTGCGGGTTACCAGAAAACTGAAAGCCCTTTAAAGGCAAATAACATGGAGCGCTATTCGGTAGCTTTAAATGTAGAATCAAAGATTTCAAAATACATTCAAACAGGTATTACTGTTAGACTTATTAAACAGGAAGGGTTGGTTAATACCGGCACAGATCTTGGCAATATGATGTCAACCATACCGTTTCAACCCATCCATGATCCTAATGGCCCATTAGGATTAGGATATGCACAGGTTGCATCAGGCAGTTTCGAACCCAATCCGGATTATGACCCCAATCTGCTAAATCCCGGAGCCCCGTTTAATTTTGTTGCCGGCGACCCCCAATTGATATGGGGACAACAATCACGGGAAAATATATTTCCACTACACCAACTCAATAGCACAACTTACGACCTCTACGATATACTTGGAAATGCATATTTGCAAATTGAACCTGTGCAAGGATTAAAAATAAAAGGATCATTGGGCGGCGAATATTATTTCAACCTGCGCAAGACCTGGGAAAACTTTAACGGTTGGATGTTTTCACAAACTCCCGGGAACCCGTATGCTTCCCAGGATGGAAACGCTAAAGGAAGATACGGAGAACGCCAGGGCAGAACTCATAATCTTAATAAAGAACTTACTGTAAACTATAATCATACATTTTTTAATGACCACAATATTGATGTTGTGCTTGGTGCTTCTCAGCAGTTTGGACGCTGGTATACCACTGACCTTAGTGGTAATGTTAATTATGCAGACTATCAGTTCAGAAGTATTAATAATATTCCTCCTTATACCCAGGGCTTTGCCAATATATTGCAGGAAGATGCATTAATCGGTTATGTAGGTCGTCTTAGTTATAAATTTAAAGATAAATACTATGTAGACGGAACATTCAGACATGATGGATCGTCCAGACTGGCACCCGGGCATAAGTGGGATAACTTCCTTTCTTTTGCTGTTGCATGGCGAATAAGTGCTGAAGATTTTTTTCCTAAAACAAGTTTTATCAATGACCTCAAACTTCGGGGAGGTTGGGGTAAGCTGGGTAATTATCAGTCAGCCTCATACTATGCTTTTTTATCCAATATATCTCTCACACCCGATTATCCTTTGGGTTCGGGTAATGGGGATCCTTACGGCACACAGTTACAGGGTGCCTCACTGCCTAATTTTGCCAATACAACACTTACCTGGGAAAAACTTAAATCTACAAGTATAGGACTTGACGCGGTATTATTTAACAACCAATTAAATTTTACAGCAGAGTATTATAATAAAACGACTTTTGATATCATCCAGTCAGTATCACTGCCTCCCAATACCGGTATTGAGGCCGCTGCTGATTTGAATATCGGACAGGTTCGAAACCGTGGATTTGAATTTCAGGTAGGATACAATACAGTTTTAGGATCTGTCGGGCTTAATGCATCTGCAAACTTTACAACCGTAAATAATAAGGTAATAAAACTGTATAGGGGTTCACCACTCGGAGGTGAGCTTAACCGCATCGAAGAAGGATATTCGATGTTTTACCTGTGGGGATATAAAACCGGTGGTGTCTTCCAAAACCAAACAGATATAGATGCCTGGCGTCAAAAATATGCCGATATCACTATAGGACAAGATCCTGATGATGCATCTGCAGGGTATGAATACCAGCCTGGCGATATGAATTTTCAGGATGTATATGGCAACCCTAAAAACAGTACGGACCGATATGATAAAATGCCCGATGGCAGAATAAACGGAAACGACCGTACCTATCTTGGCAAAACTATTCCAGGCTACTATTACGGATTTAATTTAGGCGCCAATTATAAAGGTATTGACCTCTCTGTATTTTTCCAGGGAGTGGGTGATGTACAAAAATACAACGGTGTACGATCAGGAATGGAAAGTATGAGTGGGTTAGCTAACCAATGGGCTACCACCCTGAACCGATGGACAACCGACAACCATTCCAATGTCATGCCAAGAGCTGTGTATAACGACCCGGCTAATACGCTAAGATATTCAGACAGGTTCGTTGAAAATGCCGGTTACCTGCGTTTAAAAAATATTCAGATCGGTTATTCTTTACCGAAGAGCCTTATGAACCGGTTAAGATTTATTCAAAATGTTCGCATATATGCCGCCGGCATTAATGTATTTACCATCACAAAGTATACAGGTCTTGATCCCGAAAATGATGTAATTCCTCCTACCCGGCAGGTGCAATTTGGTATCAATGCAACTTTTTAATTTTAAATCTTTCAGATAATGAAATCTAACATAAAAATAATAAAGCTGGCATTAATCGTAGTTATAGTTAGTGCCGGATATTATGCATGCAAACATTCGCAACTCGATTTATTCCCACATGGACCTACAGAGGAATCCTACTTTAAGGAGGAATCAGAATTTAACAAAGCAGTCCTGGGAGTATATGCCAAGATAAATGATGTTTTATGGTATCGCGGGAATCCATTTTCATGTGACATGCCTATTTATCTTTTGCCGGGAGATGATATCACTACCAATGAAGGTGGCGAAGAATTTGAAATATTCGGTAACCTGCAGCCCTCCAGCGACAGGGTAAGTAATTTTTATGCAGTATGGTACCAGGTAGTAGCAAGGGCTAATGTGATTCTTGAAAAAATAAGAGAAGAAGATGGTGTTTATCAAACACCAAATCTTAAAAACTCCCACAAAGGAGAGGCTTTATTCTTACGCGGATATGCTTTCTATACATTGTGGAATTATTTTGGAACATCTCCGCTGGATACTGCAAGAGTAAAATCTCCGGATCAGTTTACACCACCCGGCACTACCGGTACACAACTGCTCGACCAGGCCATTCTCGACTTTTCTGAAGCATCCACACTTTTGCCTGCCTCATGGGGAGATGCAGACCGGGGAAGAGTAACTAAAAACTCTGCTTTCGGAATGTTAGGCAAATCCTTAGTATTCAGGGGATCAGTTAACAAGGATGCGGCAGACTACACCGCCGCTGTTGCTGCTTTCAACAATATTTCAGGGATTAAACTGGTGGATAACTTTTCCGACAATTTTGCCTGGGATACTGAGAATAATGAAGAATCACTGTTTGAATACCAGGCCTCGCAGGCATTCGCCCTTGACAATGTGTGGCTTCCTAACGACTTTGACAATGCCGTTGGAAACATATCAGTTTTCTATGGGTTTTATGGCCTTAATAATGACAATCTGTGGGGTAAATCTTCATTCTACGCCACTACAAAATTAGTAGATGCATTCCCGGCAGATGATCCCCGTCTTGACCTCACATTGGATGTTGATACAAGAGCAATCAGGAAATATGTGACAAGAGACAAACTTAACCAGGTTGGTGTGGGCTCTGTAAATAATTACAGGATGCTGCGCTATGCAGATGTGTTATTACTAAAAGCAGAAGCCATACTTCAATCCGGTGGATCAACCGCAGAAGCTATTGACAATATTAATCTTGTAAGAACCAGGGCCAGAAATATGGTTTCGGGTGGTACTGTTCCAGCCAATTATTCTACCTCAGAAACCGACAAGACTACCATCATGAACTGGATAATGAATGAAAGATTAATTGAACTTGCCGGCGAAGGACAAAGATGGGTTGACCTGAGAAGATGGGCTATGCAGGGTATTATCACTTTAGACAATGCATTCTTTAGTTCAAATACGGCATCTACAATGTCATTTCAGTCTCCTAAACATTTAAACATGCCTATTCCCAACAGTGAAACTGATGTAAACCCCAACATTACTCAAAACACAGGCTACTGATTGAAGCTTTTGTAATTGTATAACAATAAAGTAAAAATGAGAACAACAATGACTTTGTTCACTGTCGGTATATTTTTATTGTCTGTAACCGGATGCCACAAAAACAACTCAACTACTTCAGTAAATCATGCACCTGTTGCAAGCATATCCTCAAACCTGCTTAGTGTCAATCCTTTTACTTATGAATTTAAAGTTGAGGCATTTGATCAGGAATTTGATCCGTTGCAATATACCTGGGAGTTTGGAGATGGAACAGAAAGAAAAGGGAATGCCGTTGAATCTTATACATTTGAAGACGGACGACAGTATATCATAAAAGTTACCGTTACTGATGGAAATTCACAACCGGTAGTTTTGAGAGATACTATAGATACAAAAGTTATTCCCCTGAAAGCCGACAAATCCACTAAATTTCAAACTATGGAGGGATTTGGTGGTTTTGGCACACAAAAAGAACCCTGGGGCACCGGACCATTTACCAGTCCTGAATTTGTGAATATGCTGATCAACGATCTTGGGCTAACCATCCTTCGTATGGATATACCTGCCAACTTCGAAATTCCCAATGATAACGATGACCCCTTTGTTACTGATCTGAGTAAGTTTAACGTCAATAACAACACCCCCGGGTATGACGAAAAATTAGCCGATTATATCCCATACCTGAAAGACATGAAGGCTGCAGGTTTACAGAAACTCATAGTATCACTCTGGTCACCACCGGTATGGATGAAGTACAGTAACCAGTTAGGCAATGGTACCAAAGAGAACTCTGCCCCTGAGTACACCAACAACCCGGGATCCAACACCAACCAGCTTAAAACAAATATGTATGATGAGTTTGCAGAGTTTTGTGTTGCCTATATCAAAACCATCAAAAACCTTACGGGAATAGATGTATATGCGTTTAGTCTTCAGAATGAACCGAGATTTTCACAATTTTATGCTTCATGCGTTTATAATGGTGCCGCGTTGCGTGACCTGATTAAAGTGGTGGGGGCCAGGTTCGAAAAAGAAAATATCTCAGCAAAAATATTTTTACCGGAAGATGTGGGCTGGTATGACGGTATTAAATCGCTGGTAGATCCTGTGCTTGCAGACCCGGATGCAAGAAAGTATGTTTCTATACTGGCGGTACACGGATATGCAACCGACGGTGTATCACCCGGCTCATCAGATGCACAAACCTGGCGCAATATGTATAACTGGGGAAAGCCCTGGAATATACCATTGTGGATGACAGAAACCTCAGGATATGAAAACAATCTTACCGGAGCTATAGCCCTCGCAAAGGCAATGTACATTGCCCTGAAGTATGGCAACGTATCGGCATGGGTGTTCTGGACGCTCAGCACCAACAAAATTGATGCATATTCACTGATGAATACTTCAGGTGAAAAAAGCAAAAGATATTTTGTTTCTAAAAATTTTTACAGGTATATCCGCCCCGGATCAGTTCGCTTCGATATTACCGGAACTGACGCGCATTTATTACCACTTGCATTTTCCAACAGCGATAATAACTCCACGACAATTGTTATTATTAATGATGATGTTTCAGGAAAAGCATTTCAAATAACAGGCGAAGGTTTACCCGTAACATTTGACAGTTTTATTACCAATGAGTCAAAAGACTGTGCAGACAACGGTGCAGTTGAAATTAACAAGACTATATTAATTCCTGCCCAGTCTGTGCTTACACTTCGCTCAAAGAATTAGTGGTAAATCAAATCAATACAATCATATCTGTATATTCTCGCAATAGATCAGCCTTGCGGGATCAATAATATTCAAAAGAAAATTTTGATTACCTATTTTAATATCTGAGATAAAACACCTCCGTCAATCGTAATATCGGTACCCGTAATAAAATCAGCGTTATCGCTTATAAGAAATTTAACAAGATTGCCGATATCTTCCGGATATCCACTTCGCCCTAAAGGGTTAACAGCTTCCATTTCTTTCATTTTATCCGGATGTTCTTCAAGCGCTTTCTTTGCCATAGGCGTTAAAATCACACCGGGAGAAACGGTTACTATCCGGGCGCCTTTCCTGCCGAACCGCATGGCATTGTCTTTACAAAGCAACATCACACCTCTTTTGGTAAAATTATACATAAGGTCAGCATCGTTATTCACGAAGGGCTCTATTACTGAAAAAGAATTTTCTTTTCCGGGATTTCGAAGAGCATTATCGTAGGCCACATTAGCTTCAATAGTATGCCCCATCATGGAACCCAATAAAATCACAACTGATCCTTTTTGTACAATATCATAAAAAGCATTAATGA
>JBDHYJ010000073.1:0-24753 GCA_039811345.1 Chitinophagaceae bacterium
GTATCAATTCCTGCTGTTCGAAGTCTCCGACTTCGAACTCAATATGTTCTCACAAGACGCTGTCTTGAAAATCAATAACCGGTTTTCTTTATCAAATTATTTTCCTGTTCTTCGGGGTATCACTCATCACTCTTCCCGCATCGGCCTGGTTGTGAAGGCCCCGTCACGACAGATTCGTCCTAAAACATCAGCAATAAGAATACCTTTCCGAATGAACACCTTACGGTGTGGCGCAAAAAAATTCGTCACACATCAGATAGTATATTCATGGAATAAACAGTCTCCTCTTCCGGGTACCGCTTGTCGATATTTCATAAATTTAAACAAACTAATGTATAGCTTATGGCAAATTACAGGCGCAGGTTGATGCTGCTGGCTTTAATATTTACTGTCACCAGCTTTGCTTCCGGTCAGGATATCGGTTCAAATCTGCTTTCTTACACTGACGGCAAAGGACAGATTCTCCCTGTGAAAACCCTGTACGACTGGCAGCAAAAGCGCAGCCGGATACTGGACAGCATGCAGGCCCTGTTTGGCAAATTGCCCGATGATCCTAATCAACCCCCTTTTAAATCCGGGCTGCCGGAACTACCTCCGTTTAACATGCAACTGAAAGACAGCATTGTCACGCACCACTATACCAGGTATAACATCCAAATTACAATAGCCAAAGATGAAACGGTGACGGCTTATTTATATATCCCCCATTATAAGCGGGGCACACGATTTCCGGCTGTACTGGCCTTGCATCAAACGGAAGCCATTGGAAAGGGGAGTGTGGATGGCCAGGGTCCCTATATCAATCTGGCTTATGCAAAAGAACTGGCACAACGCGGATATGTAGTCATGGCTCCGGATTATCCCAGCTTCGGCGATCAGTCTGATTACGATTTTGACACCGATCGCTATGAGTCGGGCGTGATGAAGGCTGTATTTAATAATATACGCTGCGTTGATTTTTTGCAGGCAAGAGCTGAAGTGGATCCTGAACGTATTGGTGTTATCGGTCACTCGCTGGGCGGGCATACAGCTATGTACACGGCAGCATTCGAAACCAGAATAAAAGTGATCGTATCGAGTTGCGGCTGGACATTAAGGCGCTACTATAATAACTATAACGAAGTGATGCGGAAGCAAACCGGCAGCAGATGGTGGGGTAGTACACAGAAACGATATGCCCCTTTATCGAAAACAAAGTACAATTTACAGGTAGAAAAGTTTCCGTTCGACTTCGATGAACTGATTGCCGTACTTGCTCCCCGCCCCTTCTTTTCAAACTCACCGATTCATGATGCCAACTTTAATGTAGAGGGAGTGCGTGTAGGGATCGCCAACGCTTCAGCAGTATATCATTTCCTGAATGCTGAGCAGCACCTGCAGGTTCGTTACCCGGTAGCCTCACATGACTTTCCACCGCAGGTTCGCTTTGAGGCTTATGAATTCCTGGATAAATATTTAAAATGATACCGTATGCCCAGGATAAAAAAGTATTCCTTTTTGTTCACCTTCTTTCTGTTGCCTGCATCAACTGTCCTGTGGGCAACCGGTCAATCTACTACAACAAACAGGGTTTAGACTTTTCAACAATCCTTCAAATATCTCTTATAAACTTCTATTCTGTGTTCTTAAATTTGCTAACAGATACAGAGAACAGAAGTAGGATATTCTTTGACTTAATTATTATTTACATTTCACTATGTTCGCTCGTTTAATAAGTACAAAAGACCCCGATTTTTTGTATGATGTACCGGATGTTTTATACAAGTATAGAGATATAAACAACGAAAATCATAAAAATCTGCTCTTCAAAAGAGAGTTATATTTTTCGTCAATCAGCCAATTTAATGATCCATTTGATGGAACTATTCCGTATAGATTCAATAGCGAACAACTTACACCAGATAATATTTTTCTTAAGTATCGTGAAATTCTAAAATACTATCATCCAGATTGGAATGAAGAAATGGTTCACCAGGAATGCTTTGATATACAGAGTAGTGGATTAATGCATGACTCTAAACATTTAGAAAAGGTGGAAAGGGATGTATTAGATCTACTGGATAAGCAATTTGGAATAGTTTGCCTTTGCAAGAACAAGAGTAATTTTCTTTTGTGGTCGCATTACGCGAATTGTCATACAGGCTTTGCTATTGGATTTGATAAAAAGAAATTATTCAATGATACCCAGGCCCATTTTGCCCATATGCAGTACCAGGAAGAGCTACCAGTACTAAGTCTTTTTGAAGATGTGGAAGCACATTTCGAAAAATTAATAGGAACAAAATCGAAGATTTGGCAATACGAAGAGGAATATAGATTGTCAAAAATCGGAATGGCAGGTAAGACTGTTGAACTACAAAAAGAAACAATTGTTGAGGTTATTTTTGGATGTAAAATGCCACATGAAAAGAAGGTACATTTAATTGAGTTTCTGAAAAATGAATATCCCCACATAAGAACATACGATACGACACTTTCAAAAACACATTTCAAATTAGAATTTTTGCAACTTCTGTAATGATGACTTTACTTCATAAGACTCTCTTTAATACCTATGCGAGTGTGGGGTCTATGCTGTACCTTATTCTTTGTATATTTTTCGTATCCTAATAAGTAACCCCACTATGTTATTACTTGACCAAAAGAGTACCTCTCCGATAGGACAGTTCGTGTAAACATTTTTTGAAGCCTGATATGGGAATGCATTTGGGAGATTGATTTTTGTGTTTGTCCTTTTTGTATAGCATTTGAGTAGCCATCTTTGTGTAAGAAAAAATTACACTTAGAGGGGAAACTTGTGGCAAAAATTTCTCATAAACTGGTGCGGCATGGCAATTTATAACAAGACATTCCCGATTGTCCTTTTTGAAAATTAACTAGCGTTAGCCCTTTGTAAAAAAATACAATATGAGCAAAAAAGGTAAAATACCGAATAATAAAAACGAAAAGATTAAAATAAACATTCTAGGATTGCTTATTTTCGAATTTTTAAATCCAACTATAAATGGAATTAAAATAACTGTATTACTTCTTCTCTTTCTTTTAATCAAATCCGCTTTAAACCAAACTTAAATTTTTATCAATAATTAGAAAATACTTTCTTAACGCTTGTTGTAACAATCTATAACTAGAAAATAAAAAATACAGAGTGGTTTACAAAAAAAATGTAATAAAAATCAAACAGCATAATAAACGTAAAAGCATGCAGCATAAAACAATCATTCCGTCACGTAGCTTGCGCAATCTGTTATCGGCAATAGCTACAATCTTATTCCTCATCCCCTGCCAGGCTCAATTACAAAAGCCAGAGCAGACAATCGTCAGCAAGGGGTTGATTGGATATTGGCCTTTGTCTGCAGACATCAACGACAAATCGGGAAATGATTGGCAAACCCAGATGCATGGAAAAGTTCAACTCAATAAAACAGATGAGAAGCCTGATAACACTCCGGGTGCCCGGTTTGACGGCCGCACCGCCTGGCTTGAGGCCACACCTGGTACGACGGTAAGTATGGGTAAAGGAGATTTCAGCATTGCTGCATGGATAAACACGGATAAGGTTAATGATGATGTGTTCGGCGATTTGATCAGTCAATATGATCCTGCAACGCGCTGGGGATTTCACCTCAGCCTGAAGTACAATTTCGGTCCGACCAATACCGGCAATTTCCGGCAATTGTATTTTGGGGTGGATAACCAATATGCATCGGGCTGGAAGGATTATGGAAGACCGGGCAACACCATCTTCCCTTTCGCACTGGTTAGCTATAACGGTAGCCTGTATGCAGCAACCTGCGATTCCTCCGCTCTTGGACGTGGTCATGTATACCGCTATACGGGAGATACAACATGGGTGGATTGCGGTTTTATTGACAGTTCCAATGCCGTTACTGCACTGACGGTATTCAATGGTGAACTGTATGCTTCCACAGGGCATTACAGAATAGGCGGATCAGCACTTACAGCATCTGAAAATAAAATTTTCGGTGGCCGCATTTTCCGATTTGATCCGCCCAACAAATGGATTGACTGTGGCCGCGTGCCTGTTGAAGCTGTTGCAGGGATGATTGTATATAAGGGGCAACTATATGCAACGTCGATGTATAACCGCCCCGGGTTTTTCAGGTATAACGGCGGGAAAGAATGGGTTGCCTGTGATGTCCCGGATAAACGGTTGAATGCAATGGGCATTCATAACGGTTACCTTTATGCCACCAGCTACGACTGGGGGCATGTGTATCGCTATGATGGCCGTACCTGGACGGATTGCGGCCAGGTGGGTGATGAGAAAGTGAATACACAATGTTATGCCTTTGCAACCTACGAGGGCAAACTGTATGTATCTACCTGGGCAAGCGGACGGGTGTATCGCTTTGACGGTATCAATCAGTGGACCGATGTGGGAAGGCTGGGCAGCGAGCTGGAAGTAATGGGACTAATCGTTCACAACGGGCGCCTGCTGGGTGGCACTTTGCCACTGGCAGAAATATATTCCTACGAAGGAGATACCACCTGGCAAAGAATGGAGCAGCTAGACCGGACACCCGATGTAAAATACCGCCGGGCCTGGAGCATGGCAGAACATGATGGCAAAGTGTTTTGCGGCACACTGCCATCGGGCCGGGTGTATGGGTTTGAAGCCGGGAAATCGGTATTGTCACCGGCTGAGTTGCCGGCTGGTTGGCAGCATGTAGTTGCGGTTAAAGCAAAAGGGTTTCTGAAGTTATACGTTAATGGCAAACTGGTTAACACAACAAAAATTCCGCCTGCAATGAATATTGAACCTGATGCTCACCGTCCTATAAAAATTGGATTTGGACCGAATGAATACTTCAACGGGGCCATGAAAGAACTCAGATTGTACAACAGGGTACTGAAGGATAAGGAAATAAAATTGTTGTCTGCGCGGTAACTGTACATCTCTGCAGGTGCAGTTGCCTCGCACAGGGGTTTTCATGCAAAGCCGTTGCGGGCAGGCATGAAACCTGCTGTTCGAAGTCTTTCTGCTGTTCGAAGTCTCCGACTTCGAACTCAATATGTTCTCTCAAGACGCTGTCTTGAAAATCAATAACCGGTTTTCTTTATCCAATTATGCCTGTTCGCCTGGGTCTCACGCTTCGCACAATGGCTAGGTTGCTCAGACCCAGTCGCGGCAGAAGTGGGGGAATCGTGACGTAGCAGGGTGCTTCATAAACAGCAGAATAGCATTGATGCAGTACAAGCGAGCGTGGCAAGTAAAGCTTAATAGTAGTACTACAGCTAAGTACATACAACTGGCAACCCCATACCATATTCCTTCTATCGTTTCGGGGTCTTCATGCAAAGCTATTGCGAGCCTGCAGTTCAAAGTCTCCGACTTCGAACTCAATATGTTCTCACAAGACGCTGTCTTGAAAATCAATATCTGGTTCTCTTTATCCAATTATGCCTGTTCGCCTGAGTCTCACCCATCCCACATCGGACTGGTTGTGAAGACCTCATCGTGACAGATTCCATGATCCACTCAGGTAATACAGTTAATTCAGCATCTTCATCTTTTGATGAAAGGCTTTGCGGTAAGGTTCGCCTTCTTCGTTGTAATGGGTAATGCCTTCTCTTTCCGTAATTCGGCAGAACTTATCGTAGGTTCCATCGTGTTTGGCGGACGTGGGCGAACGCATGCATTTCAAATATAAAATGGGCAGGGAAGCCAGTTCAACCCTTTGCAAAATATCATCATTGTCCGCAACACGCTCCGCTTCAGCAAAAATGCTGTCTGCTTTTCTGATAAAGTCCTCTGTAAATATTTCATGCGTGGGCTGAATGCCGTAAGCAAAATGGATATCCGGTTTTACGAGGCTTTGCAGCAAATCAAAATATTGGCGAATAGGCACTCCCGCACGGCCATAATACCCCGACAGGAAATCGTTGACCACTTCTTCGGTGTTGCAATCCAGGTTCCACAATATTTTGGATATAAGATAAGAGCGCAACTCTGCGAGTTCTCCACCGCGGCTCTGATAAGCCGCCTGCTCCATAATTCCAATCGCCTTATGCTGCTGAAAGGTTTTGATTTTGGATTGTAATGTGGCAAAATTGGGCAGCGGCAAAAGATAGTGATTGAAGTTTACCACGTAATCCCATATATACAGATGAGGTGCTAATGCCGACCACTCATTCAGATCAGACAGGAAGGACTGATTTTCGACGCAATGAAAATCGTGCGCTACACAACATTCAATACTGCATAACCGCACCACAACATTATCCCGTGGAGCTATACCCTTTGGAGCAGAACGGGTGTACTGATAGGCCAGTGTTCCAATAAATTTATCCGGGAATTCCTGCTTTACCGCATCGGCTACCTGGTTTACAAACCAGATGATGATGCCCGACTCTCCGCCGTATTGTTTTACTATTGCCTGGCAGTTATCGCACTGGCAGGGGTTTGCCCAGTCGTTCTGGCTCACATCATAAATCAGGTACTCCGGACTTTCACGCATCCTTTTCCTTATGCGCTGCGTGATAATTTGCAGCACATCGGGATTTGACAAACAAAGTTGTGCCCTTTCGTATATCCGCTTTCCGTCAATCAGGCTGTAATATTCAGGATGCTTTTTGTAAAACTCATCTGGCGGCATCAGCGGATAAAAAGTATGTACAGCCCAGTAGGCCTCTACCCCACCCGGTTGCTCCCGGTACGACATAGCACCGTTTACGCGGTTGCGGGCAGCCCATACCGGCTCAAAAGCCTCATAATAAAAATCATTGCGAACTCTTACTCCCGGCTTTTCGGTATGATCGAACCAGCTAAATTGTAGCTCCTTACGTTTGGGTATAACCGAAACTTTGGGTGTGTACCAGCGGTAACCCAGTTCACGTTCCAAAAACGAGAATACCCCGTACATGGTTCCACGCTGGCTGCCGCCGTAAATGTACAGGTCGGCTCCGGAATTAAAATACCGAAATGACTCATCATTGGCATCCGGTTTATTTTCACCGGCAACCGGTAATCCGGGATAACCGATTACAATTTTTGGACCACTGCTATTTTTGTCTGATTCAGTGATGGTGATCTCTGCTCCGCCCACTTCTTTCAGCCAATGCTGAAGCTCAGTGGCAGCCCATTTTTCGGAAGCTGAAGCGCCGGGCGACAGCACAATACGGTAGTCACTTTTACCCTGTTTGAACAAAGTATATGCCACGCGCTTGCCGGAAAAAAACTCCATATTTCGGGTCAAAACTTCTCCGGATGTAAGCTGCAGTGTCAGTTCAGCCGTCAGCGGCTTGTAATCATTTATTGGCAACTTAAGTAATCCATTGTAAGTTGAAGTTCTGACTTCTGTCAACACCACTTTCCCCCGTTTGTTTCTAACGGTAACCTTCACCTGCTTAAGCAGCCTGGACAATACTTCAGGTGAATAACCGGAGACCAAACTGCTTTCTCCGTTTCCTGAACTGGTTACTTTAAAGAAATCACCTCTTTGCAAGGCTTCTTCAGCAGAGAACTCATGAAACCGGAAACAGAATCCCCACATATTGCCACGCTGCTCCACTTTCAGCAAAATGGTATTCTTTCCTTTCTTCAAAATAACCGGTATAAGATCAGCATCGGGCTTGATACCCCTTGCCGGCTGATAGTCCCACACCCTTACACCGTTAATCCACAAACTGCCACCGTCGTTGGTGCCTAGTGCCGCAAGCCACACTCCATCTACAGGTGCGACTACTTCTGAATAGGCATACGCTACTGCTCTTGTAGTTTTGGACACATTCGCCACGAGGTCAACTATCGAGTCAGGAGCATTTATATATTTCCAGCGAATGCTGCTTCCCTTCAGTTTCACGATATCACCGGCTTTCACTTTCGGATTGGCTTCGCCACCTGCTTTGGAAAGATAATCTTTTTCATACCCGGGCTGATGCAACAACAGTTGCTCGGGTGAACTATGATCCTGCAGTGGGATGGGGCCACATACCAGCCAGGATTGAAGCCATTGTCCGGGAACCAGATTATTGATGGGATGCTGTGCGAATACCGCAGGCATGAAAAAGGCCAATAAGCAAGCAAACAGGATTATTCTTTTCATAAAATCGTATTATTGGCATTAGAGAACTTGCGGGTAAAATAATACTGTAATGCCGGGCTGTAAATATCATTGCACTTGCGAAAGTTATTTATAATCACCAAATAGCATATTCAGAAATAGAAACAGCAAAAGAAAAATCCACGGCGCAATACCTATCCAAAAACTAAGCTTTACTTTTTTTACGCTAAGCAATAAGTAAAACCCAACAATAGCAAGGCAAAGGAAAACGATGGCATAAATTAATGTAGCCGTTTTTGAATATTTACTGGTTTGAAGGATGTGAAAAACATTTAAGAGAAATGTCAACCCAATATAGGAATTGAATCCCAGAATGAGTACTGAAATGATTTTAAGAAACGACATAAAATTGGAGTGGAGTTTATTTTATTCAAATTTAATTTATCCCGGTTAAATGTTCACCAGAGGTGTTTAATGCCGTTCACCGGAGTTTCACACTTCGCACAGCTGTCTGGTTATGAAGACCGGTCGCGACAGAATTACTAACGGAAGCGTTCAGTTGCAAAAAAACGGAGTTCCAGGTATGCATAGTACGTCACATTTGAAATCGGCTTTCTTATCCTTTTTCAATTAAACAGACTATTTGTAAGTTTGGAGAAATCTAAAATCAGAAAAATAATGAAAACAATCCTATTTCTTTTGAGTGCTGTTATGGTTTACACGCTCCCTGCATTTTCCCTTACGGCTCCTGCAAATCCACCGGCAGCAATAGAGGGAGTGTATGACTACAAAGCAGCAGACGCCCCTTATGAATATCAGCATGGTACGATTGAACTTAAAAAAACGAACAATCAATGGACGGCTAATGTGAAGGTTAATTACCAAACCATTACCGCTAAAGAAGTAAAAGTGGAGAAAAACCAGGTACAGTTTAAGCTTTATCTTGAAGGGGATACAGTACTGGTAAAACTCATATACAAAGCCGATAAACTAACCGGTACAGCCAGTAGTGATGAAGCTGGTGTAATGAATATTGTCGCGGAAAGAAAAAAGACAGAATCCAAAAAATAGTACACACGCAACGAAAAATGTCTGATAGCGTATTTAGCTGTCAGACATTTTCTTTTTGTCTGGTCCAAAGGACTCACCGAACGGTCTTGAACACTGCATGCTCCGGTGATGCATGCTCCGGTGAATGGTCTCTAAACTTTACGTCATACAGGAGTCTTTATTCAAAGTTGTTACGGGTAGCCATTAGACCCATGTGCTATCCATTTCTCAAAAATCATACTGTTCGACGGAGACTCACGCTTTGCACAGATTTCTGGTTGTGAAGACCTCGTCTTGACAGGATCATTTTGGTCGTTACCATTTATCAGTAAGTATAAATTAAAACCTGTTGATATTCGCATTCATTCATATAGTAAATTGCTTTGTCTAATAAGTAAATAAAACGCCCATGCAAATATTTTCTTCTTACAAAAATTTGTATATGGAGTGTTTAATTCTTTCAATAAATAAAATAAAAAACATTCGAATTGAATTTCAGTCTTCAATTTGGTTCCTGGCAATTGTGACTTTATGTAGTTGTCGCACTGATATTGATGAATTTAATACCTGGAGTGTTTACAAAGGTGATGCAACAAGTGCAGGTTATTCAAGTCTTACTCAAATCAACACAGAAAATGTAAAGGAACTTCAAACCGCATGGGTCTTTTATCCTAACGATGCTATTGAAATATCCCGTTTTGAACAAAGCGAATGCAATCCCATTATTATAGACACGATAATGTATATCACATCTGCACGCCATCGTGTATATGCTCTAAATGCTGTAACAGGTAAAAAAATCTGGAGCTACGATCCCTTTGATGGTGGAAAGGGCGGAGGTGTAAACAGGGGCGTTACCTACTGGCAGGATGGAAACGACAAAAGGATTTTATTTACAGCAGGTAATTTTCTTTATGCGCTGGATGCCATGAGCGGTATACCAATAACAAAATTTGGTGTGGAGGGAAAAGTGAATTTGAACATAGGTATGCGTGGCGATCCCAATTTAATTTCTGTAGTACCAACATCTCCGGGAATTGTTTATAAAGATTTATTGATACTGGGCACTGAAGTATCTGAATTATATGGAGCGGAGCCGGGTTATGAGCGGGCTTACAATATCAGAACAGGTGAATTGGTATGGACATTCCACACTATTCCATTACCGGGAGAACCGGGATATGAAACCTGGCCCAAAGATGCCTGGAAATATGCAGGTGGCGCCAACGACTGGGGCGGTATGAGTCTCGATAAAAAACGGGGCATAGTTTTTCTGGCCACCGGATCCCCTTCTTATGACCATTACGGTGCAGACAGAAAAAGAAAAAATTTGTTTGGCAATTGCGTAATAGCACTTAATGCAGCAACCGGTAAACTAATATGGTATTATCAAACTGTGCACCACGACTTATGGGACTATGATTTGCCAGCACCACCCAACCTGGTTACAATTGAAAGAGATGGCAGAAAGATAGATGCTGTAGCACAAACATCAAAGCTGGGATTTTTGTATGTACTTAACAGAGAAACCGGTGAACCGTTATTTCCCATAGAAGAAAAAGCCGTTCCTGCATCAGATGTTCCCGGAGAAGAAGTATGGCCCACACAACCTATTCCCCTGAAACCAAAACCCTATAGTCGCCAGTTTATGACTAAAGATGATCTTAGTAATTTTTCTGAAGCGGCGCATGATTCATTGCTAAAGGAGTTTAATAACCTGAGATATGAAGGTTTATTCACACCTCCTTCTTTGCATGGTTCATTTAGTCTGCCCGCAACAGTCGGTGGTTCTGAATGGGGCGGCGCAGCTTACGATCCCGTCACCAATGTCCTTTATGTAAAATCGAACGAAGTCCCGGAGATAAGTCTGCTACAGAAGATAGACCGTGATAACAAAAACCTGAAAGGGCTTTCTGATTTTGACAAAGGTGAAAAAATATATACCACTTATTGTGCAACCTGTCATGGGGCAGACAGAAAAGGTAGTGGTACATCCAATCCCTCACTGATTAGCATACAGGAGCGAATGAACAGGCAAAATGTGCTAAGCACAATAAGACATGGCAGCGGCAGAATGCCATCATTTGCAAATATCATGAAAGGGCAGGAAGATGCTATCATTGCTTTTTTATTTCAGCAAAAAAAAGCAAGACCATTTCAGTCAGAAGGAAATTTATTGGAAATAGAGAGAAATGAACAGGCAATTAAAAAAGGTTTAGGGCAAGTTAAAGAGGACACTGCCACCCGTTTTTTAAATGTAACAGCATACCGCGCATTCAGGGATAAGGATGGCAACCCTGGTATAAAACCGCCATGGGGGACATTGAATGCAATTAACCTGAATACCGGTGAATACGAATGGAAAATTACAGTTGGCAATATTGCTAATCTGCAAAAACCAGGTGAACCAATTACAGGGGCTCAAAGCATGACGGGGCCAATTGTAACTGCTGGCGGGCTTGTATTTCTTGGCGGAATGAGAGATAAAAAACTAACAGCTTTTGACAAGAAGACCGGCAGGCAGTTATGGGAAATTACGCTTCCGGGAGTAGCTACCTCCAACCCATGTACCTATATGTGCAATGGAAAACAATTTATTGCTGTATCGGTTTCGGGTAATGATGAAAAAATCGGTAGTTCGGTGATGAGCTTTGCTTTGCCATAGTAAATTTTGCAATACACCGCTGTCACACTACCATCACCGCTGTTCGAAGTCTCCGACTTCGAACTAAATATGTTCTCACAAGACTCTGTCTTGTAAAACTTATTTTCCCATACACTGCTGTTCGAAGTCTCCGACTTCGAACTAAATATGTTCTCACAAGACTCTGTCTTGTAAAACTTATTTTCCTATACTGTAGCCCACTTTATAAATTTTGTCTCTCACCCATTTCTTTGATAATTTGCAGCAACCTGCTTTTAAAATTTTTTGAATTGATCTTTTGAAAAATATAATCCTCAAATTCCAATATGAAAAATGACTGCTTTATTTTGGGTATTGCATCGTTAATATTTTTTCTAATCGCATGTGAATCCTCTTCAGTACAAAAAAAGGAATACGGTGAGTGGAAAGTGAAAGGCGGCACCAATGAGAATATACGGTACTCTTCATTAAAGCAAATAGATACCAGTAATGTTGCTCATCTCAGGATAGCATGGACTTATTATTCAGAGAAAAGGGACAGTACAAAGTATGGCCCGATGCAGTGCAATCCCATCATCGTAAACAATATTCTATATGGCGTTTCACCCAAACTGAAATTGTTTGCATTAGATGCTGCTTCCGGCAGAGAACTTTGGGCTTTTGATCCGGCTGACTCCGTGGAGAATAAAACCTGGCACAGAAAGAGTGTGAATATGAACAGAGGAGTTGCATACTGGGAGGAGAAGGAAGATAAAAGGATTATATATTCAGTAGGACCTATTGTATTCGCTGTAAACGCGCTTACCGGGAAATTGATACCAGCCTTCGGTAAAGATGGAGGAGTTGATCTGCGAAAAGGTTTAGACAGAGATGAAACCAAAGTATTTGTTGCACCAACCTCACCTGTAACGATTTATAAGAATCTATTCTTTGTAAGCGGACTGGTTGGTGAGTTTACACCTGGGCACATCAGGGCATTTGATGTTAAAACCGGTGAGCAGAAATGGATATTCCACACCATCCCTTATCCCGGAGAACCGGGGTATGAAACCTGGGAAGATACATCAGCGTACAAATATTTAGGATCGACTAACAGTTGGGCTGGGTTTAGCCTGGATGAGGAAAGAGGGATTTTATTTGCGCCAACCGGCAATCCAACTATGGATTTCTATGGGGGGCAACGGTTGGGTGCTGGATTATATGGCAACTGTTTGTTAGCTATTGAAGCTGCAACCGGCAAATTAATCTGGCATTTTCAAACCGTACATCATGATGTATGGGACTACGATGTTCCCACTCCGCCCGCATTAGTAACGGTGAAGCGTAATGGCAGCAGTGTGGATGCTGTAGCGCTGACTACGAAAACCGGTTATGTGTTTGTGTTTGACAGGGAAACGGGAAAGCCTTTGTTCCCTGTTGAAGAACGGCCTGTATCCACTAACACGAAACTGAAAAGCGAAAAGTTATGGGCTACACAACCTTTTCCGCTTAAGCCGGCACCATTTGCAAGGCAGACGCTTACTGAAGACGACCTGAATAAATTCGTTCCCAACTCATCTTATCAGGATATCAAAAATCAGTTGGCAAAATATCAATATGGACAGATTTTCACTCCTCCTTCGAAAGAAGGGACGATTGTATTCCCCGGTTATGACGGAGGCGGGGAATGGGGTGGACCAACAGTTGATCCGGAAACCAACATTTTATATGTCAACGCAAATGAAATGGCATGGGTGTTAACCATTGTTGACAATAAAGTGGATGTGAACAATACCCAGACTAAATTAGAAGCCGGCATTACACTGTATAATCAAAATTGTATGGCTTGTCACGGATCTGAACGTTTGGGTGGCGGCGATTATCCTTCGATTATCGGAGTTGAGAAAAAATACAATTATACACAGTTTCTGGATTTGCTGTCTACCGGGCGCAGAATGATGCCGGGGTTTAATAACCTGACAAAAGAGGAGAAGGATGCGATTGCAGCATTCGTCCTGAATAACAAAAAAGCGCAGTCACAGAAATACGATGGACCGGTAAAGAAGATGGATTCGCCTCCGAAGTCACCCTATACTTTTACGGGGTATAATAAATTTCTTACAAAGGAAAATTACCCTGCAATTGCTCCTCCCTGGGGTACGTTAAATGCAATCAACCTGAATACCGGTGAGTATGAATGGAATATCCCGTTTGGTGAATTTGAAGAATTAACAGCAAAGGGAATACCGCAGACAGGCAGGGAGAATTACGGTGGCTCTGTAGTCACTGCCGGCGGATTGCTTTTCATTGGAGCCACTGAAGACGGCTACTTCAGGGCTTACAATAAAAGAACCGGGGAGTTGCATTGGAAAACTCAATTGCCGGCTCCGGGTATGGCAACTCCATCCGTTTACACAATAGAGGGCAAACAGTATGTTGTTATTGCCTGTGGCGGATCAAAATGGGGTGGCAAAAGAAGCGATGCCTATGTGGCTTTTTCTTTACCCTGATGTATCAGTAGTTCATCCGGATAGAGCTTAAGAGAGTTATGCTTTTGAAACATCACCAACTGTTTTTATTGCACTCAATCTAATAATGGTTTACAGCATCAAAAAACTTAGAAACAGAAATTATGCAACATTTAATGAAAAGGTATAACATTGAAAAGATAATTGTCCAGGCAAAATCAAGGGTAAAAGCAGGGTATGTGTTTTTATTCTTTTTACTTATACATACTCAGGAACAGTCCCAGGCAGATCACAAAAAGTTTACTAAGATTTTTGATGGAAAGACTCTCAATGGCTGGGAGGGTGATTGGGAAATTTGGTCTGTAAAGGATGGAGCTATTGTTGGTGGTTCAACAACAAAAAAAGTTGCACATAATTATTTTCTTACCACAAAATCAAGTTATGGTAATTTTATTTTAAAACTTAAATTTAAAATTATAGGTATCGAAGGATTTATAAATGGTGGGGTACAGTTTCACAGTCAGCGTATTGATAACCCACCTTACGAAATGTCGGGTTACCAGGCAGACATTGGACCTGGATGGTGGGGTGTACTTTATGATGAATCCCGTAGAAATGTTTCTTTAGCAACTCCGGATTCTATTCTTATATCAAAAATTATCAAGCCTGAACAGTGGAATGAATATGAAATCCATGCAGTATCCGGGAGGATTAAGCTATATCTTAATGGAACACAAGTAGTAGATTACGTTGAAAAGGACAACACTATTCCACAGAAAGGATTCATTGGACTACAGGTTCACGGTGGGGGAAAATTACTGGTAATGTACAAGGATGTCAAAATAAATCTCGTGGACTAAAAATCATTAGATATAAAACTACAGCAATTTTTAAATACATTTATGCATCAACATTAAATTTCTCGACGTATACTGCTGTCCCACAATTCAAAGTTTCCGGATTCGAATTTAATTTGTTTTCAAAAGCCTCTATTTAAAACCTTTTTTTATCCACATCATCCTCAGAATTATAAATTTTGTCTCTCACTTATTTTTTTGATAATTTCATCTTTTTCAATTGCATCATTGGAATACTGTGGAAAAGATTGACCTTCATAACGAGAAAGACCTGTTGCATCGTGTAGCTGAAGGAGATGAAGCTGCATTTCGGGTTTTATACAATCATTACCGTAAAAAAATATATTCACTGGGGTTGTTCCTCACCAAATCTGAAACTCCGGCTCAGGAACTGGTACAGGATGTCTTTTTAAAAGTGTGGGAAAAGCGGGAGCAATTGCGGGAGATCAGCTATTTTAATGCATGGCTTCGCACCATTGCCCGTAATACAGCTATCAATTATTTACGGGCAAGAGCTGTGGAAAAACTGGGACTCGCTCACCTCACTATAAATGAAAGCAGCAACTGCCTGACTGAAAATGATGTTGCCGACCGGGAGTATGCGCATTTGCTGGAGACTGCTGTCAGGTTGCTGCCACCCCAGCAGCAGAAAGTATATATTCTGCACCGGAAAAAGGGTCTGCCCCATGAAGCTATTGCCGGACAACTCAATATTTCTGTATTGACTTCCAAAAAATATATGAAGCTGGCTTTACATTCCATTCGGATTTTCCTCGAACGCCGGATGGACAACGTGGCATGGCTCGCCATCTATTTTTATTTATCCTGAAATTATTTTTTCTCCTGATGGCCCCCTGATACTTTACTCTGTGTCTAAAGTAAAAGGCATCCGATTGCATCAACCAGCTTTAAATAAAGTTGAAACTATTTATGAAAGAACAACGCTTTGAAGAGTTATTCCGAAAGTATCTGCACGAAGGATTGACAGACACTGAGGAAACTGAGCTGTTTCAGCTTTGGTTGGATCCCACCCTGGCAAACAAAAGAGAGCAAACCTTTAATCAGGTTTACGAAAATTTACCCCACGATATAGACATGCCCGACAGTAAAGCTGAATATATATTTCAGCAAATAGTGAAGAAGCAGGTGCCTGTATATAATATGCCTTCACAAACAGTTCGGTCTATATGGCGTCGTGTAGCAGTTGCTTCCGTTGTATTGCTAACAATCGGAATAAGTGGATACTTCATCTTGTTTAACAAGCAGCAACAACCGAAGGAAACAGTACAGGATTTACAACCCACAGATATTAGTGCACCAAAGATCAATCGTGCAATGATCACACTGTCCAATGGACAAAAGATTTATCTGGATAGTGCCGGCAGTGGTGCACTTACAAAACAGGGAAATGTGGAGTTAATGAAACTAGCCGACGGGAAAATTGCTTATAAAGAAGGAACAACTACAACAACCGAGTCCAATTACAATACACTTTTTAATCCCCGTGGCAGTCGGGTAATTGATATGACCCTGACAGATGGTAGCCGGGTATGGCTGAATGCCGGCTCTTCTATCACTTACCCTGTTCCTTTTACCGGTAATGAAAGAAGTGTTTCAATATCTGGCGAAGCATATTTTGAAGTTGCCCACAATGCCGCGACCCCATTTGTTGTGCATAAAGGACAAACTACTATTAATGTATTGGGAACTCACTTTAATGTAAATGCCTACGAAGACGAGTCAGACATCAGGGTGACTCTGTTGCACGGTTCTGTACAGGTAACCAATCAACAATACCATACCGTGATAAGACCAGGGGAACAAGCGATAGTAAAACAGGAAGGGATTGCCCTTGCAAAAAAGGTGGACCTGGAAGAGGTGATGGCCTGGAAAGACGGATATTTTAGAATGAAGGGGACAGACCTGGCATCATTGATGCGGCAGATTGCCCGCTGGTATGACGTGAAAGTGGTGTATGATACAGGAGTGCCAAAAGCAAGCTTCGGAGGCTCTATTAACAGGGATGTTAATTTGTCGGACGTGCTTAAGGCATTAGAACAATACGGGATATTCTCAAAACTTGATCATGGAAAAATCAGCATTCAATAACAGGCAGTATATCTAAATAAAAAGCCAGGAGCGTCACTACCGCCCCAGGCTGAAAGTTTAGGTTAATGTCATAAAACAATCGTGCTAGACCGCTTATTCATTAACCAAAAACCAAACAAAGCTATGCAATTAAAAGCTCTTTGTAATGCCGGGTATTTTCTGACCCGGATACCAAACCAAACGCTGTTGGCAATGAAATTAACAGTATTATTAATTGTAGTAAGCCTCTGTGTGAACGCTAAGGGGGTTGCTCAAAAAGTAACCCTGAAGCTTAAAAATGCTCCCTTAGAGCAGGTGTTCGACCAGGTGAAGCTGCAAACAGGATTTTCTTTTATATGGGATGAACCTACAATGAAAGCCGCCCACCCGGTTGACATCAATGTGAAGGATGCTTCCATTTCCGAAGTTATGGAACACTGCCTGAACGGGCAGTCTCTTGAATACCAGATTATAGGCAAGATCATTGTTATAAAACTGGCTGCAAATCATTTCCCCCCGGTGGAGAAGAATATATTTAAGGAAGTACAACCCCCACCTGCTGACATAACGTTGAGAGGCAGGGTAACCAATGATAAGAAGGAACCCCTGGAAGGCGTGAGTGTTTTAGTAAAAGGTACCAGGAACGGTACCACAACTGATGCTGATGGAAGGTTTCAATTGAATACTCCTTCAGCGACTAATGTAGAATTGGTTTTTTCATTCGTCGGTTATGAAACTAAAACACTGAAGGCAGGGAATCAAACTTTTATTGAAGTGGTGTTGGAACAGGCTGTTACGGGATTGGCTGATGTGGTAGTAGTGGGATATGGTACTCAAAAGAAAGTGAATCTTACAGGTGCAGTGGAGTCGGTTGGCAGCGAAGTATTTGAAAACAGGTCTATGTCTAACACTACCCAGGCTCTGCAAGGTGCTATTCCCAACCTAAACCTATCATTCGAAGATGGCAAACCTACCCGGTCTGCATCTTTCAATGTACGCGGTATGACTTCCATTGGACAAGGCGGAAGCGCCCTTGTACTCATTGATGGAGTTGAAGGCAATCCATTATTTCTGAATCCCAATGATATTGAGAGTGTGAGTGTATTGAAAGATGCAGCATCTGCAGCTATCTATGGTGCCAGAGGTTCTTTTGGTGTAGTATTGATCACAACAAAAAATCCGAAGAAAGGAAAAACTACGGTGAATTATACCGGCAACACTTCCATACAGTCGCTGGCCAGAAAACCGGAGTTTGTTACAGATGGCGTTACATGGCTGGAACATTTCAGAGCAGCTTATTATAATGCGCAGGGCACTGTACCGACTTCCATCAATAACAATATGCAGTATTATAGTGATGACTGGCTGGATCGGATGCGGGAATGGAAAGCATCAGGCGAAGGCCCAAAAACAGAAGTATTGTCAAACGGAAATTATGAATATTATACTAATACAGACTGGATGGGGCTGTTATTCAAGGATCATACATTCGTTCAGGATCATAATCTGACCATTTCAGGAGGTAACGACAAATCAGATTTTTATATATCCGGCAGATTATATGATTTCGGTGGAATCTACAATTTTAATCCAGACAAATACCGTTCTTATAATCTGCGCGGAAAAGCTTCATTAAAAGCATTTGACTGGTTAAAGATTTCAAACAATATGGAGTTTTCGAGTAATACCTATCACATGCCCTACACAGCCTCTGGTCGTAGTGCAGGTATTCAACGCTACATAGAAGTTTCAGCTTTTCCCACCATGCCAATGTATAATCCCGATGGATCGAATACACGTGGGAATGCTTATACCCTCGGCGGCTTTGTTGGTGGTAATAACTATCAGAATAATGATCTTAATCTTTTTAGAAATACTATAGGGTTTAGGACAAACTTTTTTAATAACAGTTTTCGTATAATCGGAGATTATACTTTTCGTTACGATACCAGGGATTTTTTCTATAAACGGGTAAAAGTTCCCTACTACCAAAACGCTAATGCAGCAAACCCTTCATACCTGGGAGATCTGAACGGAAGCATCTACGAATGGATGAGCCATACCATGTACAATGCTACCAATTTATATGCTGAATATGAAAAATCGTTTGCGCAAAAGCACGATCTAAAAGTAATGGCAGGATGGAACTATGAGACTTCAGCATATAAAGCTAATAGCATTGAACGTAACCAGCTCTTGCTCGAAAATGCTCAAAGCGTTCAACTGGCAACTGGATCATCTATTACACCCGGAGCAAGTGTTAGCAACTGGAAAACTGCAGGTTTGTTCTTCCGTGTTAACTACGATTTTGACAGCAGGTATCTGCTGGAAATTAACGGCCGATATGACGGATCATCCAGGTTTCCTGTAGATCAGCAATGGGGTTTCTTTCCTTCCATTTCTGCAGGCTGGAGACTTTCTCAGGAGCGTTTTTGGAACGTGAGCGACAAAATATTCTCAGATGTTAAGTTCAGGGTTTCATACGGATCATTAGGCAATGGAAACATTTCTCCTTATCAGTTCTTAGAACTGTTAAGCATCAGTAATTCCAACCTGGTTCTTGATGGCGCATTAAACAAAAGAACAGGTGTTCCTGCTCCTATACCAACCGGTTTAACATGGGAAAAAGCCACCACTACCGATTTTGGAATTGATTTTAAGATGTTACAAAACAGGCTGGGCTTCAATGGCGATTACTATATAAGAAAGACCACCGACATGTATGTATCAGGGCCTACATTACCTGATATTTTTGGTGTTGCTTCCCCTAAAGGAAACTATGCAGATATGACAACAAAAGGTTTCGAAATCACCTTATCCTGGAATGATCAGTTTCAAGTCGCAGGAAAACCTTTTAAATATAATATTCGGACAACCCTGTATGATTATGTTTCAACTATTGATAAATTTTATAATCCGACTATGAGATTCACCGATTATTATGACGGAATGACCATTGGTGAATTATGGGGTTTCAGAACAGACGGGCTCTTCCAGGAAGATCCCGATCCTTCCAAATATATCAATACAATTTTTAAGTCTTCAGCAGATGCTGTATGGAGAGCCGGAGATTTAAAAATCCGGAATTTAGACGGAAGTTCTGATAATATGATAACAAAAGGGAAACAAACCTTAGATGATCCCGGTGATATGACAATCATTGGAAACACCCAACCACGTTATCAGTACAGCTTCACATTGGGTGCAGAATGGAATGGTATTTTTGTTTCTGCTTTCTTTTTTGGTGTAGGAAAACAAGATTGGTATCCGGGAATTGAGTCTGCCTTCTGGGGCCAATACAACCGTGGTTATAATCAAATGCCCGCCTGGCATTTAAATAACTACTGGACTGAAGACAACCGGGATGCATATTTGCCGCGTTACTCTCAATACAATGGTGCATTGGGTTTTTCGAACTATGTACCAAACGATCGCTACCTGCAAAAAGTTTCTTATTTGCGATTAAAGAATATTCAAATCGGTTATAATCTGCCGGGGAATTTAATTGCTAAAGTAAAGATGAAAAATGCAAGGATTTATTTAAGCGGAGAAAATTTAACCAGTTGGTCTCCTCTCTACAAGGTTACCAAAAACTTCATGGATGTTTCTTCTGCCATAGGTAATACAGATTCGGACCTAAACAGTTCTTATAATCAGGGTGCGGGTAATAGTTATCCTCTGTTAAAGACTATTTCCGTTGGGCTTTCACTTACCTTTTAATCATTTAAACTCAAGAAGATGAAAAAACTTTGTTTATATATTTCCATAATTGCGGTAACCGTTTTAGGTTGTAAGATGGATGAGCCACCAATTACTTCAACAGATAAGACTGCTATTTTCAGTTCAGAAGAAGGATTAAAGGCTTACTCAATTTCGTTTTATGAAATGTTTCCGAATGCAACAGATCAGGCAATTGTTGAACAATCTTTAGTAGATTATGGTGCTACTAATACTCTCGGAGGTTTTATTTTAAAAAATTCTTATAGCGAAAATAATTCATCAGGCTGGAACTGGTCTCAGCTTAGAAATGTGAATTACCTGATTGCCAATAACACGAGCCCCGCTATTGCTGAATCTTTCCGTAATAATTACACCGGATTGGCCCGTTTTTTCCGTGCATGGTTTTATTATGGAATGATACGCAGATTCGGAGATGTACCCTGGATAGATCATCCGTTAGATCCAAGCGAAGAGGAAATTTTGTATGGCGCAAGGGATTCGAGAGAACTGGTTATGGAAAAAGTGTATGAAGATCTGATGTTTGCTGCCCAGAATATTACCCGTACAAATGATGCCGCTCAAAGCACACTTATTACTAAATGGGTTGCTTATGCTTTTGCATCTCGCGTTGCATTATTTGAAGGAACTTACAGAAAATATCACAATTTAAATTTGAGTACATCAGCTGATGTTTGGTTAAAACGTGCAGAGGATGCTGCCAATCAGGTTATTCAAAACTCAGGCAAAACTTTGAACAATAATTACAGGGCGCTTTTCACCAGTGATATCCCTCCCGTTTCAGAAACACTCTTAGCGATTGCTGCAAGTAAAACGCTCGGCATCATGCATGCTGCCAACTGGAGATGGGCTTCGGAAACTTATGGGACCGGTCTAAATCTCATTCGTCCATTTGTTTGTACCTATCTTCAAAAAGACGGGACGCCATATACTGACCGTCCGGGCTGGCAATATGAAGATTTCTACCAGGAGTTTCAAAACAGAGACGAGAGATTAAAAGCAACCTTACGCTTTCCGGGATATATTCGTGACGGCAATCTTGCCTTACCGGTATTCAGCGGCTATGCCCGTTTAGGGTACCAGCCTATTAAGCTGATGGTTGATGCCACAAACGCTGATGACAAAACTGAAAGTACACAGGCAGTACAATTAATACGATTCGGAGAAGTGCTGCTCAATTATGCTGAGGCCAAAGCAGAACTAGGCACACTAACTGATCAGGACTGGGCTAACACTATAGGCGCTTTAAGAAAACGTGCTGGTATCACAGGGGGAGTTGACACAAAACCCAAAGTAGTTGACAGTTATTTGCAAAGCACTTATTTTCCGGATATCAGTGATCCTGTAATATTAGAAATTCGACGGGAACGGGCAATTGAACTGTTGCTTGAAGGGTTTAGGTTTGACGATTTGAGAAGGTGGAAATGCGGTGATTTATTCAAAATGAGCTGGACCGGTATGTACATTAGCGGAATCAATATTCCTCTTGACGTTGATCATAACGGTACACATGATGTGATATACTATACCGATGATGCGGGACTTGCTGCAGCAGAAGCACTTTCCAATAATCCTAATCCGTATAAAGTAAAAGTAAGTACAGACCCGGGGGCAAATATTATTCAGGTACACCCGGCCGGAAACGGAACAGGGTATTATTTGGCCTGGTATACGAATAATGATGACAAAAAGGTTTGGGGTCCAAAGCAATACCTGTATCCTATTCCTATTAACTCTATAAACTTAAATCCAAATCTCGAGCAAAATCCAGGTTGGGAAAACGGAGCATTGAATGATGGTAACTAATACTGCCTGGTACTGAAACGCTTTAAACACCTCCCTTGTTCCTTCCGAAGAACCGAAGCGCAAGGGAGGTTTCAATTAAAATCAAAAATGATTTCATGAGAAAAGTTGGTTTTATATGCCTGGCATTAATCTTCCTTTTTTGCCTTCACACAACGGCAAGACAGGTTCCGATGAATGTTAGGGATACGGTAACACGCTTTAAGGTACTCTCCTACAACTTGCGGTTTGGTGAGTTGGCATCACTGGAGCAACTGGCACAATTCATTAAAGAACAAAATCCGGATATTGTAGCGCTTCAGGAAGTAGACTGTCGCACTTTCCGTGAACGTGCTCCAAAACAAAATGATAAAGATTTTGCAACCGAGTTAGGATTCCGAACCGGAATGATTCCTGCTTATGGTAAAACGATTCCTTATAAAGGGGGCTATTACGGTATAGCAATTCTTTCAAAATACCCCTTAGCAAAGGTTGAAAGGATTTATCTGCCAAAAACAGAAAACGGGAAAGAACAAAGAGCAGTATTAGTTGCAGATGTTGAATATCGCGAAGGGAAATATATCACATTTGCCAGTACCCATTTGGACTATACCAATACCGAAGAGCGTCAGGTTCAGGTAAAAAAATTAAATGAAATTTTATTATCACAACCCTACCCGGTTATTGTAGCCGGCGATTTCAATGCAAAACCAGACGCAACTGAAATCCATCAGGGAATGAGTGAATGGCTATTGGCTTCTAATCTGAGCCCAACAATTCCGGTCTCAGCTCCTAAAAGTACAATTGATTATATTTTTTGTTACCCCAAACAACATTGGAAAAAAATTGAAGCAACCACATATAATAACATAACCCTTTCAGATCATTTACCAATAAGTTCATCAATAGAGTTGGAACCTTAGTTCTCTTTTCATAGTCTCATAATATCAGTATGAAAAAATATTCTTCATATACGATTATATTATTCTTAATGCTGCTGTTGCTGAACAACATTACTGCTCAACACAGATTGAACATCATGACCTATAATATCCACCACGGAAATGACGACAAAGAAGTTAATCAATTAAGAGCAATTGCGGATTTAATTTTAAAATCAGGTGCGGATATTGTCGGACTGCAGGAAGTAGACAGCGTTTGTATACGTTCAGGCAGGGTTGATCAGGCTAAAGCGCTCGCAGAACTAACAGGAATGCATTATGCTTATGTTCGCCATTTTGCATTTGAAGGAGGGTCTTATGGTTTAGCCTTGCTTTCTAAATACCCAATATCGAAATTAACCAATCACCGTTTACCTATTGCTTCTACTATTCCCAACGAAACAAGAGCGTTGCTAACTGCAGAAGTTCAGGTATCACCTAAAAAGAAATGGCTGGTTGGTGTAGCCCATTTTGATTACCGGGATGCAGACTCAAGAATAAACCAGGCAAAACAAACAACTTCTATCTACAAAAAATCCGGGTTACCGGGAATACTTTTAGGTGACATGAATGCAGAACCGGATAGCGAACCTATTGCTATCCTGTCGAAAATTTTCCAGGATACACAGCCTTCTGATTATTTAACCTATCCTGCCAACTCACCTATAAAAAAAATTGATTACATCTTTGTTGATATCAGACAAAAGTTCAGGATACTTGAAAAATCAGTACTTCCTGTAAATTTTTCTGACCATCGCCCTGCCATTACAATAATTGAGTGATATCATTCTGAGAAATGATAGCAACCCATTAAAAATTTAGTAACCCCGCTGTTCGAAGCCCCGCTGTTCGAAGTCTCCGACTTCGAACTCAATATGTTCTTTCAAGACTCTGTCTTGTAAAACTTACTTTCACTCCCGCTGTTCGAAGTCTCCGACTTCGAACTTAATATGTTCTCACAAGACTCTGTCTTGTAAAACTCACTTTCCCCGATTCGCTCCTTCATCTAACATAAGATAGACATATATTTCTAAAATAAATTGCCTTCCAACGTCAATTCGTATTCAAATAAAATCCTTTTGTGATATTTAGAAAATAAAGAAGTGAACGCTTATTCTTTCTACTTCCTCAACCTTTCAATACAATTACTCAATGCACGAAATGCATGGTATGTACCTT
>JBDHYJ010000074.1:0-24276 GCA_039811345.1 Chitinophagaceae bacterium
AGCCGCAGCAAGATTTCCATCAATATCAAGCGCTACAGCACCTACGGTACCAAATTTTGTATCGGGGTATGCTCTTTTTTGATGGGCATCATTGTAAGAATGCTTGCCTGCCTTAGTTAGCGAATCTTCTTTCTTTACTTCCTGAAGCAGTTGCCATCTTTCGGATGTAAAAAAATAAGAAGGATCTACAATTTCAAGACCCGCACTTGCCGCAAATTTATCAGCTCCCGCACCTGCCAGCATAACGTGATTGCTTTTTTCCATTACAGCCCGGGCCGCACTCACTGGATTTTTAACCGTTGTAACACCGGCTACAGCACCAGCAGCAAGAGTTTTCCCATCCATTATTGATGCATCTAATTCATTTTTACCCTCATGAGTAAAAACCGCCCCTTTCCCGGCATTGAACAAGGGACAATCTTCCAGCACCCTGACTGCAGCTTCTACCGCATCCAGCGATTTGCCTCCTTTATTTAGAATTTCATATCCTGTCTTTAAGGCTTCCGTTAAAGCAGCAGTATATGCAGCTTCTTTCTGAGGCGTCATCTTGTCTTTTTCGATAGTACCGGCCCCACCATGAATTATAAGTACAATTTTGCTTTTTGAATGTTGTTGAGATTGTACACTACCGGAGATGCAAAAAGCCAGAATGCAGATCACACCCATAAAAGCAGAAAATTTCATATTTTCAATTTGAGGTAAGTTAACAAGATTACTGACAGCAATAAAGTACTGTTTTAAAAATGTAAATTTTTGACTTTAACCTGGCCCTGAATTTGCACATAGCATTGGTTTAAGTAATTTTACGAATTAATTTTCCAACCTGAGAGCTATATTTAAAATATTAAAAACTGTCGTGCTTTCACTACTGTTTATTATAGTATTGACAGCAATTTTAGTAAATACAACTCCATTTCAAAATTTTCTTGTACGCATTGTTGCCGGGCATTTATCCAAAGAATTGCATACAAAGGTTACCATAAGCCATGTAGATTTCGGCTTGTTCAATACCATGAACCTCAAAGGTGTATACATTGAAGATCAAATCAAAAATGACACCCTGTTATATGCAGGTAAAATAAAAGTAAATATTACAGACTGGTTTTTTCTGAAAGACGAAATAGAGCTAAAGTATATAGGGTTGGAAGATGCTACTATTGACCTGCACAGAATTGATAGCACCTGGAATTACCAGTTTATTGCGGATTATTTCGGATCTGCTTCCCCTTCAACGAAAAAGAAAAAACAGGTTGCCCTATTACTTGACCGGGTGGATATGAAAGATGTAAACTTCAGGCAAAGGGATGAATGGATTGGTCAGGATTTAGAGTTGATTGTGGGTGAACTGTCTTTGAAGGCAGATGAAATTAACCTGACCGATAAAAAAGTGCATATTAGTACCCTTCAAATAGATAACCCTTTATTCAGGATATACGATTATAAGGGACGAAGGCCACCTAAAAAAGCAACCCCTGTTACCATGCAAAAAAAAGATTCGCTTCAGGCTCCATTTAATGCAGATGGGTGGGATCTGGTGATTGGGGAGTTGATAATGAACAATGGTGCATTTAAAAATGATATACAAAGCAACAGAAAAACTTACGACTATTTTGACGATAGCCATATTCACTTTTTTGCAATCAACGGCAGCCTGAAAAAAGTTGTATTACAACAGGACACTTTAACTGCCGATATAAAGCTTAGCACAAAAGAAAGGTCGGGCTTTGTTGTTAGTTCTCTTACATCAAAGTTCAGAATGGAACCCGGGGCAATGATATTTGACAATCTGGATATTCGCACGCCATACAGCCATCTCAGTCGTTATTATGCTATGCGCTACGATAATTTCGACGACGATATGAAAGATTTTATTTCAAATGTGAAGTTAGATGGAAGATTTAAAAACAGCACCCTGCACAGCAGAGACATTGCATATTTTGCACCAGAGCTCAAAAACTGGAATAAGCTGATTACTATACAAGGTGATGTAAAAGGAACTATTGATAATCTCAGCGCTAAAAATTTTATAATTGAATCCGGAAAAGACAGTCGCCTGAATGGGAATATTAAGATGATCGGGCTTCCCGATATAGATTCAACTTATATAGACTTTCGGGCTAATGATTTCAGAGCAAGTTATTCTGATGCTGTTGCATTTATACCGGATCTCAAAACCATTACTACTCCCAAAATAAGTGCTTTAGATTACATTCAATTCAAAGGTAGCTTTACAGGTTTTCTCCGGGATTTTGTTACTTATGGCACTATTCAAACAAATCTGGGGACGATTACTTCTGATATTAACATGAAAATCCCGCATCGCGGGCTTCCTGTATATTCAGGTAAAATAGCCACTGACAATTTTCAAATCGGTAAACTGCTTGAAGTAAATAAACTTGGGGCCATTACATTTGAAGGAAATATCAAAGGCAAAGGATTCTCTTCTGCAACTTTAAATACTGCACTTGACGGAAAATTTACTACACTGGAATATAATAATTACAGTTACCGGGATATTACGGTCAACGGTAATATGGAGAAGAAACTATTCAATGGTTCAGTAAATATTAATGATCCGAATGCAATTGCTATGCTGGATGGGGATATAGATTTTAATGGAACCAAACCAGAGTTTAATTTTTTTGCCAATATTCAGAGGAGCAATCTCAAAGCATTGAATTTATCTAAAGCCGACATGAATGTGATTGGGAAATTTGATATGAATTTCAACGGCGATAATATAGATAACTTTCTGGGTACAGTTGATCTATATGATGTGGCTGTTACACGTGACGATCAGACTTTCGTATTTGACACCCTTACTTTATCCTCTCATGTTATAGATCAGCAAAAAATATTACAATTAAGAAATACTGAGGCATCAGCTTTCCTGATAGGAAATTTCAATATTCATGAACTTCCGGATGCTGTAAAACAATTTTTAAATAAATATTACCCGGCTTATATACCCCCACCTGCTAAAGTTATCAGAAATCAGAATTTTCTTTTTCAGCTTGATGTAAAAAATATTGACCAGTACCTCGCCCTTATCAATCCCGGATTAAAAGGTTTTAACAACAGTACTATTGTAGGGTCGTTGAATTCTGAAACGAATCTTATGGCTATCAGCGCCATGATTCCTTATGCCGCCTATAATAATATTGGCGTACAGGATTTCAGACTTACCGGACAGGGTAATATGGATAGTCTGAAATTAACCAGTATTGTTGGAAATACTATCTTAAATGATAGTCTTCAGTTTCCCGGAAGTAAGATATCTATTGCTTCAGCCAATAATGTTTCCAAGCTTAGTATAAACACTTCTGCCACACAAACTATTAATGATGCCAGGCTTTCTGCAGAAATCACCAATCTGCAGGATGGAGTAAAAATCCACTTTGATCCTTCAAGTATTGTACTAAATGAAAAAACATGGAAGATTAATGAGGGCGGAGAACTGACCCTCAGTAAAACTTATGTGGATGCAAAGAATGTAAAATTTACCAATGGCGACCAGGAAGTTGCTGTTGTAACAAAGCACTCCGATGTAGGTACATGGGATGACATAGTGGTGGAAATAACAAAATTGAACCTGGGGGATTTTCTTCCATTTGTTATAAAAGAACCCCGTATTGAGGGTTTAGCCACAGGCCGAATAATATTTGAAGATGCATTCCGGAATATGTATATTTCTGCAGACCTTAACACAGAGCAACTAAGACTTGAAAACGATTCTGTGGGATCAGTTGCAGTTACCGGTGCCTGGGATGACAGAAACAGGAAAGCTATTTACGAAGCTGTTTCCAATAATAAAAATTACAAATTTAGTATTGCAGGCTCCTATGATGCATCAGACTCTCTCAATCAAACAGTGAATGCTAATGCAAATTTCGATCATACCAGTATTCATTTTCTGGAAGAATATCTGGGAGAATTATTTGGAAATATTAAAGGATTTGCGACAGGTAACCTGCGTGTAAGCGGCAATGTTAATAATCCTTTATACACAGGAAACATCCATGTAGACAATGGAAGTCTGAAAGTGTTATATACTCAATGTACATACAGGTTCGATACGGCAAATTTCGTATTTAGTCCCGGTAAAATTGATTTTGGGACTATAGCAATTCATGATACACTAAGCATACCAAATAAAGCTACACGAAATACCGCTATACTTACAGGTAATCTGGAGCATAATAATTTCAGTGACTTTGTCTACGACATTAATATCAATACCAATCACCTTCTACTTCTGAATACCACCCGTAATGATAACAGTACTTTTTATGGCAAAGCCATAGGAAAAGCAAAATTCAGACTAAGCGGGCCGGACAATGATATGCGAATGTCAATTACCGGAGAACCGGTTGATAGCTCAAGTATCTATATTACCTCCTCTTCATCAAAGGAAAGTGCAAATGCAGATTATATTATTTGGAAACAATACGGAAGAGAGATGAACCTTGATTCACTCGGCAGACTATCTTCTGATCTGGACATTGATCTTAATCTTACAGCCAATAGCCTTACCCGAATGTATATGGTACTTGATGAAGTTACCGGCGATATTATTGAAGCTACCGGACGTGGCAATATAAGGATGAGAACAGGCACCAATGCGCCATTTACCATAAATGGTAAATATACCATTGAGCGGGGATACTACAGATTTAGTTTCCAGGAAATTTTCAAAAAGCCATTTGTACTTATGCCCGATGAGGGAAGCTATATCCGTTGGGATGGGGATCCCTATAAAGCTGAAATTAACCTGAAAGCAAAGTATGTTGCCAATGATGTTAAGTTAAGTTCACTATATGCCGAACAGGGTCAAACATCTGATCCTGAACTGAGCCGGTTAAAAGGAGAACGAACAGATGTTGATGTACTCTGTACCCTTTCAGGGTCACTTGTCAAACCAGATATTCTTTTTGATATTTCACTTCCTGCCAACAGTGATGTAAAAAACAGTCAGCGTTTACTTGGCGATCTCCAACGAATTAATAACGATGACAATGAAAAAAATAAACAGGTTGCATACCTCATTGTATTCAAAAGTTTTGCACCAATAGGACAATATAATGTGCAGCAAACAGATGCTACTACTTTTGCATTTAATACAATTTCAGAATATATCTCAGGGTATCTATCCAGCTCTTTAAAAACTTTATTATATGGTATATTCAAAGATCCTTCACTTAGTGTAAACTTTAATTATACCCGCGCTTCCATTGATCCTACAGGAACAGGCGCCGGTCTGGGGAACACGGTAAATCTTACACGCGACAATGTAAGTCTGCAATTTATTAAAACGATGCTCGATGACAAACTGGTAATAACCTTTGGCAGTGATTTTAATTTTGTGAGTAGCGGTTCACAGGCTGCATTAAGTGCACAGGGAACCAATTTTCTCTTTTTGCCCGATGTAACTGCAGAATATAAAATCACTCCGGATGGGAAATTCAGAATAAGCTGTTTTTACAGAAGTAACTTTGACGCATTATCCACTAATGGTAAACGTAACCGCGCAGGAGGCAGCATTTCCTTCCGGACAGAATTTGATCCGGAATATTTGAAAAGAAAAAAACAAACACCGGATCAATCTGAAAATAGTACTAAGAATTCCGACTCTACTGTGGTAAGATTATTTTGAAATTATTATGAAACCTTTTTCTTTTTTTTCTGATCACCAGCTTCTGAAATTGATTGTTCATTTCTGAACACCACCGTATTATCAAAAACATCTACCAGCACAGGCTGTGATTTATTTATATCTCCTGCAAGAATTTTTTTGCTCAACTGGTTGACAATTTCCTTCTGTATCAACCGCTTTAATGGCCTTGCACCAAACTGGGGATCATACCCATTTTCTACCAAAAAGTCAATTGCATAATCGGTAAACTCAAGGTCAATACCATTGACGGCAACAAGGCTCTTCAAATGATCGAGTTGAATATTGATAATTCCGCGTATTTCATCTTTCATCAATGGATGGAACATGATGATATCATCAATCCTGTTCAGAAATTCCGGGCGAATGGTTTGCTTCAGCAAATTTAGCACTTCGGCTTTCGTACTTTCAACCACTTCTTCTTTGTTCAGCTCTGTAATATTCTCAAAATTATCCTGTATCACCTGGCTGCCCATATTGCTGGTCATAATGATAATGGTGTTTTTAAAGTTTACTACACGTCCTTTATTATCTGTCAAACGACCGTCATCAAGTACCTGTAACAAAACATTAAACACATCCGGGTTAGCTTTCTCAATTTCATCCAGCAATACCACACTATATGGTTTACGCCTAACCGCTTCCGTTAGCTGTCCGCCTTCATCATATCCAACATATCCGGGAGGAGCGCCTACAAGACGGCTGACAGAATGTTTTTCCTGGTATTCACTCATATCTATCCTAGTCATCATATTCTCATCATCAAACAGGTAATCTGCCAGGGCTTTTGCCAGCTCGGTTTTACCTACGCCTGTTGTACCAAGGAATATAAAAGAACCTATAGGTTTTTTAGGATCGTGAAGTCCGGCACGGCTCCTGCGTATTGCATCCGACACTGCCGATATTGCTTCATCCTGCCCTACCACACGTTTATGCAATTCGTCTTCCATATTCAGCAATTTCTGTTTTTCACTCTGCAGCATCTTGCTTACCGGGATACCGGTGGCTTTTGCCACTGCTTCAGCAATATCCTCCGCATCCACTTCTTCCTTCAATAATCTTTTTTCCGGAGCAAGTTCATTCAGTTCGGCTGTAAGTGTTTCAATTTTTTTCTCCTCTTCTTTTATCTTACCATACCGTATTTCCGCTACCTTTCCATAGTCTCCGTTACGTTCTGCTTTTTCCGCATCTAATTTAAAGCTTTCAATATTTGCTTTAGCGGCCTGTATCTTTTCTACCAGGTCTTTTTCCTGTTGCCACTTTGCTTTGAGAGTATCGCGTTCCACACTCATCAGCGAAATTTCTTTTGCCAGGTCTTTCAGTTTTGCCTCATCATTCTCCCGCTTTATTGCTTCACGTTCTATTTCCAGTTGCCGGATGATTCTCTCCAGTTGATCCAGTTCCTCGGGCATGGAATTCATTTCCAAACGCAGCTTAGCTGCACTTTCATCAATCAGGTCAATAGCCTTATCCGGAAGAAACCGGTCTGATATATAGCGGTGCGATAATTCTACCGCAGCAATAATTGCTTCATCTTTGATCCGAACATGGTGATGTGTTTCATACCGGTCTTTAATACCCCGCAAAATTGATACGGCATCTTCTACGCTGGGTTCATCAATCATTACTTTCTGAAATCTTCTTTCCAGTGCCTTATCTTTTTCAAAATATTTCTGATATTCATTTAAGGTTGTTGCACCAATCGCTCTCAGTTCGCCACGTGCCAGTGCTGGTTTTAGAATATTAGCGGCATCCATTGCCCCCTCTCCGCCACCGGCGCCAACAAGGGTATGTATTTCGTCTATAAAAAGTATAATGCTGCCATCGCTTTTGGTAACTTCATTGATCACTCCTTTCAGACGCTCTTCAAATTCGCCTTTATATTTTGCACCGGCAATCAGTTGCCCCATATCGAGGGCATATATAATCTTTGATTTCAGGTTTTCCGGAACATCTCCATTCACAATACGTATTGCCAGTCCTTCTGCAATGGCAGTTTTACCTACCCCTGGCTCACCCACCAGCATGGGATTATTTTTATTACGACGGGATAATATATGAAGTGTTCTGCGAATTTCTTCATCACGTCCTATTACAGGATCAAGTTTACCCTGCCTTGCCAGTTCAATCAGGTTCTTTGCATATTTGTTCAATACATTGAACTGTGTCTCCTGTGTTTGAGAGGAAATTGTAGACCCTTTGCGCAAATCTTTAATCGCAGCAACCAGTCCTTTCTCTGTAAGTCCGGCGTCTTTTAAAAGTTTAGCTGTATTATCAGATCCTTTTAAGATTGAGAGCAACAGGTGTTCAACACTAACAAACTCATCACCAAACTCTTTAAGCAAAGATCCGGAACGGAGTATAATATTGTTGGCATCCCTGCTGATAGATTGAGCAGGTTCCCCGGTTTGCACCTGGGGTAATTTGCTAATACTTTCATCTAATTTGCCTTCCACAAAATTCACATTCACATTATTCTTCTTAAGCAAAAATTGAATTGGGGAATCATCATCGCCAAGTAATGCTTTCAGCAAATGTTCGCTTTCTATGTTAGCATTCCTGCCATTGAAAGCAATCTGCTGAGCTTTCGCGATTGTTTCCTGTGCTTTAATGGTGAAATTATTAAGATTCATATTTTAAGTTTTCCTTTATCTGTTTTAAAAATAACTTTAACCCTTAATACAAATCACAATCCAAAGAACAAACACAGTAATTATGTCATATAAAGTTAGACCAATCTGCCTGTATTTCAGTCTATTGATGAGTTTTGTGCTATTCTTTCATGTGGCACCAGCACAGTATAATTTCAATAGCGTAGATGAAATGCTGCAAAAAAACAAGAAGGTATTAAAGGGTAAAGCAGTAGTACTTATATGGAAAGACGGTAAGATCGTCTATAAAAAAGAAACCAATGAAGAATTTACCGCAAAAACCCAGGTACCCATTTTCGCCAGTGGCCAATGGCTTACTGCTGCGCTGGCTATGAATTTTGTAGATGAAGGAAAACTTACACTTGATACACGAGTTGCAAAACTTATTCCCGTACTGGCAAAATACATGAAGGGATATATCACACTGCTCACCTGTCTTACCCATACGACAGGTATAGAAGCAGAAAAGACAGGTGTAGGTAAATTACTGCCCAAAGCAAAATTTGAATCGCTGGAAGATGAGATGAACTTTCTCGCTGCAAAAAGAGAAATAGTAAACAACCCTCAAAAAGAATTTCATTACAGCCATGTGGGAATGAATATTGCCGGCAGAATGATGGAAGTAGTAAGCAAAAAAACATTTGACAGGATTGTGCAGGAAAAAATACTCCGCCCGCTTAAAATGAGAAGCACAACATTCTTCAATTATGACAATCTTTATGTTGACCCTTCCGGTGGTGCACAATCCACTGCCAATGACTATATGAACTTCCTTGTTATGTTACTGAACAATGGAATGTATGAGGGCAAAAAAATATTAAGTGAAAAAGCAGTAATGGAAATGGAGAAAGCACAACTCACTACCCTACCGGTAAAGTATACCCCACCCGGTACTGAAGGCTGGCACTATGGCTTCGGCGCCTGGTTGCCGGAGGAAGACGCTCAGGGGAATGGCACTGTAATTACCAGCCCCTCTCTGACCGGCACATGGCCCTATATTGATAAAAAAAATAAATATGCCGCGATCCTGCTCGTGCAATCAGGTTCGGATGAACAGGGTAATGAAATCTTCAAACAATTTAAAACTGCGGTAGACCAGGCGCTTGGTGTACAATAAAGAATAGTTATCCATGCGTAGTTTCAAATTCCTGTTGTTTTTATTGAATGTTCTTACGATACACCAACACATACTTAATAACTGAAAAAATGCAATCCAGACTTTACAATTAATTTTTACTCCTCAAACTAATCCTGTTTGATAAAACTGAATGCTTCAGTTCTGTTTGCAAGTCCGTACACAACATTATAAATATACCTCGCCACTTTTTCAATACCCGGCACATTGATCAGATCAGCATCATCAGATGGTCTATGGTACTGGGGGTGCCCGCCCGTATGCAATCCAACGCAGGATATTCCTTTTTGATAAAATGAAACATGATCTGAGCCGCCCACAGAACCTGCATGCACAACGAGGTTCAACCCTGAACCTTCACCTGTTTTTTTCATAAAATCCACACCACCAGGGAAAGTACCTGCACCACCCATATACAATTGATTTTCTTTGTTGAGATGACCCACCATATCCATATTCACCATAACTTTTATGGTACTGCCTGGTACTGGTAAATGATCTGTAAAATAGCGTGAACCAAGGAGCCCTTCTTCTTCGGCAGAAAAAGCAATCACAATAACACTTCTTTTCAAGTCCTTTCTATTTCGTGATAATTCTGCTGCTATTGCCAATAGTGCAGCAGTACCTGAAGCATTATCATCAGCGCCATTGTGGATTGCCACTGTATCAGGCTGCAGGGATCCAGTACCATAGCCGCCATATCCGAGATGATCGTAATGTGCGCCAAGCACTATATACTCATTACTTAATATAGGGTCATTCCCCCTGATGATTCCGGCAATATTTTTTGCAACTACTTCTTCTTTTTCTATTGCAACCGAAACAGTGAGGGGAATGGATGAAACATCAGTTTTGTTATCTGTTGTATCATGGAAAAGTACAGGTCTCAGCTTTTGCCACGCAACTCTTGAAAGTTGAATAACCGGAACTGGTAAAGGTTTTTCCTTTCTTGGTCTCAATCTTACCAGCACATCTTTGGGATCCACCAAATCAGGACTTATCAATATTATACCTGCCGCTCCAAGTTCGAATGCTTTTCTTGAAATAGCATAATCAGAAAGGCTGTCTGATACAACGCTGTGATCTTTATTGCGCCAAAGTAATACCCAGTTTGCCTTCAAAGAAGTATTACCTTCAAAAGTTTCTTTATTTGACTTGGTGAAAAAAACGTTGGCATGTACCAGTGCTGATCCTGAAAATGGGAAAATACTATAATCCTTATTCAGCAAAAAATCATCATTGCCTGATGCTTTAATAAAATTATCTGATACGGGTGCATCCAGCTTAACAACCACATTGAACAACTGTTCATAATTGTGAAACAACGGTTCTAACTTATTTCTTTTAAATGCCCGCTGAATATATCTTGCAGCCAGTTCATTTCCCTTTGAACCCGGGAAACGCCCTTCCAGACGATCTGAAGCCAGGTAGTCAATATCCTTTATTATAGTCTCTCCCCGGATTTCAGACTGCCCATATACTTTGATAACTGTAAGTGCTGATAGTAATATTATGATACTATACTTCATATCATTCAATAAACCTTTCGTAAAATTGTATTAAAGGTAATAAATACAACCGCCCCGGATGGCATTATTTCGATAACAGGAATAACCGCGCCCTTTCCCGGTTTTTTGGTTATCTGCCCTACATCCGATATTTTTGCTCTCCTCAAATCTTATATACAGAATGGCAAATCGTGTAATACAATTTCGTGAAGCATTGCGTGAAGCGATGAACGAAGAAATGCGTCGTGATGAGCGTGTTTTTTTGATGGGTGAAGAAGTAGCTGAATACAATGGCGCCTATAAAGTAAGCCAGGGTATGCTGGATGAATTCGGTCCGAAAAGAGTGATTGACACTCCTATTTCAGAACTGGGTTTTGCTGCAGTGGCTGTAGGTGCAGCTCAAAACGGGTTACGTCCCATTGTTGAGTTTATGACATGGAATTTTGCAGCTTTACCACTCGATCAGATACTCAATACAGCCTCAAAAATGCTGGCTATGAGTGGTGGACAGGTAGGATGCCCAATTGTATTTCGTGGACCAAATGGATCCGCGGGTCAGCTTGGTGCACAACATTCCACCGCATTCGAAAGTATGTATGCCAATATGCCTGGTCTCAAAGTGATTTCGGTGTCAAACCCTTATGATGCAAAGGGATTGCTGAAAAGTGCTATACGCGATGACGACCCGGTAATTTTTATGGAAAGTGAAGTGATGTATGGTGATAAGGGAGAAGTACCAGAAGAAGAATATCTGATTCCAATTGGCAAAGCTGATATTAAAAGGGCCGGTAGCGATGTGACCATGGTGTCATTCAACAAAATGATGAAGATTGCTCTTGGAGCTGCCGAAGAACTGGCAAAAGAAGGTATTAGTGCTGAAGTTATTGACCTGCGCACTATACGACCGCTCGACTGGCAAACAATATTTGAATCAGTAAAGAAAACCAACCGACTTGTTATTGTAGAAGAACAATGGCCTTTTGCTTCAGTTTCTTCAGAAATAGCTTATCGTATCCAGAAGGAAGCATTTGATTACCTGGATGCGCCAATACGCCGGATTACCAGCGCCGATGCACCGATGCATTATGCACCCAATTTGGTAGCAGCTTATCTTCCCGATGTACCCCGTACAGTTAAAATCGTGAAGGAAACAATGTATATTAATAAGTAAATTTGAACAAATAAATCAACTACTGTCCTGAAGTAAATTAACTTCAGGATTTTTTTTGGATACCTTTACTGATATTTTATGAAATATTGTTTGCTCATATTATCATTGATTTCAACATTTAATGGCTTTGCGCAACAACAGGCTTCCTTCGATACAGATAGCGTCACTGCTTTGTCTGAAATTATAATTAAAGGATATGAATCAGACCGGAAGTTGCTGGAGTCGCCTGTATCAGCAGGAGTAGTTAGCGCTTCTGATCTGCAAAGGTTTTCTACCGTATCTATGTTGCCTGCTATCAATCTTGTTCCTGGAGTGAGAATGGAAGAAAGATCACCGGGCAGTTTCCGGCTTAGTGTGAGAGGCAGTCTTCTTCGTTCACCCTTTGGCGTAAGAAATATTAAAGTGTACTGGAATGATATCCCATTTACCGATGCGGGTGGCAATACTTATTTCAACCTTGTTGATCCAAACAGCATACGACAAATAGAAATACTAAAAGGACCCGGTAGCAGTATATATGGAGCTAATACAGGAGGCGTGGTCATCCTGCAAAGTGATGCACCTATACTAACTGCCAATAGTCAATCTAAACTGCAGCAATTTAAAGCAGGTATATCAGGAGGATCTTACGGTTTATTTGCAGAAAATGCACAGTGGAAATATGCCGGCAACCGTTTTACTTCATCCTTTACCCAAAGCCATTTACAATCGGATGGTTACAGGCAAAACAGTCGTATGAGACGTGACGTATTGCAATGGAACGGTACTGCATCATTATCAGAAAAGGACAAACTAAACTGGGTAATACTCTATGCGGATATGTTTTATCAAACGCCAGGTGGGCTAACAATTCAACAGATGACTGCAGATCCAAGACAGGCAAGACCATCAACCCCGGTACAACCTGGGGCGGTAGCACAAAAGGCAGCAATATATAATAAAACTCCTTTTATAGGGTTAAGTAATCGTCATGAATTTGATAAACACTGGAGTAATACCACTTCGGCAATGTTCTCGTACACTGACTTTACCAATCCATTTTTGACCAATTATGAAAAACGAAAAGAAACCAACCTTGGATTGAGAACAAAGTTTGTTTACCATAACAATTTTGGAGAAAATGATCTGCGTTTAACAGCGGGACTTGAATGGCAATATAATTATTCTGCTATTAACAATTATGGTAATAAAGGTGGTGTGCCTGACACAGTTCAATACAAGGATAAATTATGGGCTAAGCAGGTCTTCCCTTTTTTACAAACAGAGTGGGGTATCGGTAAAAAAGTGCTATTGCAGGCAGGGGCAAGCACGAATGCTTTTGTATATCATTATCAGCGCCTCACCGGACCAGATAATACAAAAAATAAAAACCGGTTACACAATCAGGTACTTCCAAGAATTGCATTACTTTATCGTGTAACAAGGGAAATATCTTTTCATGCATCGGTAAACAAAGGGTTTTCGCCACCATCCATTGCCGAAATACGACCTTCAGGGGGAATCATCAACAATGAACTTCAACCTGAATTTGGATGGAATTATGAAGCAGGTTTCAGAGGAGGGCTGTTAAAACAAAGATTGCAGTTTGATATTACCGGATACTTGTTTAAGCTGCAGGACGCCATTGTTCGAAGAACTCAGAACGATATCGAACATTTTATTAATGCTGGCGGAACAAATCAAAAGGGGCTTGAAGTATATGTGGATTATACTTTAATAAGAAACGGCAAAAACTTTCTCAATGCCTTAAAATTGTGGGGAAGTCTTACTCAGAATGATTTTGCATTTTCCAATTATATAATGGGTGATAAAAACTATTCCGGGAATGCATTAACAGGAGTAGCAAAAAACATTAGTTCATTTGGATTTGATTTACTTACTAACCCGGGGCTCTATCTAAAAACCGGTTTTACCTATACATCGGCTTTACCATTAAATGATGCGAATTCTGCTTATGCTGATCCTTACAGGCTCCTGTCTGGGAAAATAGGATGGGAAAAAAAATTCAATGCACTGGCTGTGGACATATTTGCCGGAATAGACAATGCATTGAATCAATTATATAGCCTGGGTAATGATCTTAATGCCTTTGGAAGCAGGTTTTACAATCCAGCCGCCGGGCGCAATTATACCGGGGGTATATTAGTAAGTTTCTAAATTAAAATGTTGATGCCAGAGAAGAAACACCTATGGCGAATAAATAACACAGCCCCATACAAAAAGCTGCTAATAAACTAAGTTTTGTTACTAATTTCCAGGTAGGAATTTCAATGTGCTGTGTAGCTCTTAATGCTTGAGTTTTCATGGAATTAATTTTTAGTATTTACAAGGATATCAAAAAGAATAACGCAAAAATATACTTCTCAATTATTATACACAATGATTTTACAACAAAAAATTCCGGAGGCAGCTAATTTTAGCAATTGGTAATGCAGGGGAATTGGTTTCAGTTTTGGGGATCTATGGTTACAGGTTACAAGTTACAGGTTGCGGTTATAACTTCCCATTTTTCACTTCAATCCAATCATTCACTATTCACTTTTCACCCCCTATTTCACAGCATCAACTGTTTTATTTGGATTTTACAATTGCCTGCTGGCTGATCATATTATTCACCACATTTACAGTTTCGCTCAAATAAATATCATCCTTAAGATTATTAAGCCACTGAGTTTGTCTGTCTTTTTTAGCCTGATCCGAGTCATAACGGGTAACATCTTCTGGCAGCAATTCTACCGGGTTAGGTTTTTGGGTCTTTGTAAGTTTATCCATCTCTTTTACCAGGTCTTTAATTTCTTTTTGCTCTTCCATATATTTTTTAAGATTGAGCGTATATACCCGGTCATTCAGTTCAGCAAGCTTATCGGCAATTTTCTTTATAGATGAGAATACATTATCGTTTTTAACCCTTTCTGTTTCAGCTTTTTTAATGGCATCTAATTCTGCTCCCGGCTCCCATGTTGTATATTTAGCTTTAGCTATTTCATCCCATTTCAGGGCATCGGGGTTATCTTTTTCCCTGAATTTGAAATTTTCAAATTGGTCAGGTAAAACAATATCAGATGCCACACCTTTTAGCTGTGTGGATCCTCCATTAATACGATAAAATTTTTGCAGCGTTAATTTTACAGTTCCAAGATTTGAGGCAGCATCGTCGCCGGCTGCAGCAAATAATCCACCACGACCACCATCGAGCCCGATGTTACGTTGAACAGTACCTTTACCATAAGTAGAAGTGCTACCAATAATTATTCCACGATGATAATCTTGTATTGCTGCAGCAAAAATTTCCGAAGCTGAAGCACTGAACTCATTCACCATTACGGCAAGCGGTCCATCATATAGTACACCTTTGTCTTTATCACGCAGGACAGTGGGATTGCCATCACGGTCTTTTACCTGCACTATGGGTCCTTCGTCAATAAACAAACCCACCATTTGAATTACATCGTATAAAGAACCACCCCCGTTGTTACGAAGGTCCATTATAATACCATCTACATTTTCTGTTTTCAGTTTCCGAATTTCTTTAGCAACGTCTTCGGCACATTTTGCACCATTAGGCCGTTCCCAGTCTGCATAAAACTCCGGTAAAAAGATATATCCAATTTTACGGCTGCCTTCATTTACAATTGCGCTTCTGGCAAATGTTTCATCTATTACGATTTCGTCTCTTATTAATGAAACAACCTTAGTGGTTCCATCTGTTTTTCTCAATGTAAGTCTTACTTCCGTACCTTTTTTACCACGTATTATTTTCACTGCATCTTCAACATCAAAACCTGACATATCCTGAGGTTCTTCATTACCCTGACCCACTTTGGCAATAATATCTCCGATTTGTACCTGTCCAGATTTCCAGGCAGGGCTTCCAGTTACAAGAGTTACTATTTTAATATTGCCATCTTCCTGGCGTAAAGATGCACCAATACCATAAAACCTTCCACTCATTTGTTCATCAAAAGATCTTTTTTCAATTGGCGGGAAGAATGTAGTGTGAGGATCCATACAGGATGTGATGGTATTCACAAAGTCGTTGAACCTGTATTCTTCAGTAAACTTATTTTTTAGTCTTTCGGCAATACGGTTGGTTGATTGTAATACCTTTTCTCTTGCCTCTTTTTCCATATTTGCATCAGACTTTACTTTGTCTTTAGGCAACTTTCCATTCGCAGATATCAGGTCGGCATAGCGTATTAGCACCTGGTATTTTAGTCGTTTACGCCACAATTCTTTTCTTTCCTTATCATCTGCTGGATAATTCAGTTTGTCTTTATCATCAACAAAGGTCTCGTTGGCAGTAAAATCAAAGGGTTTGTCAAGTAATTCCTTATATGCAGATAAATATTCATTAAGTCTTTGCCCATACAAGTTGTTGATAGCATGAAAAGACTGGAGAGGTGCGCCATGAATTTCGTCATCTATTTTGTCTTTATATAGCTGCTTTAACTGTTCAATATCTGATTTCAGGAACAATTGTTTTTCCGGATCTATTGCTTCAAGATATTTTGAAAATACTTCTTCAGAAAAAGCATCATCAATTTTTTTAGGGCTATAGTGGCCTTGTTCGAGCATAATACCTACCTGTTTCAAAATTCTTTCATACTTAGTGGGCGGATTCCCTAACCCGGTGGTTTGAAACGCGGCAAAAATTCCAATGGCAAGAATGACCAGTAAAACCGGTAGAGTTTTTTTATTAAACATAAATTTCAGCACTTTTTGCATCTCCAAAAATAACGGAAATAATACTTTAATGTTGCTAAAGTGTAAAATCAATTAGCTAAGTATTTGCAAAATATACATCAGAGGTAAAATCCTGATTTGAACGCATAAATTCACCTGATCAGGGAAATAAAAAAAGCGGATTACTCCGCTTTATTGCCGGGTGGCTAACCGGGTTCGAACCGGCGACCCTCAGAACCACAATCTGATGCTCTAACCAACTGAGCTACAGCCACCATATAGGGGTGCAAAAATAAAAGAAAAAACCATCTACTCAAAATTTCTAATTGGATTTCAAATTTTCCTGTGCAGAAATAGGAATTCCTTTTTGAGGTAAATAGATTCAATATTTACCACTCATAAAGCTTTAACCTTCATTAACCTTAGCTCAATATAATTTTGCACTTCAATTAAATGCCAAATATTGGCACACAAAACACTCAACATTTACATAAAAACAAACAATGAGAACAGTTTTATTCACAGTATTGGTTTTATTGACAGGATCGGTTGTTAACGCACAAAACCGGATGCCGGGAAGACAGGGTGGTCAGGGGCAAATGAATGTTGCCCGATTCTATGGAAAGGTTGTTGATGCTACCAACAATAAAGGTATAGATGCGGCTTCCATACAACTAATGCAATCAAAATTTGATTCGGCTTCGGGAAAACAAAAAGAAGCAGTGATTGCCGTTCAATTAACTACAAACGGTAATTTCAGTATTGATAACCTTTCACCTGCCGGTAAATATCATCTTCTCATTACTGCAATTGGATATAGTCCGGTAGAAAAAGCTGTACAGTTCGATATTAAACGTGGCGGGAACCCGTCTGACATGATGAATAGCCTTGATAAGGATTTAGGAAATATTAAAATGCAGATAGATGCACAGCAATTGAGTGAAGTTAAGGTAGTGGCGTCCAAGCCAATGTTTCAGATGGGGGTTGACAGAAAAATATTTAATGTAGATAAAAATATCGTAACCACTGGTCAAACTGCTACAGAAATAATGAAAAATGTACCGGGGGTAAATGTTGATATTGATGGCAACGTAACTCTCAGAAATGCTACGCCAACTATATTTATTGATGGCCGCCCTACCACAATGACGCTGGATCAGATACCTGCTGACGCTATTGAAAGTGTGGAAATTATTACAAATCCCTCAGCAAAATTTGATGCATCAGGCGGAACAGCGGGCATTTTAAATGTAATACTCAAGAAAAACAGGAAAGCAGGATATAATGGAAATATCAGAGCAGGTATTGACTCCAGAGGTAAATTGAACCTGGGTGGTGATATCAACATCAAACAGGGAAAAGTTAATTTCTTTGCCAGCTTATTTTTTCACCAGCGCAAAGGAAAGAGTATCGGCACAACTTATAGGGAAAACAGGTATGCTGATAAAAATCAGAACACTATACTCAACCAGGAAAGCAATACTGTTAACCCGGGTCAATTCATCTTTGGCAGGTTTGGCTTTGATTACCTGATGGACAATCGTAATACATTAACACTCTCCATGGCTTTACCCAATGGAAGTTTCAACAGTAACCAGGAAGATAGGATTCATATTGATACCCTTTCTTCTCCTGTAAAAACACAATATGCTATCAGGAATACTGATAGTAAACGAAGCTTTCATGCTGTGGAACCAGCTATCGGCTTTAAACATATTTTTCCTAAAGCGGGTCGTGAATTCACTGCAGATATGAGTTTTGATGCAAGCAGGAATTCAGGCAATGCTGATTACATCACTAGATATTTTTACAATAGCGACTACCTTGACACTATAGGAAATCCTGCTCTTCAAAGATTATTAGGATCAGGTAATTCCAGAAACTGGGTTATCCAATCTGACTATACTACACCTGTTGGCCAGGGTAAATTTGAAACCGGTATCCGTGCAGCTATCAGAAATACAAAGAGTATTTCAGAGAACTCTGCTTTCAATTATGCACTTAACGAATATATAGTAATTCCATCTGCAAGTTCCAATTATAAGTACAATGACCAGGTATATGCAGCCTATGCTACATACTCAAATAAAATTGGAGCCGGACTTTCATACCAGGCTGGTCTCCGAGTAGAAAGTTCTAATTATACCGGTACATTGCTGAGCACAAACCAGGAGTTTTCAAATAAATATCCGCTTCAATTTTTCCCAAGTTTGTTTATCACTAAAAGTTTCAAACCAGGTCAGGATCTTCAGTTAAATTACAGCAGACGCATCAACCGCCCCAATTTCTGGCAGTTGATCCCCTTCTATGATGTATCTGATCTTCTGAACATCAGTGTGGGTAACCCGGGATTAAAACCTGAGTTTACTAATTCTTTTGAATTAAACTATACCCAATCTCTTGGTGGTGGTCATAGTCTTTTGACATCAGTATATTTTAAACAAACCAATAATTTAATAACCCAATATCAAAACAGGCAATACGATGTACCATTGCCCGATGGCAAACTTGATTCTGCTATCGTTACCTCGTATATAAATGCTAATTCTAGCAGATCGTATGGACTAGAGCTAACATCAAAAAACCCTCTGGCTAACTGGGTAGATGTAACCACCAATCTAAACTTTTACAATGCAAGAATAGATAACAGTGGACTTGACTCTACACTCGGTGTCAACAACAGGTGGGCCTTTTTTGGTAAAATGAATTTCAATTTCAAATTACCTTCAAATTTTACCATTCAGCTTTCAGGAGATTATCAGTCCAGAACCCTTGTACCACAGGGGGGAGGCGGAAGACGCGGATTCTTTGGCGGACCCACTGGTGCTGCACAGGGGTATATCAATCCTAACTTTGGAGTTGATATCGCTTTAAGAAAAGAATTTATGAAAGATAAACGTTTTGCTGTTACACTGAGTGTAAATGATATTTTGAAAACAAGAAAGTATGATGCACACTCTGAGAACAGTGTATTTATACAGGATATTACCCGCAGGCGCGACTGGCAGATTGTAAGACTGAACTTTTCATACAGATTTGGGAAATTTGATGTTTCACTTTTTAAAAGAAAGAATAATAAAACCGGTGCTGATTCCGGTGATGATATGAATATGTAAACAGATTTCCCTGAAAAACCAATTATAAAAAAGACCATTGATGTAATTAAATTTCAATGGTCTTTTTTCTTTAACAACAATGATCATATAGTTTAATCTCCGTTTTCCTTCCCTTCTTTCATTCTTACAAAAGAGAACAGATCAAACTTTTCCTCTTCTACCCCACCATCGGCACGCTTTGTAAGGCGCAGCATACGCTGAACCTTATTTTCATCTACAGGTATCACCATTTTACCTCCAGGCTTCAACTGCTCTACCAGTTTTGGCGGGACATATTCGGCAGCGGCTGTAATAATGATTTTATCAAACGGGGCAAATGTGGGCAACCCTTCAAACCCATCGCCGTAAAAAAATTTTATCGAAGGAAATTTCCGGAGGTATTCAAAATTCTTATTGTTGTCAAACAAGGTTTTCTGTCTTTCAATTGTAAACACTAATGCACCAAGCTGCGCAAGAATGCAGGCCTGATATGCGCTGCCAGTTCCTATTTCCAATACTTTTTCAAAAGGTTTTACATCGAGTAACTGGGTTTGATATGCAACAGTATAAGGCTGAGATATTGTTTGATCTTTAGCAATAGGGAAAGCCCTGTCTTCATACGCAATACGATCCAAAGCAAGATCCATAAAAAAATGCCGGGGGGTATTATTCATTGCTTCAAGCACTTTTTCATCTGTTATACCTTTAGTCCGCAATGAATTTATTAATTGCCGTCGAAGTCCTTTGTGGCGATATTCATCTTCATACTTTCTCATAAGATGCTGCAAGATAAAAAAATGCAGCATTAAAATAAAGGAATGACAAAACCAGGAAGCAACTTACCATTTAAAATTTATTAGTATGAAAACCGGTAGGTTCCGTATACCTTTCCATTGTTGCTTATAGTTGTCTCAACAATTTTGCCTTCATCATCAAATGTATTTTCAAAATTGAAAATTTCAATATCAGGATATTGATACCCGCTGGGGATAGAACGAATTTCCCTAAGAGGGCCGTAATGATGCATATACACATCCAGATCCATACCAGCTTTGGAAAGAGTTATGTATAGCGGATAGAAAAAAAGTGTGGTATGTTCATCGTAGTTTAGAATTGATTCCAGGTAATGCCAGTCTTTTCCTCCCAGTGTTTTAAACAGACTGTCGAGCCCTTTACCGGAATCATTGTAAGCATAATCCATCCCATAATATGAATCAGACCAGCGACTTTGAAGCACACCTGCATTATTATAGCTAAAATCAAATGAAGGAAAGAAGACAGCACTGTCGCCAAGAGTGAACAATCCCGCAGTGGAATGAATCAATTCATCTTTTCGGTAAGTAAACTTCATCTCCACCGGAACACCGGCAAAATAATTACCATAATCAACCTGCATCAATTTATATTCTGTTGAATCCTGAAATGAAACATAAAAGGTATCGGTAATAATTTTTCCAGGAGCATTTTTATCCTCATGTGATAACACTATCCCGGATATTTGGTTGCCATCACGCACAATTGTAATGTTGTTTATTGCTTCACCGGTTTCGTTATAAAAAATATTTTCTGTTAGATATCCATCATTATTAAAAGTATAAGAAGCATAAATCCTGTCATAAGGATTATCAGTAAGAGTATCATCAAAATAGACACTTACTTTATCAGGCAATTTTGAATAATCGAAACTGATACTGGTACTTTTTAAATCAGGAGCAAGAAATGTAAATGCGGAAGGCGGAGTACCATAAACAGAACCTCCTGGAGGGTTCGGATTTCCATCATCAATATCCTGCTTATTGCAGGATGCAAGAAAATGGATGCTTAACAAGGTAATAGTAATAGCAACAATGGGTTTCATAATTTGATATGGAATGGTGATATATAACTTTATGACTATATGGAAGTCTTGCCTAAACTTAGCAAATATCGTTCCTTTTAAGCAAGCAGCATGGCAATTCATCGAAAAGTTAGCAAACCACTACTCAATAAATGCATAAGTGAAATATACACAAACGTTAGTATTTGAAATAATTAAAGTAAAATCATATTAATATCTCAGGCAAACTATCTCTATTTTTTTCTGAAAAACAATCTTACCGGCACTCCCTTAAAATTAAAGTTTGCCCTCAGTTGGTTCTCGAGGTAATTTCTGTAAGGTTGTTTTATATCATCAGGATAATTGCAAAAAAATGCAAAACTTGGAACTGCAGTTGGCAACTGAGTTATATATTTAATTTTGATTGCGTTTCCCCTTACTACAGGCGGATGATACGATTCAACAGCTTTGAGCATAACATCATTTAATGCAGATGTAGATATTTTTCTCTGGCGGTTTTCATATACCTGCAAAGCAGTTTCAATCACCTTAAAAATACGCAGCTTATCTTTTACAGAGATAAAGAGAATTGGTACATCTGAAAATGGAGCCAGTCTGGCTTTCAATTCTTTTTCATAATCGCGTGCCGTATTGGTTTCTTTCTCTATTAAATCCCATTTATTCACCAGTAATACAATTCCCTTTCCTTTACGGGCAGCCAGCGAATATATATTTAAATCCTGAGCAGTAATGCCTTTTGCAGCATCCAGCAGCAACATGCATACATCAGCTTCATCCATAGCCTTAATCGCTCTTATAACTGCATAAAATTCGAGATCCTCCTCTACTTTCTTTTTACGCCGGATGCCGGCAGTATCAATTAATATAAACTCTTTCTGAAAAAGATTATAATGTGTGTGTATAGTATCTCTTGTTGTACCGGCTATCTCACTCACTATAGTTCTGTCTTCTCCTATCAATGCATTAAGCAGAGACGACTTACCTACATTAGGTTGACCTATAATTGCAAACCTTGGCAAAATTTGTTTCTCCCCTACTTCATCGGATGAATCAGGAATGAGAATGGCAAGATCATCAAGCAGTTCACCTGTGCCACTACCGCTTATACTCGATAAGAAATGAATATGCTCAAAGCCCATACTATAAAACTCAGTAGCATCAAGCATGCGATCGGAATTGTCTACTTTATTTACAACAAGGAATATTGGTTTTTGTGTATCGCGGAGCATTTCTGCCACAGCTTCATCCATGGCAGTAATACCGGTTTCTGCATCACACATAAAAATGATTGCATTAGCTTCATTCACAGCAATGCTCACCTGCTTACGTATCTCTTTTTCAAAAATATCATCACTGCCTGCTACAAAACCCCCTGTATCAATAAGATTAAATCTTTTACCATTCCACTCCGCTTCGCCGTATTGCCTGTCACGTGTTACGCCACTGATATTATCAACGATAGCTTTACGCTCTTCAAGCATACGATTGAAGAATGTACTTTTTCCAACATTCGGTCTTCCTACAATTGCTACTGTAAAACTCATATCTTTAATACCCATATTCTTTTAAATGAACATCATTGTCCCGCCATTTAGGACGAACTTTCACAAACAGCTCTAAAAAAATTTTACTGTCCAAAAATTTTTCAATTTCCTGTCTTGCAGCAATACCAATCTGTTTGATCATTTTACCCTTCCCTCCAACTATAATCGCTTTTTGTGATTCACGATGCACAACAATATCAGCTGCTATTTTGATCAGCCCTGACTTTTCCTTAAACTCATTCACCGATACGGTAGTATGATATGGTATCTCGTCTTCAAACAACTCAAATATCTTTTCCCTGATAATTTCTCCAACAAAAAATTTAACCGGAAGATCCGTCAGGTCTTCTTCGTCATAAAATGGCTCACCTTCAGGCAAAAGATCCAGTATATTATTCAGCAGCAAATCTATATTTTGATTCCGTAGTGCAGAAACTGCTATGGTATTCTTTACATATGGTTTTGAATTAAAAAAACCAGTTAAGGCTTCTATATTTTCAGAACCAACCGTTTCCATTTTATTCAGCACCACTATAGCCGGCACTTTCAATTGTAAAGTGGTAAATATTTTATCAGCTTCTGTTGCATCATCTTTTGCATCCACGAGTAGCAATGCGATGTCTGCATCTTCAAGACTGTTTTTTACTGCCTGCATCATTTTTTCGTGCAGCTTATATTTCGGTTCTATGATTCCAGGAGTATCAGAAAAAATAACCTGGTAGTTTTCGCTGTTAAGAAATCCTTTAATACGGTGCCGGGTAGTTTGCACTTTTGGCGAAACAATTGCGAGTTTTTCACCGATCAATGCATTCAGCAAAGTACTTTTACCAGCATTAGGTCTGCCAAAAATATTTACAAATCCAACTTTCATAACACGAACCTGCTGCAAAAAAATTTTTGCAAAGGTAATTGAAACAAAATTTGTTTGGCTGATAAAATGCATACGCTTACCTTTGCGCCTTCGCATCGCGAGGTAGAGCA
>JBDHYJ010000075.1:0-24209 GCA_039811345.1 Chitinophagaceae bacterium
GGTATTACCAACTGGACATCACCGGCAAAAAATCGTAATACAGATGCCGAAGACGACCAGTTTGAAGCTGCAAACTGGAACATTAACGGATTAAGTCCGATACCCGGCGTGGCAAGAACGGCTTATGCCACTCCATTTCCTCAATTGCTGAAACAATCTGGATATTTTACAATTCATGTAGGAAAAGCACACTGGGCTTCTTATGGCACTGCCGGTGCAAGCCCATATAATATGGGTTTTATTGTAAACATTTCCGGCCACTCTGCCGGTCACCCGCAGAGCTACCTGAGCGAAGAACATTACGGCAACATGCCTTATAAAGCCATCATACAGGCAGTGCCGGATCTTGAAGAATACTATGAAACCGGAACCTTCCTTACAGAAGCGCTAACCCTCGAAGCAAAAAAAGCAATGGAATATCCTATTCAAAAACATCAGCCCTTTTACCTGAATATGGCACAGTATGCCGTCCATACTCCTATTATGGGTGATAAACGGTTTTTGCAAAAATATCTTGATAAAGGACTGGACAGTATTGAAGCCCGCTATGCCAGCCTGCTTGAGGGTATGGATAAAAGTCTCGGCGACATTATGGATTTTCTGAAAGAAAAAGGTATTGAGAAAAATACCATCATTATATTTATGAGCGATAATGGCGGGCTAAGTCTTGCACCACCACGCGGCGGCACTGCACACACTCAAAATCTTCCATTGAAAGCAGGCAAGGGTTCGGTATATGAAGGGGGTATACGCGAACCGATGATTGTAAAATGGCCGGGAGTAACCAAGCCTTCTTCTATCACTGACCAATATATAATTATTGAAGATTTTTTTCCAACCATTTTAGAAATGGCAGGTGTGATTCACTACAAAACAGTACAGCAAACAGATGGTAAAAGTTTTGTGCCGGTATTGAAAAACCCGGCGTATAAAGACAATTCGAGACTATTGGTATGGCATTATCCTAATAAATGGCAAAACCAGGGCGGACCAGGTATCAATTATTTTAGCGCTGCAAGAAAAGGCGACTGGAAACTTGTATACAGTCTGCGTACAGGGAAAGGTGAATTATATAACCTGAAAGAGGATATTGGAGAAACTAATAATCTTGCCGAAAAATATCCAGTCAAACTTAAAGAATTGGAATCTCAGTTGGGTATGAAATTGAAAACCTGGAACTCCCCCATGCCTATTGATAAAATAACTCATAAGCCTGTGCCGTGGCCGGGAGAATAACATCTGGATCGGATGGATAACCTTAATCATTACCAGGAAAAAAAATGACAAATCTAATCCTCGCTTTACGGGCTTATAAATCCGATGTGGACATTCATAAACATTCTGCTTATCAAATTGTACTGTCGGAAGATGAACCCTTTAATACTGTTTGTGAAAACAAAAATCACATAAATATTTATGGCTTTGCCATTAAGCCTCAAGTTGCTCATTCCTGCCAATGCAGCAACAGCAATCTGGTTATCCTGAATATAGAACCATATTCTACATTAGGTAATATTTTATCAAAGGAAATCGGAGAGAAAAGGCGGTCCGTTCATTTTACATCCCAACAGGAAATTTCTGATTTCTTTCATACTCATAATAAAAAGTTTGCTATTCCCGATTTCATTCATAATTATAAAAATAGCTTACCGCACAAATATGACGAAAGGGTTAATAAAGCCATTGCTTATATCAATGAAAAATTCAATTCTGATAAATTTACGCTTGACGAACTTTCAGGCAATATCTTTTTATCTGCCTCACGATTAGGTTATTTGTTCAAAGAGCAAACAGGCAGCAGTATTTTTAAATACCTTTTATGGACAAGATTGAGATACGCCATTTCTCAAATCCTGACCAGGAATAGTAAAAGTCTGACAGAGATTGCATATGAATCAGGATTTTATGATTCATCTCAAATGACAAAGTACATGTATGAAATGTTTGGCATTTCACCTTCCAGGCTCAGACAAAAAAGTGATTTGATACAATTCTTACCGTAACCCCGATTTTAACTTTGCGGCAACTTAACGAATAACAATATGAACAGAATAATAGTAATCATAAACCTATTTGAAGGTGCTGTAGAAAAAATAAAAGCCAATCCGGATCTGGCAAAAAAAGAAATGGAATTTGTAAAACAATGGCAGGAAGAAGAAATCTTAGAAAACTTTTTCATAACGGTTTCAAAAACCGGAGCAGTATTAATATTCAAAAATACTGACGAATCAAAAGTAAAATCCCTGATTGAGATTTTACCGTATTTCCCCTTTATGGCTAAAATAGAATACTATAATACAGACAAACATTTTTGATATTTGTCCGTTGAATTGCATTACACAATAAGACAACTGCAATATGACCTTTGATGCGGTTAACGACAGCTCATACATGAGACCTTAATAGAAGGATAAGCCTGTCTGTCAATCAACTTTATTTACCTCCTAAATGCAAATAACTCTACCTTATATTCCATAACTTCACCATAATTATTTCAAACCGGTAGTTATGATGAAAAAAATACTCAGGGCTGGAGTGTTATTATTTATTTGCCTGAATTGCTTTGCCCAAACCGAAAGACCAAATGTAATTGTAATCTGTGCAGATGATCTTGGCTATGGTGATCTTAGCTGCTATGGTGCAACCAAACTGCATACTCCCAACGTAGACCAACTGGCGCAGCGTGGTATACGTTTCACAAATGGTCACGCAACTTCATCCACATGTACTCCCAGTCGTTATGCATTGATGACGGGGCAATATCCCTGGCGTAAACAAGGTACGGGAATACTGCCGGGTGACGCTGCACTTATCATCCCTACCGATAAAACGACCCTGCCATCCCTGTTTCGCAAAGCCGGTTATCAAACAGGTATTGTGGGGAAATGGCACCTCGGACTGGGTGAACAGGTAGAAAAAAACTGGAACAGCGAAGTAAAACCCGGGCCAAATGAAACGGGATTTAATTACTCTTTTATTTTTCCGGCAACAGCCGACAGGGTTCCAACAGTATTCCTGGAGAACCATACTGTAGTAGCGCTAGATGCATCAGATCCTATTGAGGTTAACTATAGTGAAAAAATTGGGGACGATCCTACCGGGAAAGAACATCCGGAATTGTTGAAAATGCATTCTTCTCATGGTCACGATCAGACTATAGTAAATGGTATTGGCCGTATTGGTTATATGAGTGGCGGGCATACTGCCCGCTGGACAGACGAAGAGCTTTCATTAACCTTCCTAAACAAAGCAAAACAGTTTATCCGCGACAATAGCAAACATCCATTCTTCCTGTATTTTGCATTGACTGAGCCACATGTACCACGCATGCCTGCAACAATGTTTAAAGGCAAGAGTGGATTGGGTTTCCGTGGCGATGCCATACTGCAATTAGACTGGACAATAGGTGAATTAACCAAACAAATTGCTTCATTAGGTCTCACCGGTAATACTATCATTATATTCACCAGCGACAATGGACCTGTGCTTGATGATGGTTACCAGGACGGAGCAGTAACACAGTTGCATGGTCATACTCCCTGGGGGTCCTTCCGCGGCGGCAAGTACAGTATTTTTGAAGCGGGTACCCGAATCCCCTGGATTATAAGTTGGCCCGGTAAAATCAAGCCGGGTGTTTCGTCTGCAATGGTATGCCAGATAGATATGATTAAATCATTTGCCCATCTCCTTAAACAAAACATACCTGCAGGTGATGCACCTGACAGTGAAGATATGTGGGCAGTACTAAGCGGAAAATCGCAAAAAGGAAGAACTGTATTGGTAGAACACGGGAATGTGTTAAGCATCGTACAAAACAACTGGAAATATATTGAGCCGGGTAAGGGTCCTAAATTATTTGGAAATGTAAATATAGAATCAGGCATTGACGAACAACCACAACTTTATGATCTTGACAAAGACCCTGGTGAAAAAAATAACCTTGCCGCTCAACATCCTGAAAAAGTGAAAGAACTTGCGGAGTTGTTGCAAGAGATGAAGAAAAAATAATTGTAGTGAACTTAAATCTTTCTCTCTTAATTTACTTAATTCCTTAATGTTTCTCACAGTTTATTTCCTGGTATATATCTTCTGTTTAACCTTTTCCTGAGTTTCTGATATTTTATCTATTGGGGAGTATTTTCTTTTTCAAGTACTTCAAACTGATGGGTAACCCGTTCGCCGGAATCATCTACAATCGTCAAGAAATGCCTGCCGGGAACCGGGCTCAGCGCTACCTGGTGAAAACGTGTGGTTTCACCGATATACTCATCATCAAGATGCCAGAAGATTTTAGCATCTGGCTTTTGATGTGCCGCGGTGAAAACAACCTTTCCCTGCACACCATTAATCTCTACCGGCACATATATCCTGGCGTTGTTTTCCGGATATATCAGCGCCATTGCGCTTCGGGATGTGTTAATGCCGCATCCTTCTTTATATGGAGGTAAAGGAAGATAATCAAAATGTTTCTGCCGGTAGTACCATTCCATAACAGGTGGGAGTATAAACCAGCTCTTGTGCACCATCAAAGAAGGGGAAATACAGTTTTCGGTTACCCTATACTGTTGGGTAGGATCAAGATGGATGATATTGTGATACGCGCACAATGGGCTATTGGATTCTACTGCTGAAACGGCAATACTGTCAATATCAGTACAATCGGTATTCGCCCTGAACCCGCTTTGATGGCATACTGCCAGTTTGGGCAATCCCTCTGCCGGATTGCTAAACCAGGTTGACGCAGGGAGTTGCCTGATGATATCAAACAAAACCGGTGCAGCTTTCTGTACACCAATTAAACCAGGGCGCCCCTCACCAGTACCATTACCAACCCAAACAACTGTTACAAAACGGGGAGTAACCCCAACCGCCCATGCATCGCGAAAACCAAAGCTGGTACCAGTTTTCCAGGCTACTCGTTGCGAAGAACTGAATTGTTTCCACAGCCCTTCTTCCCCCGGCCGCATTACATCTTCCATTGCATCAAACATTTGCCATATAGCCACCGGATCAAGAAAATTAATAACTGTTTTGTCATTTTCTTTTTTCACAATTGAATCTGATAAATAAACAGGCGGATGAAAATCGGATTTTAAAATTTTTAGTTTATTGCGACTCGCATGATTCAACGCTCTTGCCATTCCTGCATATACAGCAGCCAGGTCCCAGGGTGTTACCTCGCAACCTCCAAGTATTAATGAAAGCCCGTAATGATCTGCCGGGCGATTCAGAGTGGTAATACCAAGCCGTTGCAGTACCTCATAAAACCGCGGATATTTATACTCTCTCAGCATTCGCACTGCCGGTACATTCAGCGATCTTGACAATGCAAGATGTGCGGGTATTGCACCATCATACTCTCTGTCGTAATTCTGCGGGGTGTACCCGCCGATCTGTGTTGGAATATCTGCCACCAAAGTACCGGGCAGGATTCTTCCTTCATGCAACATACAGGCATATAGTAATGGCTTCAATGTACTGCCGGGACTTCTTGCAGCACCAATCACATCAACATGGCTTTGCAAATCCGGATTCTCAGGATGGTAAGCATTGCCAACATAAGACAGCACTTTTCCACTTTCCACTTCCAGCACCATCGCACAAATGTTATTGATGCTATTGCCCCTGTATGCTGAATGATACTGTTCTACAATACGGGCTACATTTTGCTGCAACGCAGCATTAATAGTTGTATGGGCAATGGTACTGTTTCTTGTTTTATGCTCTGCCCTGAAGCGTTGCAACAAATGAGGTGCGAGCTGCGGCAGAGGTTTGGGTTCATCAGGTAATACTTCCAGCAATGCAAGTTCATGTGTTGATGAATCTATTTTTTTCTGCTGCAGTAATTTATCAAGTAGCAGGTTTCTTTTCTTAAGTAAGATATTCCTGTTTTTACCCGGATGCACCAATGCAGGTGCGTTGGGTAAAACCGCCAGTGCAGCCATTTCTCCCCAGCTAAGCTGTTCCGGCGGGCGTGCATAATAACGCCAGGATGCGGCATCAAGTCCTATCACATTACTGCCAAAAGGTGCATTGGAAGCATATAATGCCAGAATCTCTTTTTTTGAATAAGATATTTCAAGACGTAATGCCTGGATACATTCTATAAATTTTTGAAAAATACTCCGTGGCCGGTTGCGCGACATTCGCATCACCTGCATGGTAATAGTACTTGCACCACTGATGGTATGTGAAGCGCCGATATTCTGTCTTACCGCCCGCATCAATGCAAGTATATCCACACCGGGATGATAATAAAATCTTTTGTCTTCAAAAGTTACTATACACTGGGCAAACTTTTCGGGCACATCAGCATTATAGGGAAAACGCCATTGTCCATCGGTGGCAATTGTTGCACCCAGCAGTTGTCCTTTGGCATCTTTTATAACCCATGATGTGGGGGCATTAAAAAGCTGCCGCGGAAGACAAAACCAAAACCATATTATAGCAGCAAGCAGGCACAGCAATAATACTTTGGTACGCTTTTTCAAGCTGCGGAAGTAATGATATATTTTGGAATTCTTTTTATTCATCTCCGTATCACTACAGTTTCTGTTCTATTACAAACTGAACAGAACTCAAGGTATTTTATATACTTTTGACGCATCAGGAAGTTTAAAATTAATGATATGAAAAATATATTTGCGTGTTGTGTTCTTTTATTTTTAGTTAATACCGCATATACACAGGAGACTGCTCATCGTAAATGGAAACAACTCTTTAACGGGAAAAACCTTAAAGGCTGGAGTGTAAAAATAAAGGGACATGATTACAAAGATAATTTTGGTAACACCTTCCGTGTAGAAAACGGAGTGATGAAAGTATCCTACGATCATTATGATAATTTCAACCAGCAATACGGACATATTTTTTATAAAAAACCTTACTCCTATTATATCCTTGCCGTGGAATATCGTTTTGTGGGGCAACAGGCAAAAGGCGGCGAAGGCTGGGCATACAAAAACAGTGGTATCATGCTGCATTGCCAGAACCCGGCTACTATGCTCAAAGACCAGGACTTTCCAATTTCGATAGAAGATCAGTTGCTGGGTGGTGATGCTACAGGAGAGCGCTCTACCTGCAATCTTTGCACACCGGGCACATATGTAGTGATGGAAGGTAAACTAATTACACAGCATTGTGTAAGCTCGAGCTCCAAAACATTTCGCGGCGACCAGTGGGTGCGGGCCGAAGTGGTTGTACTTGGAGATTCTATTATCAAACATATTGTAAACGGTGATACTGTGCTTGTATATGAAAAACCACAGATTGGTGGTGGAAATGTCAGCAACTATGATCCGGCTCAAAAGAAAGACGGACAAATGCTGTCATCAGGATATATATCCCTGCAAAGCGAAAGCCATCCCGTAGAATTTCGAAAAGTAGAGATCATTGATTTGTCGAGAGAATACAGAAAGAAGAGGAAGTAGAGTTGAGGTTTGGAGTTTTGGATTTCGGGTTTTGGGTTTTGGGTTACAGGTTACAAGTTTCTGGTTTCAAGTCTATCGTCTCCCGTCTCACTATTCACTATTAACTTTTCATATTCACTTATTCACACCCTGTTAATTTCTTTTGGGTTGAGGAAATTAATTATTGCTGAACTTTATCGCCACCACAGGAAGAATATCCCCTAATTATTATATATGGAGCATTCCCTTTAAGACTAAGATGAAGGGTGGGTGTTCTGTCCTGTTTAAAATTTATTTACTATGGGACTATTTGATAAAAGAGTACAGTACAAACCATTTGAATATCCGGAGATATTGCAGTTCACTTCTGCAATCAATAAATCTTTCTGGGTACATTCAGAAGTAGATTTTACAGCAGACATCCAGGATTTTCATGCACATTTATCTCCGGCAGAACAGAATGCCATAAAAAACAGCCTGCTGGCTATTGCTCAGGTAGAAGTTGCTGTAAAATCTTTTTGGGGCAACCTGTATCAGCATTTTCCCAAACCTGAAATGAACGGGCTGGGCTCTACTTTTGCTGAGTGCGAATTCAGACATTCTGAAGCATATTCACGATTGCTTGAAGTGTTGGGTTATAACAATCAGTTTGTAGAACTGGTAGAAGTGCCGGTGGTGAAGGAACGTATTGAATATTTATCTTCTGCTTTGCAAAATGCAAAGTCAACAGACAAAAAAGAATACACAGTTTCATTGATACTATTCAGCCTGTTGATTGAAAACGTTAGCCTCTTCAGCCAGTTTGCCATCATCCTTGCTTTTACCAGGTTTAAAGGACTGATGAAAAACGTCAGCAATATTATTGCCTGGACTTCAGTAGATGAACAAATACATGCCAATGCAGGAATTTTTCTTGTTAATAAATTAAAGGAAGAATATCCTGAGATATTCACTTCTTCTATGATGGAGCATGTGCGGTCTGTGGTGAAACAATCTATAGCCACTGAAGAAAGAATACTGGAATGGATTTTTAATGCCGGAGATATTGACATCATCAGTCGCCGCAACCTTACTAATTTTATGAAGATGAGGGCCGACGACAGCCTGAAACAAATCGGCTACACCCCTATCTTCAATATCACAGCAGAAGAAAGCGCACAAATGCTTTGGTTTGAAGAAGAAGTATTCTCCAACAGTCTTGATGATTTCTTTGCCAAACGCCCGGTAGAGTATACTAAGTTTGACAAGAGCATCTCTGCTTATGATTTATTTTAAACTTATCCCGCAACCTGTATATTACCTTAAAAAAGCTTTTAAATGACTACACTATTTGCGACTGCGCCTGCCACTTCTGAACAACTTTTTGACACTAATTGTGAACAGGAAAAACTGTGGTGGAAAAATGAAGAAAGCGAACAAATTCTCAACAGGGGTTACCTGTTGAAAGGAGAAACCGTAGAAGGAGCTATAGAGCGAATATGTTCTGCTGCAGCACAGCGTTTATATAAACCGGAGCTAAAAGAAGCATTTAAAGAAATGGTGGAGCGCGGCTGGATGAGCTTAAGCTCGCCGGTGTGGGCCAATATGGGTACAGAAAGAGGTTTACCTATTTCATGTTTCAATGTACATATCCCCGATTATATAGAAGGGATTACGCATAAGCTGGGCGAAGTGATCATGCAGACAAAATTAGGTGGCGGAACTTCAGCTTATTTTGGAGCGCTTCGCGAAAGAGGAAGCGCGGTAACCGACAATGGTAAAAGCAGTGGTGCTGTTAGTTTTATGCGGCTCTTTGATACTGCCATGGATACTATTTCACAGGGTGGTGTGCGCAGAGGTGCATTTGCCGCATATATGGATATTGATCATGGTGATATTGATGAATTTCTTTCTATCAAAGATATTGGCCACCCGATTCAGAATCTTTTCTTTGCCGTATGTGTGCCCGATTACTGGATGCAGGATATGATTGATGGTGATATGAAGAAAAGACAAACCTGGGCCAAAGTACTTGAAAGCCGTCAGCAAAAAGGACTGCCTTATATTTTCTTTACCGACAATGTAAACAGAAATAAGCCACAGGTATATAAAGATCAAAACCTGACTATTAACGCCAGCAACCTGTGTTCTGAAATTATGCTGCCTTCTACCGAAGATGAATCTTTTATCTGCTGTCTGTCGTCAATGAATCTTGAATTGTACGATGAATGGAAAGATACAGATGCCGTTAAACTGGCCATCTTTTTCTTAGATGCAGTGCTGCAGGAGTTTATTGCCAAATCAGAAAATAATCATTACCTGAAAGCGGCAAATACTTTTGCAAAAAGACATCGTGCTTTGGGATTAGGTGTATTGGGCTGGCACTCGTATCTCCAAAAAAATATGATTCCGTTTGAAGGGATGCGTGCTAAACAACTTACCGCTTCCATCTTCAGCGATATACAGGAAAAATCAATAAAGGCCACTAAAGACCTTGCCTGGATATATGGTGAGCCTGAATTGCTGAAAGGATATGGAAGAAGAAATACCACATTGCTGGCTATAGCCCCCACCACTTCATCTTCGGCAATACTGGGGCAAACCTCACCCGGTATAGAACCCTTCAGCAGCAACTATTATAAGGCAGGATTGTCGAAGGGTAATTTCATGCGCAAGAATAAATACCTTAAAGAATTGCTTGTACAGAAAGGAATTGATAATGAAGATACCTGGCGCAGTATCATGCTTAATCATGGCAGCGTACAACACCTGAAAGAATTAAATACCGAAGAAAAAGAAGTGTTCAAAACATTCAAAGAAATCAGCCAGTTGGAAATTATTCAGCAGGCATCTATTCGTCAGAAATATATTGACCAGTCGCAAAGCCTGAACCTCAATATCCCATCAGACGTACCGGTAAAAGATGTAAACAAATTGCTTATTGAAGCCTGGAAGCTGGGCATTAAAACCCTCTATTACCAGCGCAGCCAGAGTGTATCGAAAGAAATGGTAACAAGCCTGGTGAGCTGTAAGAGCTGTGAGTCTTAAAATATATTACACATATCTGCGATAAACTTCTTTTGTTGAAAGAATATTAAAGTAATGCCAGCCTTTAGGGGCTGGCATCAAACATTTGAATTTAATATTAATCTTTCTACCGCTTCACAAATCTCAGGTTTTCTACCCTACTACCATACAATAGCCGCAAGTAATATATTCCTGAAGGAAGTGCCTGAACTGAAATATTTTTCTGATTGACAAATGTGGCTACAACCTTACCTTCCGGATTAATAATTTGTGCTTTAAATTTAATTTCCTGCGTCGCTATTGACAGTACATTAACTACAGGATTTGGGAAAATAAATGTTCTTCCGGAATATTGATACTGTACATTCCTGATAGTGGAATACTCAAACTTACCATCTAGATCTTCCTGCTTAAGCCGGTAATAGTTAATCCCCATTGCCGGGTTGGCATCCGTAAACTGGTATTGATAAGTATATCCGCTACCTGCTTTTGCAGCATCTACAAATCCGATAGCTTCCCATGAAATACCATTGGAAGACCTCTCAACATAAAATCCCCTGTTATTAATTTCATCACTTGTTTGCCATTTCAGTAAACAACCAGCCGATGCCGGTGAAGCAGTAAAAGAAATAAAGTTGACTGGGAGTGTAATAGTGGCGGTTAGTGAGAGATTATCAAAATAACCATCTATTGAATCTCCGTTATTTGAAGTTGCTATCAACCTTACCCTTATCGTTCTTGTGCCCGTAGGAGCAGTCCTGTTATCGGTGTATTGTACCCATCCGCTGGTATTGGTAGTCGTTCCGGTAGAATAAGAAGAAAGTACAGTTCCTACATTATTACGGTATTCTATTCTTATTTCGGCGCCATCAGGTGTAGATTGGTTATAAGATTGTGTGTATCCGGAGAAGCTGACACTATAATTTCCGGCATCAATACTTGTAGCATTGGATGAAACATCAATATCCTGGTACAATTCATATTTTCTGCCTGAGCCTGTTGTACCTCCGCAACCTGTGAAAAATATATAAGTACCGCTTTGAGCTGTAGGGAATCCGTTTTGGTTGCCCTGTATACCCCAACCACTGGATGTATAGCAGTTGGTACCCACATTTTGAGCAGTAGTCCAGCCATTAGATGTTGGCGTGGATTCAGCAGAAGGGTTTGAAATCAGGTTTTGAGAAAAGCTGGGAAGAATCCCCAACACTAATAACAGAGATAATGCAAAACTGCTTAGGTAAATTTTTTTCATATCAGAAAGCTTTGAGTAAATAATTTGATAAAAATAAGTGTATTTATTAAAATACGATACACAAAACCTCTTATTTACTCAAAAAAACTATGACTTACCAGTATCTCTGTGCTTAGTCATTGGAATATATTTCTTTCAGCCTGATATCATTTAAAACATCATTAATAATGTTTACTACATAATCTGATGACAGCTACAGATCAGCAATATTAATACAAACAAAAAAATATATACCTGCCCTATTTTTTTCTGAAATGCTTTCTCAGTTTAACAAGAGATTCTTCGTTATGCAGGTCCAGTCGCACACCGCCGATTCTTTCTGCTCCCCCGCGCCAGCCCTCACGTGCATTGAAATACATCAGCAGCGAATGTTTCCAGGGCACAATATCCAACTGATAAATAATTGCCGAACGCCATGGTATTGCAGGATCGGGTTTAACAATGGGGTTACAATCGGCTTCTGCCCATTGCAAACCATCTTTGCTCGTAAGCATACGAATTTCGGAACGCGACTTACCTTCTTTATCAATATAAATAGGATTGTAGAAAGCCATATATTCGTTTTTATAACCAAATACTTTAAATCCACCACAGCCATAATTCCGATATGGAAGATTACTATCGGGGGCAAGAACAGGTTCTTCTCTTTTTACAAATGGACCAAGGGGATGATCTGCCTCTGCACAAAAAATATATTTGGGCTCGCCATAACCGGCATCTTTTAAATATACCATCCCGGCACTGTAATACATCCGGTAGCGGCCGTCGGGAAGTTGAATTACACATGGATTGCGTGCTTCAATACTATTTCCTTCTCGTTCTTCCGGCAGTTCAGGTTTCACCAGATCAACCGGTGCTGACCAATGTACAAAATCAGTAGTTGTACGCGCCCTTATAATGGTATTGTATTTTTTCTTCAGCGTTTCATCGCCAATGGCAGCCGTTGTTGCAGTATAATATTGTATCCATTGTTCGCCATCGCAAAACAGGTACTGTATACCCACTTCACCTTCTTCACGAAAAACTTCTTTCCAGCGAAGTCCATCATCTGAAACCGAATGAAAAAACCAGGTATGCCAGCCTTTTTGGTCGTGAGAAAACCCATGATAAAATGCATGCCATTGCCTGTCATATTCGCCAGGTGTTAAAATTTGCGGGTCACCAATTACCAGTTCAGGTAAACCATATCCTGCGGGATCTATTAATGGGTTCTCGGGCAGGTCTTGCCATCGTTTTTCACCCCAATCTGGTGCTGCTAATACTGAGGGATAAACTTTAGTTTGGCTACTTTGTGCAGAACGACATGAAAACAGTACTATTGTCATACTAATACTGATACCAACAGACACAACAGCTTTTATAAACATAGTAATGTTTATTCCTCAGGAGAGTAATTTGAAAAAATATACTCTCATTTCTATACACTTTTATAACCGCACCACATTTCCTGTCTTCACGGATTCATCGCAGGCAAAAGCAATTCTTAAACTGTTTACCGCATCTTCCATATGGTCGGTAAGATCAGTATTGTTTTTAATAGCATTGAGAAAGAATCGTTGTTCGCGATTGCAGAGTTCCTGGTGATCAGGTTCATCTTCCAGGTTAATCCAGGTATCTTCTTTTAGAAATTTTTCATCCTTATCAAGTGCGGCATGATGAAACCGAAGTGATTCTGTTTTGGTATGTGATTCTATTGAATCCGATTTACCTTCTCCGCCAGCATTTTTTGCTACTATGGATACTGATCCTTTTGGACCAACAACATCTTTTACAAAAAAAGCAGTTTCACTCATCATTGGTCCCCAGCCGGCTTCATACCAGCCAACAGAACCATCCTCAAAACGAATCTGCAACTGCCCATAGTTGTAGTTGCCGGCAGGAATTTCTTCAGTTAGTCTTGCACCGATTGCGTTTACCTGCACAGGTTTCGATCTTGCCATCTGGCACATTACATCAATATAATGCACCCCACAATCTACTATCGGGCTCAAGCTGTTCATCAGGTTGCGGTGAAGTGTCCACATGGCTCCATCACTTTGCTGATTCAGGTTCATTCTCATCACCAGTGGTTTTCCCAACTCCCGGCTAAGTTCAATAAACCGTTCCCATGAGGGATGATGACGAAGGATATACCCAACTACTAATTTTTTTCCATGCTTGATAGCTGCATCCCTTACCCGCTCAGCTCCTTTTACAGTATCTGCTAATGGTTTTTCAATAAACACATGGCAGCCATTTTCTAATGCGGTGATAGCATAACTTTCATGTGTATCCGGATAAGTGGAGATACAGACGGCATCAGGTTTCGTAAACGATAATGCTTTTTCAAAATCATCATACAGTGTATATCCACCGCCAAGCTTTTTATTTAAAACTTCTTTGCTTTTTCCTCTCGACACCAGCCCGCAAATTTCAAAACCATCTAAAGTATGATAAGCTGTAGCATGTGATGCCCCCATATTACCACAGCCTACAACAAGAATTCGCAAATTTTTTGATTGTGCCATAATGAATAATATTTAATGTTGGAATTTCAGTTTAATGTGTGTAATAGTTCACGGTATTAATATTTTATTTTTCCGGTAATACGGGTGGACAGGGAGATAATGGTATAAGTTCTACCCGTCTGTAAAATATTTCTGCACCCTCGGATTGTATCTGGATCCGTCCTTCACTGGGTTTGGAGTATATAGCATAGTTCACCAGTTTCCCATTAAGATAAATGAATATCTCATTACCACGTAATATACATTCCAGCCTGTTCCACTCCCCTATAGGGTTTTCAACATCTTTCTTTCCTCTGAAGCCCTTCTCATCCTTCCATTCAGGATCACGGGCATACCAGTTGATTCTGCCACTGTTTACTGTTACCGGGTCACCTTCCGGCTGATAAATATATGACCCGTTTTGTTTTTCAGGTGCAACCAGTGATGTAAGTAAGAAATTATTGCTTTTATCTCCAACCACAATAAAATCACCGGTGCCACCTTCAATCACATTACATTCTATAGAATGCATCCATGTGCCACCCCATGCGCCATCTGCTCCCTGCGAATGAAAGAGTATGCCATTATCACGTGCCCTTCCTGCTCGTTCACCATAAGTTTTTTCGCCCCATTTATATTCAATCACCAGCTTATAATTTTTATACACATCGTTTGTAGTAATACAACCCCACTCCTCACCTGAAATGTGCAGCACACCATCTTTTACCGTAAATACTTTTTTAGGATCAGTATCCCGCCCCCTGTCTTTGATAAATGTGTACCACCCGTCAAGATTTTTTCCGTTAAAAAGACGCACAGTTGGCGGCTGTACTAATGCTGTCTGGGCAAAAGCAGTTTCCGCTTTTCCAAGAAAAAGCAGCACATATATAAAAAGAAGCAGCATGTTTTTTTTCATTGTTTGTTGTTTTTGTAGCTTTCAGATATCAGGTTTATAGTTTATAGTTTATGGTTTGAGGTTTACGGTTTGAGGTTTACGGTTTGAGCTATCGAACTGATCACTGACACTGAAAGCTGAAAGCTGATACCTGATAGCTGATAGCCGACAGCTCAAATCCCCTACTCATGACTTTTTATTTGCCCCATTCCATTGGGTAGTGATTCAAGATAAGCAATCAGGTCAGATATTTCCTGAATATTGAATTGCTTCAGTAACCCCGGTGGCATCAGGGAAGTAGTTTCGGGTTCAACAGATATTATTTCATTTTTCGGAACCCGTACTACAGATCCGGGACCTGTTGTTATAACAACTACATCCGGCAATTGCGCTTTAATAATGCCTGAATAAGTACTGCTTTTTGTTTTGATTTTAGATGTTTCGTACTCTCTTGCAAAACTGGCACTGGGATATAGTATTGCTTCAAGAATATCGTGCCTTGAGCGGATCTCACCAATATTGGATAAGTCTGGACCAAAATCACCACCCTTTCCACCTACGGCATGACAACTGAAACAAGTAGCCCGACCATAAAAAAGTTGTCTTCCTTCAGCTACATCACCAACGGTAAGTTGCGACTGCAGATTTTCCAATTCGGTTAATCGTGATGCCTGTTTCTGTTTTAAAATATCAATCAAAGCAACAGATGCAGTTTGAACTGCCGGCGGATAAGACTCAAACAATTTTTGCATATCAGGAACAGATAAATTATCAAGCCGGTCTTTAGCGTTCAACAATGCAGATATCAGTGCTTTTCCGGCTTCCTCACTATTTCCACCCTTGTAGGCATTTACAAGATCGGGTAAAAGAAATATATCAGCTTTACTCACCTGCCCTGTAGCTAAAGCAGTTAACTGAGCTTCATTCAATTTTGCCTGAGTTAACAACCGTGACGCTTCCTGGCGTACCGGAGATTCATTCTTAGGATCCAGATATTTCAAGATAATTTCAAACTCAGTTGCAGTAAGATTGGGATCGGACATTAAGCGTGCACTCAATGCTTTAAGTCTGAAATCTGCCGGAGATTTAGCATCCTGCAGAATATTATTCAGTTCATTATTCAGCACAGCAACTCTTCTTGATTTTATGAGGTTCAATACTTCGGAACGAATTTCATAATCGTTGCTGTGAAGTAAGTTACTAAGCTGCTTCACCCATGCATCAGGTAGTTTGCCAACCTTTGCATTATTGATAACATCCAGTAAAAGTTTCCTCTTCTCTCCTGCAATCTGATTGTTATTTAATTGGGCGCCGATAAAATTCTGAACCCTCAGATCAGGAGTAAATTTTATCATCAGGTTACGGATGGCAGCTTGCTGATCAGCAGTAAGCTCAGCATCATTCAGATTATTTTTAAGATAATCAAGAACAATACCTGACCAGTCCGGGTGATGCATTGCAACCCATATACCTGTTTGCTGTAATTGTTTATCCTTATTATTTAAAAATGAGGCTAAATGATTTTCCTTTAATGGCGAATCATCCATCTGATCAAGTGCTATTAAAGCAGATTTCCTGGTATTGACAGAACTATCATTTAAAGCACGAATAAGAGGCTCCGGGGTTTTTAGTGTAATCAATGCGTAAATGATGGCATGCTCAATAAACCGATCGTTTGCTGTGGAAGATGCTTTTATCAGTGCCCCGATTGCCGTGCTGTCACCAATCTGACCTAATGCAGTTGCTGCCTGTCGCCTCACCGCAGCATCACCTGCCTGTACCAGCTCCATTAGTTTAGGTACAGACTGTTTGTCTTTTGACAGCCCCAATACCCTGGCGGCTGCTGTACGCACAATAACACTTTTATCTTTAAGGGCTTCCCGTATAAAATTTGTTGCTTCAGGATCATTGATCCGATACAATATAAAAATGGCAGCAGTACGAATTTCTTCATCCTGTGATGCGAGTAAAACTTTTTTGATTTCCGGTATAGCTGATTGAGCTTTGATCACCAATTGTTCAATCGCCTGATTTTTCACCGCTGTCCGGGGATCCATTACATACTTAACTAACTCCGGGGGCTCCATAGCATTAATGTTTAATTTTCGGCCCCAGGGATCATCAATTGGTTTTTCATCTGTTTTTCTGATCCGATAAATACCTGCTTTCACTTCCTTTTTTGCAACTACAGATAGCGGACAGCCTGCAATGAACCACCCCCCCGTATTGACTATAAGCATGCTGCCATCAGCATCTTCCAGCACATCTGTAAGATGTATATCGGGATTGGATGAAGTAATAAAAGGTTCTTCTTTGGTTTGATAAGTAGCTCCATCAGGTGTAATTATATGCCTCATAATACGACCGGTATTAAACTGAGCGCTGAAAAGATTTCCCTTAAAAGAATCACCCCAGGCCGAACTTTCATATCGCATCAAACCGGAATGGGCAATACGTGGCAACTTAGTCATTACCGGCATCAGGTCGCCGGTTAATTTCAGTTTATCATCTTCAATCACCTGTTCCGGTTTAGGGTATACACCACCGTAAACCCAATGCATCAGCGCATCGCGATAGCCATTCATAGGATCGGTAAAATATGTCATCGTACCAATAGTCTCTCCACCTGGCATAAAGACCAGTTCCACTGCATTGTCAAATCCGCCACCACTTACAGATTCCAGTCCGCTTCCATCGGAGCGGCAGCGCCATATCCTTGCACCTTTGCCCTTTAGTTCTACTCCTTCCCTGGTAGTAATATCAAATCCCCGACGTGCATCAGTGAGATACAGCCATCCGTCGGGTCCTATGAATGGGCCACCAAAAGCTGCGGCGTTGTGATTGAGCACCCAGCCCGACAGCAACACTTCTCTTTTATCTGCCACTCCATCGCCATTGGTATCGGTAAGTTTCAATAAATCCGGTGCAGAAGCAACATACAGGCTGCCCTGAAAAAAGACTGCCCCTTTAGGATAGGTAAGCGAATCTGCAAAAATGATACTCTTCTCATACTTACCATCTCCATCCATATCCTCCAGGAGACGGATATGATAAGGTGGCTTATTGAGATGATCTTCCGTAGAAAAAGTTTCGCCTGTTGATTCACATAAAAATAATCTGCCGGTATTATCAAACGATGCAAACATGGGGAAGGAAATCAAATTTGAATCAACCACCTGTTCAATAGTGAAACCTTCCGGAACATGAATATCATGTAATTCTTTGACCGGTGTGATACCTTTACAGCCTGCAAAAAGCAGTGCAGCAATTACCAGCATCCTGATAGATTTGTCCCAATGAATACTGGTAATTTTTACTTGTGATGCAGTCATGAAAATTATTTTGCAGATATTATACTTCATTTTAAAACTTTCTTAATGGCATTCATTAAAACATCTTCTACCTCAGGCGATACAAACGACTGGGTTACTTCATACCCGCCCTGGGTATAGGCAATCTTTGTTCCGATATAACGCGGACCATATTCTTCATAAGCAGCAGTGCAAACATGATCATCCGGGCGCAGTGCATTTGCAGCCAGTTGATATTCCACAAATGCTTCTCCCGGCAGGTTCAATAACCATGTGTTGCCTAATCGTAAAGCAGATACTTCAACTTTTTTTCCGGCTTTACTTCTATCCAGCCATGCAAGACGTATTGCAGCATCATACCTTTCGTTAGGGGTTAACTTTTCATTTTCAAGTTTTGCTGTCAGCTTATCAGCAATCAGATCCTGTGCTACAGGAAGCGCCACCGATGTAGTTCTCCAAACTAAATCCTTTCCCGATATAGGCGATTTTTTAGTTGCTGCCCATGCTTTTTTCATAGCGGCTTCCATTCTTCCTGCCAATACCGGTCGCATTTCATGGGAACCGTTATTATACTTGCCTGCAGCTATATTACCTCCTGCACCATTAAAATGAACTGCTGGCACACCGATACTTTCCTCAAATGCATTTCGCCCAATACCTACAAAATCACAACTCACATCGCCGGTACCATAATAACTCTGTGGGTGAGTAGCATAATAGGTAAGCGCAACTACAGGCTTATCTTTATTCCAGAAACTTACACACTTAAGCCAGGGATCAATTACACCTTCAGGAGCAGCAATAGCTGCAGAATCAGTGGCACTGCTATACCGTATAATGGCTACCTTACCATCCCTCCCCAATATTCGCCGGTTTGAAGCCACCATATCTACTTTAGCCTGCCCAAATCCTATATGCGTAACAGAAAGGGCATTTTTCACAGCTCCGCTAACAGCAAGGGCTACCCGATCAATCACCCTAAGATAAAATGAATTATCAAACCGGGTACCACCCAAACCATATTTTTCTAAAATTCTTTCAACCGTAAAATCACATCTTGGAGCATCATGCTGGTGCAAAGAATGGACTGAAACACGGTCAACAGTAGTACCGGCAGCTTTTGCCAACTGCTGCTTCCACACTTCCTGTCCTTCATTGGCTATGCCAATCCAGTCAACAGCACACAATACAACAGGTTTTTGTCCGGAAAGAATTACCACTCCTCTTGCACTTAAAGAATCTGTGATGGAACGGGTTTTAGCGTATGCCACCGGAGCGCCAAGAGGAGGCGAAGCATCCACATTAAAGGTTCCGATTTTTATAGATTGTGCATTGCAGTAAACACAAAAAAAGATGAATCCATTTATAAATAAAAAAAGGCGAAATACAATTCCAGTATGTATTTGGAAACTAAGCAGCAACCTGTTCATTATAGTTTGGGGTTCTTATTTAATCCATTCCCTTCAATAAAAAAACTATTGAAATTATAAATTTAATCATTGCAATTTGATTCTGGTAAAATCTTATCCTGTATCACTTCATTCTTTAAATCACATTAAAATCCCATTTTATCCACATTACCAAAAACTCGGGAACCGGGTAGTGAAAATAATCTTTTAAAATTTTACATTCATAGTATGATTGAAATGTCATTTGAAACCCTGGAATCGAGAATACAGGCTGTAGAAGCCTCTTACGAACGGCAATTAAACCTTTTGGGTAAATCAGGTTACGATCATAACCTCACACTTGCACTAAAAAATGACCTTGACTGGTTATACCAGCAAAGAGTTAAATTCCATGATAACAAAACTTATGCTGAAAGCTGATAGCTGACAGCTCATAGCCCATAGCTCATAGCCCATAGCTCAAAGCTCAAAGCTAATATCCCCCCATCTCATCACTTCCTGATCCTAATTTCATCCCGGCCCGGGAAATCAGCAGGAAGTTTTTGAGTAACTTTCCCGGTAGCTGCCCACTCAACTCCCCTTTGCAGGAATGTGATAAACCCGGAACACTGTTGCGATTCATTAGCATGTCCCAATGTAGTATGAAAAACTCTTCCTTTACCGTAACTTATTACCATCATAATAGGTTCATCTCTTCCGGTTCCCCGCTCTTTTTTATCACTATATGCGCTTGCTAAAATAGTCATGTTTTCAGCCGGTCCCCTCAACCGGTCATACAACTCATCTTTATTATGCATCCAGCTATCAGGTACCCCACGGGTGATGGGATGCTTTTTATCGCGTATATCAATCCTGAATGCATGAAACGTACCATGACTGCCACCTACACCGGGACTACTGTCTCGCACCAGTTTACCGGTGCTGTCATAATATATATAAGGACCATCTTTCTCGTTCCGGTTTCCCCATCCACCAAGCCCGATCATCTTATTATATTCAACCCATTTCGGAAATGCATTATCTGCCGCATGAACACTAACCATCCCTCCGCCAGAACGCATATATTTTTCAAAAGCCTGCTGCGTGGACTGCGGCCAGTCATCTCCGTTATAATTCATCACTATGGCTTTGTATTGTTCAAAACCCGGACTGAAACTATCCATAGAGGCGCCATGTGGCGGGGTTGTAGCAATATCAACAGCAAAAAGACCCGTTTCTTCAAGGTAAGCTTTCATCATCTTTGTTGTCTGCTGCCAATTACTATGATTATTCTGACCGTCAATAATAAGCACTTTAATTTTATAACCTTTCTGCGCAAATGCGGGTACTGACAATACTCCTAAAACTGCAACAGTCATTAATAAATTACAGAATATCCTGTGCATGAGAAATTATTAATTTGTTAGTGAATTACTCGCCGGGGTCAATCTACACCTGTCAAACTTACTAAAGTATAAGCACACTATCTCGTTAGAAATACTGTAAAACAGTTCACTCATGCGCCGAATGTTCCATAATCTTAAACAAATGCAGGATATAGGGAAACAGTGCATCCATACTTTCACTCGCACCCCGTGTAGAGCCTGGTAATGCAAGGATAAGTGTATTCCCTTTCAAACCTGCAATACTTCTCGACAACATGGAATAAGGAGTTTGTTCCTGTCCATAACTCCTGGCTGCTTCGGCAATGCCGGGGATTTCGCGATCAAGCAAAGGACGGATAGCTTCAGGGGTAACATCCCTTGCAGATAAACCCGTGCCACCTGTAAGAATAATCAGATCAAATTTTTGATCGTACAATGTTTGTACTTTTTCATGTATCACTTTTACTTCGTCAGGAATGATACTGTAATCTTTTGTTTCAATACTGAATCTTTCCAGTTTACTGATAATTGCTTTTCCTGCTGAATCCTGTTTCTTTCCGGCTGAAATACTATCAGAACAAACAATTACCGCAGCCGAAAGACTTCTGGACAATTGATCATTGTACTGCGATTTACCTCCTTTTTTCTTAACCAGTTTAATACTTTTAATTTCAATTTCCTTATCAATCGGTTTCAGCATATCGTAAATAGTAAGCGCTGCCACTGATGCGCCATGCATAGCTTCTACCTCAACACCGGTACGATAAATGGTATGTACCTCTGTTTCAATAATAATATCCAAGCCTTCAATAGTATGCTTAATGGATGCAGACTCAACGGGCAGAGGATGGCAATCCGGTATCACATCACTTGTGCGTTTAATGCCAAACAATCCGGCTACACGACTTGCTTCTAATACATCACCTTTGGGCACGGTTCTGTTTTTAACAGCTTCAATGGTTTTTTCCGTGCTCACATGTACAATTGCATGAGCGATTGCGATACGATGAGTTTTAATTTTACCGGTAATATCAATCATGAATAAAGTTTATCGTTTATGGTTTATCGTTTATGGTTAGTGAGTATTTAAAATGATTCAGGTATTCACCTTCCATTGATAATCTTCATTATCTAAAATTTCTCTCCCCCATACCGGAACTTCTTTTTTTATCCTTTCTACAATTACTTCACAGGCAGCAATTGCATCTTTGCGATGAACAGATGAGGTAAAAACAAACAAGCTGATTTCACCTGCTTTCACCAGGCCCAGGCTGTGATAAATGTGCATACAGATCAATGGAAATTGTTTAAATGCATCTTCCCTGATTTCATGAAACTTTTCATCTGCCATCTCCTGGTAGGTTGTATATTCTATTGCAACAACTTCCCGTTCACCTATTTTGTCGTTACGCACCTGCCCAAGAAACAAGCTGTGTGCACCAATATTTGTTTTACTGCTATGCTTTGCAATAGACTCAGCTATAAACGCGGGACTAACGGGTCCTTCAATAAATACCTTATGCTTTTTTTTACCTTCCATTTTATATGTATTGAAAATAGTCCAGTTTATTTTTGATGCAATTTCATTTTCCATGCATCAATACCTCCTTTCAAACTATACGCTATGCAATCCGGGTATCTTTCAGTAAGTAGCTTCAGGGCAGATAAACTTCGTTTCCCGGATTTGCAAATCAGAACTATTTTATTTTTTTCAGCAATAGCTGAAACACCCAGTTCAAATCTGCTTAAAGGAATTTGCGTAACTGGAAATTCATCAATCACAGGCAATTCATCTTTTTCACGTACATCTATGATACTTACATTTTCATTTTTCCGAAGTTCATCAAACTCTTCCGGCGAAATTTCACCAGAGTGATGAGTATTACCACAAAACCATTCGTAATTAAAACTTTTAAATGCTGCTTTGGATTTCGGAAAATTTATATCATTATTACCGGCAGATGAAACCATACACTCAAAATATATATTGTTAAGCAGATTATACGAAACTATGATATTACTTAAAGGCCTACCAATACCTGTAATTATTTTAATAGCTTCCGCAGCCTGCATAGTACCGATAATGCCCGGCAATATACCCAGCACACCTGCTTCATTACAAGATGGCACTGTGGACGGCTCTGGCGGTTGGGGAAAAAGATCACGATAATTAACACCCGGACTTCCATCTTTGTCAGGGTAATTAAATACGCCAACCTGGCCTTCAAACCGAAGTACAGCGCCATATACTAAAGGTTTACCCAGCAGCACGCAGGCATCATTCACCAAATAGCGTGTGGCAAAATTATCAGTACCATCAATTACTATATCATACTCTCCAATTATTTCAAGAGCATTTGCGGTTCCCAGTTTTTCTTCATATACCGAGAACTGAATTTCAGGATTAAACAATTTTAATTTCTCGGCAGCAACTTTGGCTTTTGGCTTACCTATATCATCAACTGTAAAAAGCACCTGTCTTTGCAGGTTGGTCAATTCTACTTTATCAAAATCCACTATGCCGATATAACCAACACCTGCTGCGGATAAATACTGGAGAGCAGGACAACCCAATCCGCCGGCACCAACGACCAGAACTTTAGCCCGAAATAATTTTTCCTGGGCTGCAGTGCCAAATTCTTTTAGCACTATCTGTCTTTCGTATCTTCTATATGTATTTGATTGCCCCATTGATCACGCTTTATCCCCCTGAAAATGGAGGTAGTAAGGCAATAGTATCTTCATTCATAAGTATTGTATTTTCATGAATGATTCTTTTATTAACTGCCATCAGATACTTAACAGACCCCAATAGAGGATAAGTCTTTAAAAGTAGTTGATTCAACTCACCGGTACTTTTAATATCTGTGAATTTCAGACTCCCCTTACCGGTGATATCGGTAATTTGCCCGAAAACAAGAACATTAATCTCCATGATGGTTTCTTTTTACAACATTATCAAAATCATTCCCGACCCTTATATGAATAAGAGTCATGTCACTAAATAATCCTTTTCCATCAACATTAAATTTTATCATGCCAAATTGCTGTATCATCGCCTGCAATTTAATCATTCC
>JBDHYJ010000076.1:0-23581 GCA_039811345.1 Chitinophagaceae bacterium
TTTCCTCTGTCAATAACTCATAAGTATACATTGCGACAAAGATATTAAATAGCCGTTGCTCAAAAAAAATCGCCTTTACGGGATGAGTTTCACGCAAAGACGCAAAGAAGAAAACCTTAACACCCTTTGCTCCCTCTGCAACTTTGCGTGAAAATGTGTTTCACACTAAGCCGCAAAGAAGAAGAAAACCTTAGCACCCTTTTGCTCCCTTTGCACCTTTGCGTGACAAAGACCTCTCTTAACTTCTCCTCTGCAAATCTCAACTCATCGGCCTTTTTTAGAAAAATCGTCAAGTATCTCTTTCTCTTTTTTGGTAAGACTTTGCATACCCTTTTGGTGAATTTTTTCCAGTATCTGATCCACCTTTTTTTGCACATCTATCTTTTCAGCATTGTAGCGGTCTTCAATTGTATAAAAACGGTTATGTTTTTTGTAAAAAAGATTATCTACAAAAAGATAATGCGGCATTTTGATAATGATATAGATAAATACAATACAGGGTATAAGAATTATAAGAATCGGGAAAAAGTTGTAAGTAAGTACTGAAGGCTCAAGCAATATTGCAATCAGCATACCCGCAACGGCTGCACCCAGGTGTGCTTCATGCCCGATATTGTTGCTGCGTGACCGGATGCCGTAAATGGAATAAAGGATAAAAATCAGTCCGAATATCCAGGCGGGGAAAGATATTGGCAGAAACAATAACCCGATATTGAACCCGGGAAAAAGAGTAATGGAGGCAAAGATAATTCCGCTAACTGCCCCGGATGCACCCACAGAACTATAGTCGCCATCTTTTTTATGTAACAAAAGTGAGAACAGGTTACCTGCAATAAGGCTTCCAAAATAGATCAGCAGATAAGCAAATACTCCCAACTGACCCGCCAGGCTGCTACTGAACAGATACAATGAAATCATGTTGAAGATTAGATGCATCCAGTTGACATGTAAAAAACCTGAAGTTACCAGACGATCGTATTGTTTGAAGACAGTAACTTTTTCCACCTCAAAAGCATACCGGTTATAAAATATACTGTCTTTAAACCCCCGGTAAGAAATATAAACATTCGCGGCTATAATCAGCAGGCTGATTAATTCAGTAATGGTCATAATAAGCTGTTATAAATCGCAGGGATACTTTTTTCATCTGTGTTAAAAATAGCTCAATTTATCTAAATAAATTGTAAGAGTGCAAAGAGAAAAGAAAACCGAAAATCTATAGTGAATATCAGTTGGAAAAAACCAGAAGTCTGTCTCCTTTAATGAACAATATACTTCCTGTATTTTTAAATCAGTAGTTTGCTGAAAAAAGCGAAATATCTTAACTCTGTTTATGCAGATAGTACTTGTACAATTCTTCAAGCCTGTTATCCCATTTGCCAATTACATAAACAACATCTTCAAAAGAAACATTTTTGAATTCTTTGATATCCTCTGGTGAAATCTCTTCCTGGGAAACTATATCACTAACTTTAATATCGCCTGTAGAAGCAAACTGTGTGAACCCATTGTAAGTTATCAATTCACCTGCTTTTGTTTTTACAGTAAAAGGATACATTCCCATTGCAAGTTCGGGTACCCGGGTACTGGCAAACCTTAGTTCGTGCGGTAAGGCTAACTTACTTGGTTTGATATCTGCAACTTCATTAAGCAGCAGAAATTTTGAAATGTATACTTGTAATGGTGGGGCATCTGAAAAATGAAATATGCACAGGTCTTCTTCTTCACCATTATCAAAAACCGCTTTTGCAGGGAACTGCAGGCTGCAGGGACCAAAAGGACTTTGGGGGTAAGATAGCCCTCCAATTTCTTTCAGTTTATCAAATAACTGATTGTCGGGTAAGAGCGACAAGTTGTTCCATTCACTTATCAGATCTAATTGACTTTTTATAATCAACCTTGCTGTTACCTCATCCCGGGTAATAAGCCAATAGTCATCACTACCTTCCTGCTTATAAATTTTGCCGAAACCAAATTCTTCAAAGAAAGTTAATGCGTCATAGATTGCTTTAACTTCTATATCGTTGCCTTCTTTTGCAGACTCAATATCAAACTCCATAATCTTCATAAAAGGCCCGGCAGGAGTAGATAATTTACGAATTTTCATTGCAGGTATTTAAGTAATATAATACACAACGTACCGCATGCAATTTCGATATAGTTATCATAAAAAAATTATCTACTGCTCTTTGATCAGCCATATATCAGATATCTTCGACTGCTTTCTCCAGTTGAGATTGGATTCTTCTGGTTCGTCAAAACTTACAGTGATTTTTCCATCGGCAGTTGTAGTTATGGGTAGTACCCATTCTTTAAAACCTTCTCCATCTTTATTGTAAATAACTGGATATATTCTTTGATTGTCAACACGCAATAACGCATCTCCTGAACCACATACCTGTATTCTATAGCGACCATTGGGATCTAAATTGGTATAGTGCAGTAATGGGCATCTTTGAAAAGTTTGAAAGGATAATCGCTGACGGCTTTTGCCATTATCCCACCAGGCTATATCTGTTGCATCATCTGAAATTGTTTCTACCCGTGGGCCTTTGCTGATACTTGATATATCATCATAATAACTTCCCTTACCAGGGTGTTCCCAATGACTGATACGCAGTATACGTTTATAAGCAGCAGCTTTATCTGACATTGTTTTGATTTTCTTAAACTCATCTGCCAGCCACCACCGGTTGTTTAGCGGATAATCAACAAAATCGAGTACCGCCCCTCTCTCGTAACCGCTGGCCTGGTACAGCGGTACACTGGTTTGCAAACTAATAGATTTATACAGCGCTGCACACAGATCACTGATTTTCTTGCGCAGGTCTGGTGAAACCGGATTGGTATCAGCCTGGTTTACTACCGCAAGTGCACTTTCCAAAGCAGGGGTAATATTACCGGAATCAGCATTAGCAAGTATAGCATTGGCTTTTCTTTCGAGTTCCTGTTCATAAATCAGTCTCCTCCTTGTATAGGTATCATAACTTGCACGCAACAACAGCATTTGCCAGCGCCAGTTTCCTGAAAGCTCAGGATGCTGTTTTTCGAGACCGTTCCAAAATGAAAAAGTAGCTTCTACTCCACCATTTTCTTCCAGTGGTCCGTTCCAGTTTTGTTCCAGTGCAGCAATACCGGCAGAAACATTCTTTTCAAATCCTGATCCGAAAAAATAACGTGCATATTCTTCCAGTACTTCGTTTACATCCTTTTTAGGATCCCATGCCCCCATGCTCCACACTATTTTATTAATATCATCGTGGCAGCCATCCGAGTAGGATACAAAACCATCGGTAAAGGGTGCATAAGTCTGCTGAATTTTTGAAAATGCGAATGGTCGGGGATTTACTGATTCCCTTCCTAAGGTAAGTGCATAAGCCTGATCCCAACGGGCTACGGGAAATTCGCAGCGAACAGAATGAGTGATGTCGGGATATTGTCTGTGTTTGTATTTTGCCGGCAGACGATAACGAGTTTGAGCCATAGACGGACTTCCCGGGCCGGATACTACACCTTCCAACCAGTCGGGTTGATTGTTGTGCAGGTACTGATAAAAATAATCCACCTGCGCTTCGCTGAAACCCTGAAGCGATACCCATATTTTAGCATTGGGGTGATGTTTAACAAGTCTGTCGTGAAGGTCTTTAAGGAAAGGCATTACTTCAGAAGGTTCATTATCTCCGGGATCGCCACCGGGAAAGAAGATATGATCGAGCCGGGGGCAGGCCTTATAAAAAGCTTCGTGCATATCCAGTTCTGCCTGTCGTTTAGCCTTGTCCGTAAGATCGAAGGTAGCAGGTGTCCATACCCAATAATCCATATCATAAGCCTGGCAGATTTCACTAATCTTTACCCGCATGGCAGATGCCGGAATTGTAAAATGCGGACTTGGTTTATCATCTTCATGAAAGGGGATGCCTTCAATAGCATTGGTTCCAAAAACAGCCAGATCGCGTATATACTGTTCAAACTGTGCAGGTGTCCATGCATCGTATGAGTTTGCAGTATTTCTATAGCCCAGTTGATGACCACGAATAGGATATGCAGGAGAGGATACAATATCAACCGGAGTTTGCAAATAAAGGCTCTGCCTGCTCATCTGAAGATTGCGCAGCAGCCAGCCTGCACCAAACAAAATACCACGACTATCTTTACCAATAATCCAGGTGATGGTTTTACGGCCGTCAGATTGTGTTAACACACGAAATCCTTCCTGCTTATACATTGCACTGCTTTTATCCGCAATATGTGGCACTTCAATACCATCCAGTACAGCATCCGAAGCCATTGCAATGGCTATGACCGGGACATTTTTTGCAGGCCATTTACCGGTGCTTTTTAGTAGCACACCTGTTCGTTTATTTATTTCTTCCTGAAATACTTTAACCACAGTTTCCCGCATAGGGGAAGGAACTGCACTAGATAGCAGTACCTGAACATCTTTTAATTGTACCTGTTGAGCAGATACAAATTTAAAAGGTATGAAAGTGCATAATACGATACTTGTTATAATAAAGGCAAAGTATTGATTTCTCAAAATAGACAGGATTTTTTTAGGCATGAGTTAGTACAGTTTCTAAATAAAGATTGTTTATCTAAAAAAGAGCATTAACAGTAGAAAATATACTTACAACCCGGATATATTTTGATTGTTATTGCAGAAATCTTGGATCTTTTACCAAAAAAGTTATTGTTATTATTATCCGTAAGGCTGCTATCAATAAACTTTCAATTCTGCTATTGTTATCAGTTTTGGAGCATCGTCGTTGCCTGCCACTGCTGTAGCCTGTAGCCGGATATATCTTGCGTCTGTTTTTTTATTTAATGAAACATACTGCTCTACCGGGTTTGCTGCAATATTTGAGAATTCACCTGCAGCAAATGATTGCCAGTTTTTACCATCCACACTTGTCTCAAAAATGTATTTGCTGATTAATCCGGCAGGTTTATTATCCTGGCGTGGTAACAAGGAAAAAGCTTTTAGCTGATAAACTTTTCCCATATCAATAGTAATCTGCTGTGGAAATTCTCCCTTAGCAGTTTCCCAGAAAGTATTTTTGTTTCCGTCGTATACAAAATATGTTTTGCTACCGGTGGCAGAGGCAGTATTTGAAATTACTTTCCAACCTGTACTGCTGATACTATGACGTTGTTTGCTGATGGCAGTATAATCGGCTTTTGCTTCTGCAAAGAGCCCCACATCGCTGAGTGCAATGCATACTGGTGCAAAAAAGCGAAGTCTAAGTTTTTGAGTTGAAATAAATTCCGGCAACCGGATTAATCTTGTTGACCCTATACTGGTTGCCGATGCCAAACGCTGCCATTGATTGTTTTGCCATTGTTCAATTACTACGCTATCCAGCCTTTGACCTAACTTAATATTCTCCCTAAGTCGGATGATATTAAACCGTTTATTTTCTTTCAATTCAATCGTCAACTCCGGATGAGTTTCTTTATCATCAGTAGCCCAGTAACTATAGCGATCATCATCAGTTAAATTAGCGGTACCAAAATTTTTATCATCTTTATTTCTGATGTTTGAAGCAGAAAAAACAGCGTTCTTTGCAAGGTTCCCGGCAAAGCTTTTACGTAATTTTTCGCCAAAGGCTTTCAAAGACAGGACATCAATATTTTGTAACACTCCATCCTTATCTGGCGCAAGTCCAAGGTTGAGGCAGGCACCACGTCCGACACTTTTCAAATAGAGATCAAATAACTGATCAGGTGTTTTTACTTTGTCATCCTGGTCGGGATGATAAAACCACCCCGGCCGGAGTGGTACGTCACACTCAGCAGGTATCCAGTATTTACCATCACGCTGGCCTGTGGTAAGAAACCTGTCATCCACAAAACCAGGAGCAGGTTCTTTACCTTCCGGACCAACCGGTGTAAATGTAGCCCAGCAGGTTTCTCCAGCCATACCTCGTTCATTACCTACCCACCGCACATCAGGACCAATATCACTAAATATTACAGCGCCAGGCTGCATTTTTCTTGTAATTTGCCAGATTGAAGGCCAATCATAATAAGTGGAACGATCAATAGTCCTTTTTTCTTTTGCCCCGCCATAATATCCATCGCCACCATTTGCACCATCGTGCCAACTGATAAACAATGGCCCATAATTACTGTATAATTCTTTTAACTCCTCACGGTAATGTTGTACATAAAGAGGTGTACCATAAGATGCATCGTTTCTGTCCCAGGCTGAACAATACACACCAAATTGCATTCCCTGTTTATGTGTGGCCTCCATAAATTCTTTTACCATATCCCCTTTACCATTGCGCCAGGGACTCATGCTGATATTATAGTCAGTGGCTTTTGTTGGGAAAAGGCAAAACCCATCATGATGTTTAGCAACAGAGACAAGTCCGTTCATACCGGCAGCTTTAGCAGCGGCGGCTATCTGGTTAGCATCGAAATGTGAAGGATTAAATATAGAAGGCGAAGCATCACCATACCCCCATTCTTTATTTTCGAAAGTAGTGGGTGTGAAATGTATAAGGCAATACATTTCCATTTCGTGCCAGTTGAGTTGTGCTTCAGATGGCAGGGCGCCATAAGGAGCCGGGGCATTTTCTAACACCACATCTTTCCTGATTTTTTCATCACCTGTTTTGTAAAACAAGAGTACAGACACTGGCAGGCAAATCGCTGCAAAAATTTTAATCCACGTGCTATTCATCTGAATGATTTTTAAAAGTGTTTTTTATTTTAAAATCAATTCTATTACCGGAACTTCAACCGGTGGCTTATCTGCGGGTAAAGATAGTTTGATATCACTGCCTGCAGCAGCACTTTCAATAGCTGAGTTATCAACAGTCCTTAATTCCGATGCATCATTCAGCAATTGCGCATAACTGATTTTGCCACCATATCCTTTAAGTACCAACTGTCTTGAATATGGATAATCAAACAGGTGAACATACAATCGCTTAGTTTGAGGATTATAAGTAAGCCTGGCGCCGTCAGGAACTGAATACTCATCCGGTGCAAAAGTACAGTTGTAAATTGACCTGTTGTTGCCATGCATCCACAAGGCCAGGCTATCCAGTGCCCTTGTAGCCCGATAATCAAACTCGCCGCGTGCTGTTGGGCCTACATTTAGTATGAGGTTGCCGCCATTAGCGGTTGAGGTAATAAGAAGGTCAAGCAACTGCTTATTGGATTTCCATGTATGCTCATCGCGGTAATATCCCCATGAGCCTGAAAATGTCTGGCAGGTTTCCCATACTTTTCCACGGTATTTTGCAAGTGTTTCCGGCTTTACCTGTTCAGGTGTTTCAAAATCCTCACCATCTTCATAGTCGCCCAGGTTAAGGCGGTTGTCTACTATTATACCGGGTTGTAATTTTCTGATTTGCTTAATCAATGCTACAGAGTTCCAGTCATCCTTTCCTTTCCCATGTTTACCGGGGTAAGAAAAATCAAGCCAGAGAATATCCACCTTGCCATAATTCGTCAGCAACTCCGTTACCTGATTAAACAGGTATTCGCGGTACTTAGCCATGTCACGTCCTTTATTAATCTTCTCCCATTCAGCTTCCGGAGCGTTTTCGTCAAGACGTTGTGGATGTACCCTGTCAATAGTAAAATCAGGATGATGCCAGTCAATGAGAGAATAATAAAATCCGATTTTGATGCCTTCAGCACGAAAAGCATCCACAAACTCCCGCACCAGGTCACGTTTTGCAGGAGTATTGGTAGCTTTATAATCGGTGTATTTGCTGTCAAACAAACAAAATCCTTCATGATGTTTGGTAGTAAGCACGGCATATTTCATGCCTGCCGCTTTAGCTTCTTTGGCCCATTTCTTAGGCTCAAATAAATCAGGATTGAAAAGATCAAAATATTTCTGGTATTGTTCAGTAGTTATTCGTTCCCGGTTTTTCACCCATTCATGCCTTGCAGGTAAAGCATACAGCCCCCAGTGAATAAACATGCCAAAACGGGCATTTTCCCACCACTGCATACGCTGTTGCTTTTGCGCAGGTGTTTCATTAAACAATCTTTTCTTTTGTGCAAATACAGTGGTAACTGCAAAACAGAAACATACAATCGTTGCAATCAAAGTTTTTCCCATATATAAAGATTTAGAAAAATTAATCCAGTTTCCGAAGGTAGGTGTATAGCATATATTTTCAAATTCTCTTTGTGCCACTTTGCGTATACTTGCCTTTGTAATTCAAGTCATCTTCTCTCCTTGCACTCCGGTATTCTTTCCACTTTAGTAGCTCATCAGCCTCACAACAATACTCCCCTCAAAAACAAGTAAGCAAAAGAAAAATAAATGATTAACCCGGTTACATCAACCAGAGTAGCAACAAAGGGTGCAGATGATGTAGCAGGATCAGCACCAAGTTTTTTCAGCAATATCGGCAGCATAGAACCACTGAGTGTTCCCCAAAGCACTACCCCTATAAGTGAAACACCAACGGTAATGGCTACTGCAAGAGAGTGCACACCATATATCTGCGGAAAAAAATGCGACCATATCTGTATCCTGAAAAAACCAATTATGCCCAGTACCGTGCCCAGCATCAGTCCCGACAATATCTCGCGGCGCAGTACCCGCCACCAGTCGGATATATAAACTTCACCAAGCGCCATCGCCTGAATGATGAGTGTAGAAGCCTGCGACCCGCTATTGCCGCCACTGGAAATGATCAGCGGAACAAATAATGCAAGCACGATTGCTTTAGCAATTTCATCTTCAAAAAAACTCATAGCCGTTGCAGTAAGCATCTCACCAATAAAGAGAATAACCAGCCATCCAACCCTTTTTTTAAACAATTTGAATAACGGAATTTCCAGGTAAGGTTCATCCAGCGCTTCAGTACCACCCATACGCTGCATGTTTTCGGTGAATTCTTCGTTGGCCACCCACAGCATATCATCAATCGTTACAATTCCCACAAGAATATTATTATCATCTACCACAGGAAGGGCAACCCTGTTATTCATTTTGAAAATATTATTGGCTTCCTCCTGACCGTCGTCCACATGCAACACTATATACCTGCGATCAATTATTTCGGATACAACTTTATCGGGCTTGGATAAAATAATCTCACGTATGCGGATATCATCAATAAACTCACCCTTCTCATTAATCACATAAACCACATCAATGGTCTCCATGTGCTTGCCTTCCTTTCTTATCTCCTGCAGCACTTCCTCCACTGTCCAGTCTTCATACACCGCTATATAATCCGGTATCATCAGCCTGCCCACCGAACCTTCGGGATATCCAAGCAACGATAGAGTAACTTTCCTTTCTTCTGGGTTAAGCAGTTTGATCAGTTCCCTAACCACATTGGTCGGCAACTCTCCAAGGAAAGCTGTGCGGTCATCCGCGGGCAACTCGTTCATCAGTTCCGCGGTTTTTAGAGGTGGCAGCGACTGAATAATCCTTTTCTGCTCCGGTAAATCAAGAATCTTGAATGTACTAACTGCCCGGTGCAGTGACAGGGTTGCAATGATCTGTGTTTCGTATTCTTCATTATCACTGATAAGCTGAGCAACATCACTGATATTCTGATCATTCAAAAAATCCTGTATCCGCAATTTATCATTCGAAGCAATGATCTCTTCAAACTGATCCTGCAATGTTATTTCTTCCTGATCAAGCGACATGATTTTTATTTTATTGTTGCAAAATTAAAAATAGCTTTGGGTATTCACCTTAAGCAGGGGCATTTCAAATTTTCGCACCATTGTCTCCCCTCTCCATTGAATGGAAAGGGGATTGCAGGGGTGAGGCAAAATAAATGCAGAGAAAATTTGAAATGCGCCCTCAAAAGCAATAACAATATACCAGTTCAATATGCTGTCGCCCTTCCTGTACATTGATACCGTCAAAGATAAAGGACGGGGTGTTTTCACGAGAAAAAAAATAAAACCGGATACCATTATTGAAGTTGCCCCCGTAATTGTTATAAGCGGGAAAGAAAAAGAACTGCTGGATCAGACTTTATTGCATGACTATATTTTCATATGGGGCAAAAACAAAGATCAGTGCTGTATGGCTCTGGGATATATACCCATCTATAATCATTCTTACCAGGCAAACTGTGAATATTTTATGGATTACGAAAAGCAGACCATCTTTATAAAAACAGTAAGAGCTGTGAAACCCGATGAGGAATTAACTATTAATTACAATGGCAACTGGAATGATAAAAAGCCGGTGTGGTTTGATGTAAAACATTAATTGTCTGCTCAGTTGTATTTTTTTATAATATCCATCACCTGTTGATGATAATGACCACCAAACAGGATAAGGTGTATCAGCAGTGGATATAGCTGGCACAACTCAACCCGCTGCTCCCAACTCTGCTGCAGCGGAAAATGATATTGATAAGCGTCATAGAATTTTCTGTCAAATCCGCCAAAAAGGAGGCTCATGGCAATATCCATTTCACGGTTACCATAATATACAGCAGGATCAAAAATTGCTGCAAGTCCGTTAGATGCAACCATAAAATTGCCGCTCCATAGGTCACCATGTAGCAACGAAGGTTTTTCATCAGGAAAAATATCTCTGAATTTTGCAGACAACTTTTCAATCTCCTTCATCTGTTCAGTATCAATCAAATTTTTAGATAACGCTTTATCAGCAAAATGCAGTATCCGTTCGTTGGAATAAAACACCGGCCAATTGTCATGGGCAAAATTAGGTTGTACAAGTTTTCCTATATAGTTAGGATAACCAAGCCCGTGGTTATCGCCGGTTTGATGATGAACACAGGCCAATTTTTCTCCAAAGTCATTCCAGAAATTTTCAGCCGGATTACCTTTATCAATATATTCCATTACCAGGTATATCTGCTGATGAAATTTACCGTCGAACAATGGTCGCGGTACTTTAATACAACCCGTATCGGCCAGTGTAATCAAACCTCTTGCTTCTTTTTCAAACATATCCAACCCAAACAAAGCCGCATTTATCTTAATCAGAAATTTTCCCTTACTTGTCTCAAGCATGAATGCCTGGTTAATATCTCCTCCATGAACAGGACTATTGTTATGAATAGTCGTGGCATCGGTAAAGAAATCAGTAAACCGTTGCTGAAGATGTTCTATAAGCCGGGAATGTAACATGATTTGAAATTTGAGATTTGAGATTTGAAATTTTAGATTGCCTTCCCATAGCCACAAGCTCATAGCTCATAGCTCATAGCCCAATGCCCATAGCTGACTGCTAATAGCTAATACCTGATACCTATCCACTATTTCCCAACTGCCACCACACCATAATCCACCTCCCCCACTACAAATACACTGCCACAAACAATGATAAGGTCATTTTTAGCAGCGTGTTCGAGTGCTGTTTGCAATGCCGAATTTACATTTGGATAATGATGACCGTGTAACCCATAAAAGGCAGCCTTAGTTGCCAGTTGATCTTCGGGTAATGCCCGGGGTATCTGTGCTTTGGTAAAATAATATTTTGCTTCTTTGGGCAGCAGTTGCAAAACCGGATCAATTGCTTTATCCTTTACCATTCCTATAATAATATGCAGATCGTGAAAATCCATGGCTTCAATCTGCATACATATTTGTTTAATGCCATCTTCATTATGCCCCACATCAAGCACAACTGCAGGGTTCCGATGAATTAGTTCCCATCTGCCATGCAGTCCGGTAAGTTTTTTTACGCTACGCAAAGCCAGCAGCATTGCATCATCAGGTATTAGCCACCCTTTCTCCCTTAGCCTGTCAACAGCAGATAATACGGTAAGCAGGTTTTTTGCCTGGTACAGACCGGTTAGATCTAATCGGAAAGTTTGTTTTTCGTTGCCCGGTAATTTTACTACTGTTACATCAAATTCATGTTCATAATGCCGGTATGCATCTGTGTATCTTTCGTGGTCTGCCATATACAGAGCTGCATTTTTTTCTTTTGCTACCTGCAAAAAAACTGGCATTGTTTCTTCATTTGATTCACCAATAACCACCGGGATATTATCTTTAATAATTCCTGCTTTTTCAACCGCAATTTTTGCAAGACTATCACCAAGTATATGCATATGGTCCATACTGATATTAGTAATCACCGACAATTCCGGAAGAATAATATTAGTACTGTCGAGGCGTCCGCCTAAACCTGTTTCAATAACGGCGATATCTACCCGCATTTTAGAAAAATACTCAAAAGCCATAGCAACAGTAATCTCAAAAAAAGAGGGTTGAATTTCGTCAATCCAGGGTTTTACACGGGCTGTAAAATCCACTACAAACTGTTCATCTGCCATACTGCCGTTTACTTTGATCCGCTCCCTGAAATCGTGAAGGTGTGGTGAAGTATATAGCCCGGTAGTATAGCCGGACTTCTGTAATATAGCCGCCAGTATATGGCTTACTGAACCCTTGCCATTTGTACCTGCAATATGTATTGTTTTAAAATTTTGGTGCGGGTTGCCGAGACGTTCGCATAGTTTCCTGGTATTGGTAAGGTCCTTCTTTATTGCCGCATCCCCCACCCTGCTGAACATTGGCAGTGCCTGGTAGAGATATTCGATGGTTTCCCTGTAGTTCATATTTATTAAAGGAGCCGGTAAAATTAAGGAATGTTGGATATGATTGAGGAACAATAGATAGGTTGAGCACATTTCTCTTAATTTCTAACGACGCTTTTCGTATCTTTGAGAGGTGGCAAAACAGACCAATTATCATTTAGAAATTGAGATTGATAAGTTAACAAACAGCATAGTCAATACAATATCAGGCGACAGTTTCCCAACTGACGTTCATCCTGTTTCAAAAGCAGACATAAAAAATGCCACAAAGAAAAATGGCTGGCTTTTCAATTGGGCAAGTGAGTTTAAACTAACTGACAGACAAATTTTCAAACTGACAATTAGAAACAATCCTGATATTCTTCAAGGGCTTTTAAGCATCAGTGATTATGGTGACCATTACTATATACACCTCATCGAAAGTGCACCTTTCAATTTAGGTAAGAACAAACTTTATGAAGGTGTTCCTGGAAATCTGTTTGCTTTCACTTGTAAATTTTCGTGGGACAAAGGCTATCAAGGGTTTGTTTCCTTTACTTCCAAAACAAGACTGATTGAGCATTATGAAAAAACTTTAGGTGCTACACATATTGGAGGACATAAAATGGTGATATTTCCACAAGAAGCGCTTAAGCTAATTAAAAAATATTTTCTTACTTAATTTTCAATACAATGGGATACATAAAAGAACCGACAGGAGTTGACTTTGTAGTTGACCCAACACCGTTGACAATGGCAGATAGAAAAAAAATAAGTGAGATAATTTCTTATTATAAAGCAACTGGCAAAAAAATACCGTTGAAAAAATCAACTAAAGCAATCCGTCTGGCAAGTAATGGTAGAAAAAAAACATTGGCATAACTCGATTGACTACCACTATGACGGCAAACCTCATACCGCTAACAAAAGTATCAAAATGCAAGTTGACTGAAGCCGTATTATAGCTTTTGCAATTTTGTTTAGTAGCATATCCAGCTTTCCTTTTAGAGTACAGGTATTATTCAACTCATTATCATCTGCTGAATATGCTGGTAAGCTTGAGGCTACGAGTTAAGCTGTTGCAATAGATTCTGGATTACAAAATTCACAACGTCCCTGCTAAACACAAGATCAGAGGGAGATGTTGTGACGAGGAAAATGATGGATATAAAAAATAATAGTAAGTTAATAGGTGGAGTTATTCTCTCTCTCTTTTTGATTGTCGTATTTCTGACTTATAGGAAAAGCAATATAGACGAGATATCCAGAGTTGCTCATTTAAAAAGAACAGTTGCCTATACAATAGGCTGTACTAAAAATATTCGTAGTTCAATGCATGACGTTGATTATAAGTTTGAATATAATAATCATTTTTATTTTGGAAGTGAAAAATTTAATAAAAACAAGCAAGGCGATATATGCCGCGGTTATCGTTTTATTGTAGAATTTGATTCAACAAACCCAAAGAATAATAGGATATTACTGGACTCGATGATAACAACAAACCCTTTATATGATGATAGATTTAAATAGAAATTTCCTTACTTCAATCATCTTCTATAAAAAAGTATAAGTACAGTTTGTATTATTGATGTCGCCTTTTTTGTTACACGTGAAAATACTACAGGGTTTAACCTGCCCAATAGCGATATGAACGTACAAGGGAGTGACACAACAAAAGCCTGATAGAATTTCTGCTGCCGGGAAAATAAAAAAATCATTAACTACAGCATCCGCTGTTTTATCTTTGAAAGATTGATATATTTATCCCCTGATTGAAATTAATATGACGATGAAAAAAATTTTGTTTTGCATTTCAGTTGTTACGTTTTTTTATTCCCTACCTGTTCAGGCACAAAAGGACGGATGGGTTTCTTTGTTTGACGGAAAAAGTTTTGATGGATGGAAACAAATGGGAGGAGTAGCAAAATATGCTGTAGAAAACGGCGCTATAGCCGGCACTACTGTACCCGCCACACCAAATAGTTTCATGGTTACCGAAAAAGAATATGGTGATTTTGTACTAGAGCTTGAAGTTAAATTACCGGACAGCAATACTAATTCGGGTATACAATTCAGGAGCCATTTTAATCCGGATGCCAACGATGGTAAAGGAAGGGTATACGGCTATCAATATGAACTTGACGGATCTGCACGTGCATGGACTGCAGGTATATATGATGAAGGAAGAAGAGGGTGGCTGTATCCGCTTGATCTTAACCCTGCTGCTAAAAAGGCCTTTAAACAGGGTGCATTTAATAAAGTGAAAATAGAATGTATTGGCAATACCATCAAAACATGGCTTAATGGTGTTCCTGCGGCTTATCTTGTAGACGAAGCAGACGCCCGCGGTTTCATTGCATTGCAGGTGCATGGTATTGGCAAAGCCGGTATACCCGGCAAAACAATTCTTTGGAAAAACATCCGCATCAAAACTTCCGGGATAAAACCTTCGGCATTTCCAAAGGGAATATATGTAAGAAACAATGTACCAAACCTTTTAACCGATTATGAAAAATCAAACGGGTGGAAACTGCTTTTTAATGGAAAAAACAGCGATGGCTGGAGAAGCACCCGCACTACTTCATTTCCGGATCATGGATGGGAAATAAAAGACGGTATACTTAGCGTATTATCTTCTCACGGTAATGAATCAGCTCGGGGTGGAGATATTATCACCAACGATAAATACAGTGCATTCGATCTTTCTTTTGATTTCAGGCTTACTCCCGGCGCTAACAGTGGTGTAAAATATTTTGTGTTTTTGTCGAACGGGAATACCGGTTCTGCTTTGGGTTTGGAATACCAGGTGCTTGATGATAAGCTTCACCCTGATGCCAAAATGGGACGAGATGGCAACCGGACACTGGCATCGCTTTACGATCTGATTACAGCGCACAAACCCGGCAATTCCATACATGCAATTGGTGAGTGGAATACAGGAAGGGTAATTGTGTATCACAATAACCATGTGGAACATTATCTCAATGGTCAGAAAGTACTGGAATATGAAAGAGGATCAGAAGCATTCAGGCAACTTGTAGCCATCAGTAAATACAAAGCCCATAAAAATTTTGGAGAAGATAAGGAAGGCTATATACTTCTACAGGATCATGGTGACGATGTGAGTTTTAGAAGTATTAAAATAAAGGAATTAGTAAAAAATTAAACAATTAAGAGATTAAGGATCATTAAGCTTAGTAATAGCCATACATTACTCTTACATCCTGTACTATGCTTTCAATCTGGGAGTCTTCATTTAAGCCATTGTAGGTTTGCTTAAGGCTGCTGCCAAATACCCAGGCCACACTTTGCCAAAAGCCGGCTGAAAAGCTTCCTTTATAATCCCGGATAATATCATAGCAGGTATTACCGGTTTCTCTGGCAATGAGTTTCATCAACACCTTGCCCTGGTATACCGAAAGATCGGTAAGCGGCTTTGTAAATTCACTGCGGAGTTCTTTTTCGCGGCTTTTTACATAATCTCTCCTTTTATGTTTGTCGGGGATGGTAGCAAGATGAGTACTGATATCGTTAAATACTGCACCCGCTTTTTTTGCATAAGGATAGGTAACATATACTGCATTACGCAGCCTTGTCCATTCCTTTAAAGCCCTGCGTTGCCTGGGAGTTAGATTCAGGTAAACAAATACTTCAGAAAGCTCTTTATAAGGTATAGTATCACCCTGGTAAACTATTGTCTGTACAATAATTGTATCATTGGGGCCGTAGCGGTTTTGACTGTGCACAGAAGTAAACAGGACAGCACAGAGTACGGTAAGGAAAAATTTGCAATATGACCGGTGCATCAAACCCATTCAGCGATTAATATGGAAAATTAAAACTATTTTTTCAATATTTTGATACGTCATAGACAAGATGGGTAACCCTACCGCTGCTATAAACTGTAAAATTTTAACGAAAATCAGCGAAAATAATAAAAGGGAAATCTGAGAGGAGAGATTTGTAATGCAATAAAAAGTTTTAATCTTTCTGCTTTCATTCACGGTTAAACCGGCAATAGTTTATTAACCGGTAAAAGTCTAAATAATTATTTTTTTTGTAAAACGCCATACTGATAACAATATTCAACTAAAAATGATTTAAATTGGTATCACTTAAATTAATAAAAATGAAAAGCTTTAAAACACAGATATTCTTGATTTGCCTGCTATTTTGGGGACTGAATGGTATGGCACAACGCATCAAATTAGTGGAAGGGAAGATCCCTGCTATGAAAGATGTGAATACAGAATTTACGTATAACAATGTGAGCGTAGGGAAATATGATAAAGAGGATGATTATATAAAAGCTAAAACAGACGAATACAATAAAAAAGAACCGGGCAGTGGTGATAGTTGGGCTATAAAATGGAAGGATGACCGTGAACAACGGTTTCAGCCAAAATTTGATGAGTTGTTAACCAAATACGGTGAACTCTCTCTCAATAAGAATGCGAAATATACCATTATTTTCAATACTCAGTTTATGGAGCCGGGATTTAACATTGGCATTACCCGTAGAAATGCTTATATCAATGGGGAAGCAACAATTGTAGAAACAGCAGATAAAAGTAAAGTGGTGGCTAAACTAACTATAGAAAAAGCACCAGGCAACTCCTATTGGGGCAACGATTTTGATACCGGTGCCAGGCTCGCTGAAACTTATGCCACTGCCGGGAAAGCACTGGGAAAATTTATTAAGAAAGAACAGTAAATTTTATTTTACGCCCTCTGCTAAAAAAGAAAGATAGTTTTCCAGGTATTCTTTTGGTGTAGTGTGCCACTCTGAAGTACGACTTACTTTAGTGCGCATACAATGATATACGAATTCATATAGTATATCTGTTATTTTAGGATTCGGGACAAATACCCCGTCTTTTCCTGCAATAAAAGCTCCCCTGTTGCCGGTTTTCTCTTTTTTGGCTATCTCAAGCATAGCATAATACACCGGCAATCGTGCAGATTTTACCCTTACATAATATTCCAGTGTATGTTTTACTTTTTTCTCAGCTTTGTCAAAAATCTGATTATACTGTTCTATTAAACTTTGCGACAAGAAAGACTCTTTTTCCTGATCCGGCTTACCAAAAATAGACATTTTAACTTCCTTACCAGACTGGTTGTTATCATGCAGTAACTCAACATATTCTTTTATCTCCCCTGCTGCCGGGCCATAATAAGCTTCTAAAAATTCATTCTTTTCTTTATCAATATCAATGTCTGGATTCCATAACATTTTAGCTATCATATACGCTCTTAGAGGAGCAAAATCACCGCCCGACTGTATATTACCCTGTTCAAACAAAGCTGTTACATTATTTTTTCTGAGAAATTGAATATTAGGTTGCAATACCCGCAAATTGGGAAATGGTGAAAACAAATGAGAGAAACGAATTACATAATCCCATATCAGGATATTGTTGGTCAGTTTTCCCCAACCGATTAAATCCTCACAAAAGGCCTTATCACCTTCTGTCATTGGATCGTTTCGCGAACTCTCAATACTGCAAAGCATAATATTTACATTACTGCGGGGAAGTATACCTTTTGGTGGTGTACGGGTATATTGATATGCCAGCGTAGAAATAATTTTATCAGGGAAGCGTTCCGCCACTTTATTGACAAACGTAAGCAATGAACCCATACCTAAAGAGGAATAGCCACTTGAATGTGTTGCAAGATTTTTTTCACCAGGTTTGTAGGCTGCATATATACTGTCTAACGCTGCACATTTTTCGCAACGGCAATAATTAACATTGTCATTCTGGCTGACAGACCAATATAATGCTTCCGGTTTCTTCTCCATCGCCTTTTTCAGATTTTCACAAACAATCTCCAGTACATCCGGATTGGTTAAACACAATTGAGCTTCCGGCTGATAGCTTGATCCGTCCCAGGAAGGAACGATTCCCGCATGTCGTTTGCCATCATAGTAACTAAAATATTCAGGGTGTGCTTCACCATATATTTTAGGATCAAGCAATGCATGAAACGTATGTACCCAATAACCCCATTTTGTTTTACTCCCCCCTCTGCCTTCAAATGAATGCAACTTATGCCAGTTCATAAACTCCGGGTCGTACACATCGTTGTAGTAAATTTCTCTATAGGCAAATACAGGTAACTGCAGTTCATCAATATTTGGAATTTTAATAGTTCTTCGTTTAGGTATGACCGAAAAATCAGAGGTATATTTTCTGCATCCTAAATACTTTTCCAGAAATGTATAAACACTATATATCACACCTTTCTCGCCGCCACCGGTCAATATTAATTTATTATGGCTTGTTCTGATCAGTATACCATCACCTTTTAATGCATCGTAGTTGATAAGTTTCTGTTCTGGTCTGTTTACCCTTCCGATTAGTATTTCAGTTTCATTGCCGGCTACTTTATCTGCAACAATTGGCAAATTAATTCCGGTGATTCTGAACAAATAGTCCTGTAAAACTTTTGAAGACTGTATCTCAGTAACAGTGGCTTTTTCAGGAATTACAATTGAATATTTTGATTTCCCTTTTTTTATCAGTGTAAATGATTGTGCTGTAATTGAGCTGCACCAAATAAATAAAAGAACTATCAAAGAGTATCGCTTCATTTTGTTTGATTTTTTATGCAACATTAATTTTTCTGCCAGCAATAAATGAGCATATCACCCGGGGCAATCTCTAATGTGGGGTTATATGCATCTGCTGCAACCAGTGTACCATCCTTTAGTACTCTTTTTACCTTTTCGTCACCTACTAAAGTAAGTTTCATAGGATGGAATAAACTGCGGTTAACAATCACAAGAAACTGCCGGTTATCTTTTTCAAGCACTGATACAATAGATTCACCATCGCCCGTCTCCAGGACTTTTATTGGTGCAGGTAAAGTTGATAATCTTATAGTTCCAGCCGGGATTTTTTTTCCGGTATGAGCAACCGAAATCAATCTGGCATGATGAAAAACACCTGAAAGCGCCTGTATTTCTTTATTTACAATTTTAATCCGGTCGTACACATCAGTTCGCCTGCCGTCTGCACCAATGGGTGCATTATGAGGGTCCCATGAATCATCATGAACCGGACCCGGATTCCAATAGGTAAAATATTGCAGACCCTGTGCACCGTATGCAAGGTTGCTAAACATTTGTAACCTGATTTCTTCAATTGCCGGCACAGGATAATCCCAGTGTGCTACAGAAAGTGCAAAGGCCCAAAAAGGGAGATTATATTTTTTACCTGCCGCAGCGATAATTTCCAGGTTTTTATACCAATTGTTACGAATTGTCCGTACTCCGTTTATCACCATAACCGGATAATGATCAAAAGAGATAAATGGCACAGGTACCTGTCTCAGAAATGTATCAACATGCGCTGCGTAAATATCCTTCCCGGGTTGCTTTTGATATTCATCTCCAAACAATTGTTCTTGACTGGCATAATTGGGAAATAAATTAATGTAACAATAATGTTTGGTATCCACTGATTGAATCCGTTTTATCCATGTACTTAGCTCAGGAAAATCAGTAGCATTGGGCTCATCACGCAAATAATATCCGGCCAATGCCGGATACTTCATCAACCTCTTTGCTGTTTTCTCTGGTTCCGCTTTTAATTCCGGGCAATAAGGCTGCAGTTTTATACCAGCTTGTTGAGCAATATTAAGTGCTTTTTCCACTGCTTCAATATTGGAATAAGACGCAAAACTGATATTAATACCAGCGTCTCTCATCTCCCTAAACCGCTCAAGTGTAGTTTCTCTCTCGGGAACACCAATCCAGGCTACAATCGGGATCTGATCGTTTGATTTTAATTTATCCTGCGATAAAGCACTGCCAAAGCAAAACCCTAAAAACAGAAATATTACAATTGGCCTAAGAAAAAAAATCATGGTTAAAATTTTCAATTAAAATAATATCACAAAAAATTGATTTATGGAGACAGGATAATAGACAGACAACAAATACTTAACCCTTAAGTTTTTTTGTAACCGCCTTCCGATAACCCTTTATAGCTATATTCTTGTGTTTGTCTATCTCCACAATAGCATAACTATTATTAACGGTACCATCACCCTCAATCACGGCTTTAAGGGTATAGTAATTGATATTATTAATAACATTAAAACTCCCCTCGTGATAATGTCCCTGAAAAACAATCAGCACGTTTCCCGATTGCTCTAAAATAGCGTTAACCTTATCTGAATTATCGGGACAGTATATAGCATGAGCAGCTTCAAAAGCTGAACGGTCTAACTGCTGATGAACGAATACTACTGTAGGCACCGGGTTTCGTTTCAGGTCTTCTCTCAACCACAACAATTGATCTTCAGGAATATGACAATCCTTCCAGTCAAAGTTTCCTTTATCATAACTCTGACCATCCTTTGTATAATTTGCGTCAAGCACTACAAAATGAAATATCCCTGAGTTGAAGGAATAGTAATTTTGAGCTTTGGAAAATCCACTGTTATATATTCTTTCCAAGAATTGATTCTTTGAAATGGAATCCATATCATGGTTTCCCAATACATGATATACCGGGCCTTTAAATTGCCTGAATTCATTTTCAATAGTCTCAAGATAACGGAGAGTTTCGTTTTCATCCGGTTGAATATTTTGGTCTTTAAAGTCACCAAGTTCAATAAGAAAATCAACAGATTGTTCATTCATTAGTTCAACACATTCCGAAAGTTTGTCCAGGGATTGTTTATAATACCTGCTACCGTTGGGTTCCCTGTCGGCATAATGCAGGTCGGTAACAATTCCGAATCTTACGGCAGGTGCAGTGGTAAAATTCTCCCTTCCTGCAAGAACTGATTTTGTACCTGCTATCAGGGTCAGAGATGACAAAATAAATTTCTTCCTGTCCATAATTAAAAAAGGTACTGCAAAAAGCAAAATTCTCAAAGCTTTTACAGTACCAATAGAGATGTAAAGAATTCCTGAAAAATCAGGGTAATGGTTTTACCATAATATCTTTATAATATACTACGCTTTTGGGATCATGGGCCTGCAGGGCGAATGTACCATCAGAAATCACACGACCCGGGTGACCTTTGGGAGCAACAGCACCATCTGGTTCTGTCCAGTCTGTTACAGTTTGTCCATTGATTTTAGTTACCACGTGTTTGCCTTCTACCTTTATATACAATTCAAACCACACATCATCTTTTACAAAGGTTGCGGCGGTATCCTTAATATCATACAATCCGGCAGTTCTTTTCCAGTCGGTATGTGAATTGTTCACCTGCACTTCAAAGCCATTGTCGGGAAATCCTTTTTGCTGAAAAGCAGTATGAAAATAAACTCCTGAGTTAGACCCCGGTTTTGTCATCACCTGCATTTTCAGTTCAAAGTTTTTAAAATCATGATTATTTACCGGGCCATCATAATATAAATGGGAGCGTTTACCTGCAACTTTTATAGCACCATCCTCTATACTGAAAGAAGGTCCTTCACTTTCTTTCCATCCATTTAGTGTCTTACCATCAAACAGGCTGATCCATTCTCCGTTACCACTACCGTTATTACCGGTATTTTCGCTGCTACCTTTTATTTTATTCTGGCTGCCACATGCGGCAAGTAAAATTAAAGTTGCGAGAAAGAATATATTTTTTTTCACGATTAAAATTTAGGTGAAAGGTAACAAAGCGGCCGCAAAAAACCATCTGCAGCCGCATAGTAATTAAAAATCTATTGTCCAGCCCTTACGATACTCGCGTTTCACAAACTTGTTTACTTCCTCCAGGTTGGTAACCCGCATGTTTTTATAATCCCACAACAATTTCATATTTGCACCTGGGTAGTCATTGCCTCGACCGTTAGCCCGAGGCTTAGGTGTATCGGCAGCTCTGATAGCAAGGTTCGCCATGAGTATTGCTTCAGTAAGCGGTCCCGCTTTTTTAAAAGGTGAGCTCAGTTCCATATTTCCATAGCCGGCAATACAACCTTCAACCCACTGTGCATAGTGCCCGTCTGCACCTCCCGGAACACGGGGTTGGGTTTGGGGAACTTTCACTTCTGCATTTCTGGAAAGTGGGAGTAACCGCGGATTAGCTGCATATTCGCTGGCCATCATTTTACCTTTGGTTCCTACAAACAAAATACCACTATTGCCATCACCAAATACTTCATTCGGGCCCAGCTCCTGCGGGCGTTCTGGTTTTATACCACCATCCATCCAGTGCATTATCACCTGACCCTGTGTTTTTGGTGTTTTGGGGTAAGTAAGTGTGGCATGGCTTGATGGCGGAAAACTCTCGGGGAAATAACCACGTTTGCCAAAAGAGGTAAAAACGCTGGTAACAGATGCCTGCACATCCAGGGCATATTCAATTCCCAATATCCTGAAAGGAGCTTCCATAAGATGACAACCAAGATCACCCAATGCACCGGTACCATAATCCCACCATCCGCGCCAACTTCCCGGAATCAGATTATCTATATAATCCTTGTAAGGTGCAGTACCCAGCCACAGATCCCAATTCAATTCAGAGGGTACAGGTGGCTTTGCTGTAGGCCAGGGAATGCCCTGGGGCCAAATTGGCCTGTTGGTGAAAATATATACAGTATGTACATCACCGATAATTCCGGCATCATACCATTCCTGCATTTGACGCACACCATCACCAGAAGAACCCTGGTTACCCATCTGTGTAACTACTTTAAATTTGTCGGCTGCTTCTGTAAGCATCCGTGCTTCCCATATATCATGTGTCAAAGGCTTCTGCACATATACATGTTTCTTTCTGCGCATAGCAGCCATTGCTACTACAGCATGAGTATGATCGGGAGTGGAAACAGAAACCGCATCAAATGATTTGGCTTCTTTATCCATCAATTCTCTCCAGTCTTTATAATATTTTGCCTTGGGGAATCTTTTCCTTGATTCAATAGACATACGATCATCTACATCACACAGGAAACCTATTTCAGCCTTGCCGCTTTCATAAAAATGGGCAAGATCAGAGCGTCCTTTACCTCCCACACCCACACCTGCAACAATCAGTTTATCGCTTGGGGCAATAAATCCTTTTCCCAGGACATTGCGGGGTACAATCATAAACCCAGCAGCGCCTATCGCCGTATT
>JBDHYJ010000077.1:0-23519 GCA_039811345.1 Chitinophagaceae bacterium
GGTTTATAGTTTATAGTTTATGGTTTAATGAGTGGGTTATCTAGCTCATACTGTCGTAATAAGATGATGTAATAGCTTAAAGTAACTTTTAACCTGAAACCTGAAACTCGAAACCCGAAACCCTAAACTTGTAACCTGCAACCTAATTAATTTACTCACAAATAAAAAAGTTTCTCATTCATGCTTCAGGCTCAAATGCGGAAAAATGACAGGTTAGCTATACGATTGATCTGGGTGATTTCATTTGTCATATTTGTAGCGATAGTTATTTTGGGACGAGTTAAGGTAAATGTGGATCTCGGATTTGACATTCACTTGTTTGCTTTATTTAATGCTATTATCAATTCTATAGTTTCAGTATTGCTTGTAGCTGGTTTTATTGCAGTGAAAAACAAGAAATATTTGCTGCACAAAAAATTGATGCTGACAGCGCTAATATTATCAGTCCTGTTTTTAATTTCTTATGTCTGTCATCACTTATTTGCCGGCGAATCAAAGTTTGGCGATATTGATCATAACGGTATAGTATCTGATGCGGAGAAAATGGCAGTAGGTGGAAAACGATTGTTTTACTTCATCATTCTTGCTACCCATATACCCCTTGCGGGAATTGTACTTCCTTTTATTTTGTTCACTGCATACCGTGCATTAACTGCAGAGTGGACCAGGCACCGCAAAATTGCGAAAATTACCTGGCCGATATGGCTTTATGTATCACTTACCGGCGTGCTGGTATATTATATGATAAGCCCCTATTATTGAAAATAATTGTTTTAAAAAACTTTCTTATCCTTTGAAAAATTTTAGGGTTGATAAATTTTTTTAACTTTTTTACAGAATTTAGGGCATCTGTCTTTATACTTTTCTAAAGCTCATAATTTATATTTGCGCGAAAATTCAACCTAAATCATTATTCTCTGCAATATTTGCTTTGGATATTTATTTACAAGTAACCGGTAATTATAATTGTTATGATCGAAAAAGCTCAAAAGTTAAGAATGGGGGTAGCTTATCTCCTGCTTTTCAGCTTTCTCAATATCATGACTTTTTTACCCGGAGGTAATTTTCATTGCTCAGGACAGGGAATAGACAGCCATACCATAGGTCCTTCACAACCCGATCATTTCAACCGTTCTACAGTGTTTGAACTGGTACTGGAACATATTGCCGGTTTGACAGATTATCTTCCAGGTTCTGAAAAATCCGATTTCAGTTACCATTTTTTTAACCTGAAACGGAGATTGCCCAATACCGTTTTTGCTAAAGCAATTCACTTCACCCATACTGAAACAAAGCAACATGTTCTGCTTACATCTTTGACACATATTGAAGATACCCGCAGCCTGTCTTTGTTACAATCCCATAATTTTATTTTCAGGTTGACTCCATTCTGATGCCTCTGTTTTTTTGCAGTTATTATTGAGCAAATAACATAGCTATTATTTTTTTAAACAATAAAAATGTAATGCCTGTAATCCTTTTTGAGGAATCATCAGGTGTAATTTTTTTTCAAATAAAACAGGATGAAAAATTATTGGTATTTTTTAGTGATACTCGCTTTTGCAGCAGGATGCACTGCCAAAGGAAATGTGGAAGACAAAAATGCTTTACCCCAATTGCCTGTTATACAGGTAAGTTTAACAGATACAATTTTACAGCACGATTATGTAACCAGTATTGAAGCCGTGCGCAATGTTGAAATCAGGGCAAGAGTACAGGGCTTTTTAAGCAAAATATTTGTAGATGAAGGTCATGCCGTAAAGAAAGGAGAACCTTTATTTCAGCTGGATGATCATGAATTTGCCAACCAGTTGGCTAAAGCGCGGGCAAATGTAAACAACGCCAAAGCAGAAGCAAAAACTGCAGAGGTGGAGCTGAAGCGGGTAAATATACTACTGGCTAAAAATATTGTATCGCCAAGCGAACTTGAAATGGCGAAAGCTAAACTGAAAGCTGCAGAGGCAATGGTTGAAGAAGCCATTTCTATTCAGAAAAGTGCAGAAACCAAATTGTCTTATACCTATATCCGTTCTCCTTTTGATGGTATAATTGATCGCATTCCGCTTAAAGTGGGTAGCCTTGTTGATGAGGGGGCTTTGCTTACCACAATTTCAGACAATCATGAAATTTACGCATACTTCAATGTTTCTGAAAGTGAGTATCTCCATTACAGAAAATCTTCTTCAGAACAACAAAAAGGTAATACAGTGGAACTTATACTGGCAGACGGAACCATTTACAACCAGATGGGAAAAATAGAAACTGTAGAAAGCGAATTCGATGAAGGAACCGGGTCAATAGCATTCAGGGCCAGGTTTCCCAACCCCTCAAAATTACTCAAGCATGGAGCTACAGGTAAGGTTAGGTTAAGCGCTCTTGCTGAAGATGCATTGTTTGTTCCTCAGAAATCTGTATTTGAAATACAGGACAAAAATTATGTCTTTCTTTTACAAGATGATAATACAGTTAAGATGCAGTCTGTGGTTCCCCAGACAAGAGTAGCTCAGTATTATATCATTGCCGACGGGCTTAAAAAAGGCGACAGAATTTTGTATGAAGGTGTTCAGAATATAAAAGACGGCGCCCGCATCATTCCCGTAACCGTTACCAGACAAATGTAATGTAAACACGCTTTTTTAAAAACATTCCTGTTGGTATATATACTTGCCTGCAGGCTTCAAATCTATTGTACATAAGTCATTATTATGATTCATGATTTGCAATGTGGCTTCATTAAATAATATTCACCAGGTATGATCGAGACTTTTATCAGGCGACCAATATTATCGCTGGTTATTTCAATTATCATTACGCTTTTAGGCGTTCTTGCATTATTCACTCTTCCGGTAACTCAGTTTCCTGATATTGTACCGCCTTCTGTAACGGTAACTGCAAAATACACCGGTGCCAATGCACAGGTATGCGCCGACGCAGTAGCCACACCTCTCGAAAGAGCCATTAATGGCGTGCCCGGGATGACCTATATGAATACCGTAACCAGCAACAACGGAACAACACTTATTTCTATTTCTTTCAAAGTAGGAACTGATCCCGATCTGGCAGCAGTAAATGTACAAAACAGGGTGACAACGGTGCTGGATGAATTGCCCGAAGAAGTAATCAAAGCAGGTGTGGTAACAGAAAAGGAAGTAAACAGTATGTTGCTTTACCTGAACATAGTGAGTACCGATTCCACAATGGATGAACGCTTCATATTCAACTTTACCGATATCAATGTATTAAAAGAATTGAAACGTATTGACGGTGTAGGATTCGTAGAGATCATGGGTGCTAAAGACTATGCAATGCGGGTATGGTTGAAGCCCGACAGAATGTTGGCCTACCAGGTATCCGCAGACGAAGTAATAACCGCATTGCGCAATCAAAATGTAGAAGCTGCTCCCGGCAAAACCGGTGAAAGTTCCGGCATGGAAAACAATACTCTTGAATATGTGCTGAGATATACCGGAAAATTTTCAGAACCCCAGGAGTATAAAAATATTGTAATCAGGGCCGGCTCCGATGGTTCAATACTGCGATTGAAAGATGTGGCCGATGTAGAATTTGGAGCGCTTAGCTATAATATGGAGTCAAAAACTGATGGTAAGCCTTCTGCATCCATAATGATTAAGCAACGCCCGGGGTCTAATGCAAAAGATGTAATCAGTAATATTAAAAAGACTATGGCGGAACTGAAGGCTTCTTCTTTTGTGCCCGGTATGGATTACAATTTTGCTTATGATGTTTCACGCTTCCTCGATGCCTCAATTCATGAAGTTTTAAGAACACTTCTCGAAGCCTTTATACTGGTGTTTATTGTAGTATTTTTATTTCTGCAGGATTTTCGTTCCACATTAATTCCAGCTTTGGCAGTACCAGTAGCGTTGGTTGGTACACTTGCCTTTATAATGATGCTTGGATTCTCCATCAATCTGCTCACACTTTTTGCCCTTGTACTGGCTATCGGAATAGTCGTGGACAATGCCATTGTAGTGGTAGAAGCTGTGCATGTAAAAATGAATGAAGACCACATGGGCGCAATGGATGCCACAATTGCGGCTATGAAAGAAATTAGTGGTGCTATAGTTGCTATTACCCTGGTAATGTCAGCAGTGTTTGTACCGGTTGCCTTTCTATCCGGCCCCGTCGGAGTATTCTACAGGCAGTTTTCACTTACGCTTGCCATTTCTATAGTTATATCGGGGATAAATGCGTTGACACTAACTCCCGCATTATGTGCATTGATGCTAAAGCATCCGGATCCGGCAAAAAAGAAAAATCTATTACAGAGATTTTTTGGAGGATTTAACAGGGTGTATGATAAAACACAAAATAAATACCAATTACTTGTAGGCCGCGTTGCAGGCAGAAGATGGGTAACCCTACTGCTGCTGGTAATCTTTTTTGCAGGCACCTGGGGTTTCAGTACAATACTTCCATCCGGTTTTATTCCCACAGAAGACCAGGGGATCATTTATGTAAATGTTACCACACCTTCGGGGTCAACTGTAGAGCGAACAGGTGCAGTGCTGGATGAAATACAGAGAGTAGCTGAAAAATTTGATGCGGTAGATAATATTTCCACACTTGCCGGGTATAGCCTGGTTACCGAAGTATCCGGGGCTTCTTATGGCATGGCAATGATCAATATGAAAGCATGGGACGAACGAAAAGAATCTGTTGCAGCTCTCATTAGCGAGTTGGAAAAACAAACCAGCCATATCACAGATGCAAAGATTGAATTTTTACCTCCCCCTACAGTACCGGGTTTTGGTAACTCAAGCGGATTTGAGTTCCGGCTGCTTGACAAAACAGGAAGCGGAGATTTGCAGCGTATAGAAACTGTAGCTAAGGAACTAATTGCCTCAGCAGAAGAAACCGGCGTTGTTAAAAATATCTTTACAGGTTTCAATCCCAATTTCCCTCAGTATATGATTCATGTAGATCAGGAAATTGCAGCCAAAAAAGGAATTACCATTGATAACGCTATGAGTACCCTGCAAACACTACTGGGCAGTTATTACGCTACCAATTTTATCAGGTTTGGTCAAATGTATAAAGTGATGGTACAGGCTTACCCACAATACCGGAAAAGCCCTGAAGATATTCTCAGGTTGTATTTAAAAAACAGTTCAGGTGAAATGGTGCCGTTTTCCACTTTCATAAGACTTGAAAGAGTGTATGGTCCGGAACAGCTCACAAGATATAATATGTATATATCAGCTCTGCTCAACGGCGAAGCTGCCGAAGGTAGGAGTAGCGGAGAGGCTATTAAGACAATGGAAAATGTTGCAGCTAAAGTTTTGCCTCGCGGTTTTGATTATGAATGGTCGGGAATGACACGGGAGCAAATCCTGTCGGGCAACCAGGCAGCATATATATTTTTAATCTGCCTTGTGTTTGTATATCTTATTCTTTCTGCTCAGTACGAAAGTTTTCTTCTCCCCTTATCTGTTATTCTTTCTTTACCTGCCGGTATCATTGGCTCTTTTGCATCGTTAAAACTTGCAGGCCTTGAGAATAATATTTATGCTCAGGTAGCATTGGTAATGCTGATTGGTTTGCTGGGCAAAAATGCCATTCTCATTGTGGAATTTGCCATTCAGCGCAAAAAGCTTGGAGTTACTGTATTGCAGTCAGCCATTGATGGTGCGGCTTCCAGGTTACGTCCGATTCTTATGACTTCATTTGCCTTTATTGCCGGTTTAATTCCGCTTTGCATTGCCACTGGTGCGGGTGCATTGGGTAACCGTTCAATTGGTACGGCAGCAGCAGGTGGCATGTTTACGGGTACCGTATTTGGGGTATTGCTGGTACCGGGGCTGTATGTATTATTTGCTGGTATTGAAGAAAAGATTCGCAAAAAGAAGAAGATGAAACTCCATGTACAACATTTGAAAGTAAAAGTGGCAAAAGAAGATGTATAACCATCCTGGTAATTGTTTAATAAAATTTCAACTACTATATTTTTCTATGATACGAAATATTAAGTCACTGATCACCGGCATGTTCATTACAGGCTTAGTCTTTAATTATTCCTGTAAAGCTCCGACTTCACTGGTGAGGAATCAGCCACTGCAACTCCCCGAAACATATAATGGTATCAATGATTCTCTGAGTATCGGTGAATACCATCGAAATATCTTTTTTAAAGACACTGTACTAACCGGGTTGATTGATTCAGCACTCGCACACAACTTAGACTTGCAAAATACCATTCAGAAGGTAATGATGGCAAGAGCAAGCCTGCAATCACAAAAGGGTATGGGGTTGCCAACACTCGATTTTTTTTCATCAGCAGGAGTTGATAAATATGGCAAGTATACTATGTCGGGAGTGGGCAATTTCGATACAAATCTTTCACAGAATATAGATAAAGATCAGAAAGTAACTAATCCTGCCCAGGATTTCTTCCTCGGATTAAAAAGCAATTGGGAGATTGACTTGTGGGGAAAAATAAAATCAAGAAAAAAAGCAACTTATTCAAGAGTGCTTGCTTCAGAGAAAGGCCGGCAATGGGTAGCTACACAGCTTGTTGCTACGGTAGCCTCATATTATTATGAACTGCTTGCGCTGGACAACAGGCTTGAAATAGTACATCGCAATATTGCCCTTCAGGAACGTGCTGTAGAAGTAGTAAAAGCACAGATGGAAGCCGGTCGCGCTACGTCTCTTGCTGTTCAGCAGTTCTCGGCACAGTTGCTGCAAACTCAAAGTCTTGAATATGAAACCAACCTTAATATTATCAAACTCGAAAACGAACTTAACAGTTTACTGGGACGATATGCGCAGACACCTATTCCCCGTGGTAAAACTATACGTCAGCAACAATTGATTGATCAGATACATACCGGCATACCCGCTGCGTTGCTTGAACACAGACCGGATATTCAACAGGCGGAATGGGAACTGGCCGCATCCAAAGCCGATGTGGATGCTGCCCGCAAAGCTTTTCTCCCAACACTCAATATCACACCCTACATGGGGTTCAATGCATTTAAATTACCACTGTTATTAGCAAATGGTTCATTGACTTATGGATTATTGGGGGGATTAACTCAACCGCTGATGAACCGTTATCAGTTGAAAGGTGATTTTGCCATAGCCGATGCACAACAGCAAATTGCAGTAAACAATTATAAACAAACTATACTGCATGCTTACGAAGAAGTGATCAGCAATCTAAAGGGCATTGAGCACTACAAAAAAATTGTTGCACTCAACCAGGATGAGGTAGAAACTTTAACTGAAGCAGTTGCTACTTCCAACGATTTGTATTTTAGCGGTTACGCCAGCTACCTTGAAGTAATTACAGCACAAAAAGGGGTACTTGAAGCGGAACTCAAACGCACAATTGCACAGAAGGAATTACTGTTGTATACTGTAAACCTGTACCGGTCGCTTGGTGGCGGATGGGAATAATAACAGATAACTATAGATATTATTACGATTATTTGTCCGATTTTTCAGTGAGCGGCGAGACGACAAATATGTGTATTGCACATTTGTCGTCTGCCGTTTCACATAAAACTGAACATTATATTACCCTGACACGATCGTTGTATGACGTAAGAAAAACCCAATAATTGAGTACAGGAAATAAATATATCAATCTCCACCTATAACTTCCCGCTTTTAATTTCTTCCACTACACCAGGGTCAAGCAGTGTGGTGATATCTCCCAGTTTATCCAATTCACCTTCGGCAATCTTTCGCAGTATACGTCTCATGATTTTACCGCTTCTTGTTTTGGGCAATCCTTTTACAAACTGTATTTTATCTGGTTTAGCTATTGGTCCAATGAGGCGGGAAACAGTTTGAACTATATCCTGGCGGGTAAGATTTTCATCTCCGTGCAAACCGGTTACTATCACATAAGCATATATCCCCTGTCCTTTGATATCGTGCGGGTATCCTACCACAGCGCTTTCCACTACGCTGGCATGCATATTAATTGCATTTTCCACCTCGGCTGTACCAATTCGGTGCCCGCTTACATTCAATACATCATCCACACGACCGGTAATCCGGTAGAAACCATCGTCGTCTTTCAGAGCGCCGTCTCCTGTAAAATACAGGTTTTCATAAGCGGCAAAATAGTTTGTACGGCAGCGTTCATGATCTCCGTAGGTAGTTCTTATAATACCCGGCCATGGCGCTTTCATACAAAGATTACCTTTATACAATCCTTCATCATCTTTCTCCGTCACTTCTTTTCCCTGGTCGTCCACCAATACAGGTTGCACCCCTGGCAAGGGTAATGTTGCCCATGAAGGTTTTGAGGGCGTAATCCCGGCAAGAGTAGAGATCATGATGCCGGCAGTTTCAGTTTGCCACCAGGTATCTACAATTGGGCAGTTCTTTTTACCTACATGTTCATCGTACCAATGCCAGGCCTCTTCGTTGATAGGCTCACCCACCGAACCCAGTACTTTTAATGAGGAAAGGTTTTTCCCCTTAAGAGGATCAAGCCCGTAAGTCATCAGGCTGCGTATAGCAGTTGGTGCGGTATACAGTATGTTTACTTTGTATTTGTCAACAATATCCCAAAACCTGCCAGCATCGGGCCAGGTGGGGACACCTTCAAACATCACAGAAGTGGCACCGGCACTTAACGGACCATACAACATATAACTATGCCCGGTAATCCAGCCTATATCTGCCGTACAGAAATAAACCTGACCAGGCTGGTACTGAAAAGTATTGACGAAAGTATAATTTGTCCATACTAAATATCCGCCGCAGGTATGCACAACTCCTTTGGGTTTGCCGGTACTTCCTGATGTATAAAGAATAAACAAAGGGTCTTCTGCATCCATCACCTCTACTTCACCAAAACTGCTGTCGGGTAATGTGTCTGTTACTTTTAGCATTTCATCTTCCCACCATACATCCCTTCCTTTAAGCATACTCACCGGCACACGGGTACGGGTATATACTATTACCTTCTTTACTAATTTATTACCAACCAGCGCATCATCAATCACACTTTTCAATGGAATATCTTTTGCACCACGGTATGCACCGTCACAAGTAATTATACATTCAGACTTTGTATCTTCCAGCCTGTCGGCAATACTTTGTGCGGAAAAACCGCCGAATATCACACTATGTATTGCACCAATCCTGGCACAGGCTAATACAGCATATGCCAGTTCGGGTACCATACCCATATAAATACAAACACGGTCACCTTTTTTTACACCATTATTTTTTAATACCTGGGCAAACTGGCAAACACGTTTATGCAGGCGCTCATACGTAACAATTCTCGTTCTTTCCTCGGGGTTATTGGGCTCCCAGATGATGGCAGGCTTATCACCAAGTTTTTCGAGATGTCTGTCGAGGCAACTCTCCGTTACATTTAGTCGTCCGCCGGCAAACCATTCAACCTTTGGCTCTTTAAAATTCCAGTTTAATACTTTGTCCCATTTTTTCCGCCATTGAAAAGTCGCTGCAATTTCACTCCAAAAGGCTTCGGGGTCTTCTATACTTTTCCTGTAGGCTTCTTTGTAGGCTTCAAATGATTTAATCTGATAGGGATATGACATACAGCTATGCAATAATTTAGTTTACGATAAGAGGGCTAAAGTTAATCACATTCAGTTGAATAGCGAGCGATGAATTTGAAGTAAGAATTATAATGTATAATTATCCGGCTAAATTTTGGCTGATAAATAAGAAAATAACAGTCATTAGTATGCGCCGGATAGTTAGTTTTCAAAAAAATAATTTTCTCCATAAACATTTAATACATATTAAGGGTTGCTATTATCATATTTAGTATATTCAACATTTTATTTAATATGATTGCAACAAAACTATATGTCAGTTTCAACCAAAAGTATCTGGAAAATTATTAGTGCTTCCTCCGTAGGCACACTTATAGAATGGTATGATTTTTATATTTTCGGTAGTCTCGCTACAGTAATTGCCAGTCAGTTTTTCCCAAAAACCAATCCAACCGCAGCCCTGCTTTCTACATTGGCCACTTTCGCAGCAGGTTTTATTGTCCGTCCTTTCGGGGCATTGGTGTTTGGCAGACTGGGCGATATAGTAGGGCGTAAATACACTTTTTTGCTCACACTTATAATTATGGGTGGCTCTACATTTGCCATAGGGCTGGTACCCTCATACGAGACTATTGGATTTGCAGCTCCCATCATAGTTTTGCTGCTTCGTCTGCTTCAGGGGCTAGCCCTGGGTGGTGAATATGGAGGAGCAGCTACTTATGTTGCAGAACACGCCCCAGCTAACAGGCGCGGCTTTTATACATCGTGGATACAAACAACTGCCACCCTTGGTCTGTTTGTATCACTGGGTGTTATTCTGGTAGTCAGGCAGTCATTGGATGCAGACAGTGCGGCTTCAATCAGAAAATTCAATGAATGGGGTTGGCGTATCCCATTTTTGGTATCTATAATCCTTGTAGGTGTCTCTATATATATAAGGCTAAAGATGAACGAATCTCCTTTGTTTGCCAAACTAAAATCAGAAGGTAAAACTTCCGTCAATCCGCTCAAAGAAAGCTTTACTCACAAAACCAACCTGAAAATGGTGCTGCTGGCTTTATTTGGCGCTACTATGGGGCAGGGGGTTGTTTGGTATACAGGTCAATTTTATGCACAAAGTTTTATAGAAACGGTATGTAAAATAGATTTTGGACAGTCTCGCACTATATTAATTTGGGCTATTCTTTTAGGCACTCCTTTCTTTGTCGTTTTTGGGGACTGGAGTGACCGTGTCGGTAGAAAATGGATCATGCTCACCGGTATGTTACTTGCCATAATATTTTACAGGCCTATATATCAGCAATTCATCAAACTCTCAGACACCGGTGCATATCTTTCTCAAACACCAGTATCTGTCACCCAGCCGGTGACTAAAAATGAAAAAATCGGTGAAAATACCATTACCACTACCACGATAACCAAAACCTTTGCTGACGGTTTTGCATACACTCAAAGATCAGTAGATACGGTGTTTGCAGATGCTGCAAAACCAATAGCTCATGCACCTGAAACTCATATTGAAAGAAAACTACCTACATCTGTTTACTGGAAGTTTGTGCTGCTGATTTTTGTACAGGTAATTTTTGTAACAATGGTTTACGGACCAATTGCTGCCTTCCTGGTGGAACTTTTCCCTACCCGGATACGATACACTTCAATGTCGCTACCTTATCATATTGGTAATGGTGTTTTTGGTGGTCTTACTCCGTTTATTGCTTTATTGCTAACAACAATAAATACGGGGGACAAACTGGTAGGACTGATGTACCCGATAATTATTTCTGCAGTTTGTTTTGTTATTGGCGCATTATATATAAATAACAAGATTGATCCGGATGTAAGTGACTGAAGAAAGGCGTGAGCTGTAAGACAAAGGGTATAATTTTATTAACCCTATACCTTATACCCTATTTCTTACACCTTATACCTCACCCCTCAAATCACATAATTTAAAAAAACATTTCTCATGAACCTGCTTAAAAAATGGATGGGTATTATTTGGATCCTGCTCGGACCATTATCCATTTATTATCTTGTCAAAACAGCCCTGCACCAGGTATCTGTTCACCCGGTAATTGATACAAAAATTCAATGGGCAGTTTTTGTAATTGTTGCCATTCCAATAGCTATAGGATTGGTAATTTTTGGATGGTATGCGTTAAGAGGCGAGTATGAAAAATAAATTGTTGTGTGGAGTTATTATTTTTGCTGAATGTCTATTGAAGTAAAAAACCTCCTTAAAGTATACGGTGAACAGAAAGCAGTAAACAATATTTCATTTTCCGTAGGTAAGGGGGAAATCGTAGGTTTTCTTGGCCCAAACGGAGCAGGTAAGTCCACTACAATGAAAATCCTGACAAGCTACCTCCAACCTACATCGGGAGAAGCATATATCTGCGGATTGAATGTTTCCTCTCATTCACTGGAATCAAGAAAAAAAATCGGCTACCTGCCCGAATCCAATCCTTTGTATTATGATATGTATATTAAGGAATACCTGGGCTTCATTGCAGATGTACATAAAGTAGCAAATAAAAAAACTGCTGTTGAAAGAATCATTGAATTGGTAGGACTTACACCTGAAAAAACAAAGAAGATCGGTCAACTGTCCAAAGGGTACAAACAAAGAGTTGGTCTTGCGGCAGCACTTATATATAATCCGGAAGTGTTAATACTTGATGAGCCTACTACCGGGCTTGATCCCAACCAGATTGTTGAAATAAGAGAAGTGATACGAAACCTCGGTGTGGACAAAACGGTTTTATTTTCATCCCACATATTACAGGAGGTGGAAGCAATTTGCAACCGGGTAATCATCATCAATAAAGGTGAACTGGTGGCAGATGATACTATTGCTAACCTTCAGTCGGGAGATAATGGTTCGCATAGTATTGTGGTGGCTTTTGCTGAAACTCCATCACTGTCGGTTTTTGATACCATTACAGAAATCATACACATTCAGGCTATACCGGAGAACCAGGTTAAATTTTCTACATCCCAGCCCGAACACCTGCGCAGGCGAATCATCGAAGTTTCGCTGGAAAACAATTTAAACATCGTGAGTATACATAGCGAAACCCAGAGCCTGGAAACGATCTTCAAATCTTTAACCGGAAACAATACTATTTAGTCGAATGTTTTGACTTTTTTTCCTTCAAACTATAGAACTCTGCATCCTGAATTAAACCATTGCCCTCATATATTTTTCCCACTTTCTCACAACTAATTTTTGCCCCAAAAGCTTAAAGCCTTTTCTTTGCACATTATAAAAATATGTTGTTATGAGTTTTATTTCCGATATACATGCAAGACAGATATTAGACAGCCGCGGCAACCCTACTGTTGAAGTAGATGTGATCACTGAAAATGGTTTGGTAGGCAGAGCCGCAGTACCTTCCGGAGCCTCCACAGGCAAACATGAAGCTGTAGAATTGCGTGATGGGGATAAAAGTGTATACCAGGGGAAAGGGGTACTAAAAGCCGTAAAGAATGTAAATGATATCATAGCTGATCAGCTTATAGGTATTGATGTTGCACGTCAGGCTTATATAGACGGGTTACTCATTAAAATAGACGGCACAGAAAACAAAGCAAGACTGGGTGCAAATGCTACTCTTGCAGTTTCCATGGCAGTGGCAAAAGCAGCTGCCCAGGAAAGCAATCTTCCTCTTTACCGTTATCTGGGAGGGGTAAATGCTACCGTTTTGCCCATGCCGTTAATGAATATCCTCAACGGTGGGGTGCACGCAGACAACAAAATAGACTTCCAGGAATTTATGATTGTACCGATAGGTGCGCCTTCCTTTAGCGAAGGACTGCGCTGGGGCGTTGAAGTATTTCACAACCTGAAATCAGTACTTAAAAAGAAAGGTTATAGCACCAATGTGGGCGATGAAGGAGGTTTTGCACCAGATATCCAAAGTAATGAAGAAGCTATCGAAACAGTTTTGCAGGCTATAGAAGCAGCGGGTTATAAAGCCGGCGAACAGATTGCCATCGCCATGGATGCAGCCAGCACAGAAATGTTTGACGAAGCAAGCAACACTTATAAATTCTATAAGAGCAGCGGAAAAACCATCAGCAGCGACGAGATGGTAGCTTACTGGGCAGAATGGGTTAATAAATACCCTATTGTTTCCATCGAAGACGGTATGGCTGAAGATGACTGGAAGGGATGGAAAAACCACACTGACAGTATTGGCTCAAAATGCCAGTTGGTAGGTGACGATCTTTTTGTTACCAATGTAAAACGGCTCCGTGAAGGAATTGACCAGGGTATAGCCAATAGTATACTGATTAAGGTTAACCAAATTGGAACAGTTACCGAAACTATCAATGCCGTACAACTTGCCCAGTCCAATGGTTACACTACTATAATGAGTCATAGAAGCGGTGAAACCGAAGATACCACTATTGCCGACCTGGCAGTAGCCCTTAACTGCGGTCAGATTAAAACCGGCAGCGCTTCGAGAACCGACCGACTCGCTAAATACAACCAGCTTATCCGTATTGAAGAAGCTTTGGGAGAAAATGCAATTTATCCCAACAGAAAAGCTATATTTGGTAAATAGTTGCAAACTTTAAAAGACAACGGAATTTTGAACAAGTTTCGTTGAGTTGCAACTTTCCCGGATATGGATCTCTTAAAAAAAATACCTCACTGGCTTAAGAATAAATATATTCTCACATTGGCCTGCTTTGTGGTCTGGATTATTTTTTTCGACCACAATGACCTTTTCTTACAGGTTGAGCGCACTAATGAACTGAGACAGTTGGAAAAAGGAAAAACATATTATAAAGAGCAGATTGACAACATTAATAAAGAACTTTCTGCATTGAAGAATGATCCCGCTGCCATTGAACGGGTGGCAAGGGAGCGTTTTATGATGAAAAAAGATAATGAGGAGATATTTATAATAGAGGAGAAGTAATTTTACTGATTTTTTTAGGGGCTTTAACAATATAATGTTTATAGCATCGTTTTAAACAGGTAAGCTAATCCCGCCTTTTGTGAAACGCCATTAAAAAATCCGTACCGGAATCTAAATATCCTCTAAACCGTTTTTATTGTTTTACACAAATTAGTTCATTCTAAATGGATAGCTTATGGATATTTATACTCAGGAAAACATGATACGCTTTTTATACAAAGAAACAACAGCCGAAGAGTCAGCAGCAATACAGTTGGCTTTAGAAACAGACTGGGCATTTCGTGAAAGATTTGATATACTTAAGAAGGCAATGGAAGGACTGAATACCATCAGTGCATCTCCCCGGGCTTCTGTAGTTCAATCACTGCTCAACTATGCAGGTGTAAGCAAAGAGGTTGAACATCAATAAGTTCTCAACATCAAAGCGATAATTTAAGCAATAGGCTTTGTCATTTTATTACCTTCGTGAATAATAAATGACAATCCAGCAGCGCTATACATTTGTAATCAACTGGTTTCAGGAGCATATACCGGTTGCTGAAACAGAGCTACTTTATGATAACCCCTATCAATTACTTGTAGCTGTTATCCTTTCTGCCCAGTGTACCGATAAAAGAGTCAATCTCACTACTCCCGCTATTTTTCAGCGTTACCCCAACCCTGATTCGCTGTCAAAAGCGAGTTTTGAAGAACTTTTCCCCTATATCAGAAGTATATCTTACCCCAACAATAAAACCAGACATCTTATTGGGATGGCGAATATGCTGGTGAAAGAATTTGGTGGGAAAGTACCCCTTACGGTAGAAGAACTTGTGCAATTGCCTGGAGTAGGCAGAAAAACTGCCAATGTGATCACCTCAGTGATAGATCAGCAACCTAATATGGCCGTAGACACTCATGTATTCAGAGTATCTGCACGTATTGGTTTAACTCATAATGCCAAAACTCCGCTTGCTGCCGAGAAGCAGCTTGTCAGACATATACCCGAAGAGTTAATTCACAAAGCACATCACTGGCTCATTTTGCATGGCAGGTATACCTGCCTGGCACGCAACCCTAAGTGTGATATTTGCGGATTGAGATCCGTATGCAAGTATTTTTCAAATAAAACAGGAAAAAAGAGCCGGCGGCAGTAGGTTTCTCATTATCCTAATGTCCCATTACTGCATAATATTTATATCTTTGCGCCCAAAGTCAGACTTTGTCTGGCTTTTTTAAATTTCACCTGCATGTCGCTTATAGATAATATAGATAAAACGCAGCTTCCCCAGCATATTGCCATCATCATGGATGGCAATGGGCGATGGGCGCAGGAAAAGGGAGAAGACAGGTTGTTTGGTCACTATCATGGAGTTGACAGTGTAAGAACAATAGTGGAAGGGTGCGCTGAACTTGGCATTCGATATCTCACTCTATATGCATTCAGCACCGAAAACTGGAGCCGCCCCGAACCTGAAGTGAACGGGCTGATGATACTCCTTGCAAATACTATTCGGCAGGAAGTAGACACCCTGAACAAAAATAATATCAGGCTCAGGTTAATTGGCGATATAAAGATGCTGCCTGATTATGCCAGCAGTGAATTGCTGGAAGCAGTAGAGCTTACAAAATCCAATACCGGGCTTACCCTTATTATTGCATTGAGTTATAGCTCACGCTGGGAACTGCTGAATGCCGTTAATCATATAACCGAAGACGTGAAAAAAGGTGAACTGATGCCCGGTGCTATTACAGAGGATGTGTTGAGATCTTATCTCTCAACCTCTGAGTTTCCTGACCCTGAACTGATGATCAGAACAAGCGGAGAATACAGGATTAGCAATTTCCTTTTATATCAATTGGCTTATGCAGAATTATATTTTACGGATACCCGCTGGCCCGATTTCGGTAAAGAACACTTATATGAAGCCATTATTAATTTTCAACAACGGCAACGCAGGTTTGGCAAAACTGCTGAACAGGTAATGTCAAACACCGCTACTGATGCGCATTAGCCGTTCAAAACCCTCTATTGTTTTAACAAACCATTTTAATTAATCCCGTTAATTTGCCGGGCGAAACTTAAAAAACGGATGCATAGAATCTGCACGATTTTCACACTTTTACTTGGTTTAAGTTTTATTTCCTCCAAAACTAATGCACAGGTAAACGACACAGTACCTACAACTTCTGTAGACCCTGCGCTGCTGAATTTATTTAACCAGCCTATTCCCAAAAAATATACGATCGCAGAAATTAAAGTTACCGGCACTCAATATTTTGACCCGAATCTTGTAACATCTATATCAGGTTTAAATGTCGGCGATGAAGTGAGGATCCCCGGAGGCGATAATTTTTCCAAAGCCATTGAAAAACTATGGGGGCAAAACCTCTTTGCTGATATTGAAGTATATATAACAAAGGTAGAGGGCGACAGAATATGGGTGGAAATTGCAGCAGTAGAACGGCCTCGTCTTTCCAAATTGATTTTTAGAGGGATAAAAAAATCTGAAGCTACCGAACTGAAAGAGAAGGTGGGCATTACTGCCAGCCAGGTAGTTACAGAAGCCAGAAAGCAAAACGCTATTGAAGCCATTCAAAAGTTTTATATAGACAAGGGGTTCCAGGGGGCTCGGGTCAAAGTAATTGAACGCCCGGATACAGCGTACACTAATGGCGAAGACCTGATCTTCCAGGTTGAAAAAGGTGTTAAAGTAAGAATTAATGATGTACTGTTTTACGGCAATGAAACTGTTAGTTCATTAAAACTAAAAAAACAACTGAAGGGCACTAAAGAAAAGACCAGGCTTACATTGCACAAAGATGAAGTAGAGAGCCCCTATGGTGAAAAAGATAAAATAACATTTAAAGAATACGTTCGCAATTTTGGGTTTCTTTCTCCTACAAAAACACTTGACTATTTAGATCCCTATTTCCGGTTCAAGATTTTCAGCTCTGCTAAATTTAATGAGAAAAAATACCGTGAAGACAAGCAGAAACTTCTGGACTATTACAACTCACTTGGTTACAGAGATGCTGTTATTGAAAAAGATACCATGTTTTACAACAAAAAAGGTAATCTAAATATAGCCATCAAAGTAAATGAAGGCAGCAAATACTATTTCGGCAATATCACCTGGCGCGGCAATACCAAATACCCCGATTCACTGCTGAGTGTAATACTTGGTATAAAAAAAGGAGATACCTACAATCTTGAAACACTTAACAAACGACTCGGCAAGCAACTTACTGCAGATGGCGGTGGAGATGTGAGCAGCCTGTATTCCGACAATGGCTACCTTTTTTTCCATGTAGACCCGGTAGAAACCTCAGTATATAACGATACGATTGATCATGAAATTCGTATCACCGAAGGTCCGCAGGCTACCATCAAGCGGGTTACTATTTCAGGTAATGATAAAACAAAAGAGCATGTGATACGCCGGGAGTTGAGAACACTTCCGGGTGACAAATTCAGTAGAGAACAGTTAATACGATCTAACCGTGAAATTGCAAACCTCGGTTATTTCAACCAGGAAAAAATTGGTATCAACCCTGTGCCAAACCCTGATGACGGAACTGTGGATATCAACTATACCGTAGAAGAAAAATCATCTGACCAGTTGGAACTGAGCGCCGGATGGGGTGGCGGTATCGGGTTAACAGGTACAGTAGGTGTGGTATTTAATAATTTCTCACTCCGTAATATTTTCAAAAAATCTTCCTGGAGCCCGCTGCCTTCGGGAGACGGGCAAAAACTGAGCCTTCGTTTTCAGTCGAACGGGCGTTATTTCAGGTCTACGAACTTTTCATTTACCGAACCCTGGCTGGGCGGAAAGAAACGAAATTCATTTACAGTAAGCCTGTACAGTTCCAAATATTCTAATGCCTACGATTATTATACTGGCAGATATATAAATGAAAGAGCAGATACTTCGTACCTGAGAGCAATGGGTGCTTCAATTTCGCTGGGTAAACAATTGCAATGGCCAGATGACTATTTTACGCTGGTATATGCATTAAGCTATACCCAATATAAACTTAGAAATTACCCTGGCTTCTTTGCAGGATTATCTAACACCACATCAAATATTCTCAATCTTAAGCTTACGCTTTCCAGATCCTCTGTTAACCAGCCTATATTTCCTACCAGCGGATCATCATTCATGATCAGTGGGGCATTTACACCTCCCTATTCTGCATTCAGAGATGCCAATGCCAATATTAAAGGTGATGAAAAATATAAATTGGTGGAGTATCATAAATGGCGCGTAAATGCAGAATGGTATGTGCCATTGGGCAGGCCTTCCGGAGAAGAAAAAAACAGGCAGTTTGTATTGAAGTTTGCCGCCAAATATGGCTTTATTGGCAGGTATAATAAAGACCTGGAAATATCTCCGTTTGAAAGGTTCCAGGTGGGAGACGCAGGACTTACCAACAACTTTGGTATACTTGGTTATGATATCATAGCACACAGAGGATATCCTGTATACGACAATTCTGATCCTACCATCAACCCCGATCAGCAGTCTACCAATAAGTTCTTTACTATGTTTAATAAATATACCATGGAATTACGCTATCCGTTTTCAACCAACCCAAGCAGCACCATTTACGGGCTTGCGTTTTTTGAAGCGGCTAACGGATGGTATGAATTTAAAGACTGGAACCCGTTCAAGCTGAGGCGCTCTGTAGGTCTGGGTGCGAGGTTCTTTTTACCAATGTTTGGTTTGCTTGGATTTGATTATGGTATAGGACTCGACCGTTTGTCTGCACCGGGAGCAACATTTAAAGACGCAGCAAGGTTCACTTTCATGCTTGGGTTTGAACCGGAATAAAATCGTGGGTAAGCAGGATATAATAATATTATGCTTTAATTTGGCAACATATAATTGTATTGATCCACTTTAAAACTGTATATCATGAAGAAGATATTTTTTATAATGGTGATTTGTGCCGTTGGATTTGTTGCCAATGCACAACGATATGCTATTTTAGACACTAAATTCATTCTTGATAAATTACCGGAATATAAAGAAGCACAAAAACAACTTGACCAGTTCAGTACAGCCTGGCAGAAGGAACTTGACGGTATGCAACAGAACCTTGACAAGATGTACCGTGATTTTGATGCTGAACAGGTGATGCTGAGTGATGAACTGAAAAAAAAGAGAGAAGATGAATTATTTAACAAAGAAAAGGAGCTTCGCGATCTTCAGCGCAAACGCTTTGGTTATGAAGGCGATCTGTTTAAAAAAAGACAGGAACTGATTAAACCCATACAGGATAGGGTATATAATGCGGTACAAAAACTTGCTGTAGAAAAGGGTTATGATTTTATTTTGGATAAAAGTGAGGGAATTACCGTTATCTTTGCCGACCCCAAATTAGACCGGAGTGAAGATATACTGAAAATGCTGGGGGTAAATAAATAAATGTTAAAGGAATTTTTTAACCGAACTAACTGAATCAATTTTTCATCTTTACATACATTAAAAGCACATTAAAATTAATATGAAAAAGGTTTTATCCCTGGTAGCGGCAACTTTTATTTTAGCATTGATTGGAAACTATGCAGCTGCTCAAAATAAGTTTGGTCATGCAAGTCTTGAAGATGTAGTGGCAATTATGCCCGATATTAAAAAAGCTGATTCGCTTTTGCAAAAATTCAGGAAAGATTCATTGGAAAATGCACTGCCCTTTTATTTAAGCGAATACAAGCGTAAAGATTCTATCGCAAAATCACCTGCTACTCCTTCTGCAATTAAGCAACAGGTACAGCAGGAAGCTGCACAATACATGCAGATTATTCAGAACTGGGATGCCTATAGCCAAAATGAATTTCAACGTAAGCAGCAAGAGGTATTAAATCCATATTTTTCCAAAGCATTTCAACTGATTAATGAAGTAGCTAAAGAAAATGGATATACCTGGGTATTCAAACAGGATGCATTACTTGTAGCGCCACAAACAGATGACTTGCTACCATTGATTGCTAAGAAAATGGGTGTAAAATTACCCCCTGCTGCAACTCCCGAAGCAGCAAAACCTGCCGGTGCAAAAAAATAATAATAGATTTATATGTACTATATAAAAAGCCGCTCTCATTCAGAGCGGTTTTTTATTGTGGTTAATAACCAATGTATATTTGAATCATGAATCGTCAACCTATCGGCATATTTGATTCGGGGTATGGTGGCCTTACTGTTTTGAAATCAATCCTGGAAAAACTGCCTGCCTACGATTATATTTATTTAGGCGATAATGCACGTACACCTTATGGTACCCGATCATTCGAGACCGTTTATCAATATACACTGGAGTGTGTGAAATGGTTGTTTGCACAAGGTTGTCCCCTTATTGTGCTGGCTTGTAATACTGCTTCTGCTAAAGCGCTTCGCACTATTCAGCAAAAAGATCTGCCTCATATCAACCCTTCAAACCGTGTATTGGGTGTAATACGACCAACAACCGAAAAAATAGGAACTCTTTCAAAAACAAAACAGGTAGGTATTCTCGCCACCAAAGGCACGGTATTGTCTGAATCTTATGTAATTGAAGCCAATAAATTTTTCCCGGATGTACAGGTTTACCAGCATGCCTGCCCAATGTGGGTACCCCTGGTGGAGAATAATGAGTATGGCAGTCCCGGAGCAGACTATTTTATACAGAAAGGTATCAACCAACTATTATCACTATCAGATAATATAGATACGATTTTACTTGCCTGCACCCATTATCCACTTCTGGCAGATAAGATCAGAAAATATCTGCCCGAATCTGTTACCCTGGTATCGCAGGGAGAAATTGTAGCTGAGAGCCTGGCAGATTATCTTATACGACATCCTGAAATTGAAAGTCGCTGCAGTAAAAATGCATCTATGACATTTTACACTACCGATGCCCCCGGTGATTTTGACGAACATGCAGGTATCTTCTTTGGAAAAACAATTCAGTCAAAACATACAAACCTTGCAATACCCTGATCTTCCACAAAAACAGGCTTGAAATTTAAACCTAAAACCTTACCTTTGCCCTCCTTTCATCCAACCGGAGGCAGAATGGGTGTGGTGATCCGTCTGTAAAAGGTGAATGAGATTGAAACTGGTCCGCTTCTCCCGGGCCGCTTATTTCAAAAAGAGAAAAGTATATTACAATGAAACGTACATTTCAGCCGCACAAACGCCGTCGCAAAACTGTTCATGGTTTTCGTAAGCGTATGCAAACTGCTAATGGCCGCAAGGTACTGGCAAACCGTCGTAAAAAGGGTCGTAAAAAACTGACGATCTCCGACGAGAAGAACGCAAAATAATTATATACGACTGCGATACCTGTATTGCAGCAACCGTTAGTTTGATAATGCATAGCCCTGTTTCAGGGCTATTTTTTTAATACATTGAAAGAAAAATTCACTTTAAAAAAAAATGAACGGTTAAAAAGCCGTAAAAGAATCGAACAATTGTTTCGGGAAGGAGAGCATTTCTTTCTACATCCTTTTAAAGTACATTTTAGTTTTTCACCTTTTAAAAATGATCGCAGAGGATCAATCCTTCAGACCGGTATAGGAGTAAATACACGTCATTTCAAAAAAGCGGTTGACCGCAACCGTATTAAACGTGTCACAAGAGAATCTTATCGCCTGCAAAAAAACATACTCATTGCTTTTCTTCAGCAAAGAGACCTCAGCCTCGATTTGTTTTTAGTATATGTTGCCAAAGAAATGCCGGATTATTGGATGTTGAACGAAAAACTACGGTTAATTTTGGTAAAACTTGAACAACTGATAAATGAAAACCATACTAAGCATTCTTAGTTTGCCATTTATAGGGTTAATCAAACTTTATCAGTGGATACTCTCGCCCCTGCTTGGACCCAAATGCAGGTTTACACCCACCTGCTCGCAATATGCTGTGCAGGCTTTAAGAAAATACGGTCCATTCAAAGGAATGTGGCTTGCTGTTAAACGGATACTGCGGTGCCATCCCTGGGGTGGACATGGATATGACCCGGTGCCATAAGATGGCGGATTTGAAATTTGAGATTTGAAGTTTGAGATGTAAAAAAAGCCGCCTGAAAAAATAGGCGGCTATCCTGAAATCTTAAGCTTTTTCAAATAATTCTTCTACTTTTTTCCAGTTTACCACATTCCAAATTGCAGCAAGGTAATCAGCGCGTTTATTCTGATATTTTAGATAGTAAGCATGTTCCCAAACATCTACACCAAAAATTGGTGTACCCTTTACTTCGGCCACATCCATCAAAGGATTATCCTGGTTTGGTGTGCTGGTTACTTCAAGTTTACCATCTTTTACAATCAGCCATGCCCAGCCACTTCCAAAACGTGTAGCGCCAGCCGCACTGAATTTAGCTTTAAACTCATCAAAGCTGCCAAAAGCGGCGTCAATTGCAGCGGCTAATTTACCGGAAGGTTTACCACCCGCGTTGGGTGCCAGAATTTCCCAGAAGAAACTATGATTCCAATGTCCGCCACCATTGTTACGAACGGCAGGGCTGATGCTTCCTGCAGCCTTCACCAATTCTTCCAGAGTTTTATTTTCATTGGGAGTACCTGCAATTGCTTTATTCAGATTATCCACATAAGCCTGGTGATGCTTACCATGATGGATCTGCATTGTCTGAGTGTCTATATGAGGTTCGAGAGCGTTGTGCGCATACGGCAGAGCCGGTAATGTAAAAGCCATAGTCTATAATTTAAAAGGTGAGAATATAAATTACGTAAATGGATGACAAATTTACTGAAGATATATGACTTGGGTTTTTCTAATTTTAAATGACAACTTGATATCTGAAATCAGGAGTTTGTTTTCAAACAATCAATATGTGTAATCAAAATAAAATTCGGATGAAATTGTTTGCTTTATACGATTAAAAATCCCTATTTTTGCCGCCCTTATTCCTCCTTAGCTCAGTTGGTTAGAGCATCTGACTGTTAATCAGAGGGTCTCAGGTTCAAGTCCTGAAGGGGGAGCAGTTTTAAGCCGGATATACAACCGGCTTTTTTTATTTGTGGTCATTGAAAGACTCAAAGCACCTGGAGACTGAACAGAAATTTTCTAAATCATTAGCTACACATTTT
>JBDHYJ010000078.1:0-23373 GCA_039811345.1 Chitinophagaceae bacterium
TGAAAGCAAACTAAAGTCTGGCAATATGAAACTATTTGTTAGCTACTTATTTGTTTTTTTTATTGGTAATATAGGATTGCATGCAAACACTTATTTTGTTTCTGTTGTGGGTAATGATATGAACCCCGGTACAATGTCCATGCCCTGGAAATCTTTAACGCATGCATCTGCAATTACCGCCCCCGGAGATACTGTATTTGTAAAAGCAGGATTGTATAATGAATTTGTTTTGTTTTCAAACAGTGGTATACCCGGTAGCCCAATTACTTTCATCGGTTATAAAAGCATACCGGGAGATACACCACCGCTGCTTATAAATAATGCTTATCCTTATTCCGATTTTTTAACCACTGATATGCCAACATTTGATGGAGGCAACAGGGGATCTGGTATAGGATTTAATTGCCGAAACAGAAAATATCTTGTAATCAGAAATTTTCAGATCAGGAACTATGCCTATGGGCTCATTGCAGGTGGTGTGGGTCAGGATGCAGGGAATATCATTCTATCCAATGTAAATACAATGTTTACCGGAAATATCGCTTCTTCCTATGCAGGATACGGCATTTTGTTTGGTAGTATGGGAACGTTGTTTTCAAATAATAACTCGGTTATTAATTGTCTGGTAGTTAATTCTGCAGCTGAAGGAATCAGTATTAATGGGAATAAAAACTATGTAAAGGGATGTAAGGTTTATTGCAACGAAAATAGTTCATATGCCTCGATGGATTACTATGTGATTGTAACAGGCAACAATAATCGGTTTGACAGTTGTTATATTGAAAGAGGTGCAGGCTTAGCTCATAACGGTCATGGCTATACTGCAAAAACAAATGCAGAGCAGGTTATTGACGATAAACTTAATGTACCAGCTATATCAGCACAATACAATGAGTTCAGGTACTGTGTGGCAAAAAACATGGGAGAATCATTTTGTGTCCGTCACAGATTATCTCAGTTTAATTTTTTTTATCATTGTAAAGCAATCGGAACGCATACCGGAGGTGTCAACTCCCCCGGTGGTGAAGGTAATGGAATTGTTATCAGAGACGGTGCAGGCAACAATATTTTTGATGGCTGTATTGCGGAGAATTGTCACTCGGCAATCATGTTCAATGATACTGCAGAAGATGGTGATACCGGAGCCAATCCAGTCGGGCATCCGTGCAATAATAACCGGATTATTAATGGTATTTATATAAATTGTTATGCCGGTATTTATTTTAACGAATATAGTATTCCATCTGATGCCGGGGACAATACAGTAGCCAATTGTACTTTTTTTAAAATAAGATACATGCATATTGCTGCCCGTTCCTGTAAGAATATGAAGTACATCAATAATATTTATTACGGGACTCAATCCACAGCGCCCGGTGGTTATTTTAAAGGTGGTCCTTTTGCAAATGATATTGTTGCAAACAGTGCCACTTCTTATTTTTCTAATTGCACTTTTTATGAAATGGAGGGTGGTTTACCGGAAAAGTTTTTGGCAAGTGCTGTTAATTGTATTTCATTGAACCCACTTTTTAAAAACAATTCAGTAAAAGACCTTCATCTGCTTGATGGCAGTCCCTGCATCAACACTGGTAAATCAATTGATTTTGTCAGGACGGATTATGACAGTATCCCCAGACCACAGGGAACATCTTTTGACATGGGAGCTTACGAATCTCAATTTGTTTCTGATCCCACGAATAGTACCATGCTTAATTTAGTAAATGTATTTCCAAATCCGGCTTACGGAAACTTTTATATTAAGACTGCAATACGGGGTTGCAAAATTTCTATTAGTGATATGGCAGGTAAAATTATACAGGTATTAGATTCCAAATCTGATCTTATTGAAATAAAAACTGGGAATTTTTTAAATGGAGTATATTTTGTAAAAGCACAAAATCAAGAAAGGGAAGAAGTAATTAAGGTTGTAGTAGTCAAATGATGAAAACAGAAATTGCTGAAATATATTTAAAAATGCTGAATGTGTTTTATGAAGTTGAGATATAATCTAAGCATCAAAGAAGGTCGTTATCTGTCATCTTAATGAATAAATGATTTACAATGAAGAACAGGAAGAATTCAAGGCGTGAGTTTATTAAACAAGGCTCTATTGCTGGGGCTGGTGTGGTTTTGGCAATAGGAGCAGTGCCTTCAGTTTTTGCAGGCAGCAACCATGCTGCATCAGTTCCTGCGATATTAGGAGGTAGTGCATTAGCAAAAATAAATTGGCCGGTATGGCCTATGTGGAATCCTGAAACAGATGATAAGCGGGTGTTGGATTCGGTAAGGAGTGGAGTATGGTCGCGAAAAAATATAGTTAATGAATTTGAACAAAGATGGGCGGAAACTTGTGGTGTAAAAAATTGCCTGACGGTTGTTAATGGTACCAATGCATTAATCACATCACTTATTCAGCTTGGTATCGGAGCCGGTGATGAAGTTATAATCCCGCCATATACTTATATAGCAACACCCCAGGCTGTTTTGGCGACCGGTGCCATACCAGTTTTTGTTGATACGGATTTGTCAACATTCCAAATTGATGCTTCAAAGATTGAATCGAAAATTACTTCACGTACACGGGCAATTATGCCGGTTCATCTGGGTGGCCTTTCTGCAGATATGAACCGTATTATGGAAATAGCAAAGAAGCATAATTTAATAGTAGTGGAAGATGCATGCCAGGCTCATCTGGCAGAATATAATCACAGGAAACTGGGTACTATCGGGCATGCCGGCGGCTTTAGTTTTCAAAACTCAAAAAATTTACCAATTGGTGAAGGCGGAGCAATAGTGAGTAATGATGAAAATTTTATGGAGAGGTGCTTTTCCTATCACAACCTTGGTTTCCCACGCAGACCGGCACCTGGCAGTACAGGATCAGATGCAGTTAATAATGCCAATAAATTAAGAATTACAGAATATCAGGCTGCAATAGGACTGGTTCAAATGGCCAGACTTGAAAGTCAAACTAAAACCAGAACTGAAAATGCAGAATATCTGAAATCTAATTTGAAAAAGATCCCGGGAATATTTCCAATGGAAGCATATCCGGAAGTTACCAGGGGTGTGTATCATTTGTTTGCCTTGCGTTACAAGAAAGAAGAGTTTAAGGGATTGCCAAGAGAAGGTTTTATCAATGCGTTGAATGCAGAAGGTATCCCCTGTTATGAAGGATATACACAATTAAATAAGATGCCATTTTTGAAAGATGCATTTCAAACTAAAAACTTTATTAAAATCTATTCAAAGAAAAGACTGAATTACACAAAATATCTGGAGCAAAACCAATGCCCTCAAAATGATATTTTATGTAATGAAGAAGCTGTTTGGTTTAACCAGCGATTGTTACTTACCGGAAAGACCGAGATGGATTTCATTTTCGCAGCAATTGAAAAAATTTATACCAATGCTGAAAAAATTAATAATGCTACAAATAAATGATTGTAATTAATTATCACTATAATGGAGACTACACAACTTTCAAAACCTACCCGGCTTTATTCGTTGGATACCCTGCGTGGATTTGATATGATTTGGATAATGGGACTGGGTGAACTGATAGAAAGATTTGCCAAAACAAAAGATACTCCTTTCTGGAATGCTGTTGCTTATAACTTTAAGCATCCAGTGTGGGATGGCTTTGCTTTTTGGGATTTGATTTTTCCTCTGTTTATGTTTTTGGCTGGAGTATCCTCGGTTTATTCACTCGATAGAGAACTGGAAAAAGGTAAACTTCGAAGTCAGTTGCTTTTCAAATCTGTAAAGCGAGGTGTGATACTTATTTTATTAGGAATGATTTATAACAATGGACTTGAATTACGCCCCATTGCTGAATTCCGGTTTCCCAGTGTATTGGGGAAAATAGGCGCTACTTATATGTTTGCAATTATTATTTATTTATATGCAGGTAAGCGAATGCAATGGGTTTGGTTCAGTGGTCTGTTAATCGGTTATTGGTTGCTGTTAAAATTTACTGCAGCACCCGGATATTTACCAGGTGACCTTACCGAGAAGGGAAATTTTATGTCATATATAGACCGCAGTGTTCTCCCCGGGAAATTATCCCGTGGTATTCATGATACAGTAGGATTGGTTTGTACCATCCCTGGTATAAGCACCGTATTACTTGGAATTTTTGCCGGAAGGTATTTGAAAAATAATCCAACCCCTCCCACTGCAAAAGCAAAATGGTTAGCTATTGCAGGAATAATCTCAATTGTCATTGCATTCTTATGGAATATGGATTTTCCGTTTAATAAGAATTTGTGGTCAAGTTCATTTGTAATGCTAACTGGCGGCTTAAGTCTGATTTTATTATCAGTTTTTTACTTCATTATAGATGTTCTTGAATATAAACGATGGACTTTATTCTTTAGGGTTATAGGCATGAATTCAATTCTTATTTATATGTCAGTACGGTTTATTGACTGGGAATATATGACAGAGGGTTTTTTTAAGTGGGCCGGACAATTAGCAGGCGCTTCATACGAAGTGTATGTAATGTCATTATTTAATATTGCCTTGCAATGGCTGTTTTTATATTTTCTCTATAAAAAGAAAGTATTCCTGAAGGTTTAAAAAAATGAATAGTATAAGGTCTTTAGAAAAATTTTTGCAATATATCGTTAGCGTTTGTTTTCAAGAATAAAAATCAAATTAAAAAGAACACTATGAACCCTGCGACAAAACTAAAATCTGTAACAATTGGTTTATTGGCATGTCTGTTAGTCTCCGCATCTGCCGATGCACAGAAGATTTATCTGATTACTGATCTGGAAGGAGCGACCGGAGTATACAAATGGTCGCAGATTGATAATAAAGATGACAGGCTCAACCGTGAAGCCTGTGAATATTATATGGGCGACCTGGCTGCAACAATTAAAGGATTGTATGATGGGGGAGCTAAAGAAGTATTTGTTTTTGATGCCCATGGTTTACAAATAATAATACCTCACCTTATGCCGCCCGGTGCAAAATATCTTACCGGGCATCCCCGGCCCGATGGATTATTAGGACTTGATAGTAGCTATGACGGTGTTGTGCTGCTCGGTTTCCATGCAATGGAAGGCACCAAAGACGGAGTTTTAAATCATACTCAAAATCCATACAACCATGCCCGTTACTGGTACAATGGTGTTGAATCGGGTGAAATAGCACAGGATGCCGCAAAATGTGGCTTTTTTGGAGTGCCGGTAATTATGGTAACCGGTGATGTGGCAACCTGCAGGGAGGCAACTCAGTTTCTCGGAAAAGATGTTGTGACAGTTGCTGTCAAAGAAGGTATAGCAGAAGAGAGCGCCATACTTTACCCGTTCGATGAAGCCCGGAAAGCGCTTTATGAAGGAGCAAAAAAATCTATTGCTGCAATACCAAAGTGTAAACCATATGTATTAAAAACTCCGATTAAAGCAAAAAAAGTATTCTACAGCAAAAGCAATCTTGATTCCCGTTTTCCTGTTCCAAAACTTACAACTGAGGAATGGATCATTCACAGTGAACCTGAATTTATGGAATATTAAACTTTGAATTATGACGCAGTGAAGCTAACTACATAAGTTCATGTAGACCACATGTGTTATTTGCTGTGACTTGCAATAATGTAAAAAAGTAAAAATGAATGAATAAAAATCTATTGAAAATCCGATATCTGATTCATATGATTCCGGCATGTATACTGTTCGTCATATTTTCAATTAACATTCCGGTTTGTGCTGTTGCAAAACAATTATTAAAAGACAAGGATAAAGTTGAATTTGAAAATGAGATGAGCTGGCAGGTAGGTATAGGCCGACGGGTTATTACACCTAAAACAGCAGTATGGCTGGCAGGTTGGGGTAAGAAACGTGTACCCGAAGGTAAGATTCATGATATATGGGTGAAGGTACTTGCCCTTAAAGCTGCAAATGGTAAACAGGTAGTGATGGCAACTACTGATCACATGGGAATGTCTAAAACCATTTATGAAAGACTATATACAAAAATCAATCAACGCTTTGGATTGAATCGTTCTGAATTCATGATAACGTTTTCACACAATCACTCCGGGCCCTGTCTCCAGGATGATCTCGTGGATTATTATCCAAGTGACGATACACAACGAAAATTAGTGCAGGAATACAGCGAATGGATGGAAGAAAAAATTGTGGAGGCTATTGATGATGCATTGAACAGTATGCAACCGGCCCGGCTTTATATGGGTAAAGGGGAATGTAGTTTTGCTGTTAACCGCAGAGATAATATTGAAGCAGAAGTTCCTAAACTAATTGCTGAGGGGAAACCACTCAGGGGAGTGGTAGATCATTATGTCCCTGTATTAGTTGCTAAAAGCGAAAATGGTTCTTTATTAGGATTATTGTTTGGTTATGCCTGTCACCCAACCACCATTGATACAACAAGCTGGAATGGTGACTACCCTGGGTATGCACAAATCAACCTGGAGTCAAGGTATCCGGGTACGACAGCTATGTTTTTTAATACCTGTGGCGGAGATCAGAATCCAATTCCGCGAAAGAAGTTTGAACTGTGTGAGAAATATGGCAAAATGCTTTCTGATGCAGTAGAAAATGTTGTAGAAAAGCCAATGCAGGAAATCTCGCCCGGTCTCAGAACGGCTTTTAAGTTTGTCAATCTACGGTATGATGAGATGGTAACAAGAGAAAAGCTTTTGCCAATTTCAAAAGGAGAGGAGTCAATTCAAACACGCTGGGCAGGACGTATGCTTAAGCTGATGGATGATGGAGTCAAATTTCCTGACTCATATCCTTACCCGGTTCAAGCCTGGCAGATCGGTGAGTTATTGCTTATTGGTATCGGGGGAGAAGCTGTTGTTGATTATTCTCTTCGGTTAAAACGGGAGTATCCCGGAACAACATGGGTAAGCGGTTATACCAATGATATGGTTGCTTATATTCCGTCACGACGGGTGTGGGAGGAAGGTGGATATGAAGGTGGTTCACACCTTGATGAATATGGCCGACCTGCCTGGCGATGGGCAGGAGATATAGAAGACCGGATAATTAAAACTGTACATAAAGTTGTAAGACAGGTACAAAAAAATAAAACATCAAAAAGGTTTTGGTAAAGTAAGGAAAACACTGCAAAAGAATTAAGTGAGTTAATCGAAAAATCTTAATGCTTCTAACTTCTTTATGGTTGACAAAGGCAGATATTTTTTGCGGATAAATGATTTTAAACAATAATTAAAATGAAAAAAATAATTTCAATTTTATTAGTCATCTCATTGCTCCTTAATTTTCTTAAAGCAAATGCTGGAAATGGTTTTATCAATCCACCAGGTGGTTGGAAAGCTGGCGTTGCTATAGCTATAGTTACTCCTGATAAGCCAATTCTGATGGGCGGGTTTGCTTTTAGGAACAAACCCTCTGAGGGTAAACTTACCGAACTTTATGTTAGGGCATTAGCGCTTGAAGATGCTAATGGAAAGCAGGCTGTAATTGTATCTTTTGATTTATCAGGAATCCGGAAAGATTTTTCTGATAAATTAAGAGACCGGTTACAGGCAAAGTACAACTTGTCCAGGGCACAAATTCTTTTAAACGTTTCTCATACACATAGTGGGCCGGCTCTTTCTTCACCCCGAACAGATACAAATACTGTTGTGGGTAAAACTGTAAGAGATTATACCGTGCAATTAGCAAATCATGTTGTGGAAGTTGTCGGCACTGCATTAAAATCAATGCAACCTGTAAAAATTTATGCAGGCAATGGAATCACTCGTTTCCAGGTAAACAGGCGAAATAACATAGAGTATAAACTGCATTTACAATCGCAGTATAATGGTCCAAATGTATATGATGTTCCTGTTTTAAAAATAACAAATGAATCAGGAGAAATTCTTGGCATTCTGTTTAGTTATGCCTGCCATGCTTCTATTTTGCGGGATTATAAATTGTCCGGCGATTATGTAGCTTTTGCAGAAACAGAATTGGAAGTATTATATCCCGGTACAATCTCATTATTCATGCAGGGAGCAGGGGGCAACCAGGTGGGATATCCCCGCCGAACAGATGCTGCTGCAAAACAACATGGTAAATCACTGGCAGCAGCCGTAGAAAGAGTGATAAGCGAAAATATGCGGGAACTGTCTCCCGATTTAACAACTTCTTATTCAGAAATCAATCTTAACCCTGCAAAATCGCTGTCAACTAAAGAGGAACTGATGAAAATAATTTCAGACTCTGTAACTAATTCTGATTTCACAAGACAAAGAGCTGCAGTATCACTTGAAAAACTTAACAAAGGCGAACCACCAATGAACTCTTATCCATACCCTGTTCAGGTTTGGAAAATTGGCGACCAGCCTGTAATAACAATGGGTGGTGAACCCATGGTTGAATATGCATTTAAGTTTAAACAAATGTTCGGTCAGCAAACTTTTGTTTTTGGTTACTCAAATGATATTGTGGCATATATCTCAACTCCATTGGTTCTTAATGAAGGCGGATACGAAGGATCAAGTACACCTTTTAGCGGGTCTAAATGGGCGGTAGATATTGAAACCATGATTGTTCAGGAAGTTTTGAAACTGGCAAAACAGGTGCATGTTCCATTAGCTCAACCCAGAGGTATTGATGAATAGAAAATGAGAATAATTATTGGAATATATTTTATAAACTAAAAGAATATTGATAACCCAACATAAAAAATGGACTAAAAAAATGAAAAGCTTAGTTTCTATCTTAATTATTACCTGCCTGTTCAGTAATAACGGTCAAGTTATAGCAGCTGGTACAAACGATATTGGCAGTTGGAAAGCTGGTGTGGCCCGTGTGGATATTACACCTGATGCCCCGATGTGGATAGCAGGGTATGCAAATCGCGATCATGTTGCCGAAGGCAAGTTGCATGAATTATGGGCAAAGGCATTAGTATTGCAGGATGGGAATGGCAAGCAATGTGTTTTAATTACTCTTGACGTTTGCGGTATTCCAAAAGATTTGTCTGACCGGATACGCGACCGGTTAAAGATTAAAAATAATTTATCCAGGGCCCAGATCATTATCAATTGTTCACATACCCATTCCGGCCCGGTGATTCAAAGTGCACTTACGAATATTTATCCCTTAGATGCTGAACAGTCTGAAAAAGTAAAAAAGTATACAGCTAAATTGGAAACACAAATCGTAACATTAGTTGGCAATGCTTTCAAATCGCTGGTGCCTGTTGATGTATTTTCAGAAAACGGGTTAGCAAGGTTCCAGGTGAACAGGAGAAATAATAATGAGCCATATTTATTGCTGCAAAAAGAATTAAAAGGCCCAAATGATTATGCAGTACCGGTAATTAAAGTAGCAGACAAATCAGGAAATATCATGGCTATTGCTTTTGGATATGCATGTCACAATACTGTGTTAAACGGATATCAATGGTCGGGTGATTATGCCGGGTTTGCCCAAATAGAATTGGAAAAGATGTATCCCGGAGCAACAGCTTTATTTTTCCAGGGAGCAGGCGCCGATCAAAATCCTTTACCCCGGCGTACAATACCCCTTGCTAAACAATATGGAAAAGAACTGGCTTATGCTGTTGAAAAAGTGTTGAGTGAATCCATGCGTAAGCAATCTCCGCAGTTAGCAATGGCATATACAGAAGTACAGTTGCCATTGAACTCACCTCCTTCTAAAGAAGAACTGGAAGCTATGAGTAAAAATTCTGCTCCATACAAACAGCGTTCTGTCAATTACATATTGAATAAAATGAAGAAAGGAGAAAAGTTAATCAGGGCTTATCCCTACCCTGTTTTAGTATGGAAATTGGGAGATCAACCTGTAATTGCACTGGGCGGGGAGGTAGTTGTACATTATTCCATTGAGATCAAAAAAATGTTTGGACCACAAACCTTTGTGATGGGTTATTCAAATGATGTGATGGCATACATCCCTTCGGTGACTATCTTAAGAGAGTCGAATGATAAAACCGACGGGTATGCTTTTTACGATCCGGTAAACAAAGCATCAATAGCTTACGAAGGGGGATTGGATACACAAATACTTTGTGGATTACCAGCTACCTGGGCATCTTCAATCGAAACAGTGATATTTAGCGGGGTACAAAATACTGCTAAAAAAGCAGGACTGTCTTTGGTGGAGTACAAATAATTATTTGCATATAAATATACCGTTATGTCAAAAGAAATCCAGAATCTTAAGTTTTTAACCTTACTGCAAAGCTGAATTTTTTTTCACATTTAAAGTGTACGTACACGAAATAATACATTCTCACAATACTCAAAAAGCTATACCGGTTTTAATTTCTTCATTTACTATAAAAACTAAATACTATGTTGAAAATGCAACAATTTTTTTTGATCCCACTTCTCCTTTTGAGTATAACAGTTTTGGGACAAACCAGAACTGTTAAGGGGACTGTAAGTTCTTCAAAGGGAGTGCTGCCAGGCGTTTCTGTTCTGGTAAAAGGAACTTCTGATGGAACCAGCACTAACAGTCAGGGTGCTTTTAGTATTCCGGTCAGGAAAGGAGATGTTTTAATTATTTCATCTGTCGGGTATGAACAGCAGGAAGTTGTAATTGGTAATAGTAATACTATCGAAGTATTGCTAACTGAATCTTCCGGACAACTGAATGAAGTTGTTGTAACGGCACTGGGTATCAGCAGACAGAAAAAATCATTGACGTATGCAGTGCAGACTGTTGATAACGCTGCGCTCAATAATGTAAAAGATGCCAATCTTGTAAATAATCTTACAGGTAGAGTTGCCGGAGTAAATATTTCACGGAGCAGTTCTGGTATCGGTGGTTCTGTCAGGGTGGTAATAAGAGGAAATAAATCTACCAGAGAGAATCAGCCATTATATGTAATTGACGGAGTACCTATGACAAATTCAAACCCCGGTCAACCGGGAAGTGAATGGGGCTATGGCGCTGTAGGAGCTGCAGGAGTTGATGGTGGCGATGGCATTTCAAATTTAAATCCATCCGATATCCAGGATATGACTGTATTAAAAGGTGCATCTGCTGCAGCATTGTACGGAAGCCAGGCTGCGAATGGTGTTATTATTATTAATACTAAAAAGGGTAAAGCCGGTGCCACAAGAATCAATCTGTCGTCTGATCTCACATTTGATAAACCCATATTTATGCAGCCCTTCCAGTTTAAGTATGGACAAACAACCAAACCTTCAGCCGGCAACCCTGGAAGTGAAGACAGTTGGGGTAGTGTTGTAAATGCACCCGACCATATCTCTCCGTTTTTTAAAACAGGAATGACAACTTTTAACAGTATTGCAATAACAGGCGGAACAGATAAATCGCAAACTTATTTTTCTTATTCTTTTACTAATAACAAGGGTATTATTCCCACAGCCGGTTTGAAAAAACATAATTTGAATCTGCATCAGACTACCGACTTTTTCCAGGGCCGTTTAAAGGCTGATTTAAATGTAATGTATATCCATGAAAGCTCTCATAATCGGCCGGTAAGCGGATTGTATAATAATGCATTGTCAGGGTTGTACAAATTTCCACGTGGTCTGAGTTTTGATAAATATAAAGACGGGTATATGGTGTATTCAGCAGTGCGAAACATGGAGGTTCAAAACTGGTGGAATGCAAACTATGACAGCTCAGTGGTATATCCGGGGAATTTTACCGGAGGTGGTCAGGGTTCACAACAAAACCCCTACTGGCTGCTGAAACGTAATTACAGCGATAATATAGTTGACAGGGTATTTACTAATCTCTCATTCAAATACAAGATCAATGATTGGCTGAACCTGCAGGCAAGGGGAAATATTGATAAAGCAATTAATGATATAAACTATAACAGTTTTGCCACCACCTCTGTAACCTTAACGGCAAAAAATGGCGGATATGAATTTCTAAGAACTATTAACACTCAATTATACGGTGATCTCATTTTAAGCGGCAATAGAAAATTATCGAATGATTTAGGACTGCAGGCATCTATTGGCACCAGTATCAATGACGGGCAGGGAATCACTAACCAGGTGGGCACCATGATAGGCGGTGATGGATTGCGGTTTGCCAATGTATTTACCCTGGCAAATATTTTACCTTCGGCAATAGTGATAAGTGAAGGCCGCTGGCATAGTCAGATGCAGGCGGTATTTGCAACTGCACAATTGAACCTGAGAGATTATTTGTACTTGGATGTAACTGCCCGCAATGACTGGTCGTCTACTTTTGCCTATACACCCGTTGAGAAGAAAGGATATTTATATTATTCTGCCGGTTTAACTGCGGTATTGAGTGATATGTTAAAGATGCCTGCTGCAGTGTCTTACAGCAAGCTGCGGGTATCCTATGCCAAGGTGGGAAATGATGTGCCTTCTTATTCTACCAACCCGGTTGCTTATTATATAGATAATCAGCAGGGTTCAAGAGCAAACACTACTGGTCCCAAACCGGGAACTTATTTAAAGCCTGAGGATAACAGGTCTTTTGAAGTGGGAACAGAATGGGGATTTTTAGATAACAGGCTTGGGTTTGACTTTACTTATTATGTAAATAATAATTTCCGCCAGTATATTCAAATCCCTGTATCAGGGGGGAGTACTGGTAATTTGAGCACATGGTATTTGAATTCAGGGAATATTAAAAATAACGGAATTGAGCTTTCTGTTTATGCTACACCGGTTAGAAGCAAGTCTGTAAGTTGGACTACAACAATAAACTATGCAGCGAATAAAAACAAGGTAGTAAAAATTGCTGATGCAGGTTTGGGGGTTAGCCAGGATTATTTTGTAATATCAAGCAGTTCAAATCTCTTTTCATCCTATATTAAAGAAGGTGGATCCTGGGGTGATATTTACGGTCGTTTTTTTGAGCGCGACGCCAACGGTGCAATCGTTGTAGACAATTCAGGGGCACCCATAAAAGGCAGTGATCCCAACTCCGGTGTCGGGAATAATAACCTGAAGAAATTAGGCAACCCCAATCCTAAATACACTATTGGCTGGATTAATAATATCAATATCAAAAACTTCAATATTAATTTCCTGTTTGATGGACGATTTGGTGGCGAAGTAATGAGTATGACTTCTGCAGAATTAGATATCCATGGTGTAAGCAAAGCTACAGCAGATGCACGTGATGCCGGAGGAGTAAAAATAAATGCAGTACAGGAAGACGGAAGTAAAGTGACAAGTATTGACCCTCAAATTTTTTATAAGGCAGTGGGTGGCCGTGCTGGAATTTCAGAATATTACATGTATGATGCAACTAATATCCGCCTGAGGGAATTTTCGGTTGGCTATAATATTCCGGTAATATCCAAATGGATAAGGAGTGTGAATGTATCCCTGATCGGAAGGAATCTCTTTTTTATTACCCGTAAGGCACCTTTTGATCCTGAAACTTCCATGTCTACTTACAACAGTATGCAGGGTATAGAAACATACGGCAACCCTGCAACCAGGAGCATAGGGATATCAGTAAAATTTGGCTTTTAAAATAGTGTTTAAAAAATTATTATTATGAGAAAGTTAAGTAAATCAATATTAAATTTTTGTATCGTAGTTGCTGTATTATTATTCAGCAGTTGTACAAAAAATTTTAAAAAATACAATACAAATACTTCCGGGCTCAGCAACGAACAGATTGCTGCAGATTATCAGAACCTCGGGGAACCGATGAAACAGGCGCAACTGAATATAATAAGTTATACAGACTGGATAATGCAATTGGAGCAAAACCTGATTGGTGATATATATTCAGGCTATATGATGTCGGCTACTCCTTTTGAAGGGAATAGTAACAATATGACCTATGATCTGGTGGATGGCTGGAATTATTATGAATGGGATTATGTTTATGACAATGTGATGAAACCCACACAGAATGTACTGGAAGCAACAACAGAACCCCAGAACGCTTCTTTTCATGCATGGGCAAAAATTGTGAGAGTAGAAGCCATGCACAGAGCAAGTGATATATACGGCCCGATAATTTATACGAATTACGGAAAATCAAACCAGGATGGAAGTGTAAGTTTTGATTCACAAAAAGAAGCGTATTATGCATTCTTTAATGATCTGGATTCTGCTATAAATGTACTTACTCCTTTAGTGCAGAATAACGCTCCGTCAACATTCAGCAAATTTGATTTGGTGTATGGAGGTAGTTTTGAAAAGTGGCTCAAATTTGCAAACACACTTCGTCTGCGTTTAGCCATTCGTATTTCAAAAGCAGATCCTGTGAAAGCAAAATCCGAAGGCGAGGCTGCACTCTCCAATCCAGGAGGTTTACTGACCACCAATGATGATAATGCGTTTGTAGATATCGGCACAAATTATCATCCGCTTAATGGTATTTCCAGTTGGGGCGATATCAACATAGGTGCACCATTAGCTTGTTATCTCAACGGCTACAACGATCCACGAGTATCAAAGTATATGCAGGCAGCTACCGATCCGGCAGTAGCCGGACAAAATATCGGAATCAGAAACGGTATTGATATTGATGCTAACGGAAGATATGTTGGCTATTCAAGGTTGCAGGAATTTCCCAACAAAATGCAGCTTATTGTAGCTGCTGAAGCATGGTTTTTGAAAGCTGAAGCAGCATTAAAAGGATGGGCATCTGCAGGTGATGCAAAGACAAATTATGAAAACGGTATCTCCACTTCTTTTGCACAGTACGGATTAAATGCGGCTTCATATATTACCAATAATACCGGCAAGGAGCAACAGTATATTGATCCAAAAGCAATCACTCCGGGACAAAACGATGTATTGACAGGCTCTCCGTATTTAAGCACAATTACTATTGCGTGGAATGATGGAGATACACCTGAACGAAAACTTGAAAGAGTGATTACACAAAAATGGTTGGCTCTTTTCCCCGATGGACAGGAAGCCTGGTCAGAATTCAGAAGAACAGGTTATCCCAAATTATTTCCTGTGGTATTAAATAAAAGTGGCGGTAAAATATCTACAACAGATTTTGTACAGCGTATTAATTTCCCTTCTACTGAAATTGACAGAAATGCCGCCGGGGTAGCTGCTGCTGTTGGAATGCTTGACGGACCGGATACAGGTGGCACAACTTTATGGTGGGCAAAATAATACCAGTGTATATTAACCAATTGAAATCTTATAGGCTGTCTTTTTCGGGCAGCCTTTTTAGCATATATCAGGCAACAATCATTAGCTATGCATTTTAGTTGGATGATTTATCTTCTATAAAAATATCGGTGATTTGAAATGTGGAATTTTCATGAGTGAATATTCCTGGTGTTCATGGGTGTTTGTTCGTATTATATAGATGCAAAATTCCAGTATAAGATTACGGGGATATATTTTGCAAAACCCACTATAAAATACCTGTGATAACAGTTTTTGCCGGTCATGATAAGCGATACTATACCCGCAGTAGTTGTAAAACATGGATAGCAGAAAGCGCCAGATTAAGTTATACTCAGGGTAAATCCTATGCAGGAAAACTTCGTTTTCGGTGACAGGACTTTGCCATTAAATCAGGAATATTACCAGCTTCCACTAAATTCTATTCTCATTAGCAGATTGTAAGATGTAAACTATATTTCAATGAAGAGAGAAATCCGTTGACTGGAAGTAAAGTAAATTTTACTACTGGTACAAATATCACAAGCGCTGCCTGCCACATCCGTAGCAACCTGACCATTAAAACCGGGGATCGGCTTTCCCACAATATTAGTTACAGTCTGCAGCTCATAGATTTAATTGTCACGGGTTAGACTACTGTCTAATTCTAAAATTCTTTTTTCTCTAATTGTGACACAATTCTTTTAGCTGCAGCTAATCGTATTTTATTATTCTTGTCAACCATCTTTTTAATTATCCATACTTCAGCATGGTGATGCAGCGGTACTAGAATACTTCCAATCGCTACGGAAATTAATAAAATCAAAAGAGGTGAATGGTTAGTTGCATGTAATATATAGGGATGTATTACAAGATTAATAAATTCAAATATTAATAATAACCCAAGTATACCAAGAAATTTTATCCATTTTTCATTTGCAATAATACTTCGGCTCAGGAGCAGAAATAAAATAATAAAACAAATAATGCCGATAACTATAATTGCGTATTGGATGTTCGTATGGCGTTCTTCACTTAAAGCTTTTGTTTCTGCAGCAATTTCCTGCTGACGAAGCATTTCAGAAAATGAAAGATTTTGTATTTGTCTTGATTTTTCCTGGTTAAAAAGTGTATCCTTGGCGGCAATTGCAATAGTTAAATATTCGTAGGCACTGTCAACATTTTGAATAGATTTATAATATTCAGATAAAAAATTACCAGCATTTAAGATTCTGTTAGTGAATCCAGCATTTCTGGCAGTGGCTATTGAATATTTTGCATAATACAAACACGAATCTTTTCTGTTGCTTTTTTGAAACAGACGCGCTATTCCTAATGTACATTCACAAATGGCATCATCATCGCCTGCCTGTATCAGGTTGGCAAGTCCTGACTTGTAAAATTCCATTGCCAATACAGGTTGCTCCATTTTTGTATATATATTTCCAAGATTGTTGAGTGTCATTCCCGTAAAATCAATATCTTTCAAAGACAAGGAGAGTTCATAAGCCTGCTGGCTATACATACGGGCAGAATCTAACCGGTTCCATTTTTCATAATAATCACCAAGATTTAATAATGTATTCATCAGAATTTTCCGATTGCCTGATTTTTCAAAAATATCTTTAGCTTTCAGGGTATACGCAATTGCAAGTCTGTAGTCACCCTGGTAATAATAAACACTCCCAATATTTACTAATGACGCGCCTATTCGTAAAGGGTTTTTTATTTCTTCTCCTTTTTTCAATGCCTGCAGAAATAGTTCTAATGCTTTGGGATAGTTGCCGGTGATATTAAATACACTTGCAATCTGGTTGAGGCCAATGGCCTCACCATCAGTAAAATTTATCTGTTGGGCCAGATTGAGACCTTGCTGGGCCAGTATAAGCGCAGTGTCCGGATTTGAAAATATTAGCTGGGCACTCAGTTTAGAAAGTGCCAGGCTGCGGGATGTGTCTGTTATCTTTGTACTGAGCAGTTGTTGTAAACTATCAACAACATTCACTTGTGCATGAAGGGTTGTCGTTTTTAGCAATACCAAAAACAGGAATACGTGAATATTTTTCTTCATTTTTAATTAGTTTTAAGAAATGAAATGATAACAGCCGTATTCTTCATGGTTTCATAATACCAAATTTAATATAACCCTGAATTTTTCTTTATTCGCACCGTAATCAAAAATAATCACTCTATTATTGTTTTATTTTTGTTTTTTTATTTGCGGCGATTAAGCAAGTAAAATGTACGAACACCCTAAATAATTCCTTCTCGGCCACCTGTCCCCATTGATACAAGTTGATGATGAAAACATAGCTAATGGGGAAAGGAGTGCATTTTAAATTTTCACACCATTGTTTCGTCTTTCTCTCCTGATTATTCGGGATGTGGAATAGGGATTAAAGGCCTGCCTGCTGGCAGGAAGGGGTGAGTGAAAAATAAAGCAGTGAAGATTATGGATTTATCCTTTAAAACCCTTGCATTTGAGTGTAACAAAGCGATATAGCTTATTTGTAACCTTGAATTATCTTGAATGTTGCAAAATCATCAGCCAGTTACCGTATTGCGATCCCGCCGGAAGGTTGCATTTAGTTTGATGAATGTTACAGCGGGAGAAGCAATCTCGATATCTGTAAACTGCATAGACTGCTTCTCCCGCCGAAACATTCTTTTTATTCAGATCCTCATCAGGGCGGGATCGCAGTGACATTCGATCTGGTTTATTTATTTGTATCTGGCGTTTTTTGCATGGGGTTTAAATATAACTGTTGTGTCGTTTCTTCTCGAACAGGTGCATCCCGCTTGTAGCACTTATTTTAGCGCAACTCAATCAATCATTTTATGAAAATATCTTGCACTTCTATACAGATAATACTCCGTTTTCCAAATCTTTTTTTCGCTGAAAAGCCGAAAAAGAATTATTGAGATCCCAAAACTTGTAATTGCTACTCAATAAAAATGTAAAAATTAGATCCCGGATTTTTGAAGGCGCTTATATATTATCGGCACGCCTGGTACCCGAATATTTTTAAGATGCTTATATTCATTAGTTAATATGCTAGCGTTATATGGTGTTTGTTTTGTCTCGGTACTGTTCAAAGAAAGTTAAGTCTGGCTCATACACTGTTTTAGTAGTTACACCAAGTTCAACTTCTTCAAACATTTCAACCAATTTGTCGCCGTCAATTAGTTCAAGTTTATTGTTTGCTTTGTCAATTTCCCAAGCTGCTTTGGCAAATGAACCTGTTGTTATCATCAATCCTTTTTCTACACTTCTTTTGTTTGTCTCCATAACACCGATAAAAGCTTGCACTTTTTCAGTCGGTACTGTCCCCTGATATTTTTTACATTGAAAGAATACACTCATGCTTACAAATGGATTTTGTTTAAGAGTTGCGTAACCATCAATACCACCGTCATGCGAACGTTGTGTGATTTCTATATTTTCAAAGTTGTACTCTCTCAATAGTCGTCCACATAAATGTTCAAAACCTGTCGCAGAAAGTGATTGAAGAACTTCAATAAGTAAAGGTTTGATTGGTGTCTGATTTTCTTCTGGTTCAACAGTCTCTTGTTTTTCTGCAATTGTTTCGGCTTTCTTTTCTACAGAAGCAGTTTCTTTTTTATCTCGTACTTCTTGAAATATTTTTACCCACTTTAGAAAAATATCGTGACTTTGCTTTTCGTTCAAAGTTGTTTTCCAGCCTTTGTTTGTAAGTGTCCAAACACCATGCTTTGAATTTTCAAGAAGTTCTTCCCAGACTAAATATTGTCGTGCCCAAGCAAGTTGGTTGGGAAATTTTAATATTCCGGATTTTTGATAACGTTCGTTAAGTATTTCATCAGGGATATTTTGTTTTTCGGCAATTAATTTTGTAATCTCCCTGGGTTTTGCGGAACCTCCTAAATCTCTTAACGCGTCAAGAACAGGTCCGAACCATTTTACAAATTCTGTATGTCGTGTTTTTTTACTCATAAACTTTTAAGGTGTGTCCATTTAGCATGAACGCTAATCCATAAATTTACTCAATAAGACATAGTATCACAAATATTTTCACCCCCAATCATATTAATATCATTATTCCAATTACGCTGACATATCAGATGACAGGTTACAAAATTTATAACCTAACATCTAAGCACAGGGTCAGAGGGAATGTTGTAGTGAAGTGGGGTGTTTCACAAAAGTTGAATAGAGTTGATGCAGTACAAGCGAGCGTGGCAAGTAAAGCTTAAAAGTAGTACTACAGCTAAGTACATACATCTTGCAACCCTATACCTTACTCCTTATTGAAAAATCATCCGGAGCAGGTAACAGGGAAGGAAAATCGTTGGCGGAATATCAATCCACATTCTTACTACGCAGATCTCCCAGCAGGTAACTGAGTACGGCATCTTTCACGTCTTTTTCAACTGCAGGGGTATAGGGGCAAACGGTTTCTACTTCGTAACCGCCATGCTTAAATTCATCGGCGGCAGGTAAATAACCCAGCCAGCCATTGGTGTAGCCATAATAAAATGTATAGGGGTATGGTGAGCGGTCGCGTATATCATTGGATATTTCGCAGAACAATTCAACGGGCAGGCTCCATATAGCTATATCGTGGTTGATTTTTAAAAATCTTACGGGCAGGAGTATTATATTTTTTCCATCTCCTGTTTTGCGGCTGTACTGCCCGAGGTCGGAAGGCCAGCCCAGGTTTTCCTTTCTGGGGGTTTCAATCATTGTTTTGCCGGCAAATAATTGCACTTTGTTTGTAGTGCTGGTGATATGCCTGTTGGCTTCAAGAATTTTATCGCCCAGCAATACCCTGAACTGTGACAGGTGTGCAGAGGATGCATTAGGATAGGTGCTGTATATAGGGGCGAGGTTGCCTGCAGCCCCGTTAATGAACAACATGGGTACGCCTGTTTTTTCTTCCACATACTCTGATACAATTCCCGGTACGTCTGCGCTTATCTGAAGATTGGGCGATCCCAGTGCTGTGCCATGTATGGCATAGTTGGATATCAGCACCAGTGGTGTACCGTCCTCTTTATCTATTCGGATGAGACCGATTCTTTTGTCGGATGCACCATCCGGGTTCATACCCAGCGATGCTTTTCCGTTTACATCTATTCCCCTCCGGTTGATATTGGCGTTGGAATGTCCCCAGCCTACGCCCAGCCTGGATTCTACCAGGTTGTTTTGTGCCTGTTCAACTCCTTCCATTATTTTTTGCTCAACAAAATTGGTATATGCCGTGTCAACAGCATGCTTATATCGTTCACCCATAAACACTTCGGGTAAACCAGGGACACCTACTTCTGGAGCAGAGTGTGTGTGGGTAAGCGACCACCAGAAATTTTCTGGAGCGATTCCAAATTTTTTTAATAGAAGGGTTGCAACATGATCGTATTCAGATGGAGAGATTACACATATATCGGAGGAGACCAGGCAGAACCGGGTGCTGCCATCATCCAGCAATACAATGCGGTGATAAATACGATCGTGTATACCTTTTGACTGGCGGGCACTATAGCCCAGCAGCATCTTGGGTTGATCCGGTGTGATATCTAACTTGACAACCGCAGCACGAAAAACACCGGCTTTATTATGTGCAGTAACGCCGGATGTTTGTGTATATGCAGGTAGGGTAATAGCGCAACATGCGAAGATGAGGACAATAGCATAGCTGATGCTGTTGAATCTGCTCAGGTCTGCTGACTGCAGGATATAATGTCTATTCATAGTATCGAATTTTGCTGTTATAAATTTAATTCTGTTTTAAAAAAGCAATCAGGTCTGCCATCTGCTCTTTGCTGATATTTTTCTGCAACTCTGTGGGCATGGCAGAGATACTCAGGGATTTTAATGATTTGATATCCTGACGGCTGATTGTTTTTTCAAAATTACCCACGTTTTTGATGGTGATTGCCGAAGCTGTTTCGTTGGAAATAATACCCTGCACGGATTCACCGCTGTTCAACTGAATTTCCCAAAGATCATATCCGGCCATAATGGAGAGATTTGGATCGAGAATATTGGCAAGGATATCTTCTCTTTTCCAGTTGTGTATGGTACTGAGATCGGGTCCAAAGGCAACACCCATTTGTCCTTTTACCTGGTGGCATAAGGCACAGTTTTGCATAAATATTGTTTTGCCTTTTTCAGGGTCGCCTTTCAAATCCAAAGCTGCCTGGTATTCCTTGTTGATCTTTTTTGCTTCAGCAGCATTTTGAGTAAAGAGTTTGCGGGCAAGGTTTCTCAGATTATCATCTGCCAGTTGCATCAGTTGCACACTGGTAATAAAGCTTACACTGTTGGTAGGCACTTTGCCCGACTCCATTGATTTGATGAGTACCCGCATCCTCGACGTATCTGCCATAAATACTTTGACAGCAGCATCCCTGATTTCGGTTGTGAACCCAGTCCAGTGATTTGCTAAAAACTCGCCTGGCGCTGTTGACGGAATGGCATTCATAACCCTGAGAGCAGCGAATTTTACAACAGGCTGTTCCTGTGGTGCAATAAGGATTTGTTTAAGCAAATCGAAATGAACAGCGGGATCATCAATTTTTATAAAATCAATTGCATCCGCTCTTTGACCATCCGGCATTTGGTTATTCCTGATGATAGTTAAAGCCCTGTTGATTGCAGATTCACGCATGGCATTGTTAGATATTTCGGATACCTGTAAAACCTGTAGTGCTGCATTTCTGAATTCCTCCAACTTACTGTCAAAAAAAGTATTGATCAGTTGTTGCTGAGTGGCTTCTGCTATTGCAGGTTTATGCTTTCTGCCACGCAACCCCTGGGCAATACCTTTTAGCATCACCGGTTGCCAGGGTGCCTGCTTTGCTCCGGGCAATGATTTTTGAATCAGTTGGTGAACAGTTGATTCATCAGCCGATGCTGTGATCATTTCAGTTACGCGCTGTGTCATAGATGCAAATGCCGGTATATCCTGTTTATATTTTTTCAAAAGCAGGTTGAGTAAACTCTCAGCATGTAATGAAGCGGCTGACAATGCAGCCACCTGAAACCATTTATTACTGAGATTGTCAAAGATCAGGTTGTTTCTTGCTTCTGCTGCTGCGGCATTATCAATGAAACCCAGTGTTAGCAATAGCTGAAATCTTACTTTTTCATTAGAATCATTTTTCAGTGGTATTAAATCATTTTCCAGATTAGGATTATCCTGCAGGTGCAGTTCAGCCAGTTTGATGGCAATTTCCCTGATACCCGCCACAGTATCTTTCAAAGCATGCTTTATTATACCTGGTGTCAAAGCTCCTATTCCTTCAAGTGTCCAGAGTGCATGAAACCTTCCTATTGCTGACGGATTTTTGGTAGCCATTTCTTCCAGGCTAGTAATGTTTTTTTTATCTGAACGATCCACCAATAATCTCTGAGCATTTATTCGCCACCAGTTGTTTGGATTAGCCAGTTCCTTTACCAACGTCTCACCATCTGCGTCTCCGAGTGATAGACCTTTTGTCCAGTCAGCTTTTTTCCCGTCTACAGTACTGATACGATATATCCTGCCTTTATCAATACCATCATACAAATTACCCGCTTTGATCGCTTCTTCCGACATCCATTCGGGTGATTCGATTACTCTACGGTAGTAATCCAACACGTACAATGCCCCGTCCGGACCCACATACATATTCACCGGTCGCGACCATGCATCGGTGGAAGTCAAAAACTCTTTGTTAGGAAAAACACGACCGGCAACATAGCTTACTCCGCTGTCTCTTAATACATCAACGTGTACAAGATTACTTACCGGTTCGGCAATAAAGGTTGCACCGGTATTGTAGGGCGCCGGAAAATCATTTGCCAGGTAAACCGTTAAACCACTGCCTGAGGTCATTGTGCCTACATCTGTAAGTATCTGCCTGTCGGGGTTTGTGGTTGTAGGAAAAACTTCAGGGGCATTGAGGTGATCAGACATGGAAAGATCGGGATATGTCGGCGGGAGCTGAGGGTTACGAACAAGATAACGCTGAGCAATAATTTCCTGGTAACCCTGGTCGGAGTTGTTGCAACCAAACCAGTGCCCCCATTGATTAAATGCATGACCGAACTGGCAGCGACTGGCTAATTCTTCCAGCATCATTTTGTCGGGACGAAAACGAACAGATTTTCCGCTTGCATTTTGTGGTAGCCTTACAGCCTGAGGATTGGAGGGATAATAAATCTCTGTTCCCTCATCACCAAATTCCTGTATATAGTCTCTCGACCTGACGATACCCTCATGAGCGGCATATATCCAGTTATCGGGGCCATATACCGGGTTATTCAAATTATGTTGAGGATTGGTGAG
>JBDHYJ010000079.1:0-23000 GCA_039811345.1 Chitinophagaceae bacterium
TAAATCTGCGCCCTTACTTTTGCGCCGGAGAGATGGCAGAGCGGTCGAATGCGGCGGTCTTGAAAACCGTTGACTGTAACAGGTCCGGGGGTTCGAATCCCTCTCTCTCCGCAGCATCAATTAAAAACGCTGTAAAATCAATACTTTACAGCGTTTTTAATTTTAATAACATCATAATACCCGGATGATGGCAAGCTGCTGTGGTTTTAAGCAATTAAAAAATGAATGACTACATTAAACAAATAGGTGAACTATTTTGTTGCACTAAACATTATTAAACGTGTACCTATAGAAAATGTAGAGGAAGGTTGGGCATAAAAATATACGGACAAACAGTATTATAAAAAAATTTTGGATAGAACGATGAGTGTTGAGATGGGGGCTTTAAAACCAAAATGTCAACTCAAAAGAGTAAGGCTACACAAAAAATACTTCCCACTAAATAGCATTAAGTCTTAAAAATAATTAGTAGAGATTATCAATAACCTCTCTATAACCTCTTCCAATTGGAATAGTTACTCCGCTCACTTCAACTGATTCTGCGGTATAAGATTCCAGCTTGTTAATTGAAATTATAAATGAACGGTGGATACGTTTAAAAATATGATCAGGCAAAAGGTGTTCTATTTCATGTGTACTCATTCGTGATATGAATTCCTTTTTTGCAGTAACAATTTTTATGTATTCCCTCTGACTTTCTACATACAAAATTTCCGAAAATAAAATTTTTACTTTTTTCTTTTGCACAGTAAGAAATAAATAATCTTTCACTTCATCTGCTTCATTCATTAGCTGATTAATGCCATTAGAAACTTTTACTTTATTTACAGCAATTAAAAAACGCTCAAATTCAATAGGCTTAAGTAAGTAATCTGTTACATTGAGGTCAAATTCCTCCACAGCATATTGGTGATAAGCTGTGGTGATCATAACTGCAGGTTGCTTAACAAGTGTTTTTTAAAAAGTCATCCCCTTAAGTTTGGGTAAATGAATGTCTAAAAACAATAATTGTACTTCATTTGTTCGTAGCCATTCTGTCGCAAGAATTGCATCCCTAAAGCAGCCCTCTAATTGCAAAAAAGAAACTTGTTTAACGTAGTCCGCTAATACTTTAATGATAAGGGACTAATCCTCTGTAATAATTTGCCCCCATCTTGCTATTTTTGCTTCTTTCTACTAGTTCCAAGAATTATGAGTTATTTTTTTATCAGCGGTATTTCTATTGCATTATTTCTGGCGGTAATTCTGTTAACAAAAAAAAGAAAATACACTACTGATTTTATTCTCGCCGGGTTATTATTTTTTGCGGCTCAAACTATTCTTAATACATTTTTAGTATTAACCGGATTGTATTTAACCTATCCGGATTTATTGGTTTTAGGTTTCACCAGCCCAATAATAGTAAGCATTCTTTTATATTTTTACACCAAGTACCAAACCAGCAATATCCCGTTTCAATGGCGGGAGTTATGGCATTTCGCTCCTGTTGCAATTATCTTCCTGGCTTATCTCCAATTTTTCTTTTTGAGCCATTCAGAAAAAAGAGCGATCATGCAATCAGAGGGTGCAGGTTATGAATTTGTGAATTCGTTAAGAATTGCAGCAATTTATATCTCTGGAATTATCTATTGCCTTTTGTCTCTCCGGATTTTATATACATATCGAAGAAACATAAAAAACGAATTTTCGAATACAGAGCGGATTGAATTCAACTGGCTGGTGTTTTTGATAATTGGAATGCTGACAATATGGTTGGTAGTTCTGTTCGTGCAAGACAATAAAATAATTTCAATATCATCTACCATCTTTGTGGTTTTGCTTGGTTACTTTGGCATCACACAGGTGAATGTTTTCGGTTCCAAAGTTGATTCTTTGTCCAATGTGATTTTTATAAATGACGAAGTAGAAAAGGAAAAAGAACTTGATATATCATCTCGCCCGGTGAAATATCAATATTCCAGTTTAAGCAATGACGAGTCCTTGCAGATACATAAACTGTTGTTGAAAATTCTGGAAAGCGAAAAGCCATTTTTAAATCCGGAACTGACTCTGGCTCAACTGGCAAAACTTATTCCCACCCATCCCAACAAATTGTCTGAGGTTATCAACAAATTCGAGCAAAAGAACTTTTACGACCTCATTAATGAGAAGCGCATTCATGAATTTTTACGGCTCCTAAATATGCCCGAAAACAAGCAATTTACTCTTATGTCGCTTGCTTATGATTGTGGCTTTAATTCAAAAGCCTCATTCAACCGAAATTTTAAGAAATATACCGGAAAAACGCCAAGCGAATATCAAAACAACCTGGAGTGACAATAATATCAATGGTGCCAATCCTCACTTAAGAAGTATCAACTCTCACAGTCTGTTTATTATCAATTTGTTGCGACTGTGGAATCATTTGTACTACTGTAACCATTGAGACCTTGCATTAATTGTTCATGGCGATTTTTGCTTTCTCTTTTTTCAAATTCTTTCACGAAAATAAGCATGAACACAAATAAAAACACGGCAAGGGCTGCAGGGCTTATTTACCTGGTTGTAATAATCACCGGGATGTTTAGCCTGGCTTATGTTCCAAATAAACTGGTTGACTGGAATAATAGCAGCGTAACATTCAATAATATCACAACCGGTTCTTCCTTATTCAGACTTGGTATTTATAGCAGCATAATCTGCTATATAGCTTTTACCTTTTTGCCACTTTTTTTGTACCGGCTTTTACGAATGGTTAATGAATCGCATGCAAGGGCAATGGTGATACTGGCATTATTAAGTGTGCCTTTATCGTTCAGCAATTTGCAGCATAAATATGCTGTCTTAACGCTCACGGGTAAAGATTCCCTTCTGCAAGGTGTATCGCCGGAAGTTTTGCACAACCGGTTGATGTCTTCACTACATCAATATGATGACGGGATTTTGCTTGCAATTGTGTTTTGGGGGCTTTGGCTTTTTCCGTTTGGGTTGCTGGTTTACAAGTCAGGGTTTATACCGAAAATTTTAGGTGTTTTATTGATGTTAGGTTGCGTTGGGTATTTAATAAACTTTACCGGCAATACTTTACTTGAAAATTACTCCCAAATTGGAATAGGAAAATATATGGGCATGTTGCCCGCAGTTGCAGAAATTAGTATATGTTTTTGGCTATTGTTTTTTGGATTTAAAACTATTAGAAATGGAAAATAAAAAATATAAATATGAAGATTTTAAAATCAATATTAAGCTGAAGCTCTCTGCACTTTGGGCTTCCGTAATGTTTTTGTACATCTATGGAGACTATTTTGAATTGTACGTTCCTGAAAAAGTTGAAGGTTTGCTGAGCGGACAAAACATATTGAATACGCCTTACAAATTACTTTTTGCAACCATTGTTTTGACACTTCCTACATTGATGATTTTTCTTTCACTTTTGATGAAGCCAAAATGGAATAGAGTTTTAAATATTTCTATTGGTGTATTCCTAACCATTTTCACTTTGCTAGTAGGGTTTTCATCTTTTTCGGAATGGAGGATATTCTATGTGATGCTGTCTTTTTTTGAAAGCAATATTACATCAATTATCGTGTGGAAGGCATGGCACTGGCCAAAGGATTAAGTTTCGAGTTGATAAAATACAAATAAGGGTACTGAAATAACCAATGAATTTAAAACCAATTATTCTATCTCTATAACATATCTAAAACTTTAAAAAATGAAATTACTTAAAACTCACCTTGTCCTCGGATTAATCATGATTCTTGCTGCATCATGTAAAAAGAATGATTCTGGAACTGATAATACTTATCCTAAACAAGTGAGTATAACATACAGGGTTAGCAGTACAACAGCGAATAGCCTGGTATCAATCACTTATGATAACGACACCGGCGGACAAACTACCGCCAATAATCCTGCATTGCCATTCACAAAAACCATTACAAAAACTGTAAACAAGAACAATATTATAACTCTTGGATATTTTGTCAATCCTGCTCAAACAGTAAAGCTTGAAATATTAGTCAATAATCAGGTCGTAAAATCCCAGGATTACACTTCGCCTAATTCAGCAATGTCATATACTTTTCAATAACAACGAAACCCGAATCGAAATAAAAAATGAAAAAGTTTCAAGCATGAAAAAAAAAATTAAAACATATTTAGCGCTCACAATTCTTTCAATATTTATCTTTTCCTGTACCAAAGAAAAGTATATTGATGCACCTGGTAACTTAGTGCCTAAAACGGTTGACCAGGATGCTACATTGCCTTCAATTTCGATTAACGGGACATTGCTACATTCCGAAGCATTTGGACCTGAAGACAGCACCTTAATTATATGTATTCATGGCGGGCCGGGTGGAGACTACCGTTACATGCTTAATTGCAAGACCCTTGCAACAAAGGGTTATAGGGTTGTTTTTTACGACCAGCGTGGAGCAGGGCTTTCTCAACGGTTTCCAAAAAGTTGGTACAAATCTCAAGGTAGTGATGCCATTAATAAAATATTTTATGATGAATTAAAAGGAGTGATTGATTATTATAAAACATCTTCGTCCCAAAAAGTAATTCTATTAGGGCAGTCCTGGGGTGCAATGCTGGCTACTGGTTATGCCGGTAAATATCCTACTGATGTTGATGGCTTAATTGTAGCTGAGCCTGGTGGTTTAAAATGGGATGAGGTGGTGGATTATGTTTCTGAATCAAGATCATTTAAGCTGTGGGGAGAAACTTTAAATGATGCTACTTATATTGACCAGTTTATGACTGGCAAAGAGAACCAGCACGAAATCTTAGATTACAAAGCTGGCTTGATGGGTTCTACAAATGAAATAGTTGGCGATGTTAGTTCTGATTTAGGCAATAATGCACCATCCTATGTTGCCTCCCGAAGTGGTGCCGTTGTTAATGCTGCATCGTATGAATTGGGTAAGAAACTAAAACCCGATTTCTCAGCGGGCATAAATAATTTTTCTATCAAAACACTTTTTATATATAGCTCAAACAATAAAGCATACCTTGATAGTTGGGCTGAAAAAATTTCATCTGTTTATCCTAATAAAGAAATTTTTAAAGCCCAAGGAGTAGGTCATTCCGGAATGTTAGACCAGATTGATTTCTGGACAACAACTATGGAACCTAAAATAATCTCTTATTTACAATCTTTATAACAACTAATATGAAATCTATTACCCTTAGAACTCTTATAATTTTTGCTACATTTTCATTTTTTCAAAATGAAATTTATGCTCAGGTCATAAATTGGAATAATATCTCTGAACAGAACAAAAATCTGTTACACGCTGATGTCGGCGCAGAATATGGCATAACGGCCGGTTTGGGTTATCATCGCTTAATACCTATTAAAAATTTTCCTATGTGGATTGGCGGTGAATTATCTATACCTTCTGGTAACCAACTAGGTGATGATTTTAAGGTCAGGATAGGTGCACAAATGAAAATCTTTGCAGTAAAGCGGTTTCAATTTTCAGCAAGGATACAAGGCATAACACGGCGCTATCAAAATCAGTCAGTCAGGCTTTTCAACTTTGGTAGCGATTTTGCCGGAACAATTGGCTATTATCGAAAACATTGGTTTCTGGGCGCTGAGGCAGGTTTTGATAAGGCCATTGTTACAAATTTTAAGCATAGCGAATGGTTCAAAAATAACATTTACGACAGTGTTCAGGACGGCTGGTATGAGCCTGCAACCGGTGGTAATTTTTATTATGGACTGCAAGGGGGTATTTCAATGAAGAAAGTAGATATTACTCTCAAAGCCGGCAAGATTTTACAGCAAGATTTTGAATCACAACCATTGCTTCCTTTTTATGGGCAACTTGGGGTGAATTGTAGATTTTAAGATGAAAGGGAAAGGAGAAAACAGTCAATATGGTATTTTGAAACCCGGGGAATCGGTTTCTATTTCGGAAGCCTCTAAAATTAATGCTTTTGTACAATAAAAAAAACGGACCTTATGAATATTATATTAAACAAAACAACCATTTCCACGATCTTAATCTGTATTTCTGCTACCCAAATTAATGCACAACATAGGATTAATGAAGAGGAAATTCTTAATAAGAGAATAATGCAGGTAGAGAACAATTTATCAAGTTGGGTGAAAATTGAAAATACACCTAACTGGAATATACTTGAAAGAATGAAGTTCTACAATGTAAAGGGTGTAAGTATAGCTGTAATCAAAGATTTTAAAATTAATTGGGCTAAGGGATATGGCTGGGCAGATTCGGCTCAAAATAGGATGGTTGACACGAAAACTATGTTTCAAGCAGCTTCGATTAGCAAATCACTTAATGCATTAGGAGTTTTAAAACTAGCTCAGGAGCGAAATTTAGACCTAACTGCTGATATAAATACTTATTTAAAATCATGGAAATTTCCATACGATTCTGTATCCAAAGGGAAGAAAGTGTCATTGCTGAATTTATTGAGCCATACAGGAGGTGTTAATGTGAGTGGATTTGATGGCTATTCCAAAACAGACTCATTGCCGAGTATTATTCAAATTCTAAATGGGCAAAGTCCATCGAATAGCGATGCCGTAAGATCCATTTTTGAACCTGGACTAAACTATAAATATTCTGGTGGCGGTACAACCATTTCTCAATTGATTATTGAAGATATCACCGGGGTAAAATATTCCGACTATATGATAAAAAATATATTAACGCCTCTTGGAATGAAGAATAGCTTTTATACCAGACCAAAATCGGAAAACAAATTACAAAACATATCGACAGGCTATTACAATGGTAAAGAAGTAAGAAATAAGTATCTCATTTATCCTGAGCAAGCCGCTGCAGGTTTGTGGACAAACCCAACAGAATTATCAAAATTTATTATCGAAATGCAAACCTCTTTTTTAGGAGAATCGAACAAAATTCTTACACAAAAGAACACTGAACTCATGTTGACTCCATATATTGACAGTTCTGCTGCTTTAGGTGTTTTTATAGAGAATAAAGAAGGGGTGAAATATTTTCAGCATGGTGGTGTAAACGAAGGGTTTACGAGTTTATATGTGGGCAGTTTTGAAAATGGCAATGGAGCCGTCGTAATGTGCAATTCTACAGATAAAACGATACTTTACGAAATAATAAACAGTATAGCATATGTTTACAATTGGAAAAATTACTATCATCCGATACTGAAAAACGTAGTAAAGATTGACAAAACTGCTTTGCAAAAATATGCTGGTAACTATAAATTAAATGACAATGAGTATATAGTTTCTCAAAATAATGACAATCTTTTTAGAATTCATGGGATTCAAATGGCAGCTATATTTCACATCCCCAACAGATTTTTTTATGCTTCAAGCACCTAATATTGAACACCGCTTTATGATTGACAATAACAAGGTTAAGGGGTTTCAAATTATTATTGATGAGGGTAAACACTTGAACGTTCAAAAAGTTGAATAGAACAACCTACATTAACAGTTTGGCAATATGGCGGGTGAAGTGCTTCTATGAAACATTTGTGCAAGGTTCAACAGTAGTAATTCTATTGAGCTTTTGTGCTAGAAATCAGCCATATTGCTAAGCTGAAAACCATAATGAATTGTACAAAAAAATATATTTTGATAGCAACTTTGAATTTAGCAAATACCATCATATCAATTGCACCTACCTTGATCATAGATATTTTATTTGTGGTAAAAAGTTGTTCTCATTGAATTAATGTATACGTCAAATGCTGACAGGGCATTAAATAACGGAAAAATAGAATTGAATGCAATAGCAGGTTTTTTTGAAAAATTATTTGGCATAGACCAGGGACTATTCCACCGTAGCTTTCCTGAATTGAGAGTAAGAAAAAAAGGAAGAACAAAGTATATTGATACTCTCAAGGAGAAACATATCAAAAGAATGGGCAATGCAGACGTTTTATTGTAAGCAATGATTTTGCTGTGTTTTACAGAACTTCGGTTCACCCTCTGGAATCTTTCCATGCAAATGGAATTCTTTTGCGCAATCCGTAATACCCATATACCTTTTCACAAAAAATTAAAATTTAAGAAGTGAATATTGAAGTCTTGTGTTAATATCTTCTCTCAATTTCATTTCAGGTATACACTATCCGGCACCACATCTAACCAAACTGTTGCTCCTTTTTCCCTGCCTGTAATGGCTACCTGAACAAATGAGGTGTCTCAGTTTGCACCATGCCAATGGGGAACTCGGGGTGGACATTTACCACATCGCCTTTTTTCAAAATCAGTTTGGCACTGCCTTTTTCCTGGTAATATCCTACTCCATCAAGGGCAAGAATAATTTGCCCTGCCGGATGACTATGCCAATATGTCCTTGCACCCGGCTCAAAGGTTACACTGCCAACGGCATTGGTATTGATACTATCTGCCTGAACCAGGTTGTTTAACCATGCGGTTCCGGTAAAATTTTCGCTGACTAATTTTTCTCCTTTTGCAAATATTGATGTCTCCCCTGTTTGTTTTGACTGTACACAGGAAACTGCAAAAGCTCCAAACAGAAAAGGAGTTGCCAGTATTTTCAAATTCATCTTACTGTATTTAAAGGTTGGTTGTATAAAAGTTTACCAGTTTGTTTACAGCTTGTGATACATACTCCGGCACCCAGTAAGTTTGAATATGCGTAGCTCCTTCAATGAGGAATAGTTCTTTGCTTTTTTTGTACAGTCTTATTGACAGTCTTTCATTTTTCGTTCTACAAATTCTTGTTTTTTCTCACTCCAGATATAGCAATGCTGCTCAACTAAAACCATTTTATTATTTACTACTTTATACTTTGAAACCGTTTGTTGCCGACCTGCACAACATTGATTGAGTTCTGATATCTGCTTAGTCTTTTGGTTAAATGTCAATGAAACTCCTGCAAATTTTGAGTCAAAGAATTTATTCAACTGAGGATCGTATAAAAAATATTTTCTTGTGGTATTTGAACCGGCATAGCTCGCTTCAAAAACCGAAAAATCTTTTTTCCCATCAAAATTGTAGTCGTCAATTTCTATATCATACAAGCCCAAAAACTGGCAATCCAATTTGATGAACTGAATTAAACTATCTGTTTGTTTTTGCAAAACTTTGACACCCGAGACAATAGGGGAAAAATTATCCGATGACTTTGAAACGACTAATTTAAAGTAAATATTTTCTAACGAAACAGGTTGAATAATTTCTCTGTCTTCCCAGGCAATGTTGTTCCCGTTCTCCAGTTCAAATTCTTTGTCTAACTTAACAGAAAGTTCCTGTCCGGTATGTAAATTTTTCCAGGTTCCCGATAAAGTTTTATTCTTCTCATTAAAGTTTAAGAATGTCAGCGTTGCTGTAACTCTTTCCTGATTGTTTTTCTCAAACAAAATCAATGTGTCTTTCTGTTGTCTGCCGTTGATAACAATTGGGTTGTCATATTTCTGATATGTATAAATTGCTTTTGTATCTCCGCTTGAATTAATTTGAGTCACTAATTCAATTGGATATTTGTCTATATATCCCTTGTAATTCGTCTGACCCAAAAGACTAATTGAACATAATACGCTTACAATTACGAAAAATGGTTTGATCATAAACAGAAAAAATTAGAGTAATGGTAAGATATTCTATTCTTGAAAAAACACAGTTTTTTTGTTCCTGCGTCATTTTAAGTTTATCATGTTTTATTTTCCTCATTTACCAGGCAGGGTTAAAAAATCAGAACATGTTATCACCTCATAGAGTGCTACTTTATCATTGACTGTAATTTATATCATTTTTGACTTACTTTTTTCATCTGTTTGTCACCCCATTGCATAATGAGTTTGATGGAAGGCATAAGTTCTTTACTGGTACCAGTCAATGTATATTCTACTTTTGGAGGTACTTCGTGAAATACTTTTCGGTTAATCAATGTATCCTCCTCAAGTTCACGTAATGACTGAGTTAGCATTTTTGTTGTAATATCAGGAAGTGTCCTTTTTAGTTCACCATAACGAAGAACTTTGTTTTGATAGATATGCCATAAAATTCGGGCTTTATACTTACCTCCAATTCGTCTAAAAGCATAGTCCACAGGACACATAGCAGTTTCTTGATTCTTTTTTTTCATTTTATTTAATTGTAAATCAATATTAGTATACTTTTAGTAAGTAGGCTACTTTTAAGTACATACTTGCCACAAAGATATATACATTATACTTTTGCTCAGATAAAATTTTAAAACTAATAAAAATGAGCAAACACATTCAGCACAAGAGAGCCTTTTTGATATGGCTGGCTATCTATCCTCTAATAACCATTTTATTTTGGCTATTTGGTGATTATTTGACGAAATGCCCTTTGACCATAAGGACTTTTATTTTAACAGTCATAGCAGTTCCGGTTGTAGTATATATCATACTGCCATTTTACAACAGAATATTCACAAAATGGTTGAATCAATAATTTATGAAACGTACATTTTCAGCGTTAATAACAATGTGCCTGATAGCCATAGGTAACTTTAATGCAACAGCACAAGTAAGTAATAACAAAACAGTAAAGAAAATTAAAATGGAAACAGTAAAACAAAGTAAAGAAGTAGTTCAGGGATTTTTTAATGCATTTGGAAACGGGGATTTTAATGGAATTATTAATTCCTTTCATGACAGTTGCACCATAACGGCTGTAAGAGATGCCGACAGAACAGGCGCACAAATTTATGGTACATACAAAGGAAAGGATGGAGCAAAATTGTTTATATCAAATTTGGGAAATGCATTTGACACAAAAGCATTTTCTGTTGACAATGTAATTAGCGAAGGTGATATTGCTTTTGCAAATGGAATGTTTTCACATGTTGTAAAATCAAGCGGTAAAACATTTTCTAGCAATTGGGCATTAATGTGTGTTATTAAAGATAAAAAAATTTTTGAGTATCATTTCTATGAAGACTCAGAAAAATATTCTGAAGCTAACAAGTAATTGATCAATTTGATATGACTTAAAAACCCGAAATGTAAAAACGTTTCGGGTTTTTGTTGTATAGGCAAATATTCATTTGAAAAACCTGGTGTTTGTTAAATTCTAGATCCAAATAATAGTTTTTATACTTCTGTCTGCCAAAAGCTTCTCTTTTCTTCTTATTTCTGATTTGAGCGGTAATAAATAGGTCATCTTTTTTGTATCAAACCAAATTGCAGTATCCCATTCACTATTACCCACTTTAGCAGTTGCCTTTAGTCGTCCCCATCCTTCTTCTTCTGATTTCAGGTTATCTCTAATTTCTTTTGCTAACTCGAGTGGAAGTGAGACAAAATGCCACCCACTTTGTCCGTTATGTTGCCAAACTTTAGAAACAAACTCATATTTTAGCTTACCGTTACTTTTAGTGCTCATATGTGTTATACTTAATCTTATTTTGCGAAGCTAACCCTGTATTCTGACAACAGCATGTCAGTAGTATTCCACAATTTCCCTGTGTTCTGTCAGAATTCCATTGATTTTCTGGTTTTGGGATCGGGTTAATATCAATGCGGATAGCCTAACCTTTTTTTCAAGTTTATCTTATACAAATGCTGAAGCCGGCACACTAACCCGCTCTAAAGAGAACCCGAGTTACAGGCGTTTTTCAGCTCAATCCAGATTCACACTCCTTTTTCAACAGGTCCAGCCATTTTTGCATCTGGGTTTCAAGGTTTTTCGTGAATGATTTCCTGAAACACTTTACCAAAAATCCCTGCATACTTTCTTCAACAAAAACCGTAGTTTGCCCATTGGCTTCTGCCAAACTCCAATTGTGAATAGCAGACACACCAGGTGCTTTTCCTGTCCACCCAAAGTCTGTAAATGGTTCAACAGTATGTAGTGTTGAATGAATTTTTATTGCACCTGTTTTCCAATCAAAAGTCGTTTTGGGTTTCAATGAACCTTTTATTTTAGAATAACTGATCCCGGTGTTCCAGGAACTCCATTTGTCAATGTCGGTCAATACCGACCAAACCTTCTTACTGTCCGCATTAATTGTAATTTTCTTACTACATACAACTGTTGCATTTTGATTGATACTTTTCTTCATTTTTCTATTGTTTACAATAACAGATCACTGAAAACAGCAAAATTATTACTGCCAAAATCAAATTTTAGTTTGTAAAGTTCAGTACAAATGCAAGTCGTTCGCTTGATAAAAATCAAGAAGTTTTTTTAGTATTCCTTTTTCTAAATCGGCTTAGTGTTTCAGGCTTCATGCCAAGCATTGATGCAATATATTGCAATGGTACTTGATTAAATAGTTCTTTATTGCAGTTAAAAAACTGCATATATCGTTCTTCTGCCGAAAGTGAAATATGTTGTACAATACGATCTTCCAAAACTGAAAAACATTTTGCAATGAACAATTTTTCCAATTCTGTCCATCGTGGAATTATATGTCCGATTTTTTGGTAGTCGTTAAACTCAACAACAAAAAGTTCGCAGTCAGTCAAAGCCTGTATGTTCCAACGAGCAGGTTGCCGGAAATAAAAACTTTGAATATCAACTGCAAAATTATCTTTCGTTGAAATCCATTTGGTCACCTCTTTATTACTAATTGTAATATATTCTCTGATAATACCCGACTGTAAATAACCAAGTCTTTCAGAATACATTCCTGTTTTCAAATAAAAGTCACCTTTTTTAAGTGTAATAGGTTTGAAATAAGTACTTATCCTGGTCAAGTCATCTGTGTTTACACAATAGTTTCTCTGTATAAATTTTTCAAGCTCTGTCATTGTTGTTACTGTCTATTATAAAATTTCCTACGGACGGAACATTATACAAGTTGAGAATTCCATCTGCTCTTATGAACCAGATATGCTGAGGCTACAGATAAGCATCATAACTCATCAGAGTAGTAAGACCTGATACCAATTCCCATTGATCCGCTTGCCGTTGGGCAGAAATATATTTGAAATTAATAACTAATGTTGAATATTGATCTTGCATTTGGGTTAGTGTTAAATGCAAACACGTAAATCCTACCTTTTGCGAATGTCTCTTTCATAAAGCCATGTATGCAGAAAAGAAAGTTTCATATTGCGAAGCAAATCTTATGCTAAGAGACATTCAGATACATCAAGTGATATTTATTTACGCATTTACAAAGTATTGTAAAAGGTAAACTCAAAACAGCATGGGTAAACAATTACCCTGAAAATACCCTTGCTGCAAAACCGGGATATTAATAACTATTGAAGTATTTGGTAAATACGACACAGGTAATCACAGAGCCTGCTCATTGTGGCAGGTTCGTTCTCTGCCAGGGCAGATCATTGCTCGTACTGTACACAAATTGAAGGATTTGCTTTTGTTGGTAGTTTTAGTCCACAAATGTTTCTTGAATAACGATTTTGACTTTCTCAATTTCTTTATTGGTCAAAGATTCAAAGTGTTTTACAATCCTTACTCTGTCAATCATCCGTATTTGATCAATGGCAATCCAGCCTTTTATCGCTTTATGCCTGACTTCAACCCTGGTTGGATATGGCCTTGAACTGGAGGAAATTTTCTTTTAAATGCCTACTCCAAAAAAATATCAGTTTAACAAAGAAATCCTCAGCAAGGTTCTCCGGATATTTTTTAAAATTAATATGATATAATTGAGGTTTTACAGACTTTCCCGCACTGGTAAGAGTTATAAAATAATATATTATTATAATTATTATGTTTATTATATTTAGTGTTTATACCATTTATTTGAATTTTATTCATATTTTTACTACATAATTTATATTTATAATAATATATTTTTTAATTTTCTAAAATATTTATTACATATATTTTATTACTATTTGATTGTTTGCCATTTTTCTAACACTTAAAATGAGTATATGAAAGTTGTTGTTGTTGGAAATGGCATGGTAGGTTATAAATTTTGTGAGAAGCTTGTTGCCAAAAAGCTTCCCGGTCTTGAGATCATTGTTTTTGGTGAAGAACAATATCCCGCCTACGATCGGGTACACCTCAGCGATTTCTTTAATGGTAAAAATGCCCATGATCTGGCAATGGCGCCTGCATCCTGGTATAAAGAGAATGGTATTCAACTACACCTCGGCGACCCGGTTCAATATATTCGTAACTCCATAAAATTGTTACAAACTTTCAAGGGTCACCTGCTCCATTATGATATTCTTGTGATGGCAACAGGTTCATCTGCCTTTGTTCCCCGAATTGAGGGTATTGAAAAAGACGGTGTATTTCTTTACCGGACGGTTGAAGACCTGCACCTGATCCGGTCTTATGCAAAAAAAGCAAAATACGGAGCAGTAATCGGCGGCGGATTGCTGGGTCTCGAAGCTGCGAAAGCATTGCTGGACCTCGGCATTGAACATCCGGACGTAATTGAGTTTGCACCACGACTCATGCCGCGCCAGCTTGATGAAGCCGGATCGGAAATGTTGTCCACCACTTTAACGAAAATCGGTTTAAACATTCATACCAATAAAAACACCGCTAAAATAACCGGGGATGAATGTATCACAGGAATGCAGTTTACCGACGGAACCTCTTTGCAAACTGATATGCTTGTTGTATCTGCCGGTATAAAACCACGTGGTGAATTAGCGGTTGAATGTGGTTTGGAAACAGGCATGAATGGTGGTATTGTAGTAAATAATTTTATGCAAACCAGTGATGAATCTATTTATGCAATTGGTGAATGTGCTCTTTATAATGAAATGATCTATGGCTTGATAGCGCCGGGTTATGAAATGGCGGATGTAGCGGTTAATGAAATTTGCCGAATTCATGCAAATTCTTCGGTACGAACAAAAGAATTTACCGGTTTTGATATGAGCACAAAACTGAAGCTTGTAGGCACTGATGTGGCAAGCTTTGGTGATCCGTTTGCCAACGGTGATCAGGTACGCAATATTATATTGAGAGATACTGCCAAAGGTGTATATAAACGCATGAATGTTTCTGCAGATGGCAAACATTTACTTGGCGGTGTATTGGTTGGCGATACCACTCAATACAATATTTTATTGCAGACCTGCAAAAACAAACTCATCCTCCCCCCCAATCCGGAGGATCTGATTTTGCCGGCACGTGAAGGTAAGAAAGATGAAGGTGCAGGCATAGTGGCATTGCCTGATGATGCTTTAATATGCAGTTGCGAAAGTGTTGATAAAGCTACTATTTGCCGCGCAGTAAGTGAGCAGGGATGTGAAACCGTAGATGCCATTAAGAAATGTACCAAAGCAGGTACCGGTTGTGGTGGTTGTTTACCTATGGTAAAAGACCTGATGGAATATACCCTGAAGCAGCAGGGCAAGTACGTCAGGAATGTATTGTGCGAACATTTTAACTACAGCAGGCAGGAATTATTTGACCTGGTGAAACTGCATGAGCTCAAAACTTATGATTCAGTACTTGATCAGTTAGGCATTGGCGATGGTTGCGAAGTTTGTAAACCTGTGGTATCGTCAATACTGGCAAGTTTGTGGAATGAGATGGTGCTGAAAAAAGGTAATGATACTTCACAGGATAGCAATGACCGCTTTCTCGCCAATATACAAAAAGGAGGCACTTATTCTGTTGTGCCACGGATACCCGGTGGTGAAATCACGCCTGAAAAGCTGATTGTTATTGGCCAGGTTGCTCAGAAATATGGTTTATATACTAAGATTACCGGTGGTCAGCGCATTGATATGTTTGGTGCACATGTGAGTGATTTACCGCTGATATGGAGTGAACTGATTGCAGCAGGTTTTGAAAGCGGCCACGCCTATGGCAAAGCGTTGCGCACAGTAAAAAGTTGTGTGGGCAGCACCTGGTGCAGGTTTGGTTTGCAGGATAGTGTGAGTTTTGCAATACAGGTTGAAGAAAGATACCGCGGATTAAGGGCACCGCATAAGATCAAGTCAGCAGTATCAGGATGTATACGGGAATGTGCAGAAGCGCAAAGCAAAGACTTTGGCATTATCGCTACAGAGAAAGGCTGGAACCTGTATGTATGCGGGAATGGCGGAAGTAAACCACAGCATGCCCAATTACTTGCCACAGATATAGACAGTGAAACCTGTATAAAATATATCGATCGCTTCCTGATGTTTTATATCCACACAGCAGATCCGCTTACCCGAACTGCTACATGGTTGAATAAAATGGAAGGCGGAATTAACTACCTGCGGAATGTAGTGGTCAACGACAGCCTGGGAATGGCCGCACAGTGGGAACAGGAAATGCAGGCGCTGGTAAATGCATATGAATGTGAATGGAAAGCAGCTATAGAAAGCCCTGAAATAAAAAAGCGGTTCAACCACTTTGTAAATGCCCCGGGTGAAAAAGATCCTACAGTACAATTTGATGTATTGAGGGATCAGAAAAAAGCTGCCGACTGGAAATAGGCAGTCTCAATATTGAATAATTAACTTCTGAAATTACAATCCTGAAATTATGATAACACAAAACGAAACTATTGTTCAGAACGCTCATTGGTTTGCAGCCTGTCGCGTGGAAGATGTCGTTGAAAACGGCGGAGTGTGTATAAAATATGGTGAGGAGCAAATTGCACTCTTCTATTTTACACGCCGCAATGAGTGGTATGCCACACAAAACGAATGTCCGCATAAAAAACAAATGGCGCTGAGTCGCGGTATGATAGGCTCAACAAATGAAGTGCCCAAAGTTGCCTGCCCCTTCCACAAAAAAACATTCTCACTGGAAACAGGCGAATGCCTGAACGGGGATGAATGTGCAATTAAAACCTATCCGGTAAGAGTAGAAAACGGGTTGGTGTATATCGGGGTTGAAAAATAATTTCCCGGGTGGATTTTATTTGAATTAACCAAAATAGATTCTAAAGAAAACAGCAAGTTTGAACACACACGGTTCTATACAACAATTTTCAACGATACCAGGAGATGCTGAGAAGATGAAAACCACCTGTTGTTATTGCGGTGTAGGATGTGGTATTGTTGTGAGTAAAGACAAACTGGGTAAGATAACAGTTGAAGGCGACAAAGATCATCCTGTAAATAAAGGTATGCTTTGCAGCAAAGGGATGAATCTGCATTATACCGTAAACAATTCCGGTGACCGGTTATTGTACCCGGAAATAAGATACGGAAGAAATCAGCCACGGCAGCGTGTTTCATGGGATCAGGCTTTAGAAAGAACGGCTGCAGTATTCAAAACACTGATCAAAAAATACGGACCGGATTCAGTTGCCTTTTATGCCTCAGGACAATGCTTAACTGAAGAGTATTATGTGGTCAACAAACTGATCAAGGGATTTATTGGCAGTAACAATATAGATACCAACAGCCGCCTTTGCATGAGCAGTGCAGTGGTGGCTTATAAAATGAGCCTTGGTGAAGATAGTGTGCCTATCAGTTATGATGATTTGGAACTGGCAGATTGCATATTTGTAGCCGGCGCTAATCCGGCCTGGTGTCATCCGATATTGTGGAGAAAAGTGGAAGCTGCAAAAGAAAAAAATCCGGGTTTAAAGATTATTGTAAGTGATCCGAGAAAAACACAAACCTGTGCTATTGCCGACATACACCTGCAGGTGAATCCCGGCACCGACATTACACTTCACCATGCCATAGGCCGTTGCCTGATTGAAGCAGGTGATATTGATCAGCATTTTATCAAAGAACATACTGATGGTTTTGAAAAATACAGGACTGTAGTGTTCGAAAGAACCATTGCAGAAGCAGCTTTGATTTGTGGTGTGGATGAAAATGATATCCGGTCGGCCGCTACATTTATAGGTAGCGCCAAAGGTTTTATCACGATGTGGACAATGGGGCTTAATCAAAGTGTGATTGGAGTTAACAAGAATCTATCCCTTATCAATCTCAATTTAATTACCGGTCATATCGGTAAGCCGGGTTCAGGACCTTTTTCACTAACCGGCCAGCCCAATGCTATGGGTGGAAGAGAAGTGGGGGGATTGTCAAATTTACTGCCTGCACACAGAGATTTGCAGAATGAAAATCACCGCAACGAAGTGGAACGCTTCTGGCAAATACCATTGGGTACAATCCAGCCCAAACCCGGACTTACCGCCATTGAAATGTTTGAAGCATTGAATGAGGGAAAGCTGAAAGCCATCTGGATACTTTGCACCAATCCATTGATCAGCTTACCGGATACACGAAAAGCAGAACAGGGATTGAAGAACGCGAAATTTGTGGTTGTTCAGGAAATCAGTTGCAAGGCAGAAACATTGTCTTATGCAGACGTGGTATTGCCTGCAGCTTCGTGGACGGAAAAGGAAGGTACGATGACCAATGCAGGCAGGTATATCAGCCACCTCGCTAAAATAACAGAGCCACCTGGCGAAGCACTGCCTGATGCAGAAATCATTTGTCGCTTTGCCCAAAAAATGGGCTTTCGTGGATTTGATTTCAATGACTTTGGTGAAATATACAAAGAACATGCAGCATTAACCAGGGGAACAAACCTTGATATCAGTAATCTGAATTATGGTACATTAAAGACCAACCGTGCAATACAATGGCCATATAACGAAGCAACAGGCGGTACGGGAACGCCACGGCTTTTCACAGACCGGAAATTTTACACCCCAACACAAAGAGCCATAATTCACTTTTTTGATGATGCGAATCAAAGTGAAGCAACTACCGGGCTTCATCCACTCATTTTAACTACCGGCCGCATTCGTGACCAGTGGCACACTATGAGTAAAACCGGAAAAGTAAATAAACTCAAACAACATATAAGTGAGTCTTTCCTTGAAATTCATCCAGACGATGCAGCTACCAGAAATATAACCGATAACAGTGTAGTTGAAATATTTAATAACCGGGGAAACGTTCGGGTTAAAGCAAAAATATCCGAAGCTATAAAACCTGGTGTAGTTTTCATGCCCATGCATTGGGGGAAAATATTGAACAATGATTTAAACCGTGTCAACAACTTAACCAATAACCTGGTTGATCCAAAAAGCAAAGAACCCGACTTTAAGTTTTCGGCAGTTCAGGTACAATTGTATAAAAAACCGAAACAGAAAATAATTGTTATTGGTGCAGGAGCAGGCGCCTATGGTTTTGTAAAAAGTTACCGTGCTATAAATTCCGAAGATGATATTGAAATTTTTAGCAAGGAAGATTTCCCATTTTACAATCGCGTTTTGTTGCCGGAATATGTCAATGGTGTTTTGCCCTGGAATAGTCTGGTGAAAATGACCGATGAGGAAGAGTATGAGTATAACATCAAATTACACCGCGGGTTGAGTATAGAACATATTGACAGGGAAAACAAAATTGTTACGGATAGCCGGGGTAATACACATACTTATGATATTTTGATTTTAGCAACAGGTAGCCGTGCTGCCATGATGAAAGATATGCCTTTGATGAAAGGGATTTTCACTATGCGCAACAGGCCGGATGCAGACAATTTTAAAAATTATCTTTCTGCTTCAAAAGGTAAAGTAGTCATCGTTGGCGGCGGGCTGTTGGGTATTGAATTGGCCGCTTCATTGCGTGAAATAAATATTGAAGTAACCATTGTGCAGCGTATTTCCCGCCTGATGGACAGGCAACTTGATCCCCTGGGGAGCCAGTTGTTGCATGAAGAACTAACAGATAAAGGAGTGGATATTTATTACAATGATGAAATTGAAAGATTTTTAGGCGATACCGCAGTATCAGGTATTCGCTTAAAGAGTGGTTTGATGATAAATTGTCAGGCTATTATCATAGCTATTGGAACAACACCCAATATTGAAATTGCAAGAGCAAGTCATCTGGAATGTAAACGTGGTGTGATAGTGAACGAATACCTGCAAACAAATGATCCTTCTGTTTTTGCCATTGGTGAAATCGCAGAGTTTAAGGGATTCTTATATGGTATTACTGCAGCAGCAGAACAACAGGCGGAGATTGTTGCAAGATTTTTAGGTGGTGATATTTCAAAATATTATGAAGGTTCCCTGCTGATGAATATTCTAAAAATGCACGGTACAGAATTATGCTCGCTGGGTGTAGTGGAATGCCCCGATGATCCGGATTATGAAGAAGTAGTGTTTGTAGACAAAGCAAAACGGTATTATAAAAAATGTATCATTTATAACGACAGGTTGATCGGTGCCATTCTGATAGGCGATAAAACAGAATTCCTTGAGTACCGCAGTCTTATTGAAAATAAGATTGAGCTGAGTGAAAAACGTTTACAGTTACTTCGCTCAGGCAAGGCACCCGAACCGGTGATTGGCAAACTGGTATGCAGTTGTAATAATGTGGGGGAAGGTAACCTGATCAACAAAATTAATGAAGGCTGTAAGGACCACTTACAACTATGCCAGTTGAGTGGAGCAGGAATGGGTTGCGGCAGTTGCCGGCCGGAGGTAAAAGCCATTCTTGAAGCAACCACCAATTCTTTACCTGTAAATTTAAGTATAGCATAAAATGCCGCGCAGGTCCATCATAAAAATAAACTTCAGGGGTGGAATCATTTCTCCCGGTGAGCTATATAATATTTTAGTGGCTGCTTCTAAAGCCGGGATTTATGATGTAAGTTTTGGATTGCGTCAGCAATTATTGATTGAAGTTGACCAGGAAACAGTCCATGTTTTAACAACAGAGTTAAGTCACCTCAATATACCATTTGAAAAAGGCGTTGATGAATTTCCGAATATCACCAGCAGTTACCCGGCAGAAGATATTTTTATCCATAATACCTGGTTGAGTGAAGGTGTATATAAAGATATTTTTGATTCATTTGATTACCATCCGCGACTGAAGATAAATGTATCCGACAGCAACCAAAGTTTTACACCTATGTTGACGGGTAATATTAATTGGGTAGCTTCGGCAACAGACCAGCATTTCTGGCATCTGTTTATACGCTTTCCAAAAACCAATACGGTTTACGAATGGAACGAACTGGTGTACACCAATGATGTTCCGAGACTATCAAAAGAGATTGAGCAAATCATATTTTACAATAAGAAATCATTTTTTGACAATCCAGGTGCAAAAGGTGAATTGCTGTTTCAACTCATTGACCGGGAAAAACTGATTACTAAAAAAGCTGCACAACCGGTGACACTTCCATCCTTTAACCTACCCTACTACGAAGGACTGAACAGGTATAACAATAAATACTGGTTGGGAATTTATCGCCGGAACGAACTTTTCGATATTGCATTTTTAAAAGAAATATGCCTGCTTTGTCTTAATACTAAAATTGGTCAGCTCTGCTCCACTCCCTGGAAATCCATTATCATAAAGGGAATAGAAGAAAAGGACAAACCTGCATGGAACCGGTTGCTGGAAAAACACCAGGTCAATGTACGACACGCTGCAAATGAACTCAATTTCCAGGTGGAAGAACTGTGCAACGACAGTTTGCAATTGAAACAATACCTCGTTAGAAAATTCAACAATACAGATATCAGAACTTTCGGTCTCTGTATAGGAATCAAAAGCAGGAAAAAAAGTGAAGTGTTCAGTAGTATTTTAGTGAGACGAAAACCGCTGATCAATTTCCTGGGTATTCAATTATTTTTTGTGTATGATATTCTCTGTGCATCTGAATTTAATCCGAATGAACGAACCGGATTTATTTTCAGCAGGAACAATCCAAAATTCTTATTAGCTGAACAATTACGCAGGGCCATAGTTGCATTTTATGATTACAGGACCAGCAAAACACCGGCTGAAATAAAACCGGTAATAAAGAAAGTAAAAAAAGAAACGACTGAAGTTGCTTATGTACATCAATGCAGACATTGTCTTTCTGTTTATGACCCAGTTGCGGGCGATGAAGACAACGGTATAGTAGCAGGTACTGCTTTTGAATTGCTGCCACAGAACTATACCTGCTATCTGTGCGAAGGTCCTAAAACTGATTTTGAATACATACCCAAAGAACAACTTGGGTTACAATCCGTTTAAATCGGCGTGTGCATTGAAATTGTTGAAATATTTTTTTTGATCCGCATCTGCTTCAACTGATTTTACCTGCAAATGTTCTAAAGAAAACTTCATACTGTATTTCATTAACCGGTTGGATTGCAATAAAGACATAATTGAGGATAATCCGGCTGATTTGTAAATACCGCAGAGTGGTTCAGGTTCTTTATCATTAGTAAAAATAAATGCTGTATGTAATGAAGGTTCTTTGTACAACAAATAGAGTTGCTGCATCAATGAAACTTTCATCAATGGCATATCACAGGCGAGCACAAAAAGGTCTTCTCCCGGGAAAGAAAGATGGCAACTCAACACACCAGCCAAAGGCCCTTTTACATATAATGATTCATTGTCCTGTACCAAAGTTTCGGCAGGAAATGTTTTGGTATATTCAGCATATTGGTTTTTATTCACTGAAACTTTTACCGGTATATTTAAAGCAGATAGTTTATCAAATGCAAGCTTTGCCCAGTTGGAACCTGTAGTTTCCAACAAGCCCTTATCTCTGCCCATTCGGGAACTTTTGCCGCCACATAAAACGATACCAGTCATGATCAGGTGTTGGTATGATGAGGTTTTGTATCTGTATGTCCCAGGCTTTTACCCGGCGCCGCTATATCACGAACCAACTGCTTCAACTCTTTTATCTCGGGGAACCCTCCATATTCTTTCCTGTCAAATATTTTTTTTCCATCAATAGTAATATGAAAATCTCCATTAATCTCGCTGGGTTGCAGGGAAACCGCTTTTAATTCATTTTCAAAAGTGGTTAAAAATTCCTGGGCCATATATGCAGCACGTAGCAGCCAATGACATTTGGGGCAATATTCAATTACAATAACCGGTTTCATAACAGGATGTATTTTGCTTAAATAATTGTACAACACAATTTAAACAAAATCTATACTCTTTGCGTTCTCTGCGAAAACCTTTGCTCACTTTGCGGTAAAATTATTTTTCACAGTCGGGTTGCGAAACCTGCCTGCAGGAAAAATCTTTGTGCACCGCTGTGAATATTTTGTGCTCTTTGTGTAACAAAAAACAAACCGCAAAGATTATTTAGAAAGAATATCCCACCGCCAATAGATGACTGTAGTGATGATAAAATAATAAGCAGCAAATTGAAATACACC
>JBDHYJ010000080.1:0-22739 GCA_039811345.1 Chitinophagaceae bacterium
ACAATATAGTAATATTTCCCGTCCTTTATTTTTCTGCAGATAAACTTCAGTCCCAGCAAAGGCAGTGTTTCTCCATTAATCTGTAAATATTGCAATGCCTCTTCCACATTATCTGCAATAATAATTTTCCCTTTGCCCACGATTGCTTTTTGCATGTTGCCCTGCAGCTTTGTAAAACGAAGGGTATTGAAAAGTTTTTTATTTCGATTATCATTTAATCCCTGTAAACCTGGTTGTTTAAACTGCAGACCCGGAGTAATAATAGTTAAGCCATTTGCTGCAAGCGATACTATCTTTTGCAGGGTTTGATAGGGCAGAAAGCCGGTCTTTGGGATGACCAATACTTTGTAGGAAGCATTGCCTGAACTTACCAACTCAAGATTATTAACTGAAGCGTCTTTGAGCATTTTATCAGAAAAATAATCTACAGCATAACCATGTTGCTGCAAATCCTGTACTGTATGATAGAATGCAGTTGGATGCAGCCATTCATTAATATTATGTACGGTGAAACTCATATTTCTTCCGTTCGCGTTGTGCCATGTATCATATACCGGCCAGTACACTGCTACATCACTGTATGGTTTGCCCGACTGCAAAACGGACTGGCATCTTGCGATATAGGTGTTCAGGGCATTGATGTGGGGCCACAAACTGTTGTTGGGAACTGCATTTAAAGAAGCATAAAACAACCAGCCAGGCCACGCTGCTTCTGCCGGAGAATAAGTAGTGCCATGATAAAACATATGGTTGACACCGGCAAGGAAAACCTGTTCAACCAGTGGTTTGCATTGCGCCCATGAAGATTTGAAATGTTCTCCAAGCCAGGTAAATGTTTCGCAGGATACCAGGTTTTTACCACTTACATGAGCTGCTGAAGATGCAAATTTCAGCATGATGGGATCGGGAGGATCACCGTTGGCGGATATACTATCATACCGTAATCCGGGTATAGGAAAATGAGAAGCACCAAACGTCTCACATTCCGGTATATCTACTGCCGCGTACAAGTCAAGCAGGTTGCCCGGTGAGCCATGCGCCTGGTTTAACGATAAAGCCTTCTTACTATGCGACCATGCCGTAAACTGTTTTGTAAAATTATTGAGCAACAGGTCGGATATGGTTTCGCGGTAGTCACTTTTTAATCGGGCCACCGAATCATTTTTGTTTTCGGAGAGAAATGACCGGATATAGGGTTTTAGATCATAACCGCGCAGACGTATAAAATTTTCAAAGAAAGCCGGTGTCCAGTCGGCACCAAAAACTTCATAGCTGTCGTTGTAAAAAGCCTGTACTCCATGAAGATTTTTACCAAATGCGGTATCAAAAGTTTTTAAATAATCTTTAAGTGCATTGGCCGAAAAATGATCCAGTGTATATCCTTCACCACCTGGCGCTGCGCGTTTTACTTTTTGTCCTGTCTTACCATTGAATAATGCATATAATGTAAAGTTGCTTTTTGCAGCAGGATGCCACTGCAACGAGCCATCTGCTGCAACACGGTTGGTAATATTTCCCGCATATACTTCACCGTTATATGCCAGTAGTGCGCTAAGTGCACTATTATCTTTTTCGGTAATCTTTTGATGAAAAGCAGTATTTGTATTCCATGCATATTGCTGTACAATAAGCTTTGTTGCTGCATCGTGCCTGCTAACCTGCGTCCCGCCGATGGGCCAGCCGGTACCAGCCGATATATATACCCCCATTCCTGCAGCATCGGCTTTCTTTACCGTATAATCCAGCATTTTAATCCATTGTGGCGAAAGGTATGATATATACCTGTTCTCATAGCCTTTGGCACCATATATCGGCACTATTTCAACACCACCAAAACCGGCAGTTCTCAGTGTGTTTATCTGTAGTTGAATATTGGATGAATCCACAGCACTACCCATCCACCACCATCTTGTCCAGGGTTTGGCCGACTGTGTGACCACCGGCCATTGCAGTTGTTGTGCATCAGCCAAAAATGGTAGGAAGAGAATATAAAAGAGTATTAAATATCTCATTCGGTAAATAATCAAAATTATTGCAAAAGCAGGAGCTGTTCCATCCTGTCCTGTCCCGTAAAAAGTGTACTATTTACGCAAACGTTTTCGTATATTGTAAAAATTTGAGTGATCATTTTTAAAAGAGAGGGTGCCCCTATTTTCCAAAGTATGAAATACGAAGCAGCCAAATTAAAAGATATTTCGAAAGCATTAGGACTATCTGCATCAACTATCAGTCGCGCCCTGAATGATAGTTATGAGATAAGTGAAAAAACTAAGATATTAGTAAGGGAGTATGCCAGTAAAATTAATTACCGGCCTAATCCTGTTGCTGTCAACCTTAGGGAAAAAAGAAGCCGGTCAATCGGAGTTATTATTGCTGAAATAGCCAACAGCTTTTTCTCACAAATGATCAATGGTGTAGAATCTGTAGCCAAGAGCAAGGGTTACAATGTAATAATTACCCAAAGTCTGGAAAGTTATAACCTGGAACTCAACAATCTCAATTTTCTGGCATCAAGTTCGGTGGATGGTTGCCTGATATCTGTTTCTACCGAAACTGAAAATTTTGACCATATTTTTCAACTGCACAAAAAAGGTCTTCCGTTTGTATGTTTCGATAGAATTGTTGAGGGATTGAAAACACACAAGGTTTCATTTGATAATTACAAAGGCGCTTATGAAGCAACCGGGGAATTGCTGAACAATGGGTTTAAACGCATTGCGATGCTCGGTAATGCCGGCCATTTATCCATAACACAGGAAAGACTTAGCGGTTACAAAAAGGCCCTTGAAGATGCAGGAATTTTATTTGACAAATCATTGGTAAGATATTGTATGCATGGCGGTATGATATATGACGAAGTGAAACAGGCTATAGATCAACTGCTGCGACAGCGCAAAAAACCTGATGCCTTTTTTGCTGCATCTGATAAACTTACCACAAATATTATAAGGTATTGCAACAACAGAAAAATACATATTCCCGATGAACTGGGTCTCATTGGTTTTAGCAATCTTGATATTGCAGATCTGCTATCACCTTCACTTTCTGTAATCCGTCAGCCTGCATTCGAAATGGGAAAGAGCGCAGCGGAGTTACTGATAAAACTTATCGAATCCAAACGCCCGCCTGTTGATTTTGAAAACAAAGTTTTTCCACCTGAATTGTTAATAAGAAAATCATCAGTTAAATAAGAAGTTTGATAAAATCTTTAAAATACCTTTGAATCGTTGCTTCTACTTTTAAGCCTGAGTGCCACTAAGCTCAACTGATAGTTATTTTTTAAGCAAATTCTAATAAGTAGTTCGTATACTTTCATACCCCCTGCTATAATAATGAAGTAGACATATATACCTGGTGACTGATCATATAATGGAATGTTTTGCACTTAATCGATATTATTTTTATCGTTAACGATTGCATAGAAATACTTGCGGGTTACTGTTATTTCAAATTAGATAATTTGTAACCTTGTAGTAATTCAAAGTCAAACTACAATACTTAATGCCTTATATTCAAATAGAAAAATTATTCAGTCTGTCAGGTAAAAAAGCATTGGTGACCGGTTGTTCACGCGGAATTGGAGAAGCAATGGCAGTAGCACTCGCAGAAGCAGGCGCAGATATTGTGGGTGTTTCAGGATCATTGAAACCCGGAAGCATTGCTGAAAATAATATTAAAAAAATTGGAAGAAATTTCTACCCCTATACTGCCAACTTTGAAGATCGGAAAGTTTTATATGAGGTTATCAGCAAGATACAGGCAGACCATCCTGTGATAGATATTCTGGTCAATAATGCAGGAATCATTTTACGCGAACCTGCTGCCGGGCATTCGGATGAAGATTGGGATAAGGTACTTTCTGTTAATCTTGATGCATCGTTTATTCTTGCCCGTGAATTTGGTAAAAAGATGATTGAAAGAAAATATGGTAAAATCATTTTCACCTGCTCGCTTCTTTCTTTCCAGGGTGGAATAAATGTGCCGGGATATACGGCTGCTAAAAGCGCCATTGCGGGTTTGGTTAAAGCGCTGGCCAATGAATGGGCATCAAAGGGAGTTCATGTGAATGGTATTGCTCCCGGATATATAGCAACCGATAATACTAAAGCATTAAGAAACGATCAAAACAGAAGTGCTGCGATTCTCGACAGAATCCCTGCGGGAAGATGGGGTACGCCGGATGATTTCAAAGGACCAATTGTGTTTCTCAGTTCTGCCGCATCTGACTATGTGGATGGTGAGATTCTGACGGTGGATGGCGGATGGATGGGAAGATGAGTACAAAATGCTGATTACTTATTGTACAACAGAATAATTATGAAACTGAAAAATCTTTACGCAAGATTATCAGATAGATTTCTTAAATAAATTATCAAAGTAATGAAAGAACAAATTGAGAGCAGGTATGCTGTAAGCCCGGATGAAGTGAAAAAAATGGATACAGAAAATCTCAGAAAGAATTTCTTAATTGAAAAAATATTTGAAGCAGATCAACTCCATCTTATCCAAACATTTTATGACCGTTTTATTGCAGGGGGAGCGATGCCCGTTTCCAGTTCAATCGAGCTTTCCAATCCGGACAATCTGAAAGCAGCGTATTTTTTGGAACGCAGGGAGATGGGGATCATCAATGTAGGTGGTAAAGGATCCGTTCGGGCAGATGATACCGTCTTCGAGATCAATTTTAAAGAAGCCCTTTACATCGGGAAAGGAACAAAGAAAGTTATGTTCAGTTCCGAAGACCCTCAGCACCCGGCTAAGTTTTACATCAATTCAGCACCTGCACATCAAATATATCCTGCAAAAAAAGTAACGAAGGCTGATGCAGAAGTGATAACTACCGGAGCCCCTGAAAATTCGAATCATCGTGTCATTAGCAAATTGCTGGTGGCCGCTGTTATAGAGACAAACCAATTGCAAATGGGTATGACCGAATTAAAAAATGGAAGTGTCTGGAATACTATGCCGGCACATACCCACGATCGCAGAATGGAAGTATATTTTTATTTCGAAGTTGCGGATGGTCAGTCTGTATGTCATTTTATGGGTCAACCCCATGAAACCCGCCATATATGGATGCAAAATGAACAGGCGGTTATTTCTCCGCAGTGGTCTATCCATGCGGGTTCCGGCACATCCAGTTATACTTTCATCTGGGGAATGGCAGGTGAGAACCTGGATTACGGTGATATGGACCAGGTAAAAATTAATGAATTAAGATAGCCTTACTTTTTGTTCAACGGTTGATCTTCAAATAATACAAATGAAAAAGATTTTATTCCCAGTCTTGATGTTTCCGGTATTGATGTTCATTCCGCAACATAAAAAGATCAGAATATTTATGGCGGGAGATTCTACAATGTCTGTCAAAGACAGTTCTGCTTATCCTGAAACCGGCTGGGGAATGCCCTTTGTTTATTTCTGGGATACGACTGTGCAGATTGTAAATCTTGCAAAGAACGGACGAAGCACGAAGTCTTTTATAGAGGAAGGATTATGGAGAAAAATTTATGACAATGCAGTCCCGGGTGATTATGTATTTATCCAGTTTGGTCATAATGATGAGGTACAAACCAAGAAGGCTTCCACCACTGAATCAGAATTTAGAGCCAACCTGATACGTATGGTTACGGATGCAAAGCAGAAGCAGTCTTTTCCCGTTTTGATAACACCCGTAGCCCGCAGGAAATTTAACAGTGCCGGAAAAGTTGAGGGAACGCATGAAGTGTATGCTCAGATTGTCAGAGATGTTGCTATAGCCCAGAAAGTTCCTTTGATTGATCTGGATAAAAAAGCACAGGCATTGTATCAAAAATTAGGTGCCGAATCTTCTAAATTATTATTCGTTCAATTGCAACCCGGTGAAAATCCAAACTATCCCAATGGTAAGGAAGATAATACGCACTTTAATGAATTGGGAGCAAGGCTGGTGGCTGAGATGGTATTGCAGGATATTGGTATTCAGATGCCTGAACTGGCTGCCAGGATAGTTAAGAGAAAATAAATATTAATTCATTAGTTGAAATATAATATGAAAATAATTACGAAGTCAATTCCTTATTTTTTTGTTCTTATTGTTTATTCTATTGCCGTATTAGCACAAACAGAAAATAACTTACCCGCGGTAAAGCAAGTCTCATTTAAAAAGGACACTTTTAATATATCAAAGTTTGGAGCCGTTGCTGATGGGTTAACACTGAATACTCAAGCTATCAATTCTGCTATTGATGTATGTAATAAAAATGGTGGCGGTGTAGTAGTTGTTCCGGAAGGACTTTGGCTTACCGGCCCGGTTATTTTAAAGAGCAATGTGAATCTTCATCTGCAAAAAAACTCAATTCTTGAATTTACAAAAGATTTTGATCAATACCCTCTCGTTGCAACCTATTGGGAAGGAGTACCTCAAATGAGAAATCAATCTCCAATTAGCGCTACCAATCAATCAAATATTGCAATTACCGGTTTTGGGATTATTGATGGTAACGGCGGAGCCTGGAGAATGGTAAAGAAATCAAAACACACCGCTTCGCAATGGGAAAAATTGGTAGCTTCCGGTGGAGTATTAAGTTCGGATAAAAATACATGGTATCCGACTGAAAAATCATTGAAAGGTTCTGCTATCAAAAATCCAGGTTATATAATGAATAGCAGGGACACTGCATTCTATAACAGTGTTAAAGATTTTCTTCGACCCAATATGATTTTATTGTCCGGTTGTAAGGTGATTTTGCTTGAAGGTATCACCTTTCAAAATTCTGCTGCATGGAATATTCATCCATTGATGTGTGAAGATTTGACAGTTAGAAATATTTATGCAAAAAATCCGTGGTATGCCCAAAATGGTGATGGAATTGATGTTGAAAGTTGTAAAAATGTTTTAATCGAAGGCAGTACGTTTGATGTAGGCGATGATGGTATTTGTATTAAGTCGGGCAAAGATAAATGGGGGCGGGAAAGAGCGATGCCTTCGGAAAATATCATGGTAAGAAATTGTACGGTCTATAATGCTCATGGTGGATTTGTTATCGGTAGTGAGATGAGCGGAGGAGCTAAAAATATTTATGTACAGGATTGTTCCTTCGTAGGTACTGATATAGGTCTTAGATTTAAAACTACAAGGGGACGAGGCGGCATAGTTGAAAATATTTTTATCAAAAATATTTTTATGAAAGACATTCCGGGTGAAGCTATTCTCTTTGATATGTATTATGCAGCAGTTGACCCGGTGCCTATGGCAGGCGAAAAAAGAATGCCGCCTAAGGTTGAAATGCTCCCTGTGACGGAAGAGACACCTCTGTTCAGGAATTTTTTTGTTGACAATGTTGTTTGTGATGGGGCATCTAAAGCAATTTTCATCAGGGGACTGCCCGAGATGAATATTCAGCATATTAACCTGAAAAATCTGACAATACAATCACAAAAAGGAATTGAGATCAGTGAAGCAAAAAATCTGAATCTAAACAATGTAAACATAATTACTAAAAGTTTCGATCCGGTTGTTGATATCCTGAATAGTCAAAATATATTTTTTGCCAAACTGAATATCAGGAAGGATGTACCGGTGTTATTCAGAATTGGGGGCGACCGAACTGAAAGAATTACTGTTGCTGATTCCAATCTTCCTTATAAACAAAAGCTTAGTGAGTTTGAATTTGGAGCCGATAGAAAATCATTGATTGTAAAATAAAGCTATTAATCGAACTGGACAAAAGGTCAATATATTATCTTCTCCCTAGACCCCTGAAAAATACAATAAGAGTGGTTACAAATAATACCAACCCGAGGATGATTAGTTGTGTGCCGGTTTCTTTTTGCTGATCTATGGTAAAAGCGCTGCACAGGAGCAGATTATAGGTTAACAGGGTAATACCTGTAGCTATCATCATAGCTGATACCATTCCAAGAAAGAGAATTTTTATTTCAAAAAGCGTATGTTTCAATGTGGGAAATAATAAGAAACCTGCCACAAACATATTGATATGCATTACCCTGTTGAATGTTGTATTGATTACTGCATAGTCAATGGAATGCGGAAGCATCCAAAAAATGATTGATGAGATAATGAAGACAAGTATTGCAATACCCCAGGAAACGCCGATGTTAAAATGATTTGAATACCGCCATCCTGAAACAATACCTAATCCAAGCATAATTGGCAATTGGAGTAACTGGTGGCGTGGCATGGTTTCGGAAAACCATTGGTTTAAATGAAATGAGATCAGCCAGAACAGGACTGAAATAGTCAGGATAAAAATTATATCGCTTTTTCTCTTAAGCACGCATTTATTTGTTCTGCGATGATATAATCATTATCTCTGGCCGGATCAAATGTCTTTACAATTTTACCGTCGGGTGAAATAAGAAATAAATAAACGGAATGATTGATTATACCAGTAGACGGAACAGAATATTTCCATACACCAAGTTTACCTAAAAATTGATTGAATGCCTGCTGGCTGGATTGATAGGGTAGGGCAAACGACCATCCGCTTATATCTGAACCGAAATAATTCCGGTAAAGTTGAATTTTTTTGATATCGTCATTTTTCAAATCAAAACTTAAAGTAACAAATTCAAGTTTGGACGGAACTGTATTCCGGTCAAATAAATGATAGATATGCTCTAACTGATTATTTACTTTATGACAAACGTAGGGACAATTCAGGTATACAAAATTTACCAGCACATACTTTTGTTTTTCTTTCATTGAAAAAACTTTGCCATCCTGGTTAATCATTTGCAGATCCGGGAAGGTTCTTGGAATTTCACCTGCCGATTTAAGGGTATATGAAAAAATTGTAAAAGCTGAAAACCCTAATGTCCATTTCCAGATTATGGTAAAGCATACGGTTAATGAAAGTACAGGAATTAAAACTTTTTTCATTCTCAACTTTTTTGCTGATTCTACAACGTCCTGCCAACTGCAACTATCAGGTGTCTGCATTTTGAATAACCGGTAATTTTTTTTGTTTACCAAGTTTAATCAAAATGGAAATGTACATTAGTACAAGACCAATAAGCAGCAAGACAATACCAAAAATTGCAAGCCGGGCAAGAAAAGCACCCATTGCATGTGTTGTTTTTACCGGAATGCCGCTATAGTCATTATACCTTCTTGGTATACTTCTTAATCCGCCACTGTAAAAAGTAGCAATAAAACCATGTACACTTATTACAAAAAGCCAAAAACCAAACTTTGCTGTTTTATCTTTTTCCTGCTCTTCTTTGGTATGCGATAAATAAAATAAAAATCCTAAAATGAACAGTACCACCCCGCCTAACATATAGGTGTGAAAATGTGCTGGCACCCATAGGGTATTGTGCAGTACGGTATTCACAGCAATGGTAGAATCAACTACTGCGGCAAAACCTCCAATGGCCCATCCGGCTGTACCCAGCAGAAACATTAGTGGAACAATTCCCCATCTGATTTTTGAATGATACAATTGTGTGATGACACCAAACATGGTAATGGCTGTAGCAGGGATAGCACTAAAGAAGGAAGCAATCTGACCGGCAAACTGAAATGGTAGCGGTTGCACAAAATCCATATACAGGTGATGGAAATAGGCAAATAGTATAAAAAAGAATGTGGCATTCCAGGAATATACCAGCACTTTATTTGTTTTCCATTCCCGTCCTGTAAATTCGGGCAGCAATGCATATACCCAGCCCAGACAGCAATACAATGTAATATTTACAAGGGTATGCCCGAAAAAGAAAGACAGGTTTTTTAGAAGTAAATTGTCGAAAGCCAATGTGGGTTCGAAATATTGCATCAGATTCATAATAAAAAATACTGCACCGGCTATAAAAGCGATCAGCCCGGGCACTAAACTAATAGTTGTGATCATTACGATTGGCGGCAGTTCTCTCTTTACTTCTTTCTTACCCAGGTATTGCCAGCCTACTATATTGGCAAATCCTCCAAACTCCTTTGCCATAGCATATACTACGTGTACAATGCCAATGATCCAGGCAATACCCAGAATAATTAGAGATACGATAGATAACCCTGTTGACCATGTAGGCCAAAATGTTCCTTTGAAAGGTAAGGGATACAGGAGATACCATCCTGCTCCAAATTTTCCCAGCAGTGTGGCATACGCTAATCCAATCACACCTGCGAGTATCATAAAATAAACAACATATCCCGTAGTAATGCTGAGTTTTGCATATCGTGTACTGATTAAATACCATAGTCCGGCAAAAGCCATACTGTAGAGTACTCCAGCCATACCCAAACCATGCAGTGTCATCAAAACATAAAAAGTATCTATCCCCAGTTTTACTTCTTCACCCTGGTTGAGACGCATCAGTAAACCGAGTACGATGAGTAAAGGAAAAGCAATCAGGAATGTTATACTCCAGGTGATAACAAGCTTTCTTTGTTTTTTTAATTCTGCTGAACTTAATTGTATCATTGTTATTCTTTTATTTAATCCAGTTAGAGTAAAAAAAATCGTTCACCAATAAATAGCAATATTTTCCTGCACACTTTGCAGGATACTTTTTAACCGCAGAGAGCGCCAAGTTTTTCGCAGAGTACGCAAAGAAATTATTTACATTATCTCTTTTCTTCTCTGCGTGTATTTCTCTGCGTTCTTTGCGGTTTAACTTCTTTTTTCACTGCGGTTTGTTTTATACCGCAGAGAGCGCTGAGTTTTTCGCAGTATAATTGTAAAATAACTATCCTCAAATATTTTGTTTAAGAAGAGTTCATTTTTGTTACCGCAATTTACTTTTAGTTTATATGAATAGTTCCCACCATAAATGCGTGGGGCATTCCGCAATACTCCAGGCACAGAATATGATAATCACCTTTTTCAGAAAAAAAGTGTTCAAGCTTGTTATGATATTGGGGCATCGCCTGAGTTTGGGCAACCAAAACACCTTTGCTATTGTAGATGGCAAAATCGTGGTTTACATCAGACGAAGTCACATTAAACTGTATATGTTTATTTGCAGGAAGTGTAATTTCATTACTACCTTCAAAATCAGCCGGAGACTTATCAGATATACCATGTCCCATTTTCCAGGCCCACTGCATAGCTACTATAGTTACTATTTCATCAGGCTTACCCTGGAATTTTGCATAAGGTAATAAACGTAGAGAAATAAACAATCCGGCTATGATGCATAGGGTCAGTACAAAAAAATATCGTCCCCGTAGCTTATATACCTTATGTTTTACGGATGTCTTATCCTCACTGGTAGAGGAAGTTGCTATTAAAAAAATGACAACTGCAACCACAAGGGCTCCCGCTAAAAAGGATGTTATAGCAGCGGTACTTTGTATGGTTAGTAATGTGATGAACTGAAGCATAATTTTTAATTTGCTTTATTCAATTGAGAGATTATCACAATTAACCGGGAATAAACAATATCAAGTCAGACAATTGATGTGAAAGAAGAATGCTGATTCAAATGTAAGAATTTTTAAAGTAAAAGACGTCTTTATCTTTTATTGCTATCCCTGTTACATTTTACACGTGAAAATATTTCGCAATAAAAAACCCCACAGGCAAACACCTGTGAGGTTCCCTTACTTACCCCGTCCTTAATTATATTTCTTTTTCAGTACGCTTACCTGCTCCTGCAGGTTGTTCACCAGCGATGCCAGTTGATTTACATCCCATCGCTGCTGGCTGGCTACTTTACTGATAACAGAATGTGCCTGCCATAGTTCAAGTATATCTTCCGCATTTACCTGGTAGGGCTGATATGCAGGATTATCGCTTACCAGTGTTAATTTAGTTTTGTTGCGATTATTTTTTTCAAGCCTTTTATATACTATACCCTCGTGGCGGGATACTACAATAAATGCATGTCCGTTTTTTGCATCATCAAGGGATTCTACTTTCTCGCCTACAATTACCGAACCACTTGGAGTGGGCAGCATACTATCACCTACAATTTCAAATGCCCTGTAATTGCCTCCTGTCAGCATAGGCAGGGTGAAGGTATTCAATTCATCAATAAATTCAGTATCGGCATAACCTGCGAGGTATCCCGCTGCAGCTTTTACAGGTACAAAATGGATAAGATTATTTTCAGACATCAGCTTCTGTTGTCTTCTCTTTGAAAGATAGTTGCCTTTCACTTCTGCCAGGTCGCGCCGCAGCAGGTCGTCAAGCGTAAGTTTAAACATATCGCCCAGTTTTTCCAGCACATCAATCCTGGGATCAGCACGTTCTTCTTCATAAGCACCTACCAGTGATCGTTTAATACCAAGTTTCCCGGCAAATTCTTCCTGGGTCCATCCACGTAATTTGCGGAGGTATTTGAGGTTTTGACCTGCGAGTGATTGTGCCATACTAACTAATTTAGCTGCAAACTACTAATTGAATTAGTTATGACAAAATTTTTTAGCATTATTTTTATTTGCATTTGGGCTGCATCCAAATAATGTTGATTTTTACACCTTTTAACAGACCCGATTGTATGGCAGCATTGAAGCGCAGGGAAAAAGACCCGGTAATTCTTATAACTAATGATGATGGCGTGATGGCGCCCGGTATCCTCAACCTGGCAGAGGCGGTAAAAGGACTTGGTAAAATTGTAATTGTTGCTCCCGATAAACCGCAGTCGGGCATGGGACATGCAATTACTATTGGCTCTCCGCTCCGGCTGCAGCAAGTTTCTTTAACAAACGGTGTAGAAGCCTGGAGTTGCAATGGCACACCGGTTGATTGTGTAAAACTTGGAGTAGATAAAATACTTCGTGCCAAACCGGATATTTGCCTCAGTGGCATTAATCACGGTCCCAACCACTCCATTAATGTGATCTATTCCGGCACCATGAGTGCTGCTATTGAAGCTTCTATTGAAAGTATACCTGCTATTGGCTTTTCATTATTAGATTATAGCATGGAGGCAGATTTTTCTGCTGCCAGGAAATATGCAAGAATTATTGTAGAACGTATCTTGCACAAAAGACAGAGTAAACATTTATGCCTGAATGTAAATTTTCCTGCTGTTGATGAAAGTTTGATCAACGGCATAAAGGTTTGCCGCCAGGCTTATGCTAAATATGAGGAAGATTTTGATGAACGTAAAGATCCCAGTGGTAAAAAATACTATTGGCTTACCGGGGCTTTTGTAAATTTTGATAAAGGGAAAGACACAGATGTATGGGCGCTCAACAATAATTATGTGAGTGTGGTGCCTGTTCAGTTTGATCTTACTAATTATGAACAAAAAATTAAACTTGAAAAAACCTTTAAACTGTGATATTTAAGAAAGATAATCTTTTGTTTGGGCTGATACTGGGTTTTGTTACACCAATGCTTAGCCTTGTAATATATTATTTCATTAAGTTTTATCCTGTATTCAGCATGGGTGATATGTTTGAGGCACTGAGAACCAACAGGCGACTTGTTACAGCCATCAGTATTCCCTGCCTTTTTTTAAATATCATTTTATTTACTATCTATATTAACTCAAGAAAAGACAGTACGGCTAAAGGGGTTTTCGCAGCTACATTGGTATATGCCATAGCTTCATTATTGTTTAAGTTTATGGGATAGATTCCTTTTTTAATACAGAAAATACAGGTGTGAAATATTACATTATTGCAGGCGAGGCTTCGGGAGATCTCCATGGATCTAATCTTATCAAAGCACTTCGGCAAACTGATCTGCAGGCAGGAGTGAGGGCATGGGGTGGCGACCTGATGGAAGCAGCCGGCGCTACAATTGTAAAGCATTACCGCGACCTGGCATTCATGGGTTTTGTGGAAGTGCTGATGAATATTCGTACCATATTTCGTAATCTTGATTTCTGCAAAAAAGATATACTGCAGTATCAGCCGGATGTTTTGATTCTGATTGATTATCCCGGGTTTAACCTGCGGATTGCCAAATGGGCAAAGCAAAAGGGACTACGTATAATATATTACATATCACCGCAGGTATGGGCATGGAAGGAAAACCGTGTAAAAACAATCAAATCCTGTGTTGATAAAATGCTGGTCATATTACCTTTTGAAAAAGCTTTCTATCAAAAATGGAATTATGAAGTGGAATATGTGGGGCATCCGCTTATTGAAGTGATTGATGATTTTAAACAACATGCTGCGGATAATGAGATCAATTCAATTTTGAAACTGCCGGTTGAAAATGCAGGGTGCAGGATTATTGCCCTGCTGCCGGGAAGCAGAAAGCAGGAAATATTAAAAAAGCTACCCATAATGCTTGAGGTTAGCCGTTATTTCCCTGAATATCTTTTTGTGGTGGCTAAAGCCCCGGGGCAGGAAGATAGTTTTTATGAAGAGATGCTTGGCAATTATCAAAATGTTAGGGCTGTTCAGGGTAAAACATATCAACTGCTGATAAAAGCAGATGCTGCCCTGGTAACTTCAGGTACTGCCACTCTGGAAACTGCACTGTTTGGTGTTCCGGAAGTGGTATGTTATAAAGGGAGCCCCGTATCTTATGCCATTGCAAAAAGGGTGATTAAGATTAAATATATATCACTGGTTAATCTTATAATGGATAAACCGGTGGTAAAGGAATTGATTCAGCATGATCTTACTGTAGAAAATCTCCGACGGGAATTGGATCTGTTATTGAACAATGCAGAAAAAAAGCAACAGCTCGCTGCAGATTACCAAAATCTGCGAGTATTACTTAGTGAAGGCGGACATGCTTCCACTAATGCGGCCAGGGCAATCAGCAACTTCTTACAAAACGGATAAGCATTACTATTAAGGCAAATAAAAAAAGCAGAATTGAAATGCGGTTGATGCCATGCATATACTTTATCCATGTGCTATCATCCCTTTTCGGATCTTTTTTCTTTATAAATAAATATTCCGCTATCTGCCTCCAGACTCCCATATACTAATGAATGAAGTAGCAAATGGTTACTACCAACAAATTACAAATTTTTAAGTAAGCCTGTATGGGCAGTGGGTGCATTCCAAATTCTCCCCGCACATGGGTGCAACAAACACTATATTACTGTTAAAGCGAGTCAAAAACAGGGACTGCTTCTCCCGCCGAAACAATCTTTTCATTCAAATCCTCATCAGGGCGGGATCGCAGTGACGCTTGATGTGGTTTTGTTTTAGTTTCTGGCTTAATATCATCAGGCTGTTACCATTGCGATCCCGCCGGCAGGTTGCATTTAGTTTAATGAATGTAATGGCGGGAGAAGCAATCTCTCCGATTTACTAACTGTAGAGATCGCTTTGATACGTGTTTCACCTACCATCACCTTAAATACTTCTAAAGTTGAAGACTAAGCTGTAGACCCCGAGCAGTGGCTGCTATTAAATGTAGGTTTCCCCTCTCGTTCCGTCATTATGCGAAAAAAGATTTAAAGGTCTGTTTTCAGGTAAGCTGGGATGAGGGGAAAATAAAGCAGCGGAAATTTGAAAGCACCCTGTATCGCTTCAGTCTGTACATTTGCAATATGGCAACCTTCAGGCACTATCTTTCCCTAATTAAATTTTCGCATACCATATTTGCAATGCCTTTTGCAATGATTGGGTTTTTCCTGGCTTTGTATAAGGAATTGCATAATGGATTGTTTGAAAAAACGAATCTAAGTAATTTGGATTGGCAGGCATTAGATATTCCGCCAATGGTCGTTGTACAAAAATTATTACTCGTCATTGCCTGCATGGTTTGTGCCCGAAGCGCTGCTATGGCATTTAACCGTTATCTTGATCGAAATTTCGATGCAAAAAATCCACGTACCGCCATCCGCGAAATTCCTTCTGGAGTTATTCATGCCAACAGTGCCCTTTGGTTTACCATAATATGTTGCCTGCTCTTTGTATTTTTTAGCTTTTTAATTAATACCATTTGTTTTTTTCTTTCACCGGTTGCTCTACTGGTAGTACTTGGCTATAGCTATACCAAACGGTTTACTGCATTATGTCATCTCGTGCTTGGACTGGGGCTGAGCCTTGCACCTATAGGCGCATATCTTGCATTGGCTGGACGGTTCGACTGGTTGCCTATAATGTTTTCGTTAACCGTACTGTTTTGGGTAAGTGGTTTCGATATTATTTATGCCCTGCAGGATGAGGAATTTGATAAATCACAACAGCTTTATTCTATCCCTGCTGCATTGGGGAAATTGAAAGCACTCAGGGTGTCGCGGTTATTACACCTGCTGTCGGCGCTTATCGTTATTGCTGCAGGTATATATGGTTCTTTCGGGTTTGCTTACTGGCTTGGTGTATTGGTATTCATTGGCATGCTGGTTTATCAGCATTCAATTGTTAAACCCGACGATCTGCGACGTGTAAACATTGCATTTATGACGGCAAACGGAGTTGCAAGCGTAGTGTTTGCAGTGTTTGTCATTAGTGATATTTTTTTAAAATAGTTTTTGCTAAACCCAACCCTTGCCATATATGATTGTAGGAAATACTACCGGAAAAGCGCTCCTGCGCAGCGGGATTTACACGCTGATATTATCACTGCTTTTTGTTTTTCTCTCCTGGGCCGATCATTCTGCTGTAACTATTTTTACAGCATTGCCATATTTTATGGTTTTGTATTTTGTCTTCTTCACGATTGGCAAACCGGAAGTATCTCAGTGGCTGAGGGGGCGAATGTTGGCTGAGATAAAAAAAATTATTCTTTTTCCTTTACTGCTTACTGTACTTTATTACAGTTATATTATCATCAATGGAGATAATCCATTCAAAGGAACTGTATTCCTGTTGCCATACCTCTTCCTCTTTCCGGTATTGGTTTTTGCTGCAAAAAAACAAACAGAAGGGAAAATAGACTGGCTTGATTTCACTACGCTGATATTATTCGTGTTGCCCGTAACCATAGTCAAAATAGATTACAAAGGCGAGATGCCCTATACAGGTAATGGTTTCGATTCTGTATTTCGTATTGCTGTTATGCTTTCTGCTGTCTTTGCATTTGTTGTGGTCAAGAACCTGCATGATGTGGGTTGTTATCCTGTATTCAGGTGGAGATCACTGATTACCGTGATATGGGTATGGCTTGCATTTTATGTTTTTGTATTTATCGTAGGCTATAGTGTCCATTTTATACGTTTTGCTCCGGAGAATCCTTTTAATCTGAAAGTTATTGTTGCAGGCATTATTCCTGTTTTTTTGCATACTGCACTTTTTGAAGAATTAGTATTCCGGGGTTTGTTGCAGAATTTGCTTGGTAAGCGTATAGACCAGTCGCGTTCCTGGATGCAGTTTTGGGGTTGGGGATTAGGCGTATTACTGATTTTTGCCCTTCTTGCCGGTTACTCGCTTCATGGAAGTATGCATTGGTTCCCGGCATTAGTTACAATTATTTTGTTTGCAGCAGCATTGGTATTGATAAGATGGTTCAAATTAAAAGCCGGTGACTATACTTCACTGGCCATTACCAGTGTAATCTTCGGTCTGGTTCATTATCATTCAGGCTCAATAATTTTTATTGGATTGGCATGTATTGGCGGTTGGGCTTACGGGTATTGCTACCTGAAGACAAGGAATGTATTTTACTGCGCATTGCTACATGCACTAGTTAATACATCACCCCTGATATTTGGTTTGGTGCTGGCAAAGTAGAAAGTACAGAGTCTATGGTTTTAATAGTTTACAATCTATTAGCAGAAATATTATGAGGGCATTAATTTTCATTGGTTTTTTGTTTATTCATTCCAGTCTTTTTTCTCAGAGAATTAAGAAAACCACCTTTGAAGAGATTTCAGTTGAAAATTCAAGTAAAAGATTTGATAGTATTTTAATTATCGGCGCCGGTTCTACGGCGACCAGAATTTTTTTGGACGACCTTGTTACACAGTTAACGGAAAAGTTGGATACTAAAAATGTAGTTACGGAGTACATATATTTGGGTGAAGGTAATAAAATGATAAGTGATTTTCTTGACACTTTGAATAATGCGGACTACAAAGTGATAATGGTTTTTTATCCGGGGGAGCAGGCATCTTTGTACACAAAAAATCATATAGGTGTAAATTTTGTGCCCTTCGGGAATTCTTATTTTTTAGGACCTTCGAGAAAAGACAGATTGAATTACGAAGAAGAGTTTTTGATCGTACTATATGAAAATAATCAGATAAAAAAAGATTTTTGGAAAGCCTCTTTGAAAGTTCACAACGATCCCGGCAAGAGCCGCCACGCTAAAAAAATTTCAAATTGGATACTTACTTGTTTTAAAAAGAATAACTATCTATAATAATGCTGCTTGAATGGATGCTTTGTGTTATACCCCGGATAGGCTACAGCTGTTCAGCCACACCTGTCTATCATCTGAGGTAACGGCCAGGCGAAATGTTACAAAATGATACAAACTACTTTTAGTTTTATATTTTCACCCATCTACATTTGATGCACCCTATTTAATTTATCCATAGGTGGATGAAAATACAAAACCAGCAACCTGCAACTTGCAACCAACAACACCCACTACTGCCCAATCCCCAGCAGTTCCACATCAAATATCAGCATTGATCCACCGGGAATAGTACTACCTGAGCCTTGCTCTCCGTACCCTAACTGATAAGGGATATAAAATTTAAACCTTGATCCTACCGGCATTAGTTGAAGACCTTCTGTCCAACCCCTGATTACCCGGTTGAGGGCAAAGGATATGGGTTCGCCTCTTTCGCGTGAACTGTCGAAAGGTTTTTTGCTATTGAGTAAAAAGCCTTCATAATGCACTTTCACCGTGCTGGTGTCTGAAGGTTTGGGGCCGTCACCCATTTTCAATACTTCATATTGAAGTCCGCTGGGAGTAACTTTTACACCTTCACGTTTTTTGTTTTCTTCCAGAAATTTTTCTCCTTCTGCAATAGTTGCTGCAGCTTTCTTGCGCATGAATGCCTGAAGTTGTTCTCTTACTGTCATATCTGCCTGTTGACTGTTTAATAATGTTGTTTTTCCTCTCAGTACATCTTCAAATCCTTTATTCATCATCGCATAGTTGATCTGATCAACACCCTGACCTTTAAAGAATGTAGCATCCAGCATTCCGAGTGCATAGCTCAGGCTGTCGAGTGATGTTTTTAATACCGGTACTGTGGTTGAATTTTGTTTAGGCGCAGGTTTTTGTTTTACAACCGGTTTGGCGGCAGGTTTTGTTTGTGCAAATCCCATTACCGATAAACCACAACATAATATTACTAATACATTTTTTTTCATTGTGTATACATTTGCTGTTTAAAAGATTTTATTCGCTGCGTAAAGTACGGCCGGTAAGATGGATAAATACATCTTCGAGGTTGGCCTGTTTCACTTCTTTTGGTCTCTCAAATCCTGTAGCAACAAGATCGTCAATAAGGTGATCAGGTGAATTGAGCGCTATGATCTTACCCTGATCCATAATGGCAACCCTGTCACAGAGTATTTCTGCTTCGTCCATATAGTGAGTAGTAATAATAACCGTAGTGCCTTTTGACCTTATGTTTCTTATCAGGTCCCAGAGGTTTCGCCTGGCCTGTGGATCAAGACCGGTGGTAGGTTCATCCAAAAAGATTATCCTTGGTTTATTGATGAGTGTGGTGGCAATAGAGAACCGTTGCTTTTGACCGCCACTCAGTTCTTTAAATTTATTTTTGGACTTATCCTCAAGATTGACAAGATGCAGCAATTCTCCGGGGTCAACCGGTTCGTTGTATAAACCTGCGAATAAATGTATCAGTTCTGTAAGGTTAAGTCCGGGATAAAAGCCTGAAGTCTGTAGCTGTACCCCGATGATGCGCTTTATGGCATTGACATCCTGATCTATATTATATCCAGCTACAATAATTTCTCCGCCAGTTTTTTCACGCAGGGTTTCGATAATCTCGAGGGTAGTGGATTTGCCTGCTCCGTTTGGACCCAGCAACCCGAATATTTCTCCTTCGTACACTTCAAAACTTATACCTTTGACAGCCTGAAAACTGCCGTAGTTTTTGGTAAGGTTTTTCACCGAAATCACTGTGCTGTTATTCATGGGGTGGCAAGTTAATGCAGTTAGCTGTTTTGGCAAATTATTTAAGTTGAAGGCAATAAAATAATTAATAAATGAAGGTATTTAAGTTTGGGGGAGCAAGTGTAAACAGTGTAGAGCGGATAAAGCAGATGGCTGAAATTTTGCAGTTATATAAGGATGAAAAAAAGCTGGTGGTAATATCTGCAATGGGAAAGACTACCAATGCACTGGAGAAAGTAGCCGGTGCATTTTTCAGGGGTGAAAAAGAAGTGGCACTTGAACTTTTTAACCATATAAAAAACCAGCATATTACCACTGCCAAGTATCTCCTGATCACACACTATAATGCTACAATTGAACAACTCTCGCATTTGTTTACTGAAGTAGAGTGGACACTGCATGATAAACCGGTAAAGGAATATGATTATTATTACGATCAAATCGTTTGCCTGGGCGAATTATTATCTACCACCATTATCAGTGCCTATCTTAATGAAAAGGGTATTGCCAATACCTGGACAGATGTACGTGATATTATCAGGACGGATGATACTTTTCGGGAAGCAGCTATTGATTGGAATACAACTTCAGAAAATGTGCAGCGCATTGTTGTTCCATTGTTTCAGAAAAATGATATGGTAGTCACCCAGGGATTTTTAGGTGCTACAGACGAAAATGAAAGTACTACGCTGGGGCGGGAGGGGAGCGATTATACCGCGGCGGTCTTTGCCAACTTGTTGCAGGCGGACAGCGCCACTATATGGAAAGATGTGGAAGGTGTGATGAATGCCGACCCGAAAGTTTTTGACAACGCTAAACTCATTGATGAACTCAACTATGATGAAGTAATAGAAATGGCATATTATGGCGCGCAGGTGATACATCCTAAAACCATCAGGCCGTTGCAAAACAAAAATATTCCACTTTATGTTAAATGCTTCCTTGATCCAGCGCTACCGGGTACAGTGATACACAATAAGGTATTGAAAAATTTGCCGCCTATTATAGTAGTAAAAAATAACCAGGTTTTGCTGCACCTTCATTCCACTGATTTTTCATTTATTGGAGAACGTAAAATGTCGCGTCTTTACCAGCTATTTGTGGAACACAAGATGAGACCCGGACTAATTCAAACCGGGGCTGTGAGCCTGATGGCATGTATAGAGGAGCGTGACGACAGAGCCGAACGACTTGCCGGGGAAGCTGCTGCTATATTTAACGTGCAGATGGAAAAGGGATTAACCCTGCTTACTATCCGTCATTATACCCCTGAAGTAGTTGAGGAACTGACCGCAGGTAAATCAGTTTTGCTAAGACAGCAAACAAAAGATACCATGCAGATGCTTATAAAATAAAACTGTAGTGATTGATTAACTTTACAAACTAACAACAACAACAATAATGAAAGAAGTAGTGATTGTATCAGCGGTACGCACGCCTATAGGCAGTTTTGGAGGCGCTCTTAAAGGTTTATCAGCTACAAGGCTTGGTGCAGTTGCCATTAAAGGCGCATTGCAGAAAGCAGGTATTGAACCAGTGTTGGTACAGGATGTATTGATGGGGTGTGTGATACAGGCAAATCTTGGTCAGGCACCGGCAAGACAGGCAGCTAAATATGCGGGGTTACCCGATGCAGTAAACTGTACTACGGTGAATAAAGTTTGCGCCAGCGGTATGAAATCAGTTGCTTTTGCCGCTCAAAGCATCATGCTGGGAGATGCAGATATAGTGATAGCCGGAGGTATGGAGAGCATGAGCAATGTTCCTTTTTATGCAGATACTGTGCGCTGGGGTAATAAATATGGTAATGCAGGATTGATAGACGGATTGGTAAAAGACGGGCTTACTGATGTATATGATGGTCAGGCAATGGGCAATGCGGCAGAGTTGTGTGCAAGGGAATGTGGAATCTCAAGAAAACAACAGGATGAGTTTGCTATATTAAGTTATGAACGCAGTCAGGCAGCCTGGAAAAACGGGTGGTTTGATAATGAAGTCGTACCTGTTGAAATACCCCAACGCAAAGGCGAGCCGATAATCGTTTCGAAAGATGAAGAACCGTTTAATGTAAAATTTGAAAAAATACCTACGCTTAGTCCTGCATTTCAGCGGGATGGTACTGTTACCGCCGCCAATGCCTCTACGCTAAATGATGGCGCTGCTGCACTGGTTTTGATGAGTGGGGAAAAAGCAACCGCTTTGGGTATTAAACCTTTGGCAAAAATAATATCATATTCAGATGCAGAGCAGGCGCCCGAATGGTTTACAACAAGCCCCTCACTGGCAGTGCCCAAAGCTATTAAAAAGGCTGGGTTGAAGATGAGCGATATTGCCTATTGGGAAATTAATGAAGCATTTGCTGTAGTAGCAATTGAGAATGCCAGACGAATGGAAATTGACACCGCGAATATAAATGTACATGGCGGGGCTGTATCGCTGGGGCATCCTTTGGGTGCAAGCGGTGCAAGAATTATTGTTTCGTTATTGAATATTCTCCGGATTAATAATGCCAGGTATGGCGCAGCAGGTATATGCAATGGTGGTGGCGGGGCAAGCGCGATGGTTATTGAAAATCTATTAAATATTTAGAAATAGTTTTTACTGAGTTGATCTCGAAGAAATGATCTATGCAAATACTTCCGCCATCATACATCGGGCACTACCGCCGCCAATGCTTTCAATAGTTGTGAGCGGAGAATGGATGATTGGATTAAACTTCTCTAATTTTTTTACCTGTGCTTTTGTTAAAGATTGAAAAGCCTGTGATGACATCACCAGCAGTGTTTCACCTTCCATATTTCTAACCTGCAGCATATTGCCGGCAAAATG
>JBDHYJ010000081.1:0-22288 GCA_039811345.1 Chitinophagaceae bacterium
CATTTTAAAATTTATTAAATGGATAATAATTTTTCTACCCAGGTAAAGGAAATTATTTCGTTCAGCAGGGAAGAAGCATTGCGACTGGGAAATGATTTCATCGGAACAGAGCATCTGTTATTAGGATTAATAAGGGAAGGGGAAAATATGGCTGTTAAGATACTTAAGAATCTTAACGTTGACCTATATGAACTTCGCAAAGAAGTGGAGCTTGCTGTGAAAGATAAAACAGGGAAAAACATTGCGAATATAAACAGCCTCCCTCTTACTAAACAGGCAGAAAAAGTAATTCGTGTTACCGTTCTTGAAGCCAAAGCCCTTAAAAGCCCCACAGTGGAAACAGAACACCTGATGCTTTCTATACTGAAGAATAAAGAAAATATTGCTACACAAATTTTAAATCAGTTTGATGTAGACTATGATCTTTTCAGAAATGAGTTGGGTATGGTAAAAAGCAACGATGTTCGCAGTGAATATACCGATGATGCAGATGATGATTTTGATGACGAAAAGAAAAGTTATCAGCAGAAATCAAAAGCTCAGGCTACCAATGCAAAAAGCAAGACCCCTGTACTGGATAATTTTGGTCGTGATATTACACGCCTGGCCGAATTAGGTACTCTTGATCCGATAGTAGGAAGGGAAGAAGAAATAGAACGTGTATCTCAGATTTTGTCACGCCGGAAGAAAAATAACCCTATTCTTATTGGTGAGCCTGGCGTTGGTAAAACTGCAATTGTTGAAGGGTTGGCATTACGCATTGTGCAACGTAAAGTATCGAGAGTATTATTTGATAAAAGAGTAGTGTCACTTGATCTCGCAGCACTTGTAGCCGGCACTAAATACCGTGGACAGTTTGAAGAGAGAATGAAGGCGATTATGAACGAGTTGGAAAAAAACCGCGATGTAATTTTGTTCATTGATGAAATTCACACTATCGTAGGGGCAGGCGGTGCAAGCGGTTCGCTGGATGCTTCCAATATTTTCAAACCCGCACTTGCAAGGGGCGAGCTCCAGTGCATTGGCGCTTCTACCCTTGATGAGTACCGCATGTATATCGAAAAGGACGGTGCACTTGACAGGAGATTTCAGAAAGTATTGGTTGATCCCCCAAGTGTGGAAGAAACCATACAGATATTGCAAAATATAAAACCCAAATACGAAGATTACCATAATGTAATCTATTCTGAAGATGCCATTGATGCCTGCGTAAAACTGAGTGATCGTTATGTCACCGACCGCCTGCTTCCAGACAAAGCTATTGATGTGATGGATGAAGTAGGAGCCAGGGTGCATCTGAAAAACATTAATGTCCCAAATGAAATAGTAGAGCTTGAAAAGAAGATAGAAGATATCAAGCAGGAAAAAAATAAGGTGGTTAAGAGCCAGCGGTTTGAAGAGGCTGCTTCACTGAGGGATAATGAAAAACGCCTTCAGGAAGAACTTGAAAAAGCGAAAGCACATTGGGAGGAAGAAAGTAAACACAAACGTTATCCCATAGACGAAGAAGCTATTGCGGAAGTAGTGAGTATGATGACCGGTATTCCGGTGAAAAGAATGGTGCAGGCAGAAACTGAAAAGCTTCGTCGTATGGCTGAAGACCTGAAGGGCGCTGTTGTGGGACAGGAAGAAGCGATTCAGAAAATTGTAAAAGCTATTCAGCGCAACCGTGTGGGCTTGAAAGACCCGAAGAAACCGATAGGTACGTTTATATTCCTGGGTCCCACAGGGGTTGGTAAAACCGAGTTGGCCCGTTCCCTGGCGAGATATATGTTTGATTCTGACGATGCACTGATCCGCATTGATATGAGCGAGTACATGGAAAAATTTACGGTGAGCCGGTTGATAGGTGCTCCTCCCGGATATGTAGGATATGAAGAAGGTGGTCAATTGACTGAAAAAGTACGTCGCAAACCATATTCAGTTGTGCTGCTCGATGAAATAGAAAAAGCGCATCCTGATATTTATAATATCCTGCTCCAGGTACTTGATGACGGACAATTGACAGATGGATTGGGCAGAAAGGTTGATTTCAAGAATACGCTGATTATCATGACATCAAATATAGGTGTACGGCAGTTGAAAGATTTTGGAGAAGGTGTTGGTTTTGCAACAGCTGCACGTCAGCAAAGCTCAGAGGAAAATAATAAAGCAGTAATAGAAAAAGCTTTAAAACGCACTTTTAGTCCAGAGTTTTTAAACAGGATTGATGATGTAGTTATTTTCAATGCACTTACGCAGGAGCATATCTTTGAAATCATAGATATTCTTATGAAAGGTGTTATGAAACGGTTGAGTAATCTCGGGTTCTCTCTTGAGCTTACGGAAGATGCCAAAAGGTTCATTGCAGAAAAAGGATATGATCAGCAATTTGGCGCCCGCCCGTTACACAGAGCAATTCAAAAATACCTCGAAGATCCTTTGGCAGAAGAAATACTGAATATGCATGTAAAAGCAGGTGATGTATTAATTGCAGATCTTGATAAGGATAAATCAGAATTGAAATTCACACTTAAAGAGGAAAGTAAAAAAGAAGCTTCAAAAGCTTAACTGACTTCATTCTATATTTTTAGGCTGTCTAAGTGAAGACAGCCTTTTTTTATGTATCAAATGGGACATTGTAATTCTTAGTAACTATTCTTAATTTGCGTGATATAATTTCATGAAGAAAATTATCATCACTATAGATGGCTGGTCATCCTGTGGTAAAAGTACACTGGCAAAGCAACTGGCTAAGGAACTGCATTATGTATATGTGGACAGTGGGGCTATGTACCGTGCAATAACGTTATATTTCCTCCGCAATAATGTAGACTGGAAAAATGAAGAAGCTGTTATTGATGCGCTTAAAGATATTGAACTTCATTTTGCAAAAAATGATACTACCGGCCAAACCGAAATATATATGAATGATGAGAATGTGGAATATCTTATAAGAGATTTGATTATTGCTGAGAAAGTCAGCGAAGTGGCTGCGCTAAAACCTGTACGTGAATTTGCTGTAGCACAGCAGCGAAAAATGGGGGAGAAGAAAGGGTTGGTGATGGATGGGCGTGACATTGGTACTGTAGTCTTCCCTAAAGCTGAACTTAAGATTTTTATGACGGCTGATAATGCAGTGAGAGTGGAAAGAAGATTTAAAGAACTCTTTCTCAAAAATCCGAATGTAACGATTGAAGAAGTAAAGAATAACCTGGAGATGAGGGATTATATTGATTCAAACCGGGAAGTTAGTCCTTTACGCCAGGCGGATGATGCAATGGTACTTGACAACAGTAACCTCACAATGGAAGAACAACTACAAAAAGCGCTTTCATGGGTAACAGGTATTGCTGGAAATTAATGGGATATATAGCAATATTACTTTTTTTAAAGTCCTCGTTTCTTGTATCCTAAAAATATTTTACTCGTCTCAAAGTAATAAGTCCTCTGCTCTCCATTGATATTGACAACCATTTTGTCGCAAAGTCCACCGTTGTTATCAATACTTTGTTTTTCTACTTTAGCGCCAATCATTCTAAGTATAAAATATTCTTCTGACACCTGTATTACGGGCCAGCCTGTCTTGCAAGTTCTTCCATCCCCTTTTTTTACTATGGAATTTAATAACCCAAATTCTATTGTTTTGTATTTAGCAGAATTGAAAGTATCGCCAATTGTTTTATATGCATCCTGCAACATCTTGTGAGCTATCATACTGGTGTAGTCAATACTCAACGTTTGTTTGGCTGTGTAAGTCAGTCCCTGGTAGTCGGAGTTTTTCAATTGCCTGTACATCTCTGCTTCCAGGTTTTTCAGGTCCCCGGATTTTTCACCGGCAACTTTAAATTGTTCGCTTTCTAAAAAATTAAATCTGAAATCCTGGTAGTCAATGTCTGTATTTCCTGCTTCCAGGTTCCGGATATATTCACAATACCTGTCGTTGAAAGAAGGGATAACGATTTCAGAATTGGTTTGTCCGAATGTCATAATAGTGATTGGTGTTATTAATGAAAGTAAAACAATTTTTTTCATGAGTTTATTATATTATTGATTGATTTTTGATAATATTAACCGGTCTCTTCCGTTATATCAGGTCTATAAAAAATATTTAAGAACTGATGATTAAAAGAAAGGTGAGCAATAAAGACAACCTGCGAAAAATTGTGATTAACGTTGAAGGAACTATTTGCTAATCGGGGAATGTGTACTCTTATAAATGAAGTATTAACTTGAAAAAGTACGGATGATATAAAAATATTCAGGGAATAAATAATTAAATGAAAATAAAAACTACAATCATCATGAGTATGTTGGGTTTTCTGTTTGGTTGTGTAATGCCCACTAAAAATGTTCTATATGTTTCCGAATGTAATGGTCTTGTATTGAAACTCTCCGTTGTTGAAAGCCCAAAATTTGATGTGAGTGATTTTAAAATTTCGATTGAAGCAGGTAAGCTGCCTGCTATTACTATTACTCCCCTCCAGGTATATGATCAAACACCGTATAGTTTTGCAATACTGAACAATTACCCGCATCAGCTTTATGATACTACCATCCGCACAACTCCTTTTGGTGATATAACTACCACTAAGAATAGAATGATAATATTTATTGACCCGAAAAAATATTCCCGCCAGGACTTTGATCAGATCAATACTTGTCTTTCAAAAAATTCAGAAGCTATGGAAAAAGCATTGTATGATAAGTACATCAATGTTCCCGGTCCTCATCACTTTAATTATCCGCAGTTTGCCGGTATTGTTTATGCTAATATCAGTGATTTCTCAGAAGAGTATATCAGCGATGATGGAAGTAAGAAGGTTATGATAGTTTTTAGTGGTGAGGTATTATTCTACGAACGCAACCATAAGAAGGTAGCCGGTAGTTTAAGGGCTGCTGCTGAAGCTGATACAAAAAACTTAACTGCCTATCATCCCAAAGACGAAAGCTGGTTGCAATTGAAAAATACGAAAACCGGGAGGCGTATTGCGGAGGATTATACAATTTTAGTAAATGCTGAAAACAGGGTTTACTGGTTTAAAAAATGAGATACTCGGTAAGCATAACTTCACGTTTCAATAACCCCTAAATAAAGTCAGCGCATCATTCTTAAACAAAACAGCAGCACAACCAGGTGAATCAATGCAATAAAAAAGAAGCTGTGGTCTGAGAAACCCTTTACGATGGATATGATAAGATATACAATAACGGCCAGCATTGCCAGTATGAATGCTAAACCTCCTAATCCCCAGCCACCGTCGCGTGCAGGAGGCTCAATTTTATAAAAAATAAAAACTATCAGAGAAGCAATTATATAGAATATCAGAAGAACGAGATACTTATTCATAATTTGCATTATTAGGTGATTGAAAAAAGCGACATTTTAATGCTTTTGGATGTTACAGATTTCAATATATTGATAACATTTAATCCGTATGATTATTGTTTAGCACCCTGCTTATTAATGATGTCCTGTCAGGATAATAAAGTCGGCAATAGAATAGAGTTGGGACGAGTCCGGTTGATTGACAGAGATGGCAGGAAAACAACTAATTGTTAATACACGATATTTCCTTTTGTTTAATCGCTCTGCCAGTCCTGAGTGATAGTCACTGTGAAATCGTCCGTTCAACTGCATTACTACAGCAGGTTTGTATTTCTTTTTTGCTTTCAATATAAAATGAGCCATGGTTGCATCCCATAAATTTTGAGATTGATAAAGATGCATGCCGGGAAAACTATGACCACCCATCGCATCTGAGAATCTTGTATAGTAATTGCCGGATAAGGTATCTACCGGCAAAGGTGCTATATATTTTTTAGCCTTCCTGCTCAATGCCTGCAAAGCAGATAATCCTTTGCGTGTAACAAGGTTTACATACCTGGCAGGTGCATTTGCAGCTATTACCCTGATACCTTGTTGTTTGGCATATTCAATCAATGGACGATAGTCATTATAATTATCCCAGGTACGTGCTTCTTTCCGAAAATTTTTTTCATTGATCAAACCAGACAGGTATTCATCTACTATAGGTTGTATATCACTTTCCAGCATTTCCATGGTAAGCACTATATCGTTATGGAATTTTTTACTGATCATTTCAAAAATATTACGCTCAAGTAAATGTGCTATGGAGTCATCATGCTGCTCACCAAAAATTAGTATACTGCCGGAAGGGATGCTCTCTACAAGGTCAACAATTGTAATTTCTTTTTGTTGGACTGCATTATAGATACGGTAACTATTGTTGTTTTCCTGAGCATGGGTATAAGAGAAATGCAAAACCATAACTATAATGAACAATAAACGATATTGGTGCATAAACGATTTTTATGAGATGAAAATAATACATTAAAAACGATCTGCATTATCTTCACAACAAAACAAAAAAATATGGCTCAGCAAAAAATAAGGGTGGGAGTGGTAGGTTTCGGTATATCTGCTAAAGTTTTTCATTTACCCTTTATAAAAATATTACCCGATCATTTTGAACTGGTATCTATATTGCAACGCAGGGGTGATGAAGCAAAGGCTGCTTATCCCAATATCCGTATTGCACGTACAATTGATGAAGTGATTAATGATGATGCAATTGATCTTGTAGTAATCACTACACCAAATGATACCCATTTCCCCTACACAAAAATGGCGCTTGAAGCTGGTAAACATGTAGTGCTGGAAAAGCCTTTTGCTAACACTACAACAGAAGCAAAGGCTTTGGTAGAAATAGCTTCCCGGTCTAAGACGGTGTTGAGTGTATATCAAAACCGGAGATATGTGAGTGACTTCAGAACTATAAAGGAAATTCTTGATCAGCAACTGTTAGGCGATATCCATGAATTTGAAGCGCATTATGACAGGTACAGGATGGAGGCAAGACCTACTGCCTGGCGTGAAGCACCCTTGCCGGGAAGTGGAATTCTATATGATCTTGGTGCACATATAATTGATCAGGCTTTGTATTTCTTTGGTATACCAGCTTTTATCACAGCAGATATAAGATTGCAACGGCCGCATGCGAGGGTGGATGACTTCTTCAATATCTGGCTTGATTATGGGTTCAACAAAGTGATACTGCATGCCGGGATGCTGGTAAGAGAACCGGGGCCGAGATATATGATTCAGGGAACAAAAGGTTCTTTTATTAAGTATGGTGAAGATCCCCAGGAAGCAAGACTGAGGGCTGGCGAACTGCCGGTGGGAGAAGACTGGGGAAAAGAATCTGAAGATATTTTTGGATTACTCCATACAGAAATAGACGGTAAAATTATTAAGAAGAGATACCCATCTCTGAAGGGAAGCTATACTGATTATTATCTCGATTTGTATGAGAGTATCATAAATGGAAAACCTGTAAAACAAACCGCGGAACATGGTTATAATACTATCAGAATAATTGAACTTGCCATACAAAGCAGTGCGGAGAAAAGGACAATTCCCTGTAATGGATTAATGGAGGTTGAATATAAGTAATCTAATAAATATTGAGTACGGCAAGGAACTTTAATATGCGAGGTGAAACCAAAAACAATGAACAGAAAACTGTAAATTAATTTTTGGTTTCACCTCTCACGAATTCATCATTCATCATTCACTATTCACTTTTTCACCATTCACTGAATAACCCCGCATCCGATTCTTGAACCTGCATTGCCGGTAGGCTGGGTCTTAAAATCGTCTTCTCCTCCATGTACAATAATGGCTCTGCCGATAATATTTTTGTCAGGTGCTCCGCCGAGGTTCCATAAATCGGTTTCCATTGTGAGTGTACCCTTCCCTTTACCATCGAGTTTTACATTACCTATATCTCCGAGATGGAAGCTTGCACTTCCCCATTTTCCATGTTGTGCATTGGTGGGGTTCCAGTGCCCGTGTGATGCTTTGCCCGAATCACCGCAATCACCATGTTCATGGATATGTACGGCCACATTCTTGTTTGCTTTGGAAGGTATAGTAAGATCCAGCACCATTTTTACCTTGCCCCCGGCTGCTGTATCGAATTTCACCGTACCGGAAACTGCTGTATCGGGATATGTATTTGCAATTGTAGCTTCTGCATGTGCAACCATCGGCTTTACAGAATCTGCTTTTGCCATTTCTGAATGTGGGTTACTAACCATGGAATCAACTTTTACTTCCTTACCACTTTCAGATCCGCCACAGGAAAATAAAAATACCGTTGCGGAAATGATGGCTAAACCCTGTAGAAATAATTTGTTCTTAATAAACATTTTCATGATACTATTGTTTTTGATTTAAAATACAGGGGGTAAAATTACAAAAACCTTGCCCAGTATCCCATCTGTATCAGTATTGAATTTTTCTATTCAGTCATTCTACGTTATTTTCGCTCAAACTTTTTACTACATGAACTTGCATGAATACCAGGCTAAAGAACTGTTGAAAAAATTCAATGTTCCTGTTCAGGACGGAATACCGGTGGATACAGCCGAAAAAGCAGAAGAAGCTTATAAGCAAATGAAGGTATTATATGGAAATAATTTTGCGGTGGTAAAAGCCCAGATTCATGCCGGTGGCCGGGGTAAAGGAAAAATTCAAGGCTCTGAACAAAGAGGTGTGGCTGTAGGTAAAAGTGCAGAAGAAATTAAAACCATTGCCGGCAATATTATTGGTCATACGCTGGTAACAGTGCAAACAGGTCCTGCCGGAAAACTGGTAAGTAAAGTATTGGTAGCCCAGGATGTGTACTATCCTGGACCTAACCCGGTAAAAGAATTCTATCTTTCAATTTTGCTTGACAGGAGCCGTGGCGAAAATGTGATTATGTATAGTACAGAGGGGGGAATGGATATTGAAAAGGTAGCGCATGATACACCGGAAAAAATATTTAAAGAATGGGTTCATCCTTCAGGTGGATTGTTAGGTTTTCAGGCAAGGAAAATTGCATTTAACCTTGGGCTGAAAGGCGAGTCATTTAAAAGCTGTGTAAAATTTGTGACCAATCTGTACAAGGCTTATGTGGACCTTGATTGCAGCATGCTCGAAATCAACCCGCTTTTTAAAACCAGTGATGATAAAATGATAGCGGTTGACTGCAAAATGAACCTCGATGATAATGCATTAATGCGTCATACGGATTTAGAGGCCTTGCGTGATATCAGTGAAGAAGATCCTACAGAAGTGGAAGCGCATAAATACAATCTCAATTTTATTAAACTGGATGGCAATGTAGGTTGCATGGTGAATGGCGCCGGACTGGCCATGGCGACTATGGATATGATAAAACTGAGCGGTGGTGAACCTGCCAACTTCCTCGATGTAGGCGGTACTGCTAATGCACAGACGGTAGAAGCCGGGTTCCGTATAATATTAAAAGATCCCAAAGTAAAAGCGATACTGATCAATATATTCGGTGGTATTGTACGTTGCGACCGTGTAGCGCAGGGAGTTATTGATGCTTACAATTCCATTGGCGATATCAAAGTGCCTATTATTGTAAGGCTGCAGGGTACTAATGCGGAAGAAGCAAAGCAACTGATCGAAGCCAGCGGTTTAAAAGTACAGTCTGCCATACTGCTGAGCGAAGCTGCTTTCCTTGTAAATAAAGCTGTAAGCGCTTAATATTATACTTATCTTTTTTCAAATAAGACGGAGGGACAACGTTCCTTCGTCTTTTTTATCTTTGTTCAATATAAGTTAACAAGTTTGGAATATTTTAATATGGCAAATACTTCATCAAGAAATTTAGCCATTGCAAGCCGACTTCGGGAGGTGCTGCTAAATGGGCGTTGGATTGCCAACACAAATTTTAAGGAACAAATACAAAGTATAAATTGGCAACAGGCAAATCAAAAAGTTGATAATTTGAATACTATTGCTGCTTTGACCTATCATATAAACTATTATTTAGCAGGACTATTAAGTGCTTTTGAAAACGGAAGGCTTGATATCAGAGACAAATACAGTTTCGACCTTCCCCAAATTAAGTCAGAAACAGATTGGAATAATTTAGTTACTGAGTTTTTGAGCAATTCTGAGAAATTTGCAGACAGAGTTGAGCAAATGGAAGATAACAACTTTGACAAGCCGTTTATTGACGAAAAATATGGAACTTATTTACGAAATATTGAAGCTGTTATTGAGCATAGTTATTACCATTTGGGGCAAATTACCTTAATAAAGAAAATGGTAATGCAAAATCAACCCTAAGCACTTCCAGACAATAAAGCCTAACAACTTTGTAAGAGGAATAAACTGGATATTAACAAAACAGTCGAACAAGATTAGTTATGAAACCCCAATTTCTTTTTAATACACTAAAATTTGCAACGGTAACCTGCTGCCTGCTGCTTTCCTGCAAAGGTGTAAAACAAAGGGAAGATCAATTGTATTCCCGCCACCTGCAGCGACAGGTAAAACTCACTGTTATCAATACACCGGCTCCCGACGACAGATCAGATATGCAGCTTATTGTATTCAACGACGGACAGGAATTTGATCGTCTCAGGATGAAGGATATTATTGACAGCCTGTTTAAAAAGAAATTACTTGCTCCAGTAGTAATCGTTGGTGTATTTGCCGCTAACAGGCTTAATGAGTATGGCGTTGCAGGTGAAGCAGATAAAGCAGATAATTATGATAGCTTCTTTAATAATGAACTTTATCCTTACGTGAAGAAGATGGCAGGCGTAAGAAAATTCAGGGAAGTGGCTGTGGCGGGTTTTGGCGCAGGAGGGGTATCTGCATTCGACATTGCATGGAACCGTGCTGATAAAGTCAGCAAAGCAGGAATATTTTCTGCTGCATTTTGCAATTCTCAAATGGCAGTTCAGGATACTGCTGCCGGAATAGTATATCAGAAACTTAAAGCATCACGCAAACGCCCCCAAACAAAATTTTGGTTCTATGCCGGTGCAAAAGGAAATACCGGTATCAGCAATGACAATGCAGCAAATATAGCAGCATGTACAACAGCCTTTGTCCATTTGCTGGAGGATAAAAAGTTTATATCAGAAGACGATATAGTATTTACCAAAGGAATGACAAATAACATTGATGCCTGGAGAAGTGCCCTGCCTGATTTTTTGATTTGGGCGGCAGGACATTAAATTTTGTCCGGGTAAATTATTAGCATCAGTTTGATCATGTTTTTTCAATATACCACTGAGTGTAAATAGGCTACTGTTTTGTCCAATAAAAGTCTTCAGTATAAGAAGCTCCGTTGCCTGTTATTATAAATTTACCATTTAATGAAGGGCTATTCTCGGTTACAGTGGCAGTGCCGGATATTACACCAATATTATATAATTGAACCTTAAAATTCATTTTATTGCCTTCTACCGTTCCAACACCTTCTCCGGTGGTAATTCCTCCGACTGCAACACTTTTGAGTTGTAGCGTTGCACCTGTTTGTTCTATATACATTGTATATTGATTGGTAGCATCATACCATGCACCTCCCACGTTTACTGGGGCTGTATGAGTTATTACTTCGTTTACCGGGTTGGTACCTCCATTTTGATTATTTGGCGGAGTATGGTTATCATCATTACCTGTTTCATTATTGTGATTTGGTTCAATTGGATAATCAAAAATATCTTCTTTTGATGTACTCTTTTCCTGCTTGTTATCAAACATTAATGACACTATTATCAGTGCCACAAAACCAATAAACCCGTATAGAATCCATTTGCCAATGCCGGATTTTTTTACCGTAACGGGTATATCCTTTCTTTTAGGTACGAAGCCAATTTTCTTTAAAAAATTTATTAACTGATCTGTATCGTATGCCCAGCGCTTATTGCTTATCTCATAAGTTTGCCTGTTGAGTAATGGGTACAAGGATTCTGGTAAATCCTCAGTTGACGGGAGTGATGCACCACGCACTAAAACTGGAATTACACGTATATCTCTCTTCAATGCAGTTTCCAGTTCAATTCTTACCCAGTCTTCAGGTTGCTTAATACGCGGGTTGCCATTTGTATCTTTTGTGCCAACCCATTCAGGACCAATAACAGCAAAAAGCACATCGCAAGTGTCAAGTGATTTTGCAAGGGCAAGTCTGAAATCTACACCCGGTTCCAGCTTTTCGATATCCATAAATATCTGGTCTTCATTAAAAACCTGTTTTAATGTGTCAACAAGCCGGCCTGTATCAGCAGAAGTATCCTGAACCCGGTAACTGATGAAAATTTTTTTTTGCTGCGGTGTATTAAATGAGGGCATGTCATTGATAATTTGATGATAGGAGAATCCGGGTTTATCACAGAATTACCGCAGGTAGGTTAAAAGGGCGGATTATAAATTGAAAGCTAATTTACATTGTAGAAATGATAATCTTAAATACTGCCGCATATTTCCCCTTCCATTTGGTTTGCACCAGCGATGGGATATGTATAGTAATATCATCACCTGCTGATGTCCATTTTAGCTTTGCGCCGGTACCCAGCAAACTGATCCTGTTTTTTTTGTCAATAGGAAAATTTTTGATCACTATTTCTGCGGGCAGTTTTACATCATCCTGATCTGAGAGATAAAAAACATATTTTGTTTTCCCGTCTTTGGATTGGGTGAAATGAATATTGCCTTGTTCATAAGGTGAAAGAGGTTTTGATCCATGTATTGCTTCTCCGTTTATTTTCATCCATGCACCAATTTCCTGCAGCCTGCTATAGGCTACCGGATCCCAGTCACCATCAGGGCCGGGTCCGATATTCAGCAGCAAATTACCACCTCGTGATACGATGCTGATAAGCATTTGAACAATCTTCATGGCAGATTTATAATGGTCACCAGGTACATAACTCCATGAATTGCCCATGGTAATGCAACTTTCCCAGGGATAGGGTAACAACTCATGTGGGATTTCCTGTTCAGGTGTGGTATAGTTCTCATAAGGGCCGGTAACCGTACGGTCTACTATCAGCAACCCTGGCTGATAGCTACGTGCCATTTCCGCTATCCGTTTCATATCTATATCCTGGTTGGTCTTAATACCACGCTGCCACTCTACAGATTTGTCAACGGTTTCTAACGGTCTTACCCAACCGCCGTCAAGCCAGAGTATATCTACCTTTCCATATTCACTCATCAGTTCTTTGATCTGGTTGTATGTAAAATTCTTAAATGCCTGCCAGCGTTCGGGATATTTTGCCGGGTCATAATTTACATTGCGATCTTTTGGCGGGAAATACGGCCACCAGTAATCATCACTATGCCAGTCTGGTTTTGAGAAATATGCCCCAACAGAAAATCCGTCTTTGCGGAATGTATTGAAAATCTCTTTGGTTATATTTCTCCTCGGGTCAGTTGAAAATGGAGTTTTAACATCAGTGATTTTATAATCGGTTTGTTTGGTATCAAACATACAAAACCCGTCATGGTGCTTGGTGGTGAAGATCATATATTTCATACCTGCTGCTTTGGCGGCAGTAGCCCATTTTTCAGGATTAAATTTCACCGGGTTAAAAGTGGTTTGCAAATTTTCATAAGCTTTTACATACTCAAAGTAATTTTTTGAATAAGGACCTTTTCGTTGTGTCCATCCTTCATCTTCCGGACATATACTCCAGCTTTCAACAATACCCCACTGGCTGTAAGTGCCCCAGTGCATAAACAATCCAAATTTCATATCCTGCCATCTGTCTAAACTATTGAGTACGGCAGTATCCGTTGGCGCCACATATTTTTTGTGCTGAGCTGATACCGAAATAAATAACAGGAAAGCAATGAAAGTGAGGGATAAATATTTCATGACAGGAATTTTATTGTACAGTAGCGACAACGAAGATAAAAGTATTTTAGCAGTTATGTGAGAGGGGGAATAGAGAGGTAAAAACGGGAAACGATAGCCGACAAATAATAAACGTCAAACATTCATAAAGCCTCATGTATTTTACACAATAAACTTTAAATTGCATCCTTCATAAAAACGATTATTGCAGATGAACAAACAAAAAAGAAGGACTTTTCTTAAACTATCAGGCATGACAGTTGCCGCCAGTGCACTGCCATTTAATATTATTCACGCCAACCCCGCATCAAAAAAGATAAATGCTGACACATTAAAGGTAGGATTAATCGGCTGTGGTGGCAGGGGCTCAGGTGCCGCCAACCAGGCCTTAAATGCAGATCCCAATGTGGTGTTGCATGCTATGGCTGATCTTTTTGACGATCATTTACAAAAATCACTCACCAACCTGAAAGAACTTCATGGTGATAAGGTTAATGTCAGCCCGGAGCATCAGTATATCGGGTTTGATGCCTATAAGAAAGTAATAGATTCAGGTGTGGATGTGGTAATACTGGCTACCACACCCAGTTTCAGACCACTTCATATAGAAGCTGCAGTAGATGCTGGTAAACATGTTTTTTGTGAAAAACCTGTGGCTGTTGATACACCTGGTATTAAACGGTTTTTAGAAGCAGCAAAAAAAGCTAAAGCGAAAAATGTAAGTATACTTTCCGGATTCTGCTGGCGTTTTCATGAACCCAAAAGAGCCACATTTGGAAAGATAAATGATGGAGCTATAGGCAATGTGCTGACAGTGTATAATACCTATAATACCGGTGCTACCTATCGCAGCTATCATCCGGAGAACCCTCAAATTGATAATGCAGAATGGCAGCTACGCAACTGGCCTTTCTTCAACTGGCTGTCGGGAGATCATATAGTGGAGCAGGCAGTTCACAGCGTAGATATGATGCGCTGGGCTTTCAACAATCAATTACCGCTTAGTGCAGTAGGAACAGGTGGCAGGCAGGTAAGAACCGGTGATAAAAATGGAAATATTTATGATCATTTTGCCATCACTTACGAATATCCGGATGGGGCAAAAGGGTTTCATTTTTGCAGACAGCAGGCTGGATGCGAAAACAGCTATGCAATAGAATCCCTTGGCACTAAAGGAAGGGCAATGGTTAATTGTTCCTCTAATGTACATACAATTACCACCGGCAGCAAAATTTGGTCCTATAACGGAAAACAGAACGACATGTATCAAACAGAACATGACGAATTGTTTGCTGCTATAAGAAAAGGTAAAACCATCGCCCAGGGTGAAGATGAGGCACTCAGCACCATGATTGCTATACTTGGCAGGATGGTGGCCTATACCGGAAAAAAAATAACCTGGGAAGAAGCCATGAATTCTACTGAACAATTGGGCCCTGCTATTGAAAATTATAATTTCAACCTGAACATTCCTGTAACACCTGTAGCAATGCCAGGCATTACTCCTTTCAAATAATTAATTATGCAAAGAAGAGCGTTTATTAAAAACAGCGGACTTATTGCCGCAGGGGCAAGTATCGGACTTACATCAAAAGCATCAACCCCTCAAAATATTTTCAAGCCAAAAATCAAAAAGAGCCTGAAGATTGAAATGGTGAAGGGCGATATGTCAATAATGGATAAGTTTAAGATGTTAAAAGAACTTGGTTATGATGGTGTGGAATTCAGTTCGCCACACAAATATGATCATAAAGAAATACTGGCAGCCAGGGACAAAACAGGTTTGCTGATTCCGGGAGTGGTTAATTCCGAACACTGGAAATCACCGCTTTCATCACCCGACCCCGCAATAAGAGAAAAATGTTTTAATACCGTAATACAATCACTTAACGATTGCAAAATGTATGGTGGTACTACTGTGCTGCTGGTAGCAGGAGTAGTAAACGAAAAGATCAGCTATGCCGACGCCTATACACGTACCCAAAAGGAGATACGCAACCTCATTCCTTATGCCGAAAAAACTGGTATTAAGATTGCCATTGAAAATGTGTGGAATAATTTTCTGATAAGCCCGCTTGAAGCGGCAAGATATGTAGATGAGATTAATCACCCGCTGGTGGGTTGGTATTTTGATATAGGCAATATCCTCCGCTACGGTTGGCCCGAGCAATGGATTGAGATACTGAACAAGCGCATTATGAAACTGGATGTAAAGGAATACAGTCGCAAAAAGATGAATGAAGAAGGGCTCTGGAAAGGGTTTGATGTAGAATTGATGGACGGCGATAATAACTGGCCGGTAGTGATACAGGCTTTGGAAAAAATTGGTTACAATGGCTGGGCGTCTGCAGAAGTACCCGGCGGCGACAGAGAAAGATTAAAAGTGATTATTGACAGGATGAACAGGATTTTTGATTAGGGGTGGAAAAGCTGTTAGCTATTAGCTATCAGCAGTCAACAATCTTCATTAAATAGTAAGCTCACGATCCTTTATTCCTGAAACCTGATAGCTGAAAGCTATCAACCTTATGTAATTAAAAGGCATTTTGCATCTGTTGCAGAAAGCCTTTTTTATGTACACTAAAATTGCCGGAATAATTGTAATATTATTCATTTCTCTGGTTGCATATGCTGCTGACGAACCGGTTAGGGTCTCTTCAACACTTACAACAGTTACCGTTTACCGTAATGGAGCGGAGATGATTCACCGATCAAATGCCAGGTTAGAACAAGGTGCTAATGAGTTGATCATTGAAGGAATCAGTAATACGATAGATGTCAATAGTATTCAGATTAATTGCCCGTCTGTTGTAACCCTCCTGGGTGTGGAGTTCTCCAACAATTATCTGATGAAACCAGAGGCAGGTAAGGGCATACAACTTCTAAAGGATTCCGCTGAAAACATCTCAAAAGAAATTGAGAAAATACAGGTGCAGATTCACACAATTACCGATTTGCTGGATGTATTAAAAGTGAATAAGGATATAAAAGGATCACAAACTGGGTTGAGCGTTACTGAATTGATAAAGTTGATGGAATATTACAAAACAAAATCCAATGAACTGCAGCAGGACCTGAATCAGCAGCGGGAAAAGCAAAAGAAATGGAACGGGTTATTAACCAAAATAACTAACCAGATAGCTGAAGAAGAAAAGAAAAACACTAAAAACACAGGGCGCATCAATCTGCAATTATCCGTAGCAGTTAGTGGAAAATACGATTTTATCGTTTCTTATATCACTCCCAATGCTTTTTGGACACCCTTCTATGACATCAGGGTAGATGATATTAAAAGTCCGATGAAATTGATATATAAATCAAAGATCAGCCAAACCACAGGTGTAGACTGGAAAAAGGTAAAGCTGTCACTTTCTACTTCTGTTCCCAATCAATGGGGTAATGCTCCTGTAATGAATACATGGTTTCTTGCCTATATTAACCCGGTGAATGTCATGGAAAAATCTCTTGCAGGTAAAGCAGCAGGTGTTACAATAAGTGGAGCAAACAGTTTAAGTGATGTGGTTGTTGTAGGATACGGTACAACTGGTAATGCAGAAACAATCAACGATGAAGCGCCACCATTGTACATTGTAAATGGTGCACCAATGAGCTTACAGGAGTTTTCAAAAATTAGTAAGGTAGCAATTAAGAATATGGAAATATTAAAAGCTGATGCCGCCACTGCAATATATGGTTCGAGAGCTTCTAATGGAGCCGTTGTAGTTACTTTAAAAGAAGGGTTAGGTGAATATGTAACCGTAGCCGACAATGAACTGAATGTAGTTTTTGATATTGATATTCCTTTTGATATACCCACAAACGGTAAGGGACAAACGGCCATCATAAAAGAATATACAGTTAACTCCAATTATAAATTTTATTCAGTTCCCAGTCTTGATAAAGATGCTTACCTGTTGGCTGATGTTTCGGATTGGGAAAAGCTGAACCTTTTGCCCGGTGATGCCAATATTATTTTTGAAGGTACTTACGTTGGAAAATCTTTTATTGACCCCAACTCCACACTTGACACACTAAATTTTACGCTCGGTAGAGATAAAAGAGTAGTGGTGAAGAAACAAAAACTTGCTGACTTCAGCAGTGTAAAGTTTTTAGGTGCAAATAAACTGCAGAAAATCACTTACGAGATAACCGTTAAAAACAATAAGAAAGATACTGTAATGATGCAGCTCAAAGATCAATACCCAATATCATCAACAAAGGATATTGAAGTAGAATTGCTGGAAGACGGAGGCGCTGCAATAGATAAAGATTCTGGTATACTTACCTGGAAACTGCAGATTGCCCCAGGCGAAAGCAAAAAACTGAGATTTGCCTATAGTGTTAAATATGCAAAGGACAGGCAGATAAATTTGAATTAATTATTAACTCATTGTAATCAATCAGGATAAAATTTTCAAAGAACAAAAAGCAGCGGCGTTCCGGTTACGAAGCCTGCCGGCTAAGAGGCAAATGCAATGAATTTGAGAGAGCAGCGTCAATAAATAAATGTTAGTACAAAAAAATCTAATGAAAAAATAAATACCCTACAAAAATCGCGGTGATGATTCCTGCCAGGTCTGCCAGCAACATAGCCGGTATAGCATAGCGTGTATTCTTTACCGATACTGCTCCAAAGTAAACAGCGATCACATAAAAAGTGGTATCACTTGTTCCCTGGAAAATACAGGAAAGTCTTCCTACAAAAGAATCTGCGCCGTAAGTCTCCATAGCCGCCACCATCATGCCTCTTGCTCCGGCTCCGCTCAATGGTTTCATAAGTGCAGTTGGGAGCGCTTCCACAAAATCAGTATTCATACCAGTTAAGCCAAACAGGTATCGCAGTCCGTCAATTACATATGTGAAAATTCCTGAGTTGCGCAAAACGCTTATGGCTATCAGCATCCCAATTAAATAAGGTATAATCCTCACAGCTACTTCAAATCCACCTTTTGCTCCCTCTACAAATGCTTCAAACATATTTACTTTCTTTCGCCAGCCCCCAAGCAAAAACAATAGGAATATCAATAGTATCAAACCACTGCTCAGGGTATTTGAAAACAACTGGAGATGGTGTTTGTCGAGTGTGGTAAGGTACCAAACCAGCAACCCGATTACCGCAGACAAACCCAGTATCCACCCAAGCAATACCGGTTGCAGTAAATTAATTTTTTGTTTGAATGACATAATGGTAAGTGCAGCCAGCGTGGCTACAAATGTTACAATCATACAGGGCACAAAAATATCTGTGGGGTTTGCTGCCGGAATTTTTACTGATGCCCTCATTGCCATTATACTCACAGGTATCAGTGTAAGCCCGCTGGCGTGCAATGCCATAAACATAATCTGGGCATTACTTGCTACGGCTTTATTAGGGTTAAGCTCCTGCAGACTTTCCATGGCCTTAATGCCAAAAGGGGTTGCCGCATTATCCAACCCCAAAAGATTAGCTGAAAAATTCATCATCATCTGGCCGGTGGCCGGATGATTTTTAGGAATATCAGGAAATAGCCTGGAAAAAAAAGGGCTCACAATTCTTGACAAAAACCGTATAGCTCCTGCTTTCTCCCCAATGCTCATAAAACCGAGAAATAATGCCATTACGCCCACCAGTTTGAGTGAAATATCAAAACCATCATTGGCAGCTTTAAAAATACCATCAACGAGTGCAGGGAGTATTTGCTGATCAGCTAAAAAAGCCCATTTTATAAAGGCTACAAGAAAAGCCAGCAGAAAAAAAGCCATCCATATATAAGTCAATGTCATGCCTGAAGGTAAATGCTAAATGGTAAACGCACAAAATGTTTCCGCATTGTTTTTTAAATCTGTTGTGTAATAGTACCTTTGCCGCCTTTAAAAACTATCCCCTATCGGGGTTTCAATTTCAGTATTATGGCTTTACAGGCAGGTATTGTGGGGTTGCCCAATGTAGGAAAATCAACTTTATTTAACGCACTCAGCAGCGCTAAAGCACAGGCTGCTAATTTCCCGTTTTGCACCATCGAGCCTAACGTAGGCGTCATTACCGTGCCCGACGACAGGCTGATTGAGCTGGAAAAACTGGTAAAGCCACAAAAAGTAGTACCTACAACTGTTGAAATTGTAGATATAGCCGGGCTGGTAAAAGGCGCCAGTAAAGGTGAAGGACTGGGCAACCAGTTCTTGGGTAATATACGTGCCACCGATGCTATCATTCATGTATTACGCTGTTTTGATGACGACAATGTGATACATGTGGATGGCGCCGTAAACCCGGTAAGGGATAAAGAAATTATTGATACGGAACTGCAGTTGAAAGACCTTGACAGTATTGAAAAGAAAATAAGCAAGTCAGAAAAAGCCAGCCGTACCAGTGGCGATAAAGAACAAATAAGAGGGCTGGAAATATTGCAGGAATTGAAAAAGCACCTCGAACAGGGGAAAAATGCCCGTTCATTTTCCATAAGCAAAGAGGACAAAGAAAAATTCTTAAGCGATCTTTTCCTGCTCACTATCAAACCCGTGATATATGTGTGTAATGTAGATGAGAAAAGTGTGGTAAGCGGTAATAAGCATACCGAAGCTGTGAAAGAACTGGTGAAGGATGAAGAAGCGGAAATACTACTGATAAGTGCGGCAATTGAAAGTGAAATAGCAGTGATGGATAGTTATGAAGACAGACAAATGTTCCTCGAAGATTTGGGCTTAAAGGAAAGCGGAGTGGCAAGGCTCATTCGTTCTACCTATCATCTCCTGCACCTGATCACTTATTTCACTGCCGGTGTGCAGGAAGTAAGGGCATGGACCATTACACGGGGTATGCTTGCTCCCCAGGCTGCAGGTGTTATCCACACTGATTTTGAAAAAGGATTTATCCGTGCCGAGGTAATAAAGTATAATGATTTCATACATTACAAATCAGAAGCCGCCTGCCGCGATGCGGGTAAACTGGCTGTGCAGGGGAAAGACTATTTGGTGGAAGATGGGGATATCATGCATTTCAGGTTTAACGTTTAGCGTTTTAGAAATCAAATGTATATTTAGCATTCATTTTTACAACTCTCTGATTTTACAATAGTGATTGCTTCTCCCGCCGTAAAAATCTTTTTATTCAAATCCTCATCAGGGTGGGATCGCAGTGACCTCCAGTGTTGTTTTGCTTTTGAACCTGGAGTTAAAATTGGAATGCTTCTTTATTCTTGAGCTATTGCAAAAGGGAATACCGGTGACTCCACATGTGCTTGCTGCATAATAGCAGCCATTTGCCTGGCTATCTGCGGATATTGTGCAGCAAGATTTTTTGTTTCGGCTTTATCCCTGCTAAGATCATAAAGCTCCACCGGTCCGTTGGGTTTTTTAAATACATTCAATCTCACAGCCTTCCATTTTCCCTTTCGCACGGCCTGCCTGCCACCACCTTCGTGAAACTCCCAGTAGAGATAGCTATGCTCTTGCTGATTCTTATTGCCCGTCAGTGTGGGAAGCAGGGATACGCCATCCGTATGGCGTGGTGCAGCTACCCCGGCAATAGCAGTAAAAGTGGGGAAGATATCCCAAAAGGCACCGATATAATTGTTTTTTGTTCCTGCTTTTATTTTACCAGGCCACCTGGTAATAAAGGGCTCGCGTATACCACCTTCATAAAGGTCTCTTTTTACTCCTCTGAATCCTCCGCTACTGTTAAAAAACTTTGGGTCAGCACCTCCTTCCAGGTGTGGCCCGTTATCACTTGTAAATATTACCAGTGTATTATCGTCTATACCCAACCGTTTAAGTTCACTCATTACTTCACCCACATATTTGTCGAGCCTTGTTACCATTGCCGCAAATGTAGCGTGGGGATATAACTGCGAAGTATAACCGCCATCTGTTGCACCCGGGCCATAGTCATTTCCCTTAAAAGGTTTCTCTGCAAATTTACCTTTGTAGTACTGGAAAATGCTGTCATCCGGTACTAATAGCTCTGCATGGGGAAGTGTATAAGTAAGAAATAAAAGAAAAGGCTGCCGCGCATGCTGATTAATAAACTGCAGGGCTTTCTCCTGTATCAGGTCTGGTGCGTAAGTGTTGGTATGATCGAGGTTGCCGTTTTCAGTAAGCACCACTTTTTCATCATTATCCCAGAGATGGGTGGGGTAATAACGATGCGATTGCCGCTGGCAGTTATATCCATAAAACCTGTCAATACCATGCTTCAGCGGATCACCGCTGCTGCCTACGGGGCCAAGTCCCCATTTCCCAAAAAGTCCAGTTGCATAACCTGCATTTTTAAGCGCTTCCGCTATGGTGAATGTAGTATCTGAAATAGGGTACTGCCCCTCAGGTTTTACTTCTTTATTGCCCCTGATAAAAGTATGTCCGGTGTGCTGCCCTGTCATTAATGATGATCTTGAAGGTGCGCATACCGAAGTGCCTGCATAGAACTGTGTAAACTGCATGCCTTCTTTTGCAAGTTGTAATAGGTTGGGGGTTTTAATTTTAGTTTGTCCGTAAGGTTCGATATCCCCATAACCAAGGTCGTCGGCAAGTATAAAAATGATATTAGGCTTTTGTGGGGCAACCTGTGCAAATATCAGCCGGGAAGGCGCCAGCAGCATAAGCTGAATCAAAGCAATCGCAAGTGGTTTGGCCATATA
>JBDHYJ010000082.1:0-21436 GCA_039811345.1 Chitinophagaceae bacterium
CAATAGTAGCACTGCAGCTAAGTACATACACCTTACAGCCCTACTCCATACCCCTTTATTACAGCTACACCCTCTACAACCATCTGTCACGCATAACCGAAGTAGTCCAGATAGGCAAAGCCGCACACGCCATGACCAAGGGTCTCATGGCTACCCACAATAGCTTTGAATGAAGACCCAAGTGCGGCAGCAAAAGATGTACCGTACAAACGCACCTACATTACTGCTTTGGAATAGCTTTCTGTTGTTCCGGGGCTGTATAAGTCAACACTATGCTGTTGTCGTCCATCTCGGCCAGTTCAAAACTTGATGCGAAGTTGGCAGACACTTTGTCCCATACTCCACTAAGACTGGCTTTCTTACCCAGTTCTATGGTAAGGGTAACAACAGCATCCTTATAAGCTTTAGATATTTTTTTTACTTCGTCTGTGCTTTCAAGTGCTTTTTGCAGGGAAAGCAGGCTGGCATTATTACTTTTAATGCCGGCAATAAAAATTGTAGGGCTGGCTTTCCCTTCTTTAGATTTATTTTTTATGCCGATTAGATCTTTAACGGTGCTAAGAGCTGTTTTTACTGTGCCAACGGTTCCTGCTACAGTGCTGGTGGCATTATTTATGGAGGCATTGGCTGCGGCTACTTTTTGGTTTGCATTGTCAACAGCCTTTATCTGAGCAATGCTGTTAAATGTAACCATTGTGCCGGCAATTACCAGCAGGGAAGGGAATAAATTTCTCATTGTTCTTTGATTTAATAGTTCTTGAATTTTGTTATTTATATATCTGTGTATAAAATAAAAACTGCGCATTTTCAATACCCTTGTACACAAAATAAAAACGATTGTTGGTGTCACCTGTAAACAGGATTCTGTTACCTGGTGCCATTTTTCGGTCGCTACTGTTGAATCTTACAGATATGCGTCCATATTGGTCGGGGTTGCCATTGCTCACATAAAACTGGTTCAGCTTATCAATTAGAGAGGCACTTGTGGTACCGGGACGGATGGCAAAACTTTTCAGTGGCAAATCAACATGTGTAGTATCGGGGGCTGTGGTTCCTGTCCACTCAGGTTCAGGCAGAGTATAATCATGAATATAAAATACAAAGCGCCCGTTTTCCACACCTTTATATACAAAAAAATTCCTGGTATTTAGTTCGTTTATATATAAGAGCCTGTTGCCCGGTGCCAGATTGCGTGTAATTCCATTTAAGCGAACAACAATGCGTCCATACTGGTCGGGGGTACCTTTGGCAATAAAAAACTGATTCTTAGAATCGATGATAGTGGCGCTTGTGGTACCGGGAAATACAGTAAAATTTTTTAGTGACAACCATGGATCAGGCGTGGTTGTTGTATTTGCAGTATCCCGAACATCTGTAGTTGCGGGATGAGAAACAGTGGTTGATCGGCTGTTTAGAGAGTTTGCGTTGGTTGCAATGACCTGGTTTTGCAGATAAAACACAAATTGCCCGTTTTCTATACCCTTATAAACAAAATACTTACCGGCATTGTTTTCATCGTTGAAGTTTATCCTGTTGCCTGGTGTCATACCACGTACAGTGCCGTTGAAGCGGATGAAGATGCGTCCGTTTTTATCCGGTGTACCATTTACAATGTAAAACTGGTTTTTTGAATCAATCACGGTAGCCGTGGTGGTGCCGGAGCTTATGATAAACAAGCTGTCGCCCGCCATTTTTGCGGCTATTGTTTCCGGGCGTTCTGCAAGCGTTCCGGCGTGTACTGTGGCAAACCCGCATTGCAGGAAACCTGCAATAAGCAGGCAGCGTAGAATTTTCATAATCGTATCCTTTTAAAATTAGTATTAAAAATTCCTTTTGAAACATGGATAAGATTATCTCCGGGGAGATATGGAAGGACTTTTCACGGAGGATATTTGCAATTTTAAACGGGTCATCTGTCTACGCAAAGCTGTTTTTCATATCCGATCCGAAAATAGTAATAACATAAGGTATATATAATACAGACTTATTATTCGTAGGCCTTTATTTATTATTCGCAGGTGGGAAAATAATTCGGTATTATTCATTATTTTTCCTGCCGGATCCCGGTAATATAGATTCTAAATTTCAAGCCCTGCAAAGTGAAACTTCTACTCGCGTTTGCCCTGGTAATGCTGACAGGTTATGCGTTTGGCCAACCCCAGGACCGTACCCGGATACTTGACAGCCTCCGGAATCTTCTTGGTACATTCCAGGATCATGACACCAGTTATGCAACAACCTTAAACAGATATGCCCGTAGTATCCGGCAGCTACAGCCCGACAGTTCTATCCTGTTAAGCGACCAGGTAATAGCCATCGCGGCCGGGTCGGATAACGAAGCATTACAGGTGGAAGCGAAGTTTACCAAGGCGATGGTCTTTTCATATCTCCAGAAAAGAGATTCCTTCTTTTTTTATATAGAAAAGGTGATCCCTTTTTTCGAAAGAACGGGCAGGTTGAATCAATATCTCCTGGCCAGGTCTATGGAGGGGGAGACCCTGCTAAGTTCCGATTACTCCAAAGCGATTGACCGATTTCAGCAGGTCATTGAAGCTACTGAAGAACAAAAAGACATTGGCTTGATGCGCCAGAAAGGCATAGCCTATGCATCAATAGGTACCATTTACTGGGGACTGGATCTGTGGCAGGAGGCAGTAGAATACTGTAAGAAAGGAAAAAAAATATTTGAAGAAATAAACGATTCAGTGATGATTGCTGCAATCTGCAATAACCTGGCCAATAACTATGTGGAACTTAAACAATACGATACTGCAGAGGCACTCTACCGCAACGACATTGACATTGCTAAAGCGACTAACAGGGAATATATGCTGGTGTACCCTGTGGGTGGACTTGGGATTTTGTACGGACATTTAAAGCAGTTTGATAAAAGTATCAGCATGCTTCATGAATCTGTTGAACTCGCAAAAAAGTATAATAATCCTGCATCCACCGCCTGGAATAGCGCGGCATTGGCGCAAAGCATCATGTGGGCGGCAGATGAAACCGGTGATAAAAAATACAGCTATAAGGAAGCGTTGCAATGGGCACAGCAGGCATACGAAACTGCTATAGTCTCCGGTAATAAAAAGACAGAGTCCTTTGTACTGAATATCCTGTCTCAGTTGCAGGAAAAAACGGGCCATTACCGCGATGCGTTGATCAGCCGGAACAATCACCTGGCGATGAGAGATAGTATACTGGGGTGGAATAAAAGACAGGAAATTGCCATCAGGCAAACACAGTTTGAAAGCAAAAGAAAGCAGGATCTGCTACAACACAAGCATGAATCGGAATTAAAAAAAGCACAGATCATACGAATGTATTTAATATCCTGTGCAGCAATAGTGCTAACGGCATCGTGGTTATTATTCTATTCCTACAGGCGACGCAGTGAAGCCAGGGCCGCGCAATTAAAAACGCAGTTGACGGCTGAAATTGCAGATACGGAAATGAAAGCCCTGCGCTCCCAGATGAACCCACATTTTATTTTTAATTCGCTTAACTCTATCCGGAACTATACTGCTAAAAATAATATTAAGCTGGCGGATGAATACCTTGTTCGATTTTCGTTGCTGATGCGGCAGGTATTTGAAAATTCGGATCATAAAAAAGTATCACTTGCAGATGATCTGCGTGCGCTGGAATTATATATGCAAATAGAAGCAGAGAGGCTTGATAATAAATTCAGCTACGAGATTCAGGTTGACGATATGATCGACAGGGAAAACACATTGATCCCACCACTGTTGCTGCAACCTTTTGTTGAAAACAGTATCTGGCATGGAATATCATCCAAAAACGGTGATGGTACTATAAAAATAAAGGTCAGCCGGCAGTCGGACATGATCTGTTGTGTTGTAGAAGATAACGGCGTTGGAATAAAAAAAGAGGTAACGGAGCAAAAAGAAAAAAAGGGAAAGAAAGACAAGCCATCGGGGATTGCTATCACCCGCACCAGGATAGACCTGATGAACCTGGCGCAAAATGCCAATGCTTCATTGCAAATAAATCCATTGAACGAAGGTACAAGGGTAGTGATCAATCTTCCACTAGAACTCAATTTTTAATTTTTTTATTTATGCTGAATTGTATTATAGTTGAAGATGAGCAGCAAAGCATTGAATTATTATCAGCCATGTTGAAGGATCTGTTTGGTAATGATGTAAGAATAACCGCTTCCTGTAAAACCGTGGAAACAGCCATAACAAAGATCAGGGAGCATGCACCTGAGCTGCTTTTCCTGGATGTGCAATTAGGTGGTCAATCCGGATTCGATCTGCTTCAGCAGATAGATTACAAGAAGATTAAGATCATTTTTACAACTGCTTATGAAAAATATGCTATTCAGGCTTTTAAATTCAGTGTTACAGACTACCTGCTAAAACCCATTTCAGCTGCAGATCTACACCGCGCGGTTTTAAAAGTGCTCAATCTGAAATATGAAACAGACAGCTACAAAAAGATTGAAACACTGCTTAAAAATATTTATAACAAAGACAAGCAGAAAATATGTATACCCGATATGAACGGGTTCAATATAGTGGAGATTAATGACATCATTCGTTGTGAATCGAACATAAACTACACAACCATTTATATCAGTAAAGGCAATCCGATTAAGGTAGCCAAAAGCCTGAAAGAGTTTGAGAAAATGCTCATTGAATTTAATTTTTTCCGGATTCATAATTCGCACCTTATAAACCTGACACATGTAAAAGGCTATAACCGCACCAAAGGAGGGTTTGTGCAATTGGCTAACGGAGAAGAAATTGAAGTATCGATAAGAAGAAAAGACGAGTTCATCAAAAAGATCACTCAAGTGTGAAAAACCATTTTGTCCTGACGGAGTCTTAACACAAAACAGATATTCGAAGAGGGAGACCCCAGCAGGCAAAGTGTTTTGAATATTTTGCGGTGTTTCATTACAATGATATTTGAAAAACTGACAGCACCAGGATATCAAGGCTATCCACAATAGCTTTGATTGAAGAACCCGATGCGACGACAAGTGAGAAATGTTTGAAGACAGGTGAGGATGCTCAAAATTGACGGACACATAGTTCCGTTAGACTTGTGGATAACTGGTGCAGCGTTTGCCGATGAGATACTATAAGTTTTTTAACTCACCTACTACCGGGTTAAGGTTTACCAAAATACATTAATTCCCAAATAGCTGTTGGGCTTGAGTAGGATTCCAACAATCGATCATCTTTATAAACTTTAATCTCCGCTATTCCGCTAAATCTGTAATAAGCACCGTTGAATCCTGTTAAAAGGCGGGCGAGTCTGTACTTTAAATTCTTCTTCCCCAATGTTGAGAGCAGTAAATCTGCAGAAGAGAGTGTATGCTGTTTGTGCAGATTAATTTCGTATCTCAGCTTGTCTTCTGGATTATAATAAATGAAGGAAAGATCATCACTGATATCCTTATTCAATTTATCATCCATCTTACCATAAGTTCTATATGCCTTTACGAGCGACTCATTATCTATTACCGTTTTTCCGTCTTTGGCAATATTCAAAACAATGATACTTTCATGATTGTATTTTTTTTCAGCAATCATTTCAGAAGCTATCATACTGTATGGGCCAACTTCCGCTCTTGCCCAATACCAATGATTAAACAATTTGATCAATGAAGTGTTTCCCCAATTGTGATCGTGGTAGCCAGAACCTTTACCCTCATAGTTATTACCTTTGTAGGTGTAATTCAATTTTACTTGACCTTTAGGTACCGGCACAACCCAGGCAAAATAATCTTTACGGTCGTTGCCAAATTCTAGAATTCCCGTTTTCGGACGCCAGCTTTCTGTCTCCCGATCCAGTGTAGCGGTGATGTTCAATTCTTCATCTTCAAAATGAATGGTATAGTTTTTTAAATTTCCCCTGAAGTAGTTTTTTCCAATCTGGACATTACAAGAGTCTTTCACTGCAGAAAACTCCTTTGGATCAAACGTTATTATCCTATCCAACTTAGTTCCGTCTGCCTGTACGATACTAACAGTCACAAGCGGTGAAAGCCGCTTCTTTACCTTAGTAATATGTTTGGTGTAAAAAATGATAACGGCAGTACTGCCATCTTCTAAATGTGCATCAAAATACCACCATTCGTAGGTACCTTTTCCTCCGGTGGTTCGAATACCATCCTCCCATTTTTCAGGAATATTGCCGCTTTTGAGCTTAAATTTCTCAAAATCCTGACTTATTAAGGCCTTTTTGTCTGTAGTTTGACTTTGTACTGTATGAGCCGCTAAAACGAGAAGTAGCGAGGTTATAATTGTTTTGAACATAATACGGCTTTTTAAAGAACATCATTCAATGTATGCAAATTAACATACTTTTTCTATGAAACAGACCATTTTTCTGCCGTCGGGTGCCCTTTTGTTTTCCCATGCGTAGTCTTGGCGTGTAGCCATGTGCGATAGCCGCCGGACCCGCCGTGTAATAAATGAGGCGGCAACTCAGACTTGGCGAAATGCCTGGTAATAAAACCTGCGCCGAGAACTGCCAGCCTCTCCAATATGAGCCGAAGCAGACCCCGGCAGACAAAATGTTTTGAACATTTTGTGATGTTTCATTACAATAATATTTGAAAAACTGACAGCAAAGAGTTTCAAAGCTACCCACAATAGCTTGGAATGAAGACCCCGGTGCGACAGCAACGATTTACTTAAAAATAGCATTTATTGTTTAATAAATTTTACAGACTGTTGTGATCTGCCTCCCGCCCATTCTGCAAGTACATAGTAGGCTCCGGGAGTAAGGTTATCTGTTTTTAAACTTAACAGGTTATTGCCTTGCAACAATGCATATTGCTGCCGCTTTACTACAGCACCCCTACTGTCAAATACTTTTATAGTTGCTACAGAAACTGCTTTTGTATTGATGCTGATTAATAACTCCCGCTGTACCGGATTGGGCCAGGCTTTTAATACGTCAGCCTGTCCGCAGATATTCTTCAGCACATTGGTGTACATCATTTTTCCATCTAAATCAGATTCTGCTATCCTGTAATAAGCTGTTCCTCCTGTCGGATTATTGTCGTTGTAGAAATAAGTTTTTTCTACACTGCTGTTACCCGCTGCCGTTAGCTGACCAATTGCCGACCAGTTTATTCCATTTTCACTTCGCTGCACTTCAAAATATCTACTGTTTTGTTCATTAGCGGTTTTCCAGTTTATGAGCACTTTGTTGTCATTGCATCTAACATTAAACAGGATAAACGCTACCGGCAATGCATTATCTGCAGTGGACAAAGTCCATCTTGAAAAATCAGGTATGGCGGTTTTGAGCACATGATTAGCCGTAACATCTCTTGATGTGAAACCCTGCAGTGTCCAATCGGTATTGTTATTGCTTTTCAGGAATACAAGCGCATTTTCTGTCAATCCGTTTAACTCCGCATCAAAATAATTAAACTGTAAGCTGGCATTGAGCGCTGTGTTGAAAACAGGTATTATATCAAAATACCGCAGTACACTTTTGCCATTGCCGGAGCCATTTACCTGCGACTTGTGGCCACGCCTTATAATAGTACTGCCCATATTGGCGCTGCTGCTGATAACAGCACCCAGGTTGCCCGGATTTACAGACGCAGGATTGTTTAAGGTATTAATAATTTCTATGTATCCACCGGTGGAGCCAACTATACGGCTGTTTTCGCTTTCACCATTTAGCAAGGCGGTTGGCGCCATTAAAATGTTATAGTTATTCAAATCAATTAGCCCCGAAGTAAAGTTGATAGATGAGCCGATATTAATATTATTTTGTAACGATACTTTGGCAGAACTTGTTTTAGCTATTTCCATAACATCAAATAAAGGTGTATTGGCCCCGGATATGGAATTATTAACCGAACCACTAAACCGGAATTTTCCTTCGCCGGGTAACTGGTTAATGGTTCCATCATTTACCAGATCCATATTCTGCAGGGTAATTACAACACCTCCGGTTGTTTTTAATTCCGCACCTGGTTCTATTTTCAAAACATTTTGGGCAGTTATTTGCAATACAACAATCCAGTTAAATAAAAGTAGAATGATGTACTTCATAAAAAAAATAATTAATAAATTTTCCCAAAAACCGTTTTTCCCATATAGGCATTAAAACCATAAGCTCCAACCAGGAATCGTTTCGTGTTGCCATCTATACTCGTTGCAAAACCGAAACGATCATCAGCATTACCTGCAGGATCGGTAACATATTGCACCCTTTGCCAAACAGGTCCTATTCTTACATATATGCTGGCAGAACCCTGTTGTAAATTTGCTCCAACATAATCATTACCAGCTCCTACAATAACATAATTGCCGGAGATGGAAACACTGGTTCCAAAAGAATCACCACTCATCCCGGATGGATCGGTTAATTTCTGCATCAATATCCAGTTGGTTCCATCATATTGATAGATACTTACTGAACCCTGATCTGCATTTGCTCCAACATTATCGAATGGTGCTCCTACAATAACATAATTGCCGGAAATGGTTACACTGTATCCAAATCTATCATCTGCTGCACCTGTTGCATCGGTAATTTTCTGCATTAATATCCAGACCACATTATTATATTTAAAGATACTGACCGAGCCTTGGTCTGAATTTGCTCCCACTTCATCTTGATAAGCCCCCACTATAGCATATTTGCCAGAAATGGATACACTCCATCCAAACAAATCATTTGCTGCACCTTTTTCATCGGTAATTTTCTGCATCCATCCCCAGGCGTTGATACCATTGAATAGATAGATACTTGCCGAACCCTGCTCTGCATTTGCTCCTACATTATCGTATGGTGCTCCTACAATAGCATAATTGCCGGAAATGGATACACTCGATCCAAAATAATCATCTGCTGCACCTGTTGCATCGGTAATTTTCTGAACCAATACCCAGGCGCTGCCATTGTAATGATAGACACTTACCGAGCCCTGATCTGTATTTGCTCCCACATCATCATGTGGTGCTCCCACAATGGCGTTATTGCCGGAAATGGATACACTCCATCCAAAATAATCATTTGCTGCACCGGTAGGATCGGTAATTTTCTGCATTAATACCCAGGCGTTGCCAATGTATTGATAGATGCTGGCAGAGCCCTGAGCTGTATTTGCTCCCACATCATTATACCGTGCTCCAACGATTGCATAATTACCGGAAATTGATACACTGTTCCCTGAATAGTTATATACTTGCCCGGTACTGTAAACAACAGGTTGATATTCGCCAATTACACTATTGGTGGCGCAATCACCCCAAACACCATAGCCTGTACTGACGCTGTTAGCTTGCCAGCTTGCATTGCCACTGGCATCGCTGGTAAGTACTTTACCATCGCCGGCGCCGGGGATTAGTTTAAAGGCAGAAGGTTTTAGAGTATCAGCTTTTATATTACCGGCTACATGTAATCTTTCGGTAGGAGCTGTGGTGCCAATACCCACATTTTGGGCATTGGCAATGCAAAATGCTGCAAGCAGGTGAAGAAGAAATATAAATCTTTTCATATCCAGTTTTTTTATACCGTAAAAATGAAACATAAAAAAACATCAGTCAATTACACAATCGGGTAGTTTATTCAATAATCAGAGTGAAGAATATATTGGGGCTACAAAGTACAGAAGTGGAAATTATTTAAATTGAAATTAGGGTATTAATTTGCGTTATTGTTATAGAATCATAACATCAATGTGAGCGTTTCTTTGAAAACAGTATCAGTACAACATAATAATATCTGCTGAACAAGCAGCGTAAGTTGGAGGTTGCAGTTATATTGTTTACCGGATTTCAAAAGACACAACGTCCCGGTTAGGTATAGGGCCAAAACTAGGCGTTGTAGCGAAGGATAGATTTAGAAAGTATCGTAAAAAATAAATTTCATTATGATTAAAACATTTCTATTCTCTCTCTTTGTATTTGTAGTATCCCAGGGGGTTGCTCAAACCAATCCTGTATTTGATGCTTTTCCCAAAGGTACTGTGCTTCATGGCAACGTACCGTACAACAATGATACGTTATGCAAACACTTACTCGATATCTATTTGCCCGCACACTCAAATAAAAAATTACCACTTGTCATTTTCATTCATGGTGGCGGATGGTTGGTCAATGATAAATATGCGGATATCGGATACATGAGAAAGACAGTAGCCGAAATCGTAAACAGCGGTTTTGCTTTAGCTTCCATTGACTATCGCTTCGCCACACAGGCTGTTTTTCCGGCACAGATGCAGGATTGTAACCGTGCCATTTCTTTCCTGTTTGATAATGCTGATAAATATGGGTTAGATAAAAATAAGTTTGTGCTGATGGGCTTCTCAGCGGGCGGTCATCTTGCTTCGATGGTAGGTTTGTCAAAGAACAATAATATTGACGCCTTCTTTATGCCGGGAACAAACAGATCATTTAACTTCAAAGCTGTGGTTGACTTTTATGGTCCTGCTGAATTGATATTGTTTCCCGGAAACAACGATCCCAAATCACCCGAAAGTATACTGATCGGCGCAGCGCCATTAACCCGGCCAGACTTAGCAAAAGCAGCAAGTCCGGTTACCTATGTAGATAAGGATGATCCGCCATTCCTGATTATCCACGGCGAAAAAGATGATATGGTTTCACCAAAGCAATCTCAGTTATTAAGTGCCTGGCTGAATGTAGCAGGTGTTAAAAATGAACTGATCCTGGTAAAAGATGCACCTCATTTTGGCGTCATGTTCGATGCAGATGAGATCAGAAATAAAGTCATTGCTTTTCTTAAGGAAGAGCTGAATTGATTTTCCTTCTCACCCTATGCTTTGTTTCATCTAATATCAATTATCCAGACAGTACTCAGAGTAATACACCTTACAACGTAGAGGGAATCCTAACAAAAAATCGGGTTGGGAGGCACGGAAGAGAAATAGATTTATAACGTCCGGCTAAGCTCAAGAACAGAGCGAGACTTTTTGAGGAAGAAAGCCTGAACAAGGCTACCTTAAAGGAATCCAAATGGAGTTTGAGCTATCCAAAATTCAAAGCCCTGTACAAAAAAACTAAGAATCCCCGGGTATTAACCAGGGACAAACCGCTCTATGCAGGAGGTAGGATTGGCAACAATTTTCCGGTTTATTTGTTTCTGTAGCATTTACCTGTTAAAACACCATTCAATTTAGTGATTGGATAAAACAGGTGGCTACTTTGTTACAACTTTTCCAGGAAACAGATGTTACAAATTGAACCGGGACTAAATTTTTTATCCCGCTCTTTTAACCATATTATCGTTCCTGACTCAGGATTGTAAATAAGGGTACGAAAATGAAAGGATTAATTCATATTGAGTCAGACCAAAATGGGAAGCAATAAAAATTACACTCACTAAACAGAATATAACGATGCTGAAAAATTTTTATCCTGTTCTTTTATCCTTTCTTATTTTTTCCTGCCAGCAGGCAACTCAAAAGGGAGATACCGATACAAAAACAAATGAGCCGAAGCATATAACCGTGTACTATAAAGAAGGCCGCTTTGGTGGTTGGCCGGCAAATAACGGGATATGGAACTGGGGCAATGAAATTTTAGTAGGATTTGCAAGAGGATATCATAAAGACCTTGGTCCTACTATGCACAACATTGATCGTGAGAAGCCGGAAGAGTCAATGTTTGCGCGCAGCCTCGATGGTGGTGAAACCTGGAGCATAGAAGATCCTTCAGCCGATGGTATTTTAGTGGCCCGCGGGCCCAGCCTGCACGGTACCGAGCCACAATACGCCAATCGTAAAGAGCCTGTTAAACTAACGGAGCCCATTAATTTCAAGCACCCCGATTTTGCCATGACCCTTCGCTTCCTCGATTACAATAGCGGCCCATCGGTTTTTTATTATTCCTACGATCGCGGGCATACATGGAAAGGACCGTTTACTCTGGAAGTATCAGGGAAATCGAATATACTTGCCCGAACAGATTATATTGTACTGGATGGTAAAACCTGTATGGCATTTTTGTCTGCCTCTAAAAGCGATAATGAAGAAGGCAGACCGATTTGTGCCATTACCCGTAATGGCGGGGTGGACTGGGAACTGGTTTCGATGATAGGCCCGGAACCCAAAGGCTTCGGTATTATGCCTTCCACTGTGCAACTTTCTGAAAGCAATTTCATAACCACCATCAGGCGCAGAGAACCCGATCATCGCTGGATAGATGCCTGGTCGAGCTCCGACACGTGTAAAACCTGGACCCTGCTCGACCCACCTGTAAAAGATCTTGGAGAAGGTAACCCACCGAGTTTGATAAAATTACAAGACGACAGACTTTGCCTTACCTATGGTGTAAGGGCGGAACCTTTTCGCATCGCGGCCCGTATAAGCGAAGACAATGGTAAGAGCTGGTCAGAGGAAAGAGTATTAAGAGATGATGGTTCAGGAAGAGATATCGGCTATGTTCGTTCGGTACAACGTCCCGACGGAAAAGTGGTTACTTTGTACTATTTCCAGGATAAACAAAAACCAGAAAGATATATTGCGGCTACTCTCTGGCAACCATAAACGAAAAAGTCCTTTGTTGCAAAGTTGTATGAAAACATAGTGGTTTCACCAACGAAATCCGTGATTATCATTTTTAGTTCTCCGCAGTGTCTGCCATGAAAACCGTGTGTGCTGGCAGGCGATGCTGCGGTAAGCAGAGATCACGCAAAAGTAATATTGTCCTTTCTTAGTGTCAGTCAAAACTTGCACACCACCAGATATGCGGAGTTAGTAAATACATCTCGTTGCAGGATGTGTATTTGAAGAAACTAATATGAAGAGTATGTCCCGCAGAATCCAACGCACCAACCAAAAGTCCAGGAGTTGTAACTGCGAAGCACTAAGCCGGTCTACAGTAAATAAACCGGTTTCAAAAAACTTTCCTACAATGGAATCCTTACGCCGGCACTAATAAAAACTGATCTTGATTTACCTATATCAATCTGTGATATATCTTTTTGAACATTGGTAAGCGACCATTCATATTTCGCTTCAACAAAAACAAAAGTTATATCCAACCCCGCACCGGCGAATACACCAAAGGCTGCATTCTTGAAGTCATCTTTAGTGAGACCTTCCGCTTTTGCATTTGTAAGTATAAAAGCAGAAGCTCCTCCAAACGCTCTTAATCCAACCAGTGACTTTTCATTTCCCAGAAGGTTAAATCCTACAGTCACGGGTATCCTGAAACCACTTATATCAAATTTCATGTTTTCAGGTTCAGTACCTTCCTCAACATATTCTGTACTTTTTTTTACCCAAAAAAGTCCGGGTTCTATATATACTTTTTTGCCAAACGCAACAGTACCTCCGATCTGGTAGCCGACTTTTGATTTAAATTTTCCTGTATTAGGATCTTTTGAAAAATCGGTGAAGTTTACGCCAATAGTAGGTTTTATTGCCACCTGGGCATTAGTATCGCTAATTGAAAAAACGATAATACTAAATACTGATAAGATATACTTCATAAAACATGATTTGCATTGTTAATACTACCTGCTATAACAGTTGTGGTTAAAAATCATTCGAAAAATACAAATAGGTTAACATTCGGAGTATATATAAATAAATATACTTCTGTAAGATAATGCTTAAGTAAATCAATTCCAATTTTCTCGGCTTTAATTGTCCGCACTGTCTTCCCGAGAATAGCCTGTGTGCTGGCGAGCGACGCTGCGGTAAGCAGAGATCACGTAAAAGTAATATTGTCCTATCTTAGTGTCAGTCAAAACTTGCACACCGCCAGATATGTGGAGTTAGTAACAATATATTGTTGCTGTGTGTGAATTTGACGAAACAAAGATATGAGCATACATCGCAGAGTCCAGCTCACGCACAAAAGGCTAGGAATTGAGTCTGTGGAGAACTAAAGGAGTGATTATTGCGATTACAGGCAGGTAAGAATAGATTTATTCTCTGATTTCGAATAATCTTTTTTTAAAATAGATTATCTTGATGTGAAAATGTTTTACAATGAACACCCCGGAATGGATAACAATCTCTGCTTTTATTATTGGCTTCTTCTTTATCAACGGTTTTGTAAGTAAAAGATATCTGTACAAAATGGCTCCTGATAAACTTGAAGCAATAAAATTAATCGGGCTGTCTTTTCTGCTGGGTATATTCTACACTAAAGCGTTTAACGGCGGCCACGGCATTGGCTTTCAGATTGCGTTGGTGGCAGTAACGCTCCATTTTATATACAGAAGTTATAAATGGATAAAGGGACTAAATGCTACAAAAGCATAGCGATACAAATTCGAAATGTAATACGACTACTGATTACCGCTAGAGAAACAAATGCACCCTTTTTCCGCCGTCGAGTATTCTTTCGTCTTCCCAGGTTTAGTCTCGGGTATAGCCATGTTCGATAGCCGCCGGACTCGCCGTGTAATAAATGAGGTGGCAACTCAGACTTGGTGAAAACGCCAGGTAATAAAACCTGCGCCGAGTCCTGCCAGCCTCTCCAATATGAGACAAAGCAGACCCCGGAAGACAAAAATGTTTTGAACATTTTTCGATGTTTCATTACAATAATATTTGAAAAACTGACAGCACCGGGGTCTCATGGCTGCCCACAATAGCTTGAATGAAGACCCCGGTGCGACGCCAAAGGAGGTTTAAGCATTTTGAGATTGACAGCAACCATCCATCATTTTCCATCCGGAAAAACATTTATTGGTTAAGCTAAAAAAATTCATTAAAATTGCTAAAATATTTAGCTTTGTATGTATCATGGTATTTCAAATGTTTACAGCATCTGTACATTGAATGGACAGGAATTGCCCATTATGCAAATCAGCAGCCCGACTGTTGCAGCAGGGTTTCCCTCCCCTGCTGCTGACTATATGGAAGACGAAATAGATTTTAACCACCTGCTTCGGCCCAGGCCCGCTTCTACATTTGTCGTAAGGGTTCAGGGCGACTCAATGATTGAAGCAAATATTCCCAGCAATGCATTATTAATCGTTGACCGATCTGTTAAACCGGTAAGCGGAAATATCGTTGTGGCAGTGGTTAACAGCGAGTTCACCGTAAAACGATTAATCAAAAACAGCAGCGGTATCAGGCTGATGCCGGCTAATCCAAAATACAACCCCATCCCGGTAACCGAAGGAATGGATTTTGCAGTTTGGGGTACCGTTACTCAAATAATTATTGATGCCTTAAAACAATGATAGCCTTAGTGGATTGCAATAATTTTTATGTCTCCTGCGAAAGAGTCTTTAATCCTTTATTAAAAGACAAACCGGTTGTTGTGCTGAGCAATAATGATGGCTGTGTTATTGCACGCAGTGAAGAAGCTAAGCAGATTGGGATTGAAATGGGAGCGCCGGCTTTTATGATGGAAGAAATGCTGGCAAAAAATAATGTTCATGTTTTTTCATCCAACTATATACTATACGGCAACCTCAGCGAACGGGTGCATAAACTTTTGGAAACCTTTACCCCGCAAATTGAAAACTATTCAATTGACGAAGCTTTCCTTGATCTTTCGGCGCTTAAACAAAAAAATCTTTTTGAGTATGGGATACAGATAAAAAATATAATACAACAATGTGTCGGCATCCCGGTTACGGTTGGTATTGCACCATCTAAAACACTGGCTAAGCTGGCTAACCGATATGCCAAAAAAAATCAACAGCAAACCGGTGTTTATTTCCTGGATACACCTGAAAAAATCAGGCAGGTATTAGTAAGTACTGCAATTGCTGATGTATGGGGCATCGGGGGCCAGCACTGCCGTCGGCTAAAAGGGATGGGCATACATACTGCCGCAGATTTTGTGGATAAACTACCTGCTGACTGGATCCGCAAAAACATGACCGTGACCGGCGAAAGAATGTTGAATGAATTAAAAGGCATTCCCTCAGTTCAATGGGAGGAAATGATGAAACCCAAAAAAGGAATTTGCACCGCCCGCTCCTTTGGCAGGCTGCTGTCCGACAAAAACGATATCCGCGAAGCCCTCGCAAATTATGCCGCAGCATGTGCAGCTAAACTGAGGAAGCAACAAAGTTGTGGCGGAACCTTACATATTTTTATTCAAACAAATATCCACCGCACCCTGGACAAGCAATATTCACGAAGCATTACACTGCAATTGCCCGTGCCCACCAACAGCAGTATAGAAATCATCAAACACGCTTTCAAAGGACTGGATATTATTTTCAAACCAGGTTATAACTATAAGAAAACCGGAGTAATGGTTACAGATATCGTTCAAGATAAAGCTGTTCAATCTTCGTTTTTCGATACTGTAAACCGGCAAAGAGATGCGCGGATTATGAAAACAGTGGATCTGATGAACAACCGGTTTGGAAAAGATGCGGTTAAGCTGGCAACCCAGGGATTTTCAAAAAAATGGAAACTCAGGCAGGAGAGATTATCCCCCTGCTATACTACTAACCTTGCCCAGGTGTTGACTATAAAGATATAAGCAGGCGGATGAATGGTGTGTGAGCAACCGCACAAAGCTTTCTCGCGTTGCACCCTAATGAGAATACCATAGAATGATTAAGAATAATTGAACCCTCATCTGCAAATGTTCAATCCATGTCATATATTTTCTACGGAATTGCTTGAAGCAATGTTAGACAAACAGGTCTTGCATTTTGTGCGGTCAACCTTCAGGAGGGGGTTATTACAAAACAATACTGATATCAGGGGCTCATATCTTATTTCTCACTATCACAACCAGGCGGAAGCAGAAAGACATTTTAATGCTATTCAGCATGACCCGCACCGTTTTCTGTATGATCTCCGACAACCCGGTCATTCAGAAAAGCTAAGACAGGCAGCGGCACAACCGCAGGGCTATATGATATTTTCAACCATCCTCATTCCCGATATCGAAAAGAAAATAACTGCTATATTTAGGGAGCATACCAAAAGATACCTGTATAAGAACACCAATTGGGATTTGAAAGGCAGGATTACCATCGTTCCTTTTTTGTATTTCCAATTGGGCGAACTTTACTTCCGGATTTCACACCAGGGTGATGAAATCAGGATGGCGTTCGAAGAACTTGAAAATTCCTAACCATGTGTCTTGACATTTCATTTAAGGTTGACAAAGAAGAAGATTCGCTATATGATTATCTCCCTAATCTAAAAATTGATCCGCAGCTTTCTTTCGAATTTGAAAACATTGCTCATATTGCTGCCCATAGCCGCCCCGATACTAAAATTATTTATACCAATCACGACAGTCTGCCCTGCCTCACATTAATGCGCTGGGGATTGCTGAAAGCGTATATGTTCAAAGATGCGGCATCCTTCAAAAAATATGCTTTCAACTCTTTCAACGCCCGGGCAGAGAGTATTATGGATCCCAGATCAACATGGTATCCTATCAGAAAAAACAGGTGCCTGATTGACACCCCGGGTATCTATGAGCACAGAAAAATCAATGGCTGGAAAAACAAAGTGCCTTATTATGTAAGGTTAGCTAATCACAAAAGGTTTTTAATACCGGCATTGTATTACTACCTGCAATTGCACGAAGAAGACCTGCAACGTATTAAAGCAATAAATGACAGGTATATGCTTGAAGCCATCAATAAAGTGATCAACTTTGAAACCGGTGAGGTAAGGGGTACTTATGCCATGATAACAAGAGAAGCCAATACTAAAATGAGTTTGATACATAATGACGGGACCAATAAAAACAGGATGCCCTTATTTCTGCCACCCGAAAAAGCTGTCAACTGGATCAACCCTGCACTTACTGATGATGATATCAAAGAAATTTTATCGTATAAAATGGCATCGGACGAAATAGAAGCATGGCCTGTTTTTACCATTCGCTCCGATAAACAACGCCCCGACCAAAAAGAAAAGTTTGAGCCATTTCAATGGCAGGGCCTTCCTGAATTAGGAAACGATGATCCAATGGAACCGCAACAGTCATTGTTTTAATACGGCTTCTGTACCCTGAGCAACTTCGTTGTGTCACAATCCTTTCATCTTCCTGTTAACTATCAGATAGCTCGAGGTATGAAAATACATTTGGGATACCAAGATATTTGTAAGTGCTAATGGGTATTAGATAACGTATTGTAAATACTCACAACATCACAGTTTGCATGTGACACCTTTTGGAAATGTGCCACCTGTAAATACTATAAGTCAGAAAGAATTTTGTTACGAGAATCAATGATGGTATGATTTAAGTGCGTATATGCTTCTGGCTCCTATTCCGGGAGAACAGGTATTACTAAACAATATTGAGCAGGATCCAGGTTACTAAGTCTATTAATTTTTGTAGTTTGTAATTTTTATAAGTAATTTATGAAGCGGCTAAAAACATTTCCATTAATCATCTGTTTAGATTTGATTATTCTAATCTTTCTTTTTTCATTCGCAAAAACAGATACTGAAAGAAAAAACAAAACAAAGGCAGAGACAAAGCCCAACATTATATTTCTGCTTACAGACGATCAGCGCTGGGATGCTCTGGGTGCAATGGGTAATACGATTATTAAGACACCCAATATGAACAAACTGGCAAAGGCAGGTATTCTGTTTCAAAATGCATTTGTTACGACCTCCATTTGCTGTGTAAGCCGTGCCAGCCTGTTAACAGGTCAATACGAATCACGGCATAACATTCATGATTTTTCAACAGACTTAAGTACCGATGCTTTGGCAAAGACTTATCCGGTGCTATTAAAAAATGCAGGGTATGCTCTCGGCTTTGCAGGTAAGTTTGGAGTGGGTCATCATCCGCCTTCTTCTATATATGACTTTTGGGTTGATACAGAGGCTGGTGGCAAAGGCCAACCTGATTATGTAATCACCGGTGATGACGGAACTAAAATTCATGATACTGATACATTAGGAAACGCCATTCAATCTTTTTTGAACAAATTTGGCAATGATGATAAACCCTTTTGTCTATCAGTAAGTTTCAAAGCCCCGCACGAACAGGATGGTCATCCGCCAAAATACATCATTCAACCGAAGTACAAAGATTATTATAAAGATGTTACCATCCCCTATCCTGTAACGGCTGCGGCCAAATACTGGGATCAGCTTCCGGATTTTTTCAGAACGGATACCAACTTTGGCAGATCGAGATGGAAAGGACTTTTTGGAACCCCGGAATTGTACCAGGAAAATGTAAAGAATTATTACCGGTTAATCACCGGCGTGGATGATGTAGTGGGAAAAATGATGAAGAAACTGGATGAATTAGGTATAGCAAAAAATACCATAATTATTTTTATGGGAGATAACGGCATGTTCCTTGGCGAACATGGTATGGAAGGCAAATGGTATGGCTATGAAGAATCCATCCGTGTACCGCTTTTTATTTATAACCCCAATTTGCCGGACAAGATAAAACAGTACAGAGCGCCCCAGATAGCCTTGAATATTGATATTGCCCCTACTATCCTGGCAATGGCCGGCATACCCGCGCCAAAAGGAATGCAGGGTGTGGATCTGATCAGCCTGCTTGAAAATAAACTCCCCGAAAGAAAAGATTTTTTTTATCAGCATTATTTCCTGGGTGGACCAAGAATACCAAGAGTAGAAGGAGTGGTAACCAGGGATTTTAAATACATGAATTGGATAGAACAAAATTATGAAGAGATGTACGATGTAAAGCACGATCCCCATGAAACTGATAATCTTATTGCTAATCCAAAATTTACAACTAAACTAAATGAATTGCGGGCAAGATATAAGGAGCTAAAAAAATTACAAGGTGTACCGAAAGCAATATGGGATAAAAGCAAAACGAAGTTTTAAGGAATCTGCTTTGCATCAAAGCGATTTATATTTCAATTCTCATTTCGGGTTTCAGGTTTCGGGTTTCAGGTTTCAGGTTTAAGGTTACAGATTACAGTTTTGTTTTTCTGATCGTCAATAGCTAAGAACTGATCGCTTAAAGCAAATAGCTATAAGCCCACAGCTCATAGCCTCCACTTCTCACCTCTCACTCTACTCACGTTCCCCCTTATATCATTCCTGTTGCTTTAAGTAAAATACGAAGACTCCAGAAAACCACCATCACACCCACGCAAATAAACATGGTTTTTGCTGGAAGTTTGCCCGTCAGTCTTACTGCAATAGGTGTGGCTACTACACCTCCTATAATAAGCCCAACGATCACCTGCCAGTGGCTCACACCAATCATAGTAAAGAAAGTTAACGCACTGGCGAGGGTTACAAAAAATTCTGTGATACTTACCGAGCCTATTACAAAACGCGGACTACGTCCTTTTGAAATCAGTGTACTGGTAACAAGTGGACCCCAGCCACCACCGCCAACTGAATCAAGAAAGCCACCAACACCGGCAAGCCAGCCAACCCGTTTTACTTTTGCAGGTTTTGTATTTTTCTTTCGAAAAGCTATAATAAGAATACGCAGACCAAGTATCATTGTATAGGTAGCCATGAGTGGCCTTATGTACGCTGCATAACTGTCACCAAATTTTGATAATAAAAAAGCACCTAAAACCGCACCGATAATACCAGGAATTAAAAGCGCCTTAAAAAGTTTTTTATTTACGTTACCAAACTTATAATGACTATAACCTGATGCACCACTGGAAAACATTTCTGCGGTATGTATGCTGCTGCTGATTGCGGAAAGGTTTACACCGAGTGACATTAACACTGTGGTAGATACCACTCCATAACCCATACCCAGCGCCCCGTCTACCAATTGTGCCAGGAAACCGGCAGCTATCATCCAGTAAAACTTATTGTCAAGTTCGGTTATCCCTTTACCTATATAATCTGCAAGACTGGCTAAAGGCAAATAAGAAAGTATAAAATAGCCGGTAAACATGAAGAAGAAAGCGAATATGCACCATGTTGCAATACGTTTCCAGCGACGCTCTCCACTATTTGCTGTCTCATATTTATCTTTGAGCGACAGTACTTTGGTTATTTGATTGAGATCATGCACTTTTTTTGCAAAATTGCCATTCATCTTTTTCCTGATCACTTCCATATTATCAAGCACCGCATCAAGTTCGTCGGGCAATACTTCGCTTAATGCTTCTTTGATACGTTTAGCAATAGTGGGTGATTTACCATTGGTGGATACGGCTACTTTCAGATTACCTTTCTGCACAACAGAACCGAGATAAAAATCGCAAAGCTCAGGTGTATCAGCTACATTCACCAGCAGTCCTCTTTTATGTGCGTCTGTACATACCTGTTGTCCAAGCGATTTGTCGTCTACCGCCACTATTACAATATCTATATTTGTGAGCAATGACTCGTGGTAAGCACCTTCAGTAATCGAGATATTTTCATGACGCGCAGCGATGGCCCGAATCGCTTCATTGATTTGTAGTGCAACAATTTTGATAGTTGTGGCCGGCGAATTGTGCAATACGGCATTCAACTTTTCCAACCCTACATTTCCCCCTCCAACAATGAGCAGCCGCAACTGCTCCAGTTTAAGAAAAACCGGAAACA
>JBDHYJ010000083.1:0-21413 GCA_039811345.1 Chitinophagaceae bacterium
ATCGGAGCAAAACCTTTGATCAGGGTCTGAAGTTCTTTTATAAAATATTAATACGGGCATAGTTCAATGGTAGAATAGAGGTCTCCAAAACCTTTGATCAGGGTTCGAATCCTTGTGCCCGTGCTTTGAAAAATTGAATCATGAATAAGATAAGCCAACATATAAAGGATTCTTATCACGAATTGCTTGAAAAAGTTACCTGGCCCAACTGGCGTGAGTTGCAGCAATCTACCACAATTGTATTAGTTGCAACCCTACTTATTACTGCATTGGTATGGGTAATGGACCTTGCAAGTAATTCAGTATTAAAATTTATTTACTCCTTATTTAAATGATAATGGAAGAAGAAGTAATAAATGCGGACGAGACCAAATGGTATGTGCTGCGGGTAGTAAGCGGAAAAGAGAAAAAAGTTAAGGAATACCTTGACAAAGAAGTTTCACGCGCCGACTGGGGAAAAGTGGTAAAACAGATTTTTCTACCGGTAGAAAAGGTATATAAAGTACAAAACGGCAAGAAAGTAATGCGGGAAAGAAACTTCTATCCCGGATATGTAATGATAGAAGTAGAACCCGGTAAACTGAATGATGAAATTATCTCTACAATTAAAAATACCAATAGTGTAATACATTTCCTGGGGAAAGAAAACCCTATTGCCCTACGGAAGGCTGAGGTAAATAAAATGCTTGGCAAAGTAGACGAAATGAGCGGTGCCGGTGTTACTATGAGCGAACCATTTATTGTAGGAGAAACAATTAAAATCATTGACGGACCTTTCAACGATTTTAATGGGGTGATTGAAGAAGTTAATGATGAAAAGAAAAAGCTGAAAGTAAATGTAAAAATATTCGGAAGGGCAACACCTGTTGAACTCAACTATATGCAGGTTGAAAAATTGGTATAATCCTTTTTTTAAGAAAACTTTGAAAAGTGACCCGCCAGTATAAGGCGGGTCTTTTTTTTATGAATAAAAAAAACTGAAAATTAAAGTGTTTAGAATTAAAGCTGTGATAATTAACTTGTTACAGAGTTAATGTTGGGGTGGACTTTTGGGATTATTCACTGTGGAACATTTTTTTCCACATTAATGTTCAGAGATTTTTATTGAGGGAATAAAAAACTGTAAGTTTGCATGACCTCACAGGATATATATCTTCCTTTTATTGCAGGTCATTTGTTGAATTAGCTGACATATTTCGTTGGACAGTAGATAGAATATTTATTAAAATACTTTATTAATAATTAATTTTTTAAGTCATGGCCAAGTACATATTTGTTACCGGTGGCGTAACATCTTCTTTGGGTAAAGGCATTATTTCTGCTTCTTTGGCCAAGCTGCTCCAGGCACGTGGCTTAAAAGTAACTATTCAAAAATTTGATCCCTATATTAATGTTGACCCCGGCACATTAAATCCTTATGAGCACGGTGAATGTTATGTTACGGAAGACGGTGCAGAGACTGATCTTGACCTTGGTCACTATGAAAGGTTCCTGAATATTTTTACTTCCCAGGCAAATAATGTAACCACCGGACGCATATACCAAACCGTTATTAACAAAGAGCGTGAAGGAGCTTATTTGGGCAAAACTGTTCAGGTTATTCCGCATATTACGGATGAAATAAAAAGAAGAATGCTCCTGCTTGGAGACCAGGGATATGATATTGTAATAACAGAACTTGGAGGGACTGTAGGTGATATTGAGAGCCTGCCATTTATAGAAGCAGTGCGCCAGTTGCAGTGGGAATTGCCCGATGAAGATTGCCTGGTAGTACACCTTACGCTGGTACCGTATTTGAAGGCTGCAAAAGAACTGAAGACCAAACCTACACAACATAGCGTAAAATTATTAAGTCAGGAAGGTGTAAATCCTGATATTATTGTTTGCAGAACAGAAAGACCTTTATCACCCGAACTCAGACGTAAAATTGCATTGTTCTGTAATGTAAAAACAGACGCAGTAATTGAAGCTGCCGATGCACCCACAATTTATGAGGTGCCGCTGGCTATGATGCGCGAAAAACTCGACCAGATATGTCTTAAAAAACTGGGTATTACCAACTATCATGAGCCGGAATTAGGGAAATGGAAAGAGTTCCTGGATAAGCTGAAATATCCAAAAAACAAGATTAATATTGGATTGATAGGAAAGTATATTGAGCTGCAGGATGCCTATAAGTCTATACTTGAAGCTTTTGTGCATGCGGGTGCAATAAATGAGTGCAGTGTGAATGTGGTGAATATTCACAGCGAATTTATCAGTGCTGACAATGTATCTGAAAAGCTCAATATGCTCGATGGATTACTGGTGGCGCCTGGTTTTGGGATGAGAGGAATTGAGGGTAAAATACTGGCTGTAAAATATGCCCGGGAAAATGGTTTACCTTTCTTTGGAATATGCCTGGGGATGCAAATGGCAGTGATTGAGTTTGCAAGAAATGTTTTGGGACTCAAAGATGCTCATTCAACAGAAATGGATGTAAATTCCCCGAATCCGGTGATAGACCTGATGGAAGAGCAAAAGAAAATAACAGCCAAAGGGGGGACTATGAGGCTTGGTGCATACCCTTGTGTTATTGAAGCCGGAAGCCTTGCTGAGAAAGTATATGGAAAATCACAGATTAGTGAAAGGCACCGCCACCGCTGGGAATTTAATAACCGTTACCTGACGGCTTTTGAAGAACATGGTATGATTGCGAGTGGTAAAAATCCGGAGAGTAACCTGGTAGAAATAATAGAAATAAGAAACCATCCCTATTTTATAGGGGTTCAATACCACCCCGAGTTAAAAAGCACTGTGGAAAATCCTCATCCTCTGTTTGTTAGCTTTATCAAAGCTGCAAATGATTTCAATGAGGCAAAAAATGCAAGGAAAAAACCTTCTTTGCAAGGGGAAATGATTTAAGGATTTATAAGTAATTAATTTTACTTCTGCCGAAACAATTTAAGCTATAGCCTTAAAGTTTACCCAAAGGCATTACCTTTGCCCACTCTAATTTTAAGGTGATATGCAATTTGATAAAAATGCGATTATAGGTTTTGTTCTGCTGGCATTAATGTTTCTTGGCTTTTTTTATTTTACCCGTACCGGACAGCTTGAAGCGGAGAAGCAGCAAAAACATATACGCGATTCCATCGCAGCCCTTCAGCCAAAGATTGATCCTAATGCTGCGCGTCTTGATTCCATCAAACACGAACAACAAAGTAAAATTGCCTCTGCTGGCCAGTTTCAGGCTGCCCTTAATAATGTAGAAAAAGAGACTACACTTGAAAATGATGTTTTAAAAATCGTTTTCAGTAATAAAGGGGCCCAGCCAAAACTTGTTCAGCTCAAGAAATATAAGTCTATTGACAGCCAGGATGTGAAAATGGTGCAGCAGGGATTTGATAAAATTACATATCCGGTAAATACAGATGCAAATCGTACCATACAGATAAGTGATTTGTATTTTGATGGAGGTGAAGTATCGAAAAGTACTGATGGCAGCCAGACTATTTCTTATCAGCTAAATGATTCCTCAGGTAAAAAAATAATTCATCGGTTTACCATTCATCCTGGCAATTATATGATTGACTGGAACCTAGATATAGAAGGAGCTGGAAGCTTATTTACTCAAAATAGTATCAATTTCCTTTGGCAGAATGAAGTGAAGCAACATGAAAAAGATATCGTTACTGAGAAAAGAGAAACCCAGATAGGTTACTGGTTAAATAATGAATATGACTATTTTACTTTGGGACGTACTAACGAAAAGCAGTTTGAAAGCCCTTTAAAATGGTTGAGTGTTAAGCAAAAGTTTTTCAATACCACAATTATTGCAAAAAACAGTTTCAATTCCGGGACTATTAATTGTTCTGAAAGTCATGATTCTACCGGTGTTATTACTGATGTTTCGGCAAACCTGAAAATGGTTTTGCCTGCAGGTAATGTGGCAAATATTCCTTTGCAGATATACTATGGTCCTAATGATTATAAGATATTGAAGAGCTATGATATGGGGCTCCAAAACGTTATTAACCTGGGGCAGGGTATTTATGCTTTTGTAAAGTATATCAATATGTGGCTTGTAATGCCTGTATTTGATTTCTTCAAAAGTTTTGTTGGAAGTTATGGGCTTGTTATTGCACTGCTTACCATTTTTATTCGTGTACTTACATCGCCATTGTTGTACAAGAGCTATCTGAGCGGTGCAAAAATGAAAGCATTGCGTCCCGAACTCGATATACTTAAAGCCAAGTTTAAGGACGATCAGCAGGGATATGCAATGGAACAAATGAAAGTTTTTAGAAGTGCAGGTGTAAATCCACTCGGGGGATGTATGCCGGCATTATTACAGATACCGATATTCTTTTCTTTGTATAGTTACTTTAATGCAACAATTGCATTAAGGGGGCAGGAGTTCCTTTGGGCAAAAGATCTTTCTTCTTATGACTCCATTTTGAATTTTGGATTTAATATTCCTTTTTATGGTAACCATATAAGTCTGTTTACTTTACTGGCTACTGTCACAAGTTTATTGATTTCACTATATGGTATGTCACAAACACCCACGCAGGACAACCCAATGATGAAATATATGCCATATATATTTCCTGTAATGCTTTTGGGTATCTTCAATGGATTACCTTCTGCGTTAACATGGTATTATACAGTTTCCAATGTCATCACACTTGCACTGCAATATGTAATTCAGCATTTTATTATTGATCATGATAAAATTGTAGCACAACTGGAGCTCAATAAGAAAAAGCCTAAAACTAAGAGTAAATGGCAGGAGAGACTTGAACAAATGCAGGAAACGCAAAAGAGACTTCAGGAAAAGACTAAAACAAAACAGCAGGGGAAATAATTTTTGTTTATTGAATTGAGGCTATCATTATTTAAGGAGAGTGCTGAATCTTATTATATGATGGTATTTAACAGGAGATAATACAACCTGCAGCATCATTTTTTTATCTTTATGCTGAAACTTCTAAAAATGAAAAAAATTTTCAGGCTGGCTCTATTTTCTTTGTTTATGCATCAGGGTGCTGAAGCTCAAAAGATACTTTCGGAAGGTACAATTGTATATGATATTACAGTACAAACCGGAAGCAAGGAACCGCAGCTTGCTGATATGTTTGATGGCGCCAAGACTACGGTTTACCTTAAAGGAAGCCAGAGCAGAACGGAAATGGTTAGTCCGCTGGGTACTACTACAACCATTCTTGATGCAAAAAATAACACTGGTGTAGTTCTAAAGGAATATGGTAATCAAAAGCTTTTGATTAAAATGAACAAACAGGATTGGGATGATGTAAATAAAAAATATACCGGAATAGTATTCACTGTTGAAAATGGGACTAAAAATATTGCCGGTTATGAATGTCAGAAAGCAGTGGCAAAACTTAAAGATGGCAGCACCTTTATCGTTTATTTCACTAAGGAATTGGTTACCGAGAATAAGGACTATGATTACCAGTTTAAGACTTTACCCGGACTTCCGCTTGAATATGAATCTTCAATGGGGAATCTTAAAGTGAAGTATACAGCATCCAGAATTGCTTTTGATCCTGTGCCTGTTCAAAAATTTGCATTACCAGTAAGTGGTTTCAGGCAATTATCCTACCAGGAGAGTAAAAATCTGAAAAGCGGAAATTAAAATTTGGCTTTCATAATTTTATAAAGCAGGTACCATTCATAGAGTAAAGGTTGTTATATAAGTTATAGGAAAAAATCCCCACCAACTTAACTTTAGCTATAAACTGTAAAAATGATTTACTTGGTAATTGCAGGAATAACCTATCTTTCTGGAGCAGGTGAAGGACACAGTTTAATAAACGAAGGGAATTTTACTCCGGATTTAGTTTTATAAGGAATGACATAAGTAGTATTTCCCTTTCTGAAACTTACCAATGAAATACTGTTTGTTTGATCTTTTATTTCATTAGTTTCAGGAATATCAAATTTAAAATTGTTTTTGGAGGGTATTCTATAACTGTCTTTCAAAGAAAAAGTTACAGATGATTTTAGGTTCGAAAATCCCGAAGTTGTTACTGTAGATTTTGTTTTATCATCACCGGAACTGGCTTTTGATCTGATTCCGCTAACCGCAAAAACATACTGAACAACAGCAAATAATGCCAGTACTAGCAGGCTATTTTTAGCAAAAGATGTTGTTATGTTTTTGTTTTTATTCATTCCTTTAACAAAAGTAGTCATTTATTTTAAGTTTTTGCAATCCATTCATCACAAATTTTATAGCTTATTTAACGATCAGTTGGTTAAAAAGGTTGCAAATATTGGTTTTTCATAAATAAAAGATTAACTTTCATTAACTTACAGGATATGCAGAATAAACCTTTTCCCGATGACAAGCATGAGATGAGGGATTTATTAAAGCAATTTGAAAATCTCCGTTCAGGTTTGCGTTCTACTTTCCTCGAAGAAGAAGCTTTTGAACGTATTATTGACCACTTTGATGATAAAGATGACATCCCCAGCGCTCTTGAAGCTGTAGAGTTGGGAATCACTCAATTTCCCTATTCCGCATCACTTATGGTGAAAAAAGCTGATCTGTTTATAGCCACAAGGCGATATTCAGAGGCTATGGAAATACTAGAAAAAGCTGAAATTTTAGATAACTCTGACATTGATATCTATATTCTAAAAACAGATATTTATCTCGCGTTGGATCAGCAGGACAAAGCAGTAGAACTTCTTGAGGAGGCAATACACATGTTTGAAGGGGAAGAACGAATTAATCTGCTTTTTGAGCTTGCAGATGTTTATGATGATTACGAAGAATTCGATAAAGTTTTTGACTGCCTGAAGCATATTTTGGAAAATGAACCCAATAATGAAGAGGCACTTTACAAGATTTGTTTCTGGACTGATTTTACCGGACGCAGCGAAGAAAGTATTAAGCTGCACCAGAATATCATTAATGAATACCCTTACAATGAATTAGCCTGGTTTAATTTGGGGGCAGCATTTCAGGGACTTAAGTTATTTGAAAAAGCAATAGACGCTTACAGATACGCCATTGTGATAAATGAAAAGTTTGATTATGCCTACAGGAATATGGCTGACGCCTATATTCGTTTACGTAAATACAGGGATGCAATTGAGTCGCTTGAAAAAGTAATTGAACTGGCAAGACCTGAGGATGTTATTTATGAAGCTATCGGTCATTGCTATGACAGACTGAAAAATTATGCACAGGCAAGGTTTTACTACAAAAAAGCATCACATCTCAACACGGATGACAGTAAGCTCTACTATAAAATAGCCTGTACCTATATAAACGAAATGTCGCTTAATAAAGCGGTGCAATATCTTGAGACTGCTATGCATATTCACAAAATGCAGCCTGAATACAATCTTGCTATGGGTGAATGTCTGCTTGAACTTGGTAACATCAGGGATGCCATAGTGCATTTCTCAAATGTGGTAAAAGTTCGTCCCAAAGGAGTTGTAGGTTGGGAAGCGCTTATAAGATGCTTATACAAAGAAGCCTTTTTTGATGAAGCACTTGAGCAAATCAGTAATGCCAGGCGTATCTCAGGTGATAAACCGCTATTTTTATTTTATAAAAGCGCTGTACTTTTCTCTATGCGAAAAAACAAAGAAGCACTTCTCCAGCTTCAGGAAGCCATGGAAAAATCTCCGAAAGTGTTAAAAAAATTTATAGAGTTAAATCCTACTATTCTCCAAAATCAGCAGGTTGTAGATCTTATTGCTTATTATAAACGCAAACGATCTATCTGAATAGGATAAAGAATCTTCCTTATTTTTGCTGATTCTTTTAAATATCATACTATTCAATGAATTTTAATCTAAGTCAGATTCCTCAACGGAATAAGAAACCGCGTCATTGGGGAGTCACCATGGTAATGGATAAGGGACTAAGCATCGGAGAAGTAAAGAATTTTTTAAGTATATCTCATCCCTATGTTGATATTGTTAAGCTGGGTTTTGGTACAGCTTTTATAACTCCTCAACTAAGGGAGAAAATTGAAATTTATCAATCATATAATATTCCTGTTTATTTTGGGGGAACCTTATTTGAGGCATATATAATAAGAAACCAGTTTCAGGACTATATAAACACCTGTAAGGAATATAATATTCAATACATGGAGGTAAGTGATGGTTCCATAACAATTCCTCATGCCGAAAAGTGCGGTTATATTGAAAAACTTACAAAGTATGGTGTTGTTCTTAGTGAAGTAGGTAGTAAGGATGCTGAACATATTATTCCACCCTACAAATGGATTGAACTGATGCAGGCCGAATTAAATGCGGGATCAGAGTATGTAATTGCCGAAGCGAGGGAAGCAGGGAATGTGGGAATTTACCGTGGCACAGGTGAAGTTAGGGAAGGTTTGGTACAGGAAATTCTGACCCGGATTCCGGAAGAGAAAATTATTTGGGAAGCTCCTCAAAAAGCGCAACAATTATATTTCATTGAACTATTGGGCTGTAATGTTAATCTCGGCAATATTGCTCCCTCGGAAATGATTGCACTGGAAGCGATGCGTGTTGGTTTGAGGGGAGACACTTTTCATTTGTTTTTAAGTAATGATGAAGTAGAATGAAATTATTCGGTTTGATTGGCTACCCCCTCGGGCATTCATTTTCCAAAAGATATTTCACTGAAAAATTTAATAAGGAAAAACTGAATTGCAGCTATGAAAATTTTCCTATAGAAAATATAACCCTGCTTGAAACAGTATTACAGAATAACCCGAATTTGCTTGGGTTAAATGTTACTATTCCTTACAAAGAAAAAGTTATTCCCTACCTGCACGAGTTATCTGCTGATGTAGCAAAGATTGGCGCTTGCAATACTATTAAAATAAAAAATGGTAAACTTTGGGGTTATAATACCGATATAGTGGGTTTTGAACAATCATTAAGCTTAAAACTCAAACCTCATCATAAAAAAGCGCTTATACTGGGAACCGGTGGTGCTGCCAAAGCTGTAGCATATTCGCTGGATAGAGCCGGTATTTCATATCTGTTTGTTAGCCGGAGACCTGTTGAAAATGCTGTAAACTATAATGATGTTGATGAAAAACTTATTCAGGATTATACATTAATAGTTAATACTTCACCGGTGGGCACTTTCCCCAATTCGGATCAATATCCTGATATCCCTTATGAGGGGATAGGTCCAAACCACTTTTTGTTTGATCTAATATACAATCCTGAGAAAACAGTATTTCTGCAGAAAGGTGAAGCGCATGGCGCTGATATTCAAAATGGATATGACATGCTTGTCAACCAGGCCGAAGCCAGTTGGAAAATTTGGAATGAAGTCATTTAAAATTTTCTAATTCCTATATTCTTTTGCTTCATATTGGGCAGGTTCGCTTATTTTTACTTCTTTTAGCCAATCTCGCAGGGTGTATCAAAAGATTATTCAATTTGTATTTTTTGCCAACTATTTTGTTGGGATACTGGCGGTTGCTTTGTCTGTTGAAACTGTTTACCAGTTGGACTTGCCTCTGAATGCATTTTATTATTACCTATTTGTTTTTTTTGCCACGGTGCTGTATTATACATGGGCCTATACTGTACCTGCAAATACTGCATCATCACCCAACCCACGTACAGAATGGTACCGGTGTCAATATTCTTTTATCAAAAAAAGTCAACTGGCTATTGTTTTTGCCTGTGCAATCTTTGGTATATGGCAGCTTAAAATGATTTTGCCGGGGCTGGCAGATCTTCCTTTTTATTATTGGCTGCTTTTGCTCTCCATTCCTCTGGCAGGTTTGTTATATTATGGTTTATTACCCGCATCTTTTATATCCATTAATCTGCGAAATACAGGATGGTTGAAACCTTTTGTTATTGGCTATGTTTGGGCAGGTTGGGTATCACTGTTTCCGGTAACTATACATATAGCAGGAGGTGGAGTTATACTCAGTAAAACCGGGTTGATGCTATGGCTTTTTATAAAAAACTGGATGTTCTGTACAGTTAATGCAATTATGTTTGACATTAAAGACTATGCTGATGATGCGAACAAAGAGTTGAAAACATTTGCAGTACGCTTTGGTTTAAATAAAACCATTTCTTTTATACTGATTCCACTGCTGGTAATAGGCTTTTTAGCATTTATAGTTTTTGCAGTATACAATCAATTCGGATATCTTCCTGTATTGATCAACCTGGTACCTTTTATTTGTCTGCTTTTCGTAGCCTACTCCCTGCATCAACCGAGGAATATTCTTTATTATCTTATTATTATTGATGGATTACTTCTTATAAAAGCAATTTGTGGTATAATAAGTACAATTGTTTCCTAACAATTATTGCTAAGATAACAGTATTTTGTCCGGGTTTTTTCTGTGGGATGTGAAACGACAAACATGAAATTCTTACATTGTAGTTTAACCTTTCAAGCTTAATTTGACTGTTCTAATGACAAACAACTATAACAGGGTTGCCGGTATTTATGATGTATCAAGTAGAATGGTTTTTGGAAAAGCTCAGGAAAAATCTCAAACTGAGTTCTTGAAATGGATACCGCCGCAGAGCCGGATACTCATTGCGGGAGGCGGAACAGGATGGATATTAGAAAGCATTACTGCAATTCATCCTGGAGGACTTGATATATTGTATGTGGAAGCATCAGTTAAAATGATGGAGCTTTCGAAGGAAAGAAATTTTGGTGATAATAAAGTCAGTTTTGTTTGTAGCCCGATAGAATCCTGCAATTTCGATGGTTTGTTTGATGTTGTTATTACTGCCTATCTCTTTGATAATTTTTTAAGAGCAGAAGCAGAAGTGATATTTCAATTGTTACATCAAACACTTCGCCCTGGTGGCAGATGGTTGTTTGCTGATTTTTATATTGATGCTGTTCATCCGCCGTTATGGCAAAATCTGCTATGGTACACCATGTTTACTTTTTTCCTTATCACCTGTGGGGTAAAAGCTAAAAAGCTGGTTGATATGTCCCCGTATTTTAAGAAAGCAGCTTATAAACTGTTGCAGGAAAAGGAATATTATTCTGGGTTTATTAAAGGATATGCTTTTGAAAAAAATAAACTTTCCCTGTAATGTGATTTTAAAACATTTGCCCGTGTGATAATAAAATTTTACAAACTAAAAACTAATTTTAACCTGCAACGTATTGCCCATGTCAATTTGTTTTACCGTAATGATTCTACCATAACTTTTATTGCCTTCATTACTTATTGCCTTCAGTGTATATGTACCAGGCTTCATGTATGTTTTTAGCAAATACCCTGCATTCAAATCTGCATAAGCCTCCCCATTCAAAAATAATTTACAGGATTGATCGGTAGTAATTTCAACCGATAGTTTGTCTTTTACTTTTGTTTCATTATTTCCTGTCTGCTTATGAGCCTTTTGTATTGAATTTGATTTTGTATTTTTTTCTTTCGATTCTTTTTCTTCTTCTTTTGAGATTTGTCCATTTGTATTTGTGTGATCTATATTAATAATTCCGGATTCGGAAACTGATTGTCCTGATTTGTTTGTCAGAGAGTCCACCGGCAATTTATTTTTACTGATTGTAGTCGTATCAGTTTTTATTTTATTTGTTGTGACGGCATTTTTGCTCATAAAATTTTTTATGAAAAGAAAATAAAATAATAACAGTATTACTCCTCCGCCGATTATCAATATTCTTTTACGGGTTAAAATGGGTTTGGTTTCTTTTCTTATTTTTTCTTCTTCACCAAATTCAAAACTAAATGGTTTCTTATACGGTTCAGTACTTATTTCCTTCGCTACACCATTGTGTTCCTGCTCTGGTGCAGGTAGTATGCTAAAGTTGGTTGAAATATTTTCGCTTATAATACTTTCGGTAGTTTCTGCAGGTGGGATAGGAACAAAGGCAGTATCCTTATTTTCTTCAAGTAATGCTAAAAGTTCTTCTGCCTTTTGTGCTCTCTGGCTGGCATCTTTTATAAGGCAGCGGGAAACAACTGTTTTTAAGGGTTCAGGCAGACGATTGATTTTTTGTGGCAATTCAGGTGCCATAATATTGGCCATTATCTGTTCGGAATTGTCACCTTCATTATCTTTAAATAATACATCGCCGGTAAATATTTCATATATAGTTACTCCAAGCGACCATAGATCAAGGTTGAATGATATCTTGTTGTTAATGCCATATTTTTTTGTGTTGAATTGTTCTGGTGCCATAAAGGGAATGGATACAATAAGCGCTGATGTACTATTATTGCCAACCGCATCAGAAACCTTGCTGATACCAAAATCAGTGATTTTAGCAACCGGTCCCTCTATACTTTCTTTAATTAAAATATTGGCAGGCTTAATATCACGATGTATAATACCTTTTTTATGCAGGTATGCCAGTCCATGTAAAACATCAGCGAGCAACTTTTTTAATATTTGCGGATCGGGATGTGATCTGTAATATTCAGCAATATTCCCGCTGTCCATCAGTTCCATCACACATACCTGAATTTTTTCCAATTCTCCAAATGGATTCAGGTTTTCCATTTCTTCTATATCAAGATACCGGCAAATATTTCCATTGTCAAGATTGATCACCCGTTTTATTTCTGCAAATGGACTGTACCGGTCTGAGAGATCGTTTGTTTTATATATTTTCAAAGCAACCCAGCGACTGAGTTTTTTGTCATACGCTTTATACACACGCGAAAAGCCGCCCCTTCCGATCAGGTCTGCTACAGGCAAATATTCATACCGGTTAAAAAGCACAATACTTCCTTCCTTTATAGGTTCATTAGAGGGTTGCTGTGATGTCTCTTTTGCAGGATGATGTTTGGATTGAGTACTTTCAGAGATGACTTCAGTGTCATCTGTTGAAATATTTTCAACCGGCTGTTGAGATATCAAGGCTGTGTCGTCTTCATTTCTTTGTTGATTATCTGGAAGAGTGATTTGTCCGGTATCATCATTTGCCGGTTGTATATTTTGAACCACCTGGGTATCATCTGTTGCGGATGAAGAAGTATCAGACAATACGGAAGTATTGGAATTATTTTGCTCCTGCATTTGCGGAACACTTACTACTCCTGTATCGTCAATGCTATCTCCAATCTCAGTTTCTGCTGCTGAAGTGTCATTGAGTAAGTCAAGAAGTTCTTCAATATTCTGTACTCTTTTTTTTGCATCTTTCACCAGGCAGGTTGATACCAGTGTTTTAAATGGTTCTGATAAAGATTGTATTTTTTCAGGTAAGGTATCCGAAAGAATATTTTTGATCACCTGTTCAGATGATTCCTGTATATTGTTTCGAAACAAAGGCTCTCCGGTAATAGTTTCATAAACCGTAAGGCCAAGCAGCCAGGCATCAATATTGAACGATACTTTTCCGTCTATTCCATATTGCCGGGCATCCAATTCCTCAGGAGAAAGATATGGAATGGAACCAGTAAGAGAGTTTGCAATGTCCGTATCAGTTTCGCCATCTTTAGTAATAGAGTAGTCGCTTATTTTTCCGGTTGGAATATTTCCGTTGGTATAAATAAGGATATTAGATGGCCTGAGATGCCTGTGTATAATATGCTGCTGATGCAGATAACTCAAGCCTTTAATTACATCCGACAATATTTTTTTCAGCTTTTGATCATCTTTGTAAGTATTATAGTAGCTGCTTATATTGCCGGCTTCCGCTGTTTCCATTACGCATACTTGTATTTTTTCAGTTTCTCCAAATGCATCTTCTTTTTCCAGTTCTTCTATGGATATATATTTATTTACACCAGGATGATCAAGCGACATAATATCTTTCTTCACGGTTTCTGTCATTACAGGTCTGTACAATAAACCGGTTTTATAAAGTTTTATGGCTACGGGTCGCCCGGTGTTTTCATCAACTGCCCTGTACACTCTCGAAAAATTTCCTTTTCCTAAAAGGTCCGTAGCAGGATCATATTCATAACGGTTAAGAAGCAGCATGTCAACAATATTTTAGATTAACAATGTTAATTGTGTTCATTTTTTACATTTCCTGTATCTATACTTTCTTTATTCCTGTTAGGAATTTCTTTACCGGTTGTGTTTTTACTAAGAGAATCTATGCCGGTATTTGTTGTTGTAATAGAGGGAAGGTCAACACCTCCACTATCTTTTTTCACAGGCTGTTCTATTATTTCATAGTCAGGAAGTACAGAGGTATTAACAGTATCTGCTGGACTAATGTCAGAAGGTACAATTGCTTCTCCAGATGCGGGAGCGGGATTACTTTTATTGTTGATGCGGGTATAGTTAAAGTAATAACCCCCTGCTCCTAAAAGCGCTAAGAAAAAAATTACAAGGCTGCCTATTAATATTTTTTTCCTTGCTGCATTCCTTTTATTGCTTAAATGGGTTTTTACCAGGTACATGGAATAATTGTCCCTGGTTTTGTTAAAACAAAATTGCTGAAATGCATCAATGATTGCTTCATTTCCGGTATCGGCTAATTTAACCAGCGATTCAAGATCGGTATCTGAAATATTTTCCAGCAGACCATCTGTGCATAGCAAAAAGTAATCTCCGTCTTCAATATCATTTAGCCATACTGCTTCAGCTTCAATGGCAGAATAGTCGGCACGTATAGCTTTGAGGATAATATTTTTTTGTGGATGTGTTGCAGCTTCGGCTTCAGTTATTTCACCATTCTTTACCAGTGTATTCACCAGTGAATGATCTGATGTTTTATATAAAATATTGCCATTCCGTATATGGTACACCCTGCTGTCGCCGCACCAGGAGACAAATGCCTTGTTTCCATTTAATACCAGCAATGAAAAAGTTGTAGCCATATCCTCATTGAGATGACGCACCCGGGCATAATCTACCAGTTTATGCTGTGCTGTTTTCAACAAGGCATTAATTACATCTATATTCAAATTCCTTGCTGGGGTTTCTAAAAGGGCAGCACCCATACATTCTGAAATTAAACGACTGGCCAGTTCCCCATTTTCTGCACCACCAACCCCATCTGATACGATAAATATTTTATCACTGCCGGTGGCAGTACCTCCGGGTGGCCATATATAATCCTCCTGGTTTTTCTTACCACCAATTTCGTGCAGATAATATATGTTGCTGACATTCATTTCGTGATGATTAATTAGCTCTTCCTTTTATTTTCTTCGTGCTTCCAGCATACTGATATTAATTCTTCCGGCGCCTACCAGCCGCGATCTCCAGTATGGATCATTGATGCTGGCAATGCTCACTCCTTTGGAAGAAGAAGAATTGATAAACTTCCCGTTATCCAGGTAGAGCCCCACATGTGATACTACATTATCCCCGATCGTTTTAAAAAAAATAAGATCACCTTCGGATAAGTGTTTGGTCGAACGGAATTTATCAATCCAGCGGGCATAGAATTGTTCAACGGAAGTACGTGGTATTTTAATAGCATATACACTGTCAAGCAAAAGCTGCATCAAAGCAGAGCAGTCAATCCCTTTTTTATCATCACCGCCCCACAGGTATGGGGTGTTCATCCAGTTGTCAATAAACTTATAGAGTACAATGTTGGTTATTCGGTCTGGTTTTACTCCCAGGTAGCCGGCATATTTTGCTTTCAGCACAGCATTTTCATCTTTTTTTGTATCGCCAGAATGGGAAGGATCCACGTAGATGATACCACCTTCAGATGTTGTTTTCCTGGAAGAACCGCAGGAAAAAAGCAGCAGTGATAAACTAATTAAGAGTAAAGCACGCCATGAAATCATAAACGGTTATTTAAAACAATTAATAATTGCAGGGTAACAATTCCGGATAAGAGCTTATATAGTCTAAGGTTTTAAGTTAAGTATTTGAGTAAGGTTGCTATAGATTAACAGGAATGTACACATATTGTTACCGGTCTGATCTTACAAACCTGCACACATCCTTCCCTATAACTGATAGCAGATATCAACCGATCTTTTCCATTCATAGTCAAATATCATAGTATGAACATAAAGCCGTCTTTTTTCCGCATTGATGAAAATGTTTTTATCACAATGGGTGTTTTTTGCCTGTTGTCGCTGATGGTTCTGGGATTTCAATATGCAGGCAAAGAAAAATGTCTGCCGGTAAATATCAGCATTTCAGATTCACTGATGGCTGGTAATATTGTTCTCTTTCGGGCAGATATGCCGGGTGCCAGTGAATTTTCCTGGGATTTTGGTGATGGAATTTCTAAAGAAGAGAAGACCAGCACTACTACACATATTTTTAAAAACCCCGGGCAATATGAAGTATCGGTGGTAGTGAACGGTACATGTACACAAGCACGCACCATTGTAGTGAAGGAAGCACCGATAGTGGTTAATACCGGTTTTCTGCCTATAATTATTTCATCAGATACACTATATACCGGAGTACCTTCAAAATTTACTGATGGTTCTACTACTTCTACCAGTTGGGAATGGAGTTTTGGTGAAACCAATTCCGTAGATGATACCAGCCAAACAGCCACTTATTCGTATAGCACCCCAGGCTATAAAAAAGTATACCTGCGGGTAAATGGCAGAAGCGACCTTACCAGGGAAAAACTGGTATTTGTAATTGATAAAGCAGCAGAGGCAAACAAAAATAACAAGACGATACACCCTGCACCAGCACCAGCACCAACTCCTGTTCGTCCTGAAATTAAACCCAACCCAATTGTAGATCCAATAAAAGATCAGACTGACAATAATAAACCTCCGGTATCCAACCCTGTAATTCAAAAAGCACCTGATGTTTCTACAGAACAACTGGCTGCAATGATTAAGTCTATTGCAGGAGGAGATAAAGGCGCAGAAGCATTCGACCCTTATTTGTGTAAAGATAAAACCGTGAAAGTAGCTTATAACGGAACAGTTATGCCATTGGCAAAGTTCTGTGAACAATTAAAAGAATTAAAAAGCAGGAAGATTAAGAAAATTTCGGTGTGGAGAAATGTAAACCCGGAAACAAATTGTATAGAATCTATGGTAGTTACAATAGAATCGAAAAAAAAGGTTTTTGGCCTTTTTAACTAAACCCACAACTTAAAGTATATGGCAATTGCAACTGAAGATTTTGTTCTTACTGACGATGCTAAAAGGGTAATCAAAATAGCCCAGGCAGTCGCAAAAGAAAATCTGAATGCAAGGTTTGGTCCTGCACATTTACTCAAGGCCCTGCTTCATGCGGACGCGGGACTGCATTCCCTGCTTAAATCGCTTGATAAGGATATTTATTACATGGAGGAGTGGGCTGAAGTAAGAATTGAAGCTGAGAAAAAGACACCTTCATTAAACGATCCTATATCGGGAGACGAGATGGTGGAAGAAGTAATGAATGAGGCAGATACCATAAGGTTGAAATTTTTAAAAGATAAAATAGAACCCCTTCACCTGTTGGCAGCTTTAAGCACTCCGGGTGTTGGATTTAGTTTTGAGCAGTTGAAAACTTTTCCGCTACGCAGAGAGGAACTGATTACAGCGGCAACAGACGAAACTGAATTGCAGACTGCCATTGGAAAGAGTACAGCCTCCGCCAACGGGAAAAAAGAAAATGCCCCAAAACAGGCATTGCTGAAATATTGTATAGACAAAACCCTGCAGGCAAAGGAAGGCAGAATAGATGCTATTATAGGTCGTGATAAAGAAATAAGGATGATGTCGGAAATACTCTGCCGGCGCTCCAAGCCGAATGTGCTGATAGTGGGCGAGCCCGGTGTGGGCAAGTCCAGCCTGGTAGATGCTTTTGCTATTGCTGTGCAGGAACAAAAAGTACCACAGCATTTACATAATGCCCACATATTTGAATTAGACAATGGTGCACTGATAGCCGGGGCCTCTTACAAGGGTGAAATAGAAGACCGGCTGAAGAGTATACTCACCGAAATCAAAATGTTTGATAAGGCAATTTTATTTATTGATGAAATTCATGTGCTGATTGATAAACATGGTTCTGCTGGTGGTGCGGTTAATATGCTCAAACCGGAACTGGCAAGAGGTGAGATTACGCTCATTGGCGCCACCACAATGGATGAATACCGGAAATATATTGAAAAAGATGAAGCACTGAACCGGCGCTTTGAACAATTGCTGGTTGAGGAGCCTGATAACATGGCCTGTTTTCACATGATGAAAAAGGTAATTCCGAATTATGAAAAACACCATGGGTTGCAGGTGGCGGATGATACGATTAAGGAAACTATCCGGCTGTCTAAAAGATATATCAAAGACAGAAGATTGCCCGATGCGGCAATAGATCTTGCTGACCGCTCCATGGCTGCCCTGAGAATGATCAACGATACGGGGGGCAAAGACCTTGAGGATTTCAGAAAAAATTTTGATGTGTGGGATGAAGATGATCGTAAAGAAGGTAACAATAGCCACACAGCCGAAGAATGGCAATGGCTGTATATGCAAATGAAAAGCAGGCTCAGCCCGATATTGTGGGCATATTTTCAACGGGAAGATGATCCGGCATCATTTACTGAAGCAGCATCTGTAAAAAACTATATTCTTGATGCACTGAATACTTTGGAAACGGTTGCTGTAAATAAACATACAACCCTCGAAAAAAGTGATGTAGCAGCAATTGTATCATACAAAACAGGTATACCCATAGGCAAAGTACAAACCCAGGAAAAAGAAAGACTGCTGAACATGGAAGATATTTTGCGCCAGCGGGTGATAGGGCAGGATCATGCCATAAAAACAATTGCAGAGGCCATATTGGAATCGCGGTCGGGTTTGGGTAAACCTGGGCAGCCTATAGGCTCTTTCTTCTTTCTCGGCCCTACAGGAACCGGTAAAACGGAACTAACCAAAACACTGGCTTCTTTTCTCTTCCAGGATGAATCGTTTATGATAAGGTTTGATATGTCGGAGTTTAAAGAAGAACATGCGGCATCGCTGCTATATGGCGCCCCTCCGGGCTATGTGGGATATGAAGAAGGCGGATTGCTGGTGAATAAAATAAGGCAGAAACCTTATTCCGTTGTGCTCTTCGATGAAATAGAAAAAGCACATGCTTCAGTTTTCGATATATTCCTGCAGATCATGGACGAAGGAAAATTGCACGACAAACTGGGGAAGGAAGGTGATTTCTCCAATGCGGTTGTCATTTTCACTTCAAATATCGGCAGTCAGTATGTGGTAGATGCTTTTCAGCGGGGTGAACTGCCCTCATCGCCCAAACTGATGGAGATTATGTCGCAGCATTTTCGCCCCGAATTCTTAGGGCGTTTGACTGAGATTGTTCCATTTGCCCCAATGACAGAAACTATGGTGCAAAATATTCTTAAAGTGCAGTTGAAGTCTTTGTATGCTGCTTTGGAAAAACAGGGTATCGCCCTGAATATATCTGAAGAAGCTTCCACCATACTTGCCCAGATGGGCTTTACCCCCAAATACGGCGCCCGCCCGCTTGCCGGGGTAATCCGTTCACAGCTCAGAAGACCATTATCGCGAAAGATCATCAGTGGCGAAATTCAACCGGGCAACAAAATTTTACTTGCTGTGGGTAACAATAATGAATTAGAGTGGATAATAGAAAAACAAACAACTTAAATCTACGTATATGGCAATTGAAAAATACGGTATAGGCGGTGTGGTTCAGGAGACAGAAGCTTTTGAAGCTTTTGCCGACATACCCCAGAACCGGGTACTCATGGCGGAAAAACTTACCGCCGATGCTCCCATCAAGCCCGAAGTAGTAGAAGGATTGACCACTGTTGAGCAGGTGTTTGAACATTTCAAACCCAATATTGAGATGGATTTTGAAACCGAAGACGGAGCTACCAAAAAAGAAACCCTTCGTTTCAGCAACCTGGGCGATTTCGGTGTAAAAGGTATTACCGCTCAAAGTGAATTTCTTGGTGAACTTACCATGAAAAAAGAACAGTTTCAAAAGATCATCAAACAACTTAAAACAAATAAGTTGCTGAAGCAGGCACTTTCCAACCCCGAAACAAAAGAACATCTCATAAACTCATTGCACGCTTTAATTAAAGAACTGGAGCAGCCGAAAGAAAATTAAATCTGGAAACAGGGTTTGTGCAGGTATCTCTTTCAACATAATGATCACCATTTAAATTTTTTATAATGGAGCAGGTACAATTAAAAACCGAAGAACTGCAAAATAAAATTCAGGAAGCAGTAAAATCAATTGAAAAACCGGCGGAATTGCTGGATTCCAGTATGCAGGGTCTGGCAAAATTCGGTGGTTTTGATATGCTTGAAGCGGCCATAGATGGTGTGCAGAATGTCAACCCGGAGCGTAAAGCAAGAAAGAATATTTTTCTCAAAGAAGCCTCGAAAAAAGGAGAGCGGGAATCACTGAAAAAATCCCTGCAATGGTGGAGTGAAATATTAAGCAGCTCTGATGATATAACCGAAATGATAGCTGTATGTCAGCAACGTTCGGATCAGGCCGGTCAAACCCTGAAAAAAAATTTAAAAGCTGCAGTAGAAAATACTAAAGATCTGGAACGTTCATACCGTTCTGTAGCTCTCTTTTACAAGAATACGGAAAGCATGAAGGTGAAAAATGTTTCCATCATGAATGCTGATCCCGACCAATTGAAAGACCTGGATAATACCCGCTTTATTGACGCAGTAAGAACAGAGCTGATAGCCAATTATGACCGGCTCGATCTTCGCAACAACTATAGCCTGCTGATTCTACCGGGTTATCTTGGATCGAATATGGTAGTAGAAAAATGGTCAAAGATTGCCTATGAAAATAAAGTGATGCTGGTCACCGATTTTGAAAATCTTGAAGCCCCGGATGATGTGATGGAAATGTTTGAAGCAGCCAACCTCACCGGTGGTGATGTATATCGCTCCAATGCTATTATGAGCTGTAACTGGCTGGTAGGCCGTGGTAAATTTGATGAGGTAGGTGAAGAAGAAGATCTTTTTGTGCCACCTGCTGCCGCACTTGCCGGAAAGATATACAATACCCTGATGTCGCAGGTAACCGCCGGTAAAAAACATGGTGGTATCAATGAAGTGGAAGGTGTTCGTTTTGATTTGAAAAAAAGTGAAATAGCCAGTCTTGAAAAACTGGGACTGGTGCCCATGGTAAAAGAATATGGTAAAGTGATGGCATTTTCGGCAAAGACACTGTTTAATGGAGATAATATAGGTTTACAAACCTACTCCGTTGTGCGTGTATTTGACTATGTGGCTAAGGTGATGATGGATTTCCTAAACAGGCGGGCTTTCGAAAACTTCACTGCCAATACAAGAAAAGAACTGAACGGACAAATTGTAAAGTTTCTCGACAGTATTACCGGGCCAAGTAAATTGATAGAACATTTCACCATAAGAAGGTTTGAACAGGATCCCGTACAGAAAGATAAAATATATCTTGACATTCACATGAAACCCTATTTTCCTGCAAAAACTTTCCTTATAAAACTGGAAGGTCAGAAAGGCGATGATGGCAACGACTGGTCATCAGAATATGCACAGGATAAGTAGGGTGGA
>JBDHYJ010000084.1:0-21267 GCA_039811345.1 Chitinophagaceae bacterium
CATTCAACAGATAAAGAAATCTATTTTATCCACACCATTTCCGGTGTTGCTACCTTATATTAAATATTATTCTTCGTCCACTATCGGACGGAAACAATTAACAACATATCAGAAAACTGTTTCCTGTTATACAACAGGGTGACTATTATTTAAATACCCATTGAAGGGTGGAAATGAATTCATATTATGCTATTGGCAACAGATCTTGACGGAACATTTTTGGGAGGCAAACAATCAGACCGTTTGAAATTATACCGGCTCATCCGCGAAGAAAAGAGAATAAGCCTCTTGTTTGTAACAGGCAGAGGAGTAGAAAGTGTGATGCCGCTTTTATCCAACCCGGTTATTCCTAATCCGGATTATATTATTTGTGATGTAGGCGCTACCGTACTTGACGGCAAATCACTTGAACCAATACAACCGCTTCAGGCTGAAATTGAAAGTCGTTGGCCCGGGATGTTTCTTATCAAAAAGAAATTGAAAAAAATCAAAGGGTTGAAGTTACAGGAAGTTTCACAGGAGCGGCGTTGTTCCTATTTTTTTGATGAGACCACCGATATAGAAGCTGTAAAAAAAGCAGCAGATGAAATGGGGCTGGATGTGCTGATGTCTGCGGGCAAATTTCTTGATATTCTACCCAAAGATGTAAATAAAGGCTCCACACTTACGAAGCTTGCCGAACTAAAAAATTTTCCGGTTGACGAAATATTAGTGGCCGGAGATACGCTTAATGACAGTTCCCTGTATGATACCCGGTATAAAGCCGTTGTGGTAGGTGATGCGGAGCAGGGATTAGTAGAATACACCAAAGGAATGGATCATGTATTACATGCTAAAGCTAAGGGAGCCGGAGGCATACTGGAGTCAATGAAACATTTTTCAGAGTTCCATAATTATTTAAAAACCGATACAAATTCAATACCTCACGACGGATCGGGTGATACTCAGTTATTGCTACTCTATCACCGTTTTCCTTACGAGATAAAAGAAATAAATGGCCGCGAAGAAAAAGTAACGCCCAAAAGCCCAAATGGTATTCTTCCATCATTGCTTGGTTTTTTTAATAATGGACGTACTGGATCGTGGATTGCCTGGGAAGAAGTTACTGATAAGAAAAACAACCGGCATACAGGCAGGTATATTGACGAAGTGAAATATGCCAATCTTATTGCATCACCTGTTTTGCTTACCAAAAAAGAAATAGAAGTATTTTATAAATTATTTTCCAAAGAAGCTTTTTGGCCGATCATATTTTCTTTTGCCGACAGAGTAAAGTTCAATCACGACCATTGGGAACAATACGTAAAAGTGAACCGTTTATTTGCGGAGAAGGCGGCAGCAGAAGCAGACAGAGGCGCTACTGTTTGGATACATGAGTACAACCTTTGGATGGTGCCGGGTATATTGAGGCAAATGAGACCTGATGTGAAGATTGGCTTTTTTCATCACACTTCTTTTCCTCCTGCCGATATATTTAATATCATTCCCTGGAGAAGAGAGATCATAGGCAGCATGCTGCAATGCGACTATATAGGGTTTCACATACCACGTTATGTAGAAAATTTTGTTGATGTACTGAAAAGCCATACCCCTGTAAATATCCGGTCTATGCAATCCTGTGCCGAACGTTTTTTAACCTATAGTTGTGCACTGGGTATTGATCAAATGACCCGGGAAATAGAAGCAGCGGGAAGGATAGTGCGGTTAGGCGCTCATCCTGTCGGGGTGAACATGACCAATATCCGGAATATATATGGGCTGCCTTCAACACAACAAAAGGTAACAGAATTAAAGGAACAGGTTAAGGGGAAAAAAATAATACTCTCTGTAGAGCGGCTTGACTATGTAAAAGGCCCTCTTGAAAAAATTTATGCTTATCAGTCTTTCCTTGAACAACATCCCGAATTCCACGGCAAGGTGGAGATGATCAATATCTGCACGCCGCCGGCATCGGGCATGAAAATATATGATAGAGTGCTTGCAGAACTGGAGCAGGCAATCGGAAGGATCAACGGAAAATATGCTCGACTGGACTGGGTACCTATCCGCTTCTTCTTTAGGTCGGTTCCTTTTGAAGAAGTTATTACATATTATGCAGTGGCTGATATAGCCTGGATCACCCCACTGCGTGATGGGCTGAACCTGGTGGCTAAAGAATATATAGCTGTGCAGGGGTTGACGGGAAACAGTCACGGAACACTGATCGTGTCTGAATTTGCAGGGGTATCGGTGGAACTGCCTTATGCCATCAGAACAAATCCTTACGATACCAAAGACCTGGTACACGGACTAGAACAGGCAATATTAATGGATGAAACAGAAAAGAAACTACGCATGGAACGGCTTTTTGATGTTGTGAATCATTATGACATTGATGACTGGGGTAAAACTTTTATGCATGAGTTGGAAAAAATTGGCATGGAAGAGAATACCATTGCTTAACGGTTAAGCGCTGATGTATACTAATAAATCAATTCATTCTGTCTGTGCAATTTCCTGCATCAGATCATACAAGGATATTGCTGTTATTCCTTTAACAAATCAAGACGATTTTCCAGATCGAGATACAAGGATGGTATCGTCTGCGAAAGGTTTAGAACAAGTGTTGTTTTCCCAACCTGCCTTGGCCCGGTAAGCGCAACAGATGGGCTTCGCTTTAAAGCTTCTTCTAATTTTTTCGTAAGACGTCTAACTATCACCATGCAAATTTAACATTGAATGTTAAGATTGCATGGTTGAAAAAAGAAATTCTCATTACCGGCAAAGAGATACAGGCTTCAGATTGAATTTTGTAGTCTGCTACATAATTGAAAAACAAAGTATCTGTGTTTATCAGTACACCAGAATTCTGTAGCCAATAATCGATCGTCAATAGAATCAGTAGCCGGATTATTATATATCCTAATTGTACTATTTCTCCTGCTTAAAATTGTGATGAATGTTTATCACTTAATTAAAAAGGTCAAAAATTCAACCTGCATTTCTATAGGGTCAATACAATTGGTGTTACTGAACAGACCAACTATGCCATTTACTTTTATGAGTTATGTTTTTTTAATGCTAAACAATATCAAGATAGCGAAATAAATCCCTATGTATTGGAACACGAGATTGTGCATGCACGTCAGAAGCACAGCCTGGATATTATTTTTATTGAAGTCGTCAAAGCATTTTTCAGAAAATGTTCAATGCTGATTATTGCTACACTAACTATTTGTTTATTCAGTTTTAGCTACAGGAATAGTTCTGAAATAAGAGAAACAAATATGATTATCCATCAATCAATACAAGATACTTTGAAAAAGCCTCTTCCATATGACACAACTTCCAAACCGCTATTGTTTCTGAAAAAAAATTCTATTGGTTTTACTGAAGAAGGGGTATCGGAAGATGCACTTAATGAATTTCATAATATACTTTCAAAGTACTATTTTACTACACGAAATATAGCCAGGTTTTATAAAGGCAATATTACACCTGAGGATAAAAAGAAACTCGAAACAATTTACAAAAAAATGAGCCTTCGTCAGCTAAGTCAGATGCCTATTCGCATTACAAAGCCATTAAAACCAGGACAAAAAGTGAACCTGCCTGATGAGCAGTTCCAGAAGTTTAAAAACCCTACTGCTTATGGGATTTGGATTGATGGGAGAAAAGTATCAAACCTGGTTCTTGACAAATATGTCGCCGGGGATTTTTCTGCATATTGTATCAGCAAACTTTACGGGGCAACAAAAAAAGGAAAGACTTATACCTACCAGGTTGATTTGGAAACAAACGCCTATTTTGTCAAACATTATAAAAAAGCAATGGACAGGTACAATGAAGCTATCAAAAATCAAGAGGGGATAATTACTGTGTTTGCTTCGAGTAATATAAAATAAAAAACTTCATCTATTCAATCTATCCTTGCAGTACTTATAAATCTATAGTATCTGGCATACCTAAGATGGCATTGGATTATTTTGAAATTACTTCAAAAAAGTATTAGAATTTACAAATGTCAGGATTTTTGCAACATATTGCCCGTCTTTCAAAATATTCCCAAAACTTACGATACCGCTCCATCCTGACTGTATATTCTTTCTACAGCATCCCTGTATTTTTCCATAATCACTTTTCGCTTAAGACTCATCTTAGGGGTAATTTCACCCGATTCTATAGTCCACTCACGGGGTAGTAACTCAAATCTTTTAATCTGTTCCACATGATTGAAAAACTGGTTCATCGTTTCTACTATCTCTTTGTAAAAGGCCAGCACTTTGGGATTTTTAATTGCACTGTCATTCGATTCAAAAGGAATTTCATTTTTCTGGCACCAGTCTTTTAAATTGGCAAAAGAAGGTACAATCAATGCACCTACAAACTTTTCTCCCGCACCGGTAACCAATATCTGCTCTACAAACCGGGATTCCTTTAATTTGTTTTCAATAGCAGAAGGGGCTACATATTTACCACCACTTGTTTTAAAGAGTTCTTTTTTACGGTCAGTTATCCTCAAAAATTTATTGTCTTCCAATATGCCTATATCTCCTGTATGCAACCACCCGTCAATTATGGCTTCTGCAGTGAGGTCGGGTCGCTTATAATAACCCACCATCATAGAAGGTCCTTTCACACATATCTCACCGTCATCCATAATCTTGAGATCAACCCCGTTGATAACCGGGCCTACTGTACCAAATTTAGTTCCTCCTGCACTGCGCCTGTTTACAGCAATAACGGGAGAATTTTCTGTTGGGCCATATCCTTCATACAGAGGAATTTTTGCTGCGTTGAATATCCGTATCAATCGCTCCTGGCAGGCTGCTCCACCGGTGATGATGTATTTGATATTGCCTCCGAGCGCTTCGCGCCATTTGCTGAAAATAAGTTTGTTGGCAACTGATAATTGAAGGTTATACAAAAAACCGCCATCTACAAGGTTGTCATATTTCTTACCCAGGTTAACCGCCCAGAAAAAAAGCTGACGTTTGATTCCTTTAAGTTCTGCGCCTTTGCCTACAATACGTTCATATACTTTTTCCAGCAGGCGCGGCACAGTGGTAAAAACGTCCGGCTTAACCTCCTGCAGGTTGGCGCCGATAGTTTCCAGGCTTTCGGCATAATAAATGCCAATACCACTGAACATATAGATATAGCTTACCGTTTTTTCAAAAATATGATTGAGCGGTAAAAAGCTCAATGCCTTATAGGTAGGCTGATCGTCAAAAGGAAAACTTTCTTTCGAAAAAAATGTGTTTTGCACGATATTATTGTGACTCAGCATCACACCTTTGGGTTTGCCGGTAGTACCTGAGGTATAGATGATGGTAGCCAGGTCATCCTTTTTAATCCCTGCTTTTGCTGTTTCAACTGCTGCCAGATGTTCCTCATTGGCAAGTGTGGAAATTTCACTCCAGTGGTTTACATTTTGTATGGTATTAAAACTGTAAATACCTTTGAGGCTGGGAATAGAGGGCTGTATATTTTTGATTTTCTGAAACAACTCTTCGCTACTAACAAAAACATATTTTACTTCCGCATCATTGAAGATAAATTCAATTTCGAGGGGATTAGTAGTGGGATAGATGGGTACAAGTATAGCGCCAGTCTGTTGTACAGCGAGGTCGGTGATCAGCCATTCGGGCCGGTTGTTGGAAATAATGGCAATCTTGTCTCTTTTCTCCGTAGTCATATCATTGCCGGAAATTCCAAGCGCATGCAGACCTGCAGCAAGCCGCAGGGAACTTTCTTTTATTTCCCGGGTGCTGTAAGGCCGCCATACACCATTTTCTTTGGCAACAAGCATATCGCTTTTGGGAAATTTCTCTAACTGGTAATCGAGGCAATCAAATAATCTGGTGGGTTGAGTCATGGCAATATTCGTTTTGTATTTCTGTAGTTTTCAAGTTAGCGAATTAACGAAAAATAACCTACGGTTAGTTCAGTAAAAAATATGTCATTATATTATTGCGAAAAGTGAAAGGATATACGTGAAATTTTTCTCTTCTAATTTTTCACTTTTGATAAAGCACTACCTGTTTTTGTAATATTGAGCTTTGGGCAATTTGAATACTCTTCCCCGCTGAAAATGATTAAATGCATCGTAGGCATCTTTGTTGTCCTTTATCCACGCCTGGTAATCAGAAGCGTTAATTGCAGACCCGAATATCCATTGGTTGTATGCATCAAACATCCTGAGCGAAATGAGTTGCTTTTGATATTCAAACAACCGGAAGGGAAACTGTTTGGAATAGGTCTCGAACCAGGTTTTAATAAACCCGTTTCTGATCTCAATCAGTTTTGCAGGATTAATGCCGGATCCTGCAAGGTAAGACTGGGTATTCATTGCCCGCAGGTAGTCAAGTTCAAATTCATTTTTTTTCTTTGGGGTATATGCTTTTACCAGGTCTGCATCGGCAAAGAGTTTTTTATACCCGTCGTAGAGGATGTTTTTTATTTCGGCAGTGCGAACAGTATAACTTTCGAGATTGACAAAAATCTCACCATAGAGCAGGCTCCAGATTTTGTCGGTGGTAAAATAATAATACCGGCATGCATTATAATAGTTGCCCGGATAATTAGGGTCTGTCTCAATACCTTTTTCCCATTGCCTGATGGCGCTGTAATCCTTTTTATGCCAAAGCAGTTCCCCGTATTCACTATATAGCACACCGCTTTCGGGAAACTTTTTTAAGCCTTTTGTATATATTTTTTCAGCATCTTTTATTTCTTCAATAGCCCGGTATACCGTACCTGCTATCTGGAAGCTGCGTACATCTGCATTATCGCCTGCAACTACGGGTTTTATGGTTGCTAAGGCATGGGTAAAATCGCGCTGAAGGAAATAAGTATAAGCCAGATCGTTGAGCAGGTCTATATCACCAGGTTTCAATTGCAGGGCACGGTTAAACACTATAACGGCATTTTCCCAATCGCCTTTGCGCATATACTCACGGGCGGTTTGCTGCAAGGTATCAGGATTTTGCTGTGTAAAACCGGCAATGGATAAAAATAGGGATACAATTAGTGTGATGCATGATTTCATAGCAGTAAAGATAATGCCTGTATAATAAAATAAATGTGAACATTATCTTCTTACTCCCTGACGGCTTGTTTCTTCACATACTGGTACACTTATTCTTTTTTACAGTTGTGGAAACACACTCCAGCAGGAGAGGAAAATAGAATTCATAGAGATGGCTTCTACGCTGCAAATGACTAATGAAGCAGGTTTCATCAGCGCGCCTCGCCATGACGGTAAGAGTTCGAGTAAAAGGAGACTTTACTTTTGTGCTGACAGGTAACATCTTTTCACTAACGGCATGTATATTCACATAAATGAATATTATTTATATCGTGTCTGAAAAAATACAAGTGGTAATACCCCTTTTTTTGCTGGTGTGTGGAGATGTCTCTACACACACCAGTAGTGAAGCCCTATTTAAAGTTATTCTGTTTTAACCAGCTTAAGTGTCCGCATTTCTTTATTGCTATTTACAATTATTATATAAGTGCCCTTATGGATATTTTGCAGAGGTATGCTCACCTTCTTTTCGGTAATATTATCTCTTTTCCACAAAACTCGTCCCGACAGATCAGTAAGATGGATGTTGGACGGACTATTGCCTGAAAGGGAAATTTCAGCAGTAGTTTGGGCAGGATTGGGTGAAATAGTGGCAGAGAGCCCTGTTCCTCCAGCAGGTGCTTCCCCTCCTGATCTGCCTGACAAACCAATGGGAACCTGTATGGTAGCTACATCTTTATATTTGCAAAAACCTCCCAGGTCTCCAAAGCTTACTTTGTATGTACCTGCAGGCAAACCTGATACAGTGACAAATTTGTTATAGCTGGTGCCGGCATAAGGAAATTGTGTAGCAGTATTAACAAGCACTACAACCCAGGGGTTGTTACCGGTTTCACATGCAGAGGTAGTTATCAAAAAGCCCATCTTGCCATCTTCGCTTTGTGAAGAAGATGCTGGTTTTAGTAGTGAATACGTAATTGTTCCATCACAACCATTGGTAGGAAACCCGGTAGCACTGTATTTGGCCAGACATTTCATATTATGATCGTCATTAATATAGGCAATAAAAATATACTTCTGGGTTGATTTTATTGGAGCCGGCAACTTTACTTTTATGGTTTCGTTTTTAGAGGCCTCAAAGCTTCCCCCATTCTCACCGATATTTAAGAGTTGCAGATCTGGTTGGTGTAGTGCCCATGTTGAATAATCTAAATTGCTTGTATACTTTAATTCAACTTCATTGGCATCAGGGCATAGTATACCGGCAAGGGTTTCTTTACGGCTTACCTCTGTTAAAGTGGCATTACATTCTATTTCAAGTTTTACGATCCAGAAGTCACTAAGGCCATGGTTGCCGCTCACATCGCCGTCATTTGAATTTGTAGCCCCAGCTACAATATACCCGCCATCCGTAGTTTGTTGGATGGCATATCCCTGATCATTATCAGTTCCGCCCAGCGCCTTCTGCCACTCGATATTCCCCACAGCGCTTAATTTCACGATCCAGATGTCACTAATGCCATGGTTGCCGCTCACATCGCCGTCATTGGAACTTGTATACCCAGCTACAATATACCCACCGTCCATGGTTTGTTGGATGGCATTTGAAATTTCATTACCAGATCCGCCCAGCGCCTTCTGCCATTCTATATTCCCTTCAGCGCTTAATTTCACGATCCAGTATTCATAAGTATAGCCAGTACCATGGTTGCCGCTCACATCGCCGTCAATGGAACTTGTATACCCAGCTACAATATACCCACCATCCGTAGTTTGTTGGATGGCATATCCCTGATCATTATCAGTTCCGCCCAGCGCCTTCTGCCACTCGATATTCCCCACAGCGCTTAATTTCACGATCCAGATGTCACTAATGCCATGGTTGCCGCTCACATCGCCGTCATTGGAACTTGTATACCCAGCTACAATATACCCACCGTCCATGGTTTGTTGGATGGCATTTGAAATTTCATAACCAGATCCGCCCAGCGCCTTTTGCCATTCGATATTTCCCTCAGCGCTTAATTTTATGATCCAGTAGTCATCAGAGTAAGTGCCAGAGCCAGAGCCATGTATGCCACTTACATCGCCGTCATTGGAATTTGTATATCCAGCTACAATATACCCACCATCCATGGTTTGTTGGATGGCATTTGAAATTTCATTACCAGATCCGCCCAGCGCCTTCTGCCATTCTATATTCCCCACAGCGCTTAATTTTACGATCCAGATGTCAAACCCGTCATGGTTGCCACTCACATCACCGTCATTGGACCATGTAAACCCAGCTACAATATACCCACCATCCGTAGTTTGTTGGATGCTATTTTTATTTAATATATAATCGCCAGAAGTTCCGCCCAGCGCCTTCTGCCATTCTATATTCCCATCAACATTTAATTTTACGATCCAGATGTCAGTTACGCCACCATGATAGCCACTCACATCTCCATCATTGGAACTCATAGTCCCAGCTACAATATACCCGCCACCCATAGTTTGTTGGATGGCATATCCCCGCTCATCACCAGTTCCACCCAGCGTCTTCTGCCATTCTATATGAGGAACCTGAGAAAATGTATTTTTTACCATCAACAATAAGGTGGCATATAAGAAGGATTTAATGACACAATGTTTTAGTCTCATAAAATTTATTGTTTAATAAATGATAGATTTTGGTTATCAGCTACTAAATAATATACACCACTGCTTAAGCTGCTAATACCAATATTGTTTATACCAGCCCTTAATGTTAAGTGCTTTACGGGCACTCCGGCAGCGCTATATATGATGGCTGTGCAGGACACGCCGATTTTAATCTGAATAAAATTGCGGGCAGGGTTAGGGTATAATACTATTTTTTGTTTGACTTGCTGCTGCAGTTTTATGATATTACTGTAAGAAAAACTGCCGTCTTTGTCAACCATCTTAAGGCGGTAATATGCTGATTCCTCAATCTGCGACACCTGCTGCAAATATTTGCTGTTATTACCTTTAGCGGCAACTATGGCTACTTTAGAAAATACCATATTACCGGTACTTTTTTCCAGCTCAAAATGTTTAAATCTTTCTTCTACCCCGGTGCTCCAGGTCAATTTAGCAATGGAGTGCTGCAACGAACCTTCAAATGAAAGCAGGTGAACCGGTAGGGCGACAGATGAAAGCTTTACAATCCAGTAGTCATAGACACCACCTTTATGAACAGTAATATCACCATCTGAAGATGATGTCCACCCGGCTATAATATACCTGCCATCCGAAGTTTGCTGAATGCTATAGGCAACATCATTTTGAGCTCCTCCCAAAGCTTTTTGCCATTGCAGCACACCTGCCCCGTCAAGCTTTACAATCCACATATCATTATTACCGTGGTTACCACTCACATCTCCATTATTTGATTGAGAATAACCGGCAACAACATAACCGCCGTCTGTGGTTTGATTAACAGCATAAGCAATATCCTCTTCCGTACCTCCTAAAGATTTTTGCCACTCCATAGCGCCCAATGCATCAAGTTTTACTACCCAATAATCACTTTTGCCGTGGTTGCCAATGACATCACCGTTATTAGAATCAGATGTTCCGGCTATAATATAGCCATTGTCTGAAGTTTGCCGGATAGCGAAGGCTTTATCTAAACCCGAACCTCCAAGAGTTTTCTGCCATTCAGTCGTACCAGCGGAATTCAATTTTACTATCCAGTAAGAATCTCCATTATTATCGGTAACATCACCATCGTTAGAAAAGGAATAACCGGCAATAATATAGCCGTTATCAGAAGTTTGCTTAATTGAAAAAGCCTGGTCCTGAAAACTTCCACCAAGCGACTTTTGCCACTGGGTAGCACCGGAATTGTCTAACTTAATGATCCAAAAATCTTCTAATGGATCTTCCTCGTCTCCATAGTGTTCCGTAATATCACCATCTGCCGAAAAAGCATATCCGGCAATAATATAACCGCCATCCGTGGTTTGATCAACAGAAAAAGCATGATCATTGCGGGCACCTCCGAGTGATTTTTGCCATTGTATAATACCGGCATTATCCAGCTTTACTACCCAATAGTCAAAATTATCTTCTTCGTCAACGCTTTCATGATGTCCTGTTACATCGCCATCATCAGATGTGGAACTACCGGCAACAATATAACCACCATCAGATGTTTGCCGTACGGAGTAAACTGCTGTACCCCAAACATTTCCTTCGTTTTTTGAACCCCCCAGTGATTTCTGCCATTGTATGTCTCCTTTAGTGCTTAATTTAGCTATCCAGCAGTCAAAAGTGAATACATCGCCGTGATGACCGGTAACATCACCATTGATGGAAGAAGAAATACCTGCCACAATATATCCTCCGTCTATCGTTTGCTGAACGGATGTTGCCCTGTCAAAACCGTTTCCACCCAATGTTTGCTGCCACTCTATACCTATAACCTGGCTGAAAGCACATTTCATTGAAATGATCCCTACAAAAAGCAGTAGTGTTTTCTTCATACGCAAAATTTTTACTTGAAGAATAGGTATGATTAAGAATCCTAAAGTAGAGAATTAAAATAAATGGTGAAATAGCACTTTAGTTGTAGATGATTGATGACTTATTTTTCTTTTTTGCTGGTGTTTGCCCTCACAATAAGCATCAACTTTGTATATAAATTATTGATAAACAATTAAGAAGGCAAAGCAAAAACAATTCGCTCCCGTTATTTGCGTTCACATACCGGAAAACTTATACTTTTTTTACTGTTGTGGAAACACACTCCAGCAGGAGAGGAAAGTAAAAACTCATGGAGACTGCTTCTCCCGCCGTAACAATCTTTTCATTCTAATCCTCATCAGGGCGGGATCGCAGAGACGACGTAAAAGTCTGAAGTATGTACTGGCATTCTTTGAATATAATTTCTAAAAACATCAACCTTTCTCCCGTCATTGCGATCCCGCCAGCAAGTTGCATTTATTTTAATGTATGTAGCGTCGGGAGAAGCAATCCCATTCTTTGAACATAGCAGACACCACCCCCTGGCGCAGGTCTCCTGACCTGTGCTTTGTCATTACTTTTTTACCAATGCCAGTGTAGTTGATTTTTAAATATCAATACAGAAAAATAGGTATATTGTATAAAAGCTAACTATGAGCACTAAATATAAGTTTAAGGATAGGGCTGCAACCTATTTTGCAACATCAACAGTGGTTGATTGGATAGTTGTATTTACGAGAGAAGATTACAAAACAATATTGCTGGAAAGCTTCCGGCATTGCCAGCGTAACCAGGGCTTGCAGATTCACGCCTGGGTATTAATGACCAATCATTTTCACCTGGTTTATTCCTGCATTAATGGAAATGAGCCGGGTATGGTGTTGAAAAATATTAAAAGCTTCACAGCGTTGAAAATAATTGATGCGATCATAAAAAATCCCAAAGAGAGCAGGAAGGAGTGGATGCTGAGTATTTTTGAAGAAAACGGTCGGGCAAAGAAAACCAACTATCATTATTAGTTCTGGCAACATGAAAATCATCCTATACTTCTGGAAGATAATAGTATGTTGGAACAAAGAGTGACATACGTTCACGAAAATCCCGTGCGTGCTGGTTATGTATCGTTCCCGGAGCAATGGTTATATAGCAGTGCCGTCGATTATTATGTAAAAGACGGTAAGGGGTTACTTGATATTATGAGATTGTACTGAACGGCAAGAAAAGTAATTTCGAGGCACAGGTCGGGAGACCTGCGCCAGAGAGGAGCATGTTTCTTCACATACTGGTACACTTATTCTTTTTTACTGTTGTGGAAACACACTCCAGCAGGAGAGGAAAGTAAAATTCATGAAGACTGCTTCTCCCGCCATAACAATCTTTTCATTCTAATCCTCATCAGGGCGGGATCGCAGAGACGACGTAAAAGTCTGAAGTATGTACTGGCATTCTTTGAATATAATTTCTAAAATCATCAACCCTTCTCCTGTCATTGCGATCCCGCCAGCAAGTTGCATTTATTTTAAAGTATGTAGCGGCGGGAGAAGCAATCTCATCCTTACAAATTAGTAGACAACTTTTCCTGCCCTAACAATTTTTCAATTCAAATCCTCATCAGGGCGGGATCACAGTTTGGTGCGGTTTGTTTTTGTATCTGGTGTCTTCTGCAAGGGGTATAAATAATTAGCTACATCTTGATTTTTTTGCTCTGATGTTCATGTGAATAAACTACGTTAGAGCAGATGATAGTATAATTCATAGAGATGGCTTCTACGCTGCAAATGACTAATGAAGCAGGTTTCATCAGCGCGCATCGCCATGACGGTAAGAGTTAGAGTAAAGAGGTACTTGATTTTTGTGCTGACAGTAAAAATGCAGAAGAATAGTTCCCTTACAAATCTTATATCAAATGTGTCAGCAATCCATCTCTAAGTTTAGGCTCAAACCAGGTACTTTTGGGCGGCATTACATTACCGCTGTCGGCAATGTCGAATAACTGCTGAATACTAACAGGGTATAGGCTGAATGCCACTTTCATTTCTCCTTCATCCACTCTTTTTTCCAACTCTTTCAGTCCCCTTATACCACCTACAAAATCTATACGGCTGTCTGTACGCGGATCTTGTATGCCGAGGATTTTGTCAAGCAGATTATTTTGAAGGATGGTAACGTCGAGCACACCAATAGGATCATCTGTGTAAGTACCGGGTTTGGCGGTTAGGATATACCATTCCCTGTCAATATACATTCCAAACTCATGAAGCCGCTGCGGAGCAACAGCCTTTTTCCCATTAGATTTTATATCGAATGAATCGGCGACTTTTTCCAAAAATGCTGATTTACTCAATCCATTAAGATCGCGTACTGCACGGTTATAATCCATGATATGCAGTTGCGAAGCGGGGAACAAAGTAGTTAGAAAATAAGCAGCACTTTCCGAATTGCCTGCCGCCGACAACCTTACTTTGGCAGCGCTGGCAGCGCGATGGTGCCCATCAGCAATATAAGTAGCACCAACCTTATCCAGGAATATGTCTGTGATAGTGCTGATGGTTTTGTCATCCGTTACCACCCATATCGTATGGCTGATATTATCTTCAGCCACAAAATCGTACACGGGTGATTTTTCTGTTGTCCATTTTTCTATCAACTGATCCAGTTCTTCCACATTTTTATACGCGAGAAAAACATTGCCGGTTTGCGCGCCTGTGGCGGTAATGTGATCAATGCGGTCCTGCTCTTTTTCCGGACGGGTGAACTCATGCTTTTTGATAAGCCCATCCTCATAATCGTCGAGCGACGATACACAAACCAATCCGGTCTGTGTTTTGTCATTCATCGTCAGGCGATAAATATAGTAACAAGGCTTGCTTTCGGTAAACAGTATTTCACGCTGTATAAAAGCATTAAGATTATCTTTCGCTTTTTTATATACTTCCTGTGAATGTATATCCGTACCCTCAGGCAGATCAATTTCTGATTTTGTAATATGCAAAAAAGAATAAGGATTGCCGACAGCGGCCTCCTTGGCTTCCCTGCTGTTTAGCACATCGTAAGGCGGAGAGGCAACTTGTTTGGCATATTGTGCCTGCGGGCGCAGGGCATTAAAAGGAGCTATAGTGACCATAATTTTTTCTGACTGCGTTATGCATGTTGTAATGCAAAATGTTTCATGACATCTGTCAGCGCATGCACGCTGCTCAGGGGAAGGGCATTATAAAGTGAAACTCTGAAGCCCCCGACACTGCGATGGCCTTTTACGCCAACCATGCCTTCTTTTTTGCAAAGGTCAAGAAATGCTTTTTCCTGATCGGGATTGTCCATAACAAATACTACGTTCATTTTACTGCGGTCTTCTTTTGCCACCGTAGGTCTGAAAACAGGTATACTGTCAATAGTATCATATAACAAAGCGGCTTTCTGATCATTAATTTTTTCAATTGCAGCTACACCGCCTTGTTCTTTTAACCAACGGAGGGTAAGCATGCAAACATATATAGCAAATACCGGCGGGGTATTCAGCATGGATCCGTTTTCAATATGCTTCCTGTAATCCATCATAGACGGTATCCGGCGTTTTACTTTGCCCAGTATATGCTTGTTTACCACTACCATATTTACACCTGCAGCGCCGATGTTCTTTTGCGCGCCTGCATAAATAAGGGCGAATCGGTTGAAATCCATTGTACGACTAAGTATATCGCTACTCATGTCCGCCACAAGGGGTACGTTGGTTTCTGGCACAAAGTGCATTTGAGTGCCTTCAATAGTATTATTGGTGGTATAATGAAAGTAGGCTGCATCTTCCGGAATTTGAAAATGCTTTGGTATATAACTGTAATTTTTGTCTTTGGAAGAAGCAACCACTTCAACAGTACCAAAAAGCGGTGCTTCCTTAATGGGTTTGCTGCCCCAAACACCGCAATCGAGATAAGCTGCTTTGGCATTTTCATCCAGCAAATTCATCGGCACCTGAAAAAACTGGGTTGTAGCGCCACCATGCAGAAAGAGCACTTCATGATCGCTGTCCAACTGCATTAATTCTTTTACTGTAGCAATTGCTTCATCAAGCACTGCCTGAAAAAGAGGCGTACGGTGTCCGATTTCCAAAATAGATAAACCAGTATCATTAAAATTCAGAATTGCCCGGCTTGCCTGTTCAAAAACCTCTTTTGGCAAAATGCTCGGCCCTGCATTAAAGTTATGTATCATTTCTTCTTGTTGAAAATTGATAAACTCAACCTGTATGGCAATCTGGTCATTGAGGGTGGCAAATATACATTAATTATCGCAAGTTCTGTCACCCATCTTTCCCTTTTGCCAGTTGTGGTCAAGTGTTTCAAAAGCAGCGGAATCTACAGCATTGAAAGTAACTCTTTGATGGACTTCCAAAACCGGTTGTCCTGCATTAACCCATGCGGTGTACCACAGTGATGCAATTGCATGGATAGACTGTCGCATCCGGCGCTCTATCATACCATTGAGCTTGTTGTTATATGCAACAGTAAAAGCAGAAGAATACTGGCGTATGAATTGCCCGTTTCTTTCTTCGTAGGCATATTTCTGATCGGCACGGAATTGACGGGTAAGTAATTTTTCAAAACTAAAAACTGAATCTGCAGCTTTTGCGCTTTCCAGTACTATATTCCAGGCAAACTGATGCGGATTGCGGATATAATCAGCCTTGCCCACAAAATAGTCGAAATTCTTTTCCGCAAGTAATTCCGGTATCCTGCTTTCCCAAAATCCATGAATACCGTTTTGACCCGTAAATTGTCCGTTATAGTTGCTGTGTGTATGCAGCGGTACATGTGCATCTGCCACATAATGCCCAAGCTCTGTTGACAGTTTTAGTATAGTAGTATAATTTTTTTCGCGAAATGCATTAGTGAGCCTTGCCATCATAATACCGATCCACCAGGGAACTATCCCATGCTGACGGAGCGAATCTTCACCATATACTTCCACTGCGGCATCCCAGTTGCGGGGTAAAAGTTCAAAGGGATAGTTGCCATACCGGTTGAGGTCAATGAAATGCCGGGGACCTTCTTCATCAACCATATATCTTCTCTTGTCGGGATCAACAGCATGTGTGGTTATAAAATCAATATTGGCTTTATAAAAAACAATCATTGAAGGCGGGAGAGAAAACACTGCCTGGTGATTGATCACCTGGTGTGCATAAAATCCCCAGCAAAATACATGTTGATATAACGACAGAAAGGAAAGCGTGAGAAATAGTTTTGGACATTTCATGGTTAGCTGTTTTTATAAAAAAATCCCGCTGTTTTACAATAGCGGGATTAAGATATAAAAAACTTTCCATGAAACTATTTTTTAAAAGCAATATACTTCGATTCAGCTTTCACAATCTTATTCAGAAAATCCTTCATAGCAGAATATTCCGAAGGTTGGATATTAATTCGTTTTAGTGACGCGCTGCGAACGACAGTAAGTTTTACCGGAGACTTCTTTATATACTGTAATGTATACGTTCCTCCCGGGAAAGTAAATTTTTCTTCCTTTGGCAATTCAATAAAATGAGTTCCGGAAGGAGCCTGAATTTCTATGGTAGTTTCATATACATCAACATCTTCGTAACGCCAATATTCTACAGGGAATTTCCTGTCCGTCGGAGAAAAGTTATCTACGGTAGCTACCACATCTTCAAATGGAATTTTAACCATGCGAATATCTCCCAGTTCAGATACTTCATTATGTATAGTGTATTCGCAGTTATAAGTCAGTGAATCTATTTTTTCATTAAGCCCGGTAAATGTTACAGCAGTTACTTTTACAGGATTTTTATACCTGCCACTTATATTTTTTTCCATCTCTTCTATCATTTTTTGCTCAGAGAGTTTGGCAAACTGGTTTCTGGGTGAAGATGTGAGCGCTCCTGTTTTTACAACATGAGCTTTGATCTTAATATCGCTCCCATCAATAACAACAGATGTTTTTCTTTTCAAAATTTCTCTGGTTCGGTTCACTGTATTAATTTCTTCGATTTTTATATTGTTATTTATTACCCCTGCTGTTGATGGAATTACCAGTGATGTTGCCTCGAAAAGGTTTGAAGGCAGGCTACCAAATGGAAGATCATTATCCGTCAGTTCAATAAAATATGGGATACCGTCAAGAGAAGTTTTAACTATACAATGATTAAATTCAACTGAAGGAAGCGTCATCGCTTTCTGACCATTGTCGCGAGTATTAACCAGCACAAGATTTGCTTTTATATCTGCCAATTGTGCAAGTGATACAAAAAGGGTAGAAAGGTCTTTACAATCTCCCAGTGCACTATTAATTGTAACAGATGGTTTTTGTGGAACATAAGCACTTTGCCTGAACGCTACCGAACTGTAACGGATATTATCCTCTATATAATTGTAAATAGTTTTTGCAATTTTCTTTTGGCTCATTCCCGTTGTTCCTTTGGGAAACAATTCGTTAAATACTCTTCTTACTTCAAAATCATCTTCTGTTTTCTGCGCAGAAAGATCGCTGTACCATTCAGCAATTTCTTTCCAAGAAGGAATGGTGGATACACTTACTGATGCGGCAACATCTCCAAATGCAGGCATATATGATTCTCTTTTATATGCATCGGAACTGTCTATCTGCCATGTATATAAAGTGAAGTCGTCAAATTTGCTGGTTTTAGGTTCAAGATTTGTATTCAGTGTGTTGTAATTGAATTTAATGTTATTGGCAACAAGCAGGCAAAAGCGGGAAATTTTTTCGGGAACGAAGGCATTGAAAATAAATTTATTCCAGTACTCCTTTGCAAGTCTTCCCTGTGGAAAATTTTGTATTTTGTATTTAAGCACAAGGGCATCCCCCGCTTCAAGTCCTGTAAATACCAATTGATTGTCATTTTGCTCTGCTGGTGTTTTTGTTCCATTCTTTTTTACGGTCTCTGCTTTTTCTATTATCAGGTAAGAAGAATTGGAATTGTATGAGACACTTGTTTCTTTCCAGGAATCAATTCCCTTCTGGTTAATGATTTGTATCACCAGGGTATAATATTCTTCTGATGCTCCTTCAGGATATACAATAGCAAATTTTTCATCAAGCAGGTATTCGTAGTCATAGTCTTCAATATTTTTTTTGGCATTTCTTATCAGTTCATATACATCAGTTTCGGGGAAGGCTTTCCAGAGAGAAGGTTTATTTTCCAGTTCTCTTAGTTGTTCTCTTGCTTTGTATTTGTTGGGGTCGTAATAAATTGCTTTACGGTATGCATCTGTTGCCTCCTTATAAGCACCTTGTTGTTTAAGCTCTATTCCCAGATTTTCCCAATAGTTTGCTACGTATGGAGCAAGTGTAAGCGCTTTCCTGCCATATTCTGAAGCTTTACTGTAGTTCTTCTGATCAAAGTAAAATTTTGATATATCAGTTACAAGATCACCGTCGTAGGAAAAATTATCAGCAAGATATTTTCGCCATTGTAATTCCTTATCAGGCATTCCCTGTTTCTCATATTCACCTGCAATAGTTTTAATAAGCTGATAGTTAAAATTATTCTTCAAATATTTCTCAAGTATTTCAAATGCCCCTTTTGTATCTTTATACACTTTCATTTTTACGTTAAACATTAACTCCGCAGCAGTTGGATTTTCCGGGTCTTTTTTGTAAGTATTTTCTATCAGCTTTATCAATTCTTCCATTTTGTTCTGGATGCCATATAATTTTACTTTGGTATTAAGCAAATCTTCATCTGCATCATCGCCAAAAACGCTTACATATTTATTTATTTCATCTGCCGCTTCACTATACTTTTCATTATCCATGAGTTCCTGGATATTTAAACGAAATGCCAGTATACATTCCGGATCTCTTTCTTTCATTCTTTCTGTTTCCTGCAGTAAGAGGGTCCGGTTGCCTTCTTTTATATAGCACAGAATCAGTTCCAATCGCAGCAAAGCATTATCCGGAAAGTCTTTTAATTTACTTTCAATAAGCGCTCTTGCTTTTGCAGATCTGTCATTCCGCAGATAAGTTTTTGAAAGAAGTAAATAATTGATCAGATTACCGGGGTCCTGTTTGATCCTATTTTCAAAAAAAGCTTCGGCAAAATGTTTTATAGAAGCTCCGGCAGGTTGAGTATTGTTATGTCTGGGATAAGAATGATAAGCATTGCTGAAAGTTAATCCTTCAACAGGATTAAAGTTGTTATCGGTGAGTCTTACAATAAAATTGGGCGAGGAATTGCTGGTATAAGCCAGTTGTACGAGTATTCGGTTGAAGCCCTTTTTCAATTGTGCATAGTTTTTATAATAATCAAGTTCTGTAACATATTCTTTTTTCTCAGCCACTATTTCTTCGTCGTTCACCCATATCCTGATAGCGCCATTGCAGCCGGCGTTTAGCAGCACTTTCATGTCGGAAGGAGATTCAACAAAAGTTTGTGCATACAGCATTGCCGTATTGTACCTGATATGTGCATACGGGAAAATCCAACCGTCGAGACACATGGATGCAGGGGAAAACCAACTGATGTCTGCAGAAGCTGCTGACTTAAATTTAGCTTCAGCTTCAGGATGTCGCAATGGGCCAAACTCTTTGTTAAACCCGCTTCCCGAAAGATTTTCAAAAGGACCGACCAATTGCCAGTTAGGACCAACTGCGCCCATTTTTGCAGTTTCTTTTCTGGCTCGCATAAGTTCGTTTGATGCCTGATAATTCCAGAAGTTGACATAGTATGCTGCCGCTTTTAATGACCCATTACATTGGGGATCATCCAGTATTTTTTTGAGCAGCAATTGCTGATTTGATGTTTTCTTTCCGTATTCTCCTAATACTGCCTGGCTAAACCACATGGAAAACAGGTAGGGGTTTGGGTCTTTCAGTTGATCATATACATGTCTTATAAATTCCTGTGGCTCATTTTCTTTCCCTTCAAATGTGCAAAGATAGATGTAGGTAATGTAGGCATCAACAGAAGTCGCAGGATTCTTAATAGCTTTTTTAAGCGATTCAATTGCTGCTTTTCGATCATTCCTATGCAGCGCATCCCAGGCGTCTTCATAATCGTTGGCAATAACAAGGTTAGACAAAAGGCACAGCAGTGCCAGTAACAGATTGCGGGCTGAAAACATAGTATAAGGTTTTATTTAGCTTTATAATGTTTTTTCATTCGGTTCATCATCAATAGTGGTAACACCCCCGGATATAGCAAATTTCATTGCATCAGCAGAGCTGATATTGGTTATGCGTTTTACCCTTTCTTTCTTTACAAAATACAAATGTCCGGCAAAAGCATACGACTGCGGAACATATACTGCCACATAATCATTCAATCCAAACTCCGTCAGTTCTTCCTGGGTCACAAAACCTATCCTCCAAATATCAGGCGATTCAATAGCGACAAGCACGGCTTTGTCAAACTTTCTTTTATTACCTGCAAAAGCTTCAAAAAAATCTTTCACTGTGGTATATATGATTTTTATACCCGGTGTTTTTTGAAGCACACTGTCAAATAACTCCACCAGCTTTCCTACCACAAACGAGGAAGACACATAACCAACCAGCAAAATAATGAGAATTGCTACCACAAAACCCATTCCCGGCAGGTTGTAGTTTGAAAACTCGGGAAATATTTTTTCAATAATGTCAGGTAATATACTATCAACGAAATTGAATAACGAAGTAAGCGCCCAAATTGTTATGACGATAGGCGCAAGAATAATCAACCCCTGCAAAAAAATCTGCAGCAGTTTTTTCACCCAGTTTTTTGAAGGCATATCAGAAGATTAATAGGCAAATGTAATTCAAGTTCAGTGTCT
>JBDHYJ010000085.1:0-20937 GCA_039811345.1 Chitinophagaceae bacterium
TGATGTAGCCCTTCACCCCGAAGGAGAATATCATTTTGAGATGGGTCGAAAACTCGCCGAAAAATTAGGTTATGAAAAGGAAGACCTCGATGCAATCCCTGCAGCCTCTATCGAATCATTTGCAGGAGTGGGCTACTTCTGCGATATCGCTAATTTTAAAGAAGGAGAAAAAGTACTTGATCTGGGCAGTGGATCAGGAATGGATAGTTTCATCGCTGCATTAAAAGTTGGTAAATCGGGACAGGTTACTGGTATTGACATGACCGAAGAACAATTGGAAAAAGCTACCCGGCTGAAAAACACCGGGAATTTTGAAAATGTAATATTTGTAAAAGGCTATCTCGAAAGTCTGCCATTTACTTCGGAAAGTTTTGACTTGGTTATTAGTAATGGTGTAATTAACCTGTGTCCTGATAAGGAAAAAGTGTTTGCCGAAGTAGCAAGAGTATTAAAGCCTAAAGGCAGAATGGTAATAGCAGACATCGTTACCGAAACACAATTACCCGAAAATATTACCTGTAATTCTACACTATGGGCATCGTGTATAGGCGGTGCCGGGCAGGAGGATATTTACAAAAGCAATATTGAAAAAAATGGATTGGAGGTTTTAATGGTGCGGAATAATTCTGCTTATCATTTCATTTCCGTATCAGCACTTGGTGCCACAAAACAATATGGGGTAAAAAGTGTATCACTATTCGCGGAAAAAACAAAATAGTAAGTCTAATGTAATAAACAAATTGTGAAATGAAAACTGATAAACAACTTCATGCAGCAGGGCTTGCATGTATTAATCTTACCCCGGCAATAAAAAATGCGTTACGTGAAATGCAATCCGGAGAAGTGCTCCAGGTATTTAGTGATGATACATCTTCAAGGGAAGGTATACCAGCATGGTGTCGCTTAACAGGGCATACCCTGCTGGAGACCAACCACATTAGTCCCAGGGAAACTGCATTCCTGATAAGGAAGAAATAAGTCTTAAAATTATATTAATCACAAAATATTACTCAGTATAAAAACAAAAATTATGTCACAAACATTATTATTTCACGGCACATACGGAAAGGAAGATCCGGAAAGAGCCATATTGCCATTTGTTATAGGAAACGTAGCCGTAACTGCCGATAAACCTGCTATTATATTTTTAACAGTTGAAGGGGTTCGTCTCGCTACAAAAGGATATGCAGAAGGTATAAATAAAGAAGGGTTTACACCTCTGAAAGAAATAATAAATTCGTTTATTGATAACGGAGGAAAAATATGGTGTTGCGGCGCCTGTACCAAACCCAGGGGTATTACAGAGGCAGACTTAATTGAAGGGGCTAAAATTGTTACTGCTGCTAACCTGGTAGAAGAACTTCTTAATGGAGCAATCTCCTGTACACTTTAATTTTGCAATAGTATTATTTGCTGTATAAATGGATCATGCAAGGACCGATAAGACTGTATTTTCAAAAATTGTTCTTACACAGGTTGGAGCATTACACCACTTTGCACTTAGCTTGTGTAAGAATAATTTTGATGCAGACGACCTAGTTTCAGAAACAATACTGAAAGCATATGAAAACTTTTCAAATCTCAAAGATTTGTCTAAATCAAAACAATGGCTGTTCAGAATTATGAATAATCAGTTTTTGAATAGCATCAAAACACAGAGAAAATTAATAAAGATAGGAGACCCAACTAACGAATACGATATCATAGATTCTGAAAAATTTTCACTTTTTGAGTCTATTGCAAAAAGCAGTTATATTACAGATGGAAATCCTGAAAAGCAATTCATAAGTGAACTTACGAAAACACAAATTGAAAAGGCTGTAAGTGAATTGCCCGGGGAATTTCGAATCACTTTAATATTATGTGACATGGAAGAATTTTCTTATTCAGAAATTTCATCAATACTCAAAATTCCTATCGGTACCGTTAGGAGCCGAATTGCCAGGGCAAGAATTATACTTCAGAAAAAACTATGGCTACAAGCAAAGGAACTGGGAATAAAAGAAGCAATAACAGTTCAACCAAAAGTTGGTTATACCTGCACATGCGGAAGAGAAGAATTAAAACATTCATCATCAATCGTTAAATGAAAAATGAAACCCAAAACTGAAAATTTTAAGTCCATCAGTTGTGAAGATGCCGTTGCACGCTTTAACGATTATATGGATAATTATCTCAGAGGACAATCCCGTAAGGAATTAATCAGTCACATTGCTGAATGCCGCCATTGCTTTGAGCGGTTTGAATTTGAACAGTTATTAAAATCAAAATTACATCAATTAACAGGCAACAAGAAAAATGATCCATTAATCAATAAATTTGAAAAATTGATTGCCTCAATCTGAAAAAAGAGATTATATGAATATTATAACTGCGAAAAAATCAAAACGCAGGATTGACAACCATGTGCAACTTAAGCGTGTCAATACAACGGAAGAAAATAATCCGTTTTGCCAGGGAGGCTTTTAGAGTGGGAGGATGAGGGCTTTAATACTGTAGGCGAAATGATAAATTGAAATTTAAAATGCAAACAGAAGAACGAAAAAGACATTGGGAAAAAATTTATACTACCAAACAGCAAAACGAAGTTAGCTGGTATGAAAAAGTGCCATCCACATCAATTGAACTTATAAAAGAATTGAATTTACCCAGAACAGCAACTATTTTTGACAATGGCGGTGGAGATAGTTTTTTCGTTGACCATTTACTGCAACTTGGCTTTATTAACATCACAGTGCAGGATATTTCAGAAACTGCATTAGCAAAAGCAAAAAAAAGATTAGGTAATGACGCAGAAAAAATAAACTGGATTGTCTGCGATGAATCAGATTGCAGTCCCCCCGAACAATATGATGTGTGGCACGACAGGGCAGCATTTCATTTTCTAACAGAAGGAGATGAAATTAGAAATTATATCAACACCATCGAGAAACATATCAGGCCCGGGGGGTATTTTATTATTGCTACCTTTTCTGAACAAGGTCCATCAAAATGCAGCGGATTATCAGTGAAGCAATATTCAGAAGCTTCAATGACAAAACTCCTGCAAAACTCATTCACAAAAGAAAAATGCTTTACAATAGACCATCACACCCCGTTTAATACGGAACAGAATTTTTTGTATTGCATTTTTAAGAGAACACTTGAGATTTAAATAGATCAAAAAAATCTACATGGATTGCTTTCGTCATTATAATAACAATTAAGCTTTACTCTTTCTCCTCACTCAATCAGTAAATCGAAATAACCGATCAGCTCTCTGACATCAGGTTTAAATTAATTTAAAAGCATAAAAGTACTTTTTTACTTTTATTATGATTTTCTTACTATATTTGCGCTGAAATTTAACTCATCAAAAGCGTAGATTATGCAAACAGCAAATGAAACCGTTATCAATGTTCAGGAAATAGAACCGCGTCTGAGACATCAAACTATATTCCAGGTATTCGATAACCTGCAGGAAGGTGAAAGCCTGGTAATTCATAATAACCACGATCCAATGCCTGTGTATTATCAACTGATGAATACCCGAGGCAATATATTCAACTGGGATTATCTGCAAAACGGACCAGAATGGTGGGATATCCGTGTAACCAGAACCGTTCCCGCTCATCTTTCGGAAGGTGGCAACTTAGTTTTAAATGTTCCTATCATCGAACCTAAGCATAAACACGAAACAATTTTCCACGTTTTTGAAAATATGAATCCGGGTGAATCATTTATCATTCACAATGATCACGACCCGAAACCTCTTTACTATCAATTGCTGAATGAACATGGTGAAACATTTTCATGGGAATACCTGACACAGGGCCCACAATGGTGGGACATTAAGGTTACCATAAAAGAATTAGCTCCATTAAACAAAGAAGGGGAAGCAGTTATCAATGTACCTTCACTTGAACCAGCAGCAAAACACCAGACTATATTCCACACATTTGGCAATTTGAATCCCGGAGAATCATTTATTATCCACAACGATCATGATCCGAAACCTGTGTATTATCAATTACTGGATATACACGGCGATGTATTTACCTGGGAATATTTGAAAGAAGGACCCCGGTGGTGGGACATTCGTGTTACCAGAAAAGCAACTAACCAGCAATCCCAAACACAGCCTACAGCCGTTGCAGCAGAACCAGGAAAAGATATCATTATTAATGTACCTTCTCTTGAACCTAAACTAAAGCATCCGACAATTTTTAAAACCTTTGACACTTTGCAACCCGGTGAAAGTTTGATTATCCATAACGATCACGATCCCAAACCTGTATACTATCAATTGCTGGGCGAACGCGGCGATGTGTTTACCTGGGAATACCTTCAGCAGGGGCCTCAATGGTGGGATATTCGGGTTACGAGGAAGGGTGCAGATGACCACGCAACAATTGGACAAATTGCAGCAAAAGATTTACGTAAAGCTGAAGTTTTCAAAAAATACGGAATTGACTTTTGCTGCGGAGGTAAGAAAACGGTTCGTGAAGCCTGTGCCGAAAAAGGAATTGATGCAACTAAAGTAGAGCAGGAACTTCAACAACCTGTTCAGGGTGGTGTTACATCCGGAACCCTGAATTATGATGAATGGAATTTAGGCTTCCTTGCAGATTATATTGTAAATACTCATCACAATTATGTTCGCAAATATTTGCCTGAGATTACCGGCTATGCTAAGAAAGTAGCAAAAGTTCATGGGGATAATCATCCGGAATTAATACAAATTAATAGTTTGGTAGAAACTGTAAACAAAGAACTTTCAGAGCATCTTGTTGACGAAGAAAATAAAATATTTCCTCTCGTAAAAGAAATTGTCAAAACGAAAGACACAGGTGATGTTTATACCCGGAAGGGGGATAACAGTTTTGCTCATTTGGTAAAAGCAACAGAAGAAGAACATGAAAGTGTAGGAGATGCCATGAAGGAGATTAGGGTGTTAAGCAAAAATTATGCAATCCCTGAGGATGCATGCACCAGTTATAAATTACTCTATAAAATGCTGGATGAATTTGAGAACGATTTGTTTGTGCATATTCATTTAGAAAACAATATCCTCTTTCCTAAAGCAGAGGAAATAGAAAAATCCATTCTATAAAAAAACCAAAGCTTTTAAGCCCCGCCGCTTTTGTGCGGGGCTTTTTAAAGCAACTGCCTCTGTATCGAAAATTGAGAATTGCCTGATTAGGTTACTGTGTATTGATGTTATTTCTGTGTTGTGATAATATGTGTCTGCGGTGATACAACTACTCAAGTTTGTGAAAAATTGATCTCTGCCTGTCTGTGTTAATCTGTGAAATCTGTGAGAACATAAAGTTGCTAATTCAAAACATTAAATTCTGACTCATGTTAATCAACGAACAAACAAAAATTGCTGTTCTTCTCAAACATCATCCTGATGCCCTGGAAGCCATAGTATCTTTAGCGCCGGATTTCAAAAAGTTGCGCAATCCTGTGTTGCGTAAGCTAATGGCAGGAAGAACCAGTATTGCTATGGCTTCAAAAGTAGGGGGTTGCAAGCCCGAAGATTTCTTTCGTGTTTTAGCTCCCTTAGGTTTTGATATAGACAGGAAAGCGGTGAAGGAAGAATTAACTCCGGAAAACAAACCTGCTCCGGATTTTCTGAAAACGCTGCAAGCAGACAAAATTGTACATTTTGACGTCAGGGCAATGCTGGCAGAAGGAAATGATCCGCTGAAACATATTCAGCAAAAAGTAAAAGGGTTAAAACCGGGTGAAGCACTTTTGATCATCAACAACTTTGAACCTGTTCCTTTAATTAAATTATTGGAAAAACAGGGCTTTGAATCCTATGTGAAACATGTGGATTCAGAAACGATTGAAACTTATTTTTTCAAAACTAATCAAACAGCAAATACTGAAAATATATCAAAAGCTGAAGCTGAAATTACCACATCAGGCGACTGGGAACAGATGCTGAAACATTTTGAAAATAATTTAGTGGATATAGATGTTAGGCATCTTGAAATGCCAATGCCTATGATGACAATCCTGGAAGCATTAGAAACTTTACCCGATAATAAAGCCTTGTATGTGCATCACAAAAGGATTCCTGTGTTTCTACTTACCGAGTTAAAAGACCGCAATTTCGAATATCGCATCAGGGAAATACAGGAAGGAGAAGTGTATTTGCTTATTTTTAAAAATAAATAAACTGTTATGTTAACGCCGGTAATGGGTGGCGGGCTGCAGCAAACCACCAATTATAGAGTGGTTTTGCCTTTCTACATTTATGCATCCATATCGTTTTTGGTTGCAACGGCATTACTATTGTTGCATACAGATATAGCCCAACTCCATTATTTCAATCCCCAAACCCTTGCCATTACACATGTTATGGCTTTAGGCTGGGGTACAATGATTATTTTCGGCGCTTCTCATCAGCTACTACCGGTTTTAGTAGAAGGTAAATTAGATAGTACATTGCTTGCCTACCTTACTTTTATACTTATGGCAACAGGAATACCGTTTCTTGTTGTTGGATTTTACATTTTCCATACGGGCTGGGTTTTGGAAACAGGTGCAGTGCTGATAAATGCCGGGGTGATTTTATATGTAATCAATGTATTCAGAAGTTCATTCAAAAGCAAAACCAGGAGCGTACATTCCTGGTATATGATCATTGCTTCGTTGTGGTTATTTTCAACCACTTTTTTCGGGCTGCTGCTGGTTTGCAATTTCAACGAAAATATCCTCCCCGGTAATTCGGTATCCTATCTTTCTATACATGCACATTTAGGAATTGCGGGTTGGTTCCTGTTACTGGTAATTGGTGTTGGTTCCCGGCTGATCCCCATGTTTTTGATATCAAAATATAATAATAACAAAACCTTATGGTGGATCTTCGGATTAATAAACACAGGATTGATAAGCTTTATTATTTTTAAAAGCCTCGGAGTTTCACCTGTTTTCTTCTATATATCATTAATACTTGTACTAAGTGCTATTGTATTATTTGGAAGGCACTGTATAAAAGCCTATAAAGTAAGAATCAGAAAAAATGTAGATGAACAGATGAAGACTTCATTGCTTTCAATAGTACAAATGCTCTTGCCATTCATTGCTTTAATTACTGTGCTGGCATTTTTACCGGCAGATAGCCATCCTAATATTGCTTTGTTGTATGGTTTTTGTATTTTCTTTGGCTGGATAACAGCGATCATTTTAGGTATGACTTTCAAAACACTTCCATTTATCGTATGGAACAAGGTATATCATAAAAAAGCACACGCAGGCAAAACCCCGGCTCCCAAAGAGCTATTCAATGAAAAAGTATATAATTCTATGCTGGTGGTTTACCTTGCCGGCTTTGCGTTGTTTATCGTAGGAATAATTTTTATGAACCAGCTTATTCTGAAATCAGGAGCAGCAGCATTAGTAGCTGCCGCTGTATTATATGTTTTTAACACTGGCAAAACTTTATTACATCAACCGAAAAAGATATGAGTGTAAATGTAGTAACCAATAATAGTGAGAGATGCGATTATGCATTAGAGGGATTATATGATGTATATGATCCTGAAGTTGGACTGAATGTCGTGGATTTGGGATTGATTTATCAAATAGATTTTGATGAGTCTGAAAAAAAGTTAGATTGCACAATGACCCTTACTACACAATTTTGTCCGATGGGAGAAGCAATAACAGGAGATACCACCCGGTCATTGTCGGGTTCATTTCCCGACTGGCAGATAAATGTGAATTTAACTTTTGATCCACCCTGGGATTACACTAAGATATCACCAGAAGGAAATAAATTTTTAGGTCGTTAAACTATGTTAAGCCATACTTGTAAAATAGCCATTAAAGCAGTCATTTATCTTTCAGGTAAATATGAGACTGGCGAGAATGCCGGTATAAAAGAAATTGCAGAACAGATAAATGCCAGCGAGCACACTGTAGGCAAAACCCTGCAGTTGCTGGTAAAGCAAAAAGTGATCAATAGCCTGAAAGGCCCATCAGGAGGATTCTACCTGAATGAAAGTCAGCAGAACCAGCCTATATCCAATATTGTGGAAACTATAGAAGGAAAAGGCACTTTTAAAGAATGTGGATTAGGATTAAGCAAATGTTCAGAGTCTCACCCCTGCCCTATTCACAACGAATATAAAGTGGCAAGGGACCTGATAGAAAAAATATTCAGAGAAAAGAAAATAAAAGAACTTTGTGATCCCGTTACCAATGGACTCGCATTTCTAATGGATTGATTTTTTGTATCCTTTCTAATACAGAAAATAAAGATAAAATGGAAAATAAATCAAACGATGCTACCCCGTTACGTCCCCAGGGAGAGCGGATACTTAATGCCGCATTAGTAGAAATGGATTTGAATAAATTCATTAATCAAATCAGGGAGGAAACTACCTGGAATGATAGCGACCACAATTCTATTACCATATTTAAATCTGACACACTGCGTATTGTGCTTATTGGATTACATGAAAAATCTATATTGAAAACACATACTGCCAATGCAATTATTAGTGTCCAGGTTCTTGAAGGTGCAATTAAATTTACGGCTGAGCAACAGGTTGTTTCACTCACTAAAGGCCAGATGGTTGCCTTGCAGCCAAAAGTTCAGCATAGTGTGGAAGCTGAAACAGAAAGTTTTTTTCTGTTGACAGTAGCCGCTTTGGCAAAATAAAAAATATTATGAGCAACAAAACGATAAATAGCGAACAGGGTCACTGGTTACTCGCTAAAATGGGTAAGCGTGTATTACGTCCCGGAGGTAAAGAGCTTACACTTAAACTGGTAAATGAACTTAATATCAGCAATAAAGATGCTGTTGTGGAATTTGCACCAGGCATGGGGTTCACCGCCTCTCTCCTGCTGGAAAAAAAACCAAAGAAATATACCGGGATTGAGTTGAATGAAGAAGCCGCAGGTCTTTTGCAAAAAAGAATCCATACGAATGATTATAAAATTATAAACACCAGCGCATCAGACAGTGGGCTTGAAGGTGCTTCGGTAAATAAAGTGATCGGTGAAGCTATGCTCACTATGCAACCGGATCATCGAAAATCTGAAATTATCAGAGAAGCTTACAGGGTTTTAAAACCAGGTGGGTATTATGGTATTCATGAACTTGGATTAGCTCCCGACTATATTGACCCTGAAGTTAAAAAAGATATACAACAGGGTTTAGCACGTGCCATTAAGGTAAATGCAAGACCGCTTACCAAAAGCGAATGGTGTACACTATTAGTAAACGAAGGCTTCAAAATAAAAACAATTGCAGAAAATACCATGGATCTATTGAAATTGAAAAGGATTATTGCAGATGAAGGTATTTTCAGAACTTTAAAAATTTGTTTTAATATTCTTACCCATCCTAAAGCAAAAAGAAAAATCCTGGAAATGAGGAATACCTTTAACAAATATGAAGAACACTTAACCGCCTTTGCAATTATTGCTGAAAAGTAGACTGATATTTGTTGTATAATCTTAAAAAATAAAAATTATGAAGAAACATGTCGCTTATGCCGTTTGGAATGGCTCAATTAAAGAAGGAAACGGAACTTTAACTACAAACAGCAAGGTTTTAGACAAGCAGCAGTATTCATTTAAAAGCCGCTTTGAAAATGGCACAGGAACAAACCCCGACGAACTATTAGCTGCATCTCATGCAGGTTGCTTTGCTATGGCACTCAGTCTTATATTAGGTCAGTCCGGGTTCACTCCCGACTCACTCGACGTAAAAGCTGAAGTTACAATGGATCCAGAAAAACTTGAACTTACCGGTTCACATTTAACGCTACAAGCAAAAATTCCAAATATTGATCAGGCTAAATTCCTGGAATGTGCCAATGCTGCAAAAGCCAACTGTCCAATAAGTAAAGCGCTAAAGTTCAATATCAGCTTAGACGCAAGCCTTGTGTGAGTGAATGAAAATATTTAGCAAATAACTTGTGAATAGTGAATGGTCAATTGTGAATTGATTGACTATTCACCATTCACTCAAATAACAAAATCATGGATAATATTAAAGAATTGTACCCAGCTGCTACTGCAGAGAGTGCAAAGAAAAAAGCAGATTTAGCACCCAAACAAATCGAAGCCTGGAGAAACTTCAGCAGAACCGTTTTTAAAGAAGGTGTATTGGATGAAAAAACAAAACAGTTGATTGCAGTAGCTGTTGCACATGTTACTCAGTGCCCATATTGTATCAGGGGTCATGTTCCCCAGGCTTTGAAAAAAGGAGCTTCAAAAGAAGAAATTATGGAGGCTATTTGGGTTGCATCGGAAATGCGTGCCGGGGCTGCTTATGCACACGCTAATATTGCCCTTGATGCTATGGAAGTTGAACAAAAATAAACCAGTTCTTTTTTGTTGAATGGTTTTACAAAATAAAATTGCAATACTTACAGGTGCCAGTCGCGGACTGGGATCGGCTATTGCTTCCGCACTTGTAAGTAAAGGAGTAATTGTTTATGGAATAGCCAGAAATATTAATGCACTGAATGCATTAAGGAATGACTTGGGTGATTCATTTCACCCGGTACAGGCAGATATTACCAATGAACAGGAGATAACCCAATGGGTGAGAAATACATTCTCCAAAGAATATTGTCCGGATATTCTAATCAATAATGCCGGTATCGGATCTTTCAGCAAAATAGATGAAACGTCTACATCAACCTGGTTAGAGATGGTAAATACCAACCTGAACGGTTTGTTTTATATCACCTCGCAGGTTGCGACTTTAATGAAGAATAAAAAAGAATCTTCACATATTATCAATATAGGTTCTATTTTAGGAAAGGTGGGCAGAACAGCAGCAGCAGCTTATTGCACAACTAAATTCGGTGTGCAGGGTTTTAGTGAAGCTTTATTTATTGAACTGAGATCATTTAATATAAAAGTTACCTGCCTCAATCCCGGCTCTATAGAGACAGATTTTTTTATGAGTTCAGGAATCCGGTCGCATGAAAACATGCTGCACCCTGCGGACATAGCCAACACAGTGGTGCACCTTCTGGAAACCCCGGATAACATGCTGATTAATGAGCTGACTATAAGACCCCTGCATCCTAATGCACCACATTAATTAAAAAATAATTCAAACTCAAAGATCACCGGATAAACATGAACAAACCGCTTTACCACTTTTTTACAAATGATCATCGCAGAATTGAGGATTTATTAGACAAAGCAACCGAAAACACCAATGAAATTCAAATGGACTATTATCATGGTTTTCGTACCGGCTTGCTGAAGCATATTAAGATGGAAGAGAAAATACTTTTTCCGGCTGCGCAAAAAGCAAATGGCGGTGTGCCTATACCACTTGCTGCAAAACTCCGTCTAGATCATGGTGCACTCACCGCATTAATGGTTGTGCCGCCTGATAGTAGTGTAATCAAAGTTGTGCGATATGTACTGGAGAAACACGACCTGCTTGAAGAAGAACCCGGTGGTATGTATGATATATGTGAACAATTAACCGAAGGCGAAACACAAGCACTGCTTAAACAATTAGAAAAAGTAACCGAGGTACCCGTCCACCCGCACAATAAAGCTGACTATGCATTAACCTCTGCAAAAAATGCTCTGAAAAGAGCAGGTTTTGATTTTGATGAAATTGTGGGGGGCGGTGGGCTGTGAGCGGTGGGCTTTGGGCAATGGGCTGTGGGCTTTGAGCTATTAGCTTTCAGGTTTCAGCTATTAGCTATCAGGTTTCAGTTACAGTTTCAAAGAGTATTTAACAAAACTAAACAGCTATTTATTATTCACTATTAACTCACACACACGCCTTACACCTTACACCTTACACCTTATACCTTACACCCTAAACCTTGCACCATACACCTTTCTCACGCATCAATTCGCATCTACCGAAGCTACTGCTGTTGCGCCTAATTTTTTTGCAGTCTGCAGTACTTTATATACATCACCCCAATGCCCGGCAGTGTCTGCATTCACTACTACTGAAGGTTTCTCAGTTTCTCTCGAAAGTACAAGTTGCAGTTCTTTCTCCAGATCGTTGAGTGTAGTTTTTTTCTGACCGATATATATCTGGTTATTCTTATCAATAGATACCACAACGGTTTGTTTGGCTTTTGTATCACTCTTTCCTTTAGGAGCGGATACTTTTATGACATTGGGATTGGCAAGGGTAGATACGATGAGAAAGAACAACAATAGGATAAACAATATGTCGTTCAACGCACCGGTATGCACTTCAGCATGGTCTCTTAGTCTCTTCCTGATATTCATTTGTCAGTTAATAGTATTAATCTCAGTATTGCCGTTTCTGTATCAATCTTATCTTGTAGGTTCCTGCAGCACATCAATAAATTCCGCGCTTGCCGCCTCCATCTTATTCACGTTTTTATCTATCTGGGCATTGAGGTAATTATAACCCACATACGCCAGCAAGCCTATGATCAAACCGCTGGCAGATGTAATCATCTTTGTATAGATACCTCCTGCAATTGTACCTAATGTATATTCACCGGTAGAAGATATTCCATAAAACAATTGCACCATACCCACTATCGTTCCAAGGAAGCCGAACATAGGTGCAATACCTGCAATCAGCGATAATACATTCAGGTTCCTCTCCATTTTATATACTTCAAGCTTACCTACATTCTCCATACTTTTTTCAATAGCATCAATAGGCTTTCCTATTCGCTGCAATCCTTTATCAATAATTCTGGCTACAGGGTTAAAAGTATTTTTAGTCAGCGATCTTGCTGCGGTTACATTTCCATTTACAATATGATCCCTGATGATACTCATAAAATTATAATCCACCTTTCCGGCATTGCGGATGGCAATAAGCCTTTCGAAAAAGAAAAATATAGCCAGTACCAGTAACAAAAAAAGCGGCACCATAAGCCAGCCTCCAGATAATAAAAGTTCCCAAAGACTAATTTTAGTACCAGGTTCGGGTATACCATGCTGAGCTGCCAATGCTTTGTTGAGTGAATCTGTAGCTACCTGCAGAAAAAATAACTTCATATTGTAGTGTTATAGTAAAGTGCGACAAATGTAATGACTATTACAGAACTTTAGCCGAACGTGAAAATAGTGTGATTATTTTTTTATATCCGTTTCCGGCAATTCTATTAACAAATTTTATAGAAAGTGGTGAAGTGCTGATACCGGCAATTTATGCGCCGCTCATTATTTTTTTTGCATCAAACCGGAGCGCTTCAAGCACTACTGCATGCAGTGAAGTTTTGGGATCTGCGTCCAGCAATTCTATTATGCGCTTACAAAGTTCACGCCCTGATGCATCCTGCGGGAGTGTATTTGCAAGTTGATGAATGATGAAAATATTCTGTTCTTTCAGACTGGTAACTGCCTGCCAGGCCTGGGGAGAGACATAGAGTTGCTGAGACAGATTATAATCATATTCCTGTTTTATAGTTTCAACCAGCAGACTCTGGTACATAGCTGCGGTCATATCAGCCGGAGCAATTCGTGATACTAAGTTTTTCAATGCCAGACGTTCTGCAAGTATTGTCAACCGCTCATAAGCCTGGAGTTGCAGACTTTTATCCAGAGCCGGTTGTTTTTCCACCTTCTTCATTGCTTTCACATCGCTTCTGTACACAAACAGGTATATCCCTACAAAGCACACGATGATTACAACAGCGATAATGGTAATAGTGGTATTGTCTAACATAGAATTGATTTGGGCTGATCAGCAAAATAAAGGAATTGTACAGTATTAAAATATCAACTCGTGAGTTTGTTTTACGATTCCCATCACAAAAACACTTTGCACATTACCAATATTCTCCGCTTCACTCAGCCTGTTGACATGAAAATCATAATAGGCATCCATATTCTCCACCACTACTTTCAACATAAAATCAAAGTCACCTGATATATTGTAACACTCAATCACCTCATTCATCTCCATAATGGCTTTAATAAACTTAGCACCTGCAGTTTTATTGTGCTGCCGCAATGATACATAGCATATCACCATTAAGCCTTTTTTCACTTTGGAGTGATCAAGAAGAGTAGCATATTGTTTAATTACTCCTGCATCTTCCATCCGTTTTATGCGTTCGTGCACCGGTGTGGTGCTCAGGTGAATGGCATCAGATATTTCTCTTACAGTGATACGGGCGTTTTGCTGCAAAAGTTTCAAAATTGCCAGGTCTTTATCGTCAAGTAAAGGCGGCCCGGCAGGCAGTTTTTCTTTTTGCAGCGTTTTTTTCATTTCAGACTGAATATTTATTCTATAAAAGTAGAAAAAACATGATTTTATCCCAAATACTCAAACAATGCCAGATATTCTGTCCTGTCATTGTAGTTTTGCATCCTGTATAGTATACCATTTAAAAAAAGATCATATTATGTCAACAACATTAAAGTCATCCATTGATTTTGCATTACCGTATAAGGTTAAAGATATCAGCCTTGCTGCCTGGGGCCGCAAGGAAATAAAACTTGCCGAAGCAGAGATGCCCGGATTGATGGCCATCAGGGAAGAATATCGTGCATCGCAACCCCTTAAAGGGGCAAGAATTGCCGGTTGCCTGCACATGACCATCCAAACTGCAGTATTAATAGAAACACTGACAGCTCTTGGCGCCGAAGTAAAGTGGAGCTCCTGCAATATTTTCTCAACACAAGATCATGCTGCCGCTGCAATTGCAGAAACAGGAGTAGGTGTGTATGCCTGGAAAGGACAAACAGGTGAAGAAGCTGAATGGTGCATTGAGCAAACATTGTTCTTCGGCAGTCCCGACCGCCCATTGAATATGATTCTTGACGATGGCGGCGACCTTACTAATATTGTTTTTGACAAATATCCCGAACTGATACAGCACGTAAAAGGATTGAGTGAGGAAACAACTACGGGTGTACATCGCCTGTATGAGAGGATGCAGAAAGGCACATTGCCGATTCCGGCTATCAATGTAAACGATTCAGTTACCAAATCAAAATTTGATAATAAATACGGTTGTAAAGAAAGCCTGGTAGATGCTATTCGTCGTGCAACAGATGTAATGCTTGCCGGTAAAGTAGCAGTAGTAGGCGGTTATGGCGATGTGGGCAAGGGCTCTGCCGCTTCACTTTCGGGTGCGGGTTGTCGTGTAATAGTTACCGAAATAGATCCGATCTGTGCATTGCAGGCAGCGATGGATGGATTTGAGGTAAAGAAAATGATTGATGCGGTAAAAGAAGCCGATATCATTGTAACTGCCAGCGGTTGCCGCGATCTTATTTCTGAAGCTCATTTCAGACTGATGAAAGATAAAGCTATTGTTTGCAATATAGGTCACTTTGATATTGAAATTGATGTAGCATGGCTGAATAAAAATTACGGACAAACAAAGGATACCATCAAGCCACAGGTTGATCTTTATACTATTGATGGTAAAGACATCCTGCTGCTGGCGGAAGGACGCCTGGTAAACCTGGGCTGCGCAACAGGCCACCCCAGCTTTGTGATGAGCAATTCATTTACCAACCAGACTTTGGCCCAGATTGAATTGTGGAGCAACCATAAGAACTATGAAAATAAAGTATATGTACTCCCTAAACACCTCGATGAAAAAGTAGCACGCCTTCACCTGAAAAAAATTGGAGTGGAACTGGATGAACTGACTGATGTGCAGGCAGCGTATCTTGGAATTCCTAAAGCAGGTCCTTTCAAATCAGAACAATACAGGTATTAATAGTCGGATAGCAGATAATGTAAAAGCCGCTGTATTCAACAGCGGTTTTTTTATGGGGTAATGTAATCAAAAAAAAGCCCGTTGTACAAATAACAACGGGCTTAAAAATATGAGAGTGAAATTAATTACTCAACAATAAAGTTACCTTTCATAAAAGCAGAATGTCCGGGGAAGCTGCAGATAAACGGATAAGTACCTGCTGCCGGAGCGGTAAATTCAATAGTAGTGCTTTCACCTGCGCCAATCAGTTTGCTGTGAGCTATTACGCTGCCTGCTTCTGATTCAGGAAAATAATCATTAGCTTTTGCATTAATTGCCTTAGCTGCGAAAGCTGCAACATCAGTGCCGGGTTTTAAGATAACAATATTATGACCCATGGCTTCCTTACCCAGTTTACCGGAGTGGTGAAGAGTAAGTTTAACTTTTTGTCCTGCTTTTGCATGAAGTTCTGTTTTGTCATACTTCATTAAATCGTTTCCTGTTATTTCAAGAACAGCAACATCACCGGTAGCAGCAGGCTGTTCCTGTGCAGGTTGAGTTTGTGCGGGTTGTTCCTGAGCAGGAGTTTCTGTTTTAGGTTGCTCTGCCGGTTGTTCGGCCGGTGTGGATGACTGGTCTCCGCCGCCGCATGCAGAAAGACTAATAACACCGGCAATCATAACATATTTGATCATTTTCATAATAAAAAAATTTTCGCAAAGATACATATCAATCTTCAAGGATTGAGCAATTATTAAAATTGTTCTGTCCAAATTCACCATACATTAACCACAAAAAAGAGGGTATTCTTTTTGCAAACGATTGATTTGTCATTTTCTCAATCATCTATTGCTGCTTCAGCCATCAGTCTGAATTTCCAACCGGTGTCATCATCTGTTTTACCCCTTGTTTGTTTCAAAAGAACGCCTATCAGTTTCTCTTTAGGATCGGCAAAATATTGTGTATTAAAATACCCGCCCCAGTCAAAAGTACCGGCACTCCCCGATCCTCCGGCATCCTGTTCTTTCTGACTTATTAATCCAAAAGCAAGTCCATACCGGTTATTTACTTCCCTGATGTCACCAATCTGGTTTGCCATAATCACTTCAATAGTTTTGCGACTTAATAACCGAACCCCATTCAGTTTTCCATTATTAATATACATCTGCAAAAAAGTAGCATAATCCTTTGCTGTGCTACTCAGTCCACCCCCACCTGAAAAAAATTGTTTAGCGCCTTTTACCGGATAATCAATATCAAAAAAACTGCCGGCAGATTTTTTCCATTTGCCATCTGTTTTTTCCTGTACGCTCACCAGCCGGTTTTTATCGGTATCAGGCAAATAAAACCAGGTATCCTTCATACCCAAAGGATCAAATATCCGGGTGCGCAGAAACCTATCGAAAGACATTCCTGATATTATTTCAATAAAATATCCAAGCACATCCAGCCCCTCACTATAAGTCCAATTTTCACCAGGTTCATGATGCAGGGGGAGTTTGGCTAACTTTTTTATATTCTCTTCTATAGTAACTGACCTTGTGGTAAAAGCGTCAATGATACCAGCTTTTGCAAAAATCTTTCTGAATCTGTCGTCATCATCAATTGCACCATAACCAATACCAGAAGTGTGTGTCAGCAAATGACGAATGGTGACTTGATTTTTTGCCGGTTTTGTAGTATAACTCGAATCTTTTTCATTAAATGAATCCAGGATTTGGGCTTTGCCAAATTCAGGAATATACTTTGCAATCGGATCATCCAGTTTGAATTTACCCTCTTCCCAAAGCATCATCACTGCCGTTGCAGTTATCGCTTTGGTTTGAGAAGCGATCCTGAAAATATCATCTTTCTTTAGTACTTTACCCGACATATTATCAGCCATTCCATACGCTTTATGAAACACAATTTTCCCGTTTCTTGCAATCAGCGCTACAACACCAGGAATTTTACTTTGAGCCACAGCATCATTTAGCATTTTATCTATTTTGCCGAGCCGCAATTCAGACATGCCCTGCGAAACCGGCGCTGCTTCCGGAAGTGGAGATGAAGGTTTACCTGTTTTCGTTTGAGATATACCGTTAGATATTATAAATGACAGCAGTAAGCTGAATAGCAAATGAGCAAAACGATTAAATGTCATACTGATAGTTTAAGAGTGTAATATAAAAATATTGAATTAAAGGACTATGGGTGCATTTCAAATTTTCGCAGGGAGGTGGCGACACCTGCTTGTAAGAATACTAAACAGCTTCAACTTCATTTTTTAATTCCCCTGACTCCAGCGAGACGGGAAGCAGAATGTTGTTTGTCACCCTATTGAAACATTCCGTATATATTTCAGCACCCAAGACCTTGCCGTCCGACCCCACGCTATTTTTAACACATTGCAAGGTGCACAAAACCCGACACAAAGCCAATCCCGATAGCTATCGGGACAAAGTGTTAAAAATGCCAACACACATCCCGCCCACCCCGGCTGAATATCTATCGGCTTTAGCGCAACACATCAGCAATAAACCTTTACTTCACAGGGTGACAGACCTTAAGTTCATAACTTACTCACATTAAGTATCTTCACCCGGCAAAAAACAAATTATGACCGACAATTTAGAACTGGAGAAAACATTATGGAGTGCTGCTGACAAACTCCGCAACAATATGGATGCTGCGGAGTACAAGCATGTGGTACTCGGACTGATTTTCCTGAAGTATATATCAGACGCATTTGATGAACTCTATACCAAACTGAATGCTGAGAAAGATAAAACCGGCGCAGACCCGGAAGACAAAGACGAATACACAGCCGAAAGAGTTTTTTATGTTCCGCCACAGGCAAGATGGAAATGGTTACAAGGGAGAGCGAAACTTCCTACAATCGGAAAGGATATTGACGATGCGATGGATGCCATAGAAAAAGATAATACAAGCCTGAAAGGAGTTTTACCAAAAAACTACGCAAGACCTGCTTTGGACAAACAAAGATTAGGAGAACTGATTGACCTGATTGGCTCCATTACTTTAACTAACAATGGAAGTGGAAAAGGCAAACCTGCCCGTCCGGGAGGCGGGGACGTTTTAGGTTTCGTGTTTGAATATTTTCTTGGTCAGTTTGCTGATGCTGAAGGAAAAAAAGGAGGACAATTTTATACACCTCAAAGTATCGTAAAAGTATTGGTTGATGTTTTGGCGCCAGAACCTGAATCAAGAGTTTATGATGGAGCATGTGGAAGCGGTGGCATGTTTGTGCAAAGCGAAAAGTTTATTGAAATGCATGAACACCGAAAAGGAAAAATTTCAATCTTCGGGCAAGAGAGCAATCCAACCACTTACAAACTGGCTAAAATGAATTTAGCGATTCGTGGCATTGATGCAAAGATTGAATTGGGCGATACCTTAATGAATGATAAGTTTCCTGAATTAAAAGTGGATTATGTTATTGCTAATCCACCATTCAATGTAAGCGACTATAATATTAATAAAGCAGAAACCCATAAATGGAAATACGGAATACCACCATCAGGAAATGCAAACTATGCCTGGCTTCAACATTTTGTCAGCAAGCTTGCTCCTTATGGAACTGCGGGAGTAGTATTAGCCAACGGAAGTATGAGCAGCGACATTGCAACAGAAGGTGATATAAGAAAAGCAATGATTGAAGCAGATTTAATTGATTGCATGGTCGCACTGCCATCGCAATTGTTTTATAATACACAAATACCGGCTTGCTTATAGTTTTTAGCAAGAAATAAAAGCCTTTCCCCCGCCGGGGGAAACGGGAAAGGGGGCTTCCGTAACCGCAGCAACGAAATTTTATTTATCGATGCCCGTGAAATGGGTTCAATGATTAGCAGAAAACAAAGAGAACTGACCGATACTGATATTGCAAAAATTTCAGACACTTACCATAACTGGCGAAGCAAAGAATATTTGGACAAGTATAAAGACATTCCAGGATTTTGTAAGTCAGCGAATATTCAGGAAATAAGAAAGAATAATTATATACTTACACCGGGCAGATATATAGATTTTAAGGAAGCCGAAGAAGACGGGCAGGCATTTGATGAAAAGATGAAAACCTTAACTGCAACATTAAAAGAACAAATGGAAAAAGCAACAACATTGGATGCAGCAATAAAAGAAAATTTAAAGAAAATAGGCTATGAGCTTTGAGATAGAGAAAGACTATGGTAATGTATTGCAACTGCTGAAAGAAAAAATAAGGCAGGCAAGATTAAAAGCTGCTATTGCGGTTAATAAAGAATTGCTTTCCGTTTACTGGGAAATCGGTAACACCATTTTGCAACAGCAAAAAAAGGAAGGTTGGGGTACAAAAGTTATTGACAGGCTGATTCTTGATTTAAAGACAGAGTTTCCTGATATGAAAGGATTATCGCCCCGTAATATTAAATATATGAGGGCTTTTGCCGAAGCCTATCCTTCCTTTACAATTGTGCAACCACCTGTTGCACAATTACAAATAGCTGAAAATGAGGCTGAAACAAAAGTGCAGGCGACGCCTGCACAAATCAACATTCCTGCACAAACTGCAAAAGTGCAGGTGCCGCTTGCACAATTAAGCTGGTATCATCACACTACACTATTAGACAAAATAAAAGACAGAACCATTAGGGATTTTTATATACGGAAAGCAGTTGAAAACGGATGGAGCAGGGACATAATGGTTCACCAGATTGAAAGCCGCCTGCATGAACGGCAGGGTGCTTTGTCCAACAATTTCAGTCTCACCTTGCCAGCTTACGATTCCGAATTAGCCATACAGTTGTTTAAAGACCCATACCAGTTAGATTTTATTATGCTGGGCGAAGAAGCAAAAGAAAGAGACCTCGAAGACGCTCTGATGAATCATATTACAAAACTATTGCTGGAGTTGGGTGATGGTTTTGCTTTTATGGGCAGGCAAAAAAGATTTGAAGCAGGCGGAAAAGAATTTTTTATTGACCTGCTGTTTTACAACACCAAATTGCGACGGCATATCATTATCGAATTAAAGATTGGCGAATTTGAACCGGAGTTTGTAAGTAAAATGAACCTGTACCTCGGTATTGCCGATGATACTTTAAAAGGAGAATACGATAACCCTGCCATTGGCCTCATACTCTGCAAAACAAAAAATAAAATAGTGGCGGAATATGCATTAAGAGATACCAGCAAGCCGATTGGTATAGCTGAATATAAAATAGCTGAAAAGCTGCCGGATGACATTAAAGGCACATTGCCCAGCATTGAAGAAATAGAAAATGCATTGGCAGCAGAAGTATTTGAGCAGCCG
>JBDHYJ010000086.1:0-20658 GCA_039811345.1 Chitinophagaceae bacterium
CACGGATTTTCACAGATTATTTTTTGATAATCCCGTTTATGTGAAAAATCGTAAAGACACATCTGTGCTAATCTGCGGCATCTGTGAGAAACTCCTTGTCACTCACATATGATCATCACAACTGGCTGTTGAGCAAGGGAAGAGTATTGGCTACTTCATTAGCTTTCTGACGCAGGAAATGACTTTGGAGATTTTGCAAATGGCGGGTATGGTGAAGATCAGAACCGAGCAGTTCTATTTGCTGCTTTTTAAAAAACCTGTCGGCAACCTGTGCTACAGTTCTACCATAATAACCGATAAGCGAAAGTAAGTTTACCTGGAACAAACAGCCGAGGTTGCGCAGCTCTTCGTATATCTCAGGTTTTTTATGAAGATAGGTATACCGCTCAGGGTGTGCTAAAATTGGTTTGTACCCATTGAGCTGTATGGAAAATATTTTTTCTTTATAATCAAGGGGAAGACTGGCAAAAGAAAATTCCACAAGCAACAAATTATTTTTAAGCGTGAGCAGTGGTTCTTTTTTTTCCAGCAGACTGTCGAAGTGATCATCTAGAAAATATTCCGCAGCAGCCTGTATCTCAATATTCATGTTCTGCTTTTTCAATTCAACCATAAGTTTTTCATATCCCCTGGTGATAGTCTGCCTGTTATTGGGATAAAGGTCAATCATCAGATGCGGTGTAGTGATCAGTTTTTTGTAACCGAGATCCATCATACCCTGGATGAGTTCTATAGAAGTCTCCACATCAGGAGATCCGTCGTCAATACCGGGGATAAGATGCGAGTGCATATCGGTTCCGATTATGCTGAGATCGCCATCAAATACAGGTTGCTTTTTTTTGAAAATAGAGAACATGATAAAATGTGTCTGAACTTAAAGATAACGGTTAATTACTTTTTAAAAAACTGACCCAGCTTACGCACAGGTTTCAGGTATAAAGTAAACGGATGCGGGGACAAATTATTGATCTTCCAGGCCATCCGGTCCTGCATATTGGCCTTTATCCTGTTTTTGAAAGAAGCAGTGCTCATCCCACCTACCCGCATTTTTATTATCACTTTATTAATATAATGTGCCGGAATCTCATATTTAAGTAATATGCGGAGCATAAGCTCATAGTCGGCTGCCGATTTCAGGCTCTTATTAAAAATCCCGGCTTTATCGTACACTTCTTTACGAACAAAAAATGTGGGATGCGGTGGCATCCAGCCATAATAGAAACTTCGCCGGTTGTAATTGCCGGCCTTCCAGGTGCGAACAACTTTATCAAGATTATCGCGCTGTACAAACTGCAGATCGGCATAACAGGCCATCACCTGCGGCGTTGCAAAAGTTGAAGCTACCAGCGAAATCACCCTGTTATCTGCATATATATCGTCTGAATTTAAAATGCCGATGATATCGCCAGAGCATGCCGTAATGCCCTTGTTCATCGCATCATAAATGCCCTCATCTTTTTCTGATATTATTTTATTTACATGTGGGAACTGCCGCACTATATCCAGTGTTTCATCAGTAGAACCGCCATCAATGATGATATGTTCCACATTGTTGTAATCCTGCCGGCTTACGCATTCGAGGGTATCACGAATGGTAGCGGCGCTGTTGAAGGTGGCTGTGATGATGGAGATTTTCATCAGATTAAGTTCTCGTTATCACACAATTTTCCAGGACCAGCATATCCATCTTTGTTCTCAGAAAGCAATCCAATGCTTCAGCAGGAGTGTTTACAATGGGTTCGTTTTCGTTGAAAGAGGTGTTGACAAGTATAGGTACTCCCGTTTTTTTATGGAATGCTGAAATCAAACCATGGTATTTGGGTTCAATTTTTGCGTCAACACTTTGTAGCCGACCAGTACCATCAACATGTGTAACTGCAGGTATAGCACTTCGTTTCGCTGGTTTTATTATAAATACTTTCTCCATGAATGGAACATAATCGTCCAGTTCAAAGTATTCTTTTACATACTCTATAAGTATTGACGGGGCAAAAGGGCGAAAGCTTTCTCTTCTCTTTATTTTCAGATTAAGAATTTCTTTTACATCATTACGCCTGGGATCTGCTAAGATAGATCTGTGCCCAAGTGCTCTTGGTCCAAATTCTGCTCTTCCCTGAAACCATCCAACCACGCCACCTTCAATTAATTTATTAGTTACGGTATCAAATAAAGTATCATTATCAACTTTCTTATACTCTATTTCTTTTTCTTGCAGCAATTCCTCTATTTCATCATTATTTGATTTTGAACCCGTATATGGATCATACATTGGGGGTATCCTGGGATTGTTCAAGATATGATTATATAAATATAGTGCAGATCCCATTGAAGTGCCGGCATCATGACCTGCGGGAGGTATATAAACATTTTTAAAAGCTGTATTCAATGTGATTTTTCCATTTGCAACAGAATTCTGGGCAACACCACCAGCTATACATATATTTTCGCTGCCGGTAAGAGTATGAAGTCTTTTTTGAATATGGAAAATCGCCTCTTCACAAAATTTCTGTACTGAGGCAGCAAGGTTTTTGTGATGCTCAGTAAGTGGCTCCGAAGCATTCCTGGACTTACCGAACAACTTCTCCAACTTTTCTGAATAAATCAAACTTGGAGTTGGGTCATTATCTTCAAAAATTTTAGTGGTAATCCCTTTCTTGTGATGTATAAAATAATCGAGGTTTAGTTTAAAAAGTCCATCCTTTTCAAGTATAAGAATTTCACTCATTTCTTTAAGATAAACAGGCTTTCCATAAGGCGCAAGTCCCATTACTTTATATTCATCACCATAATATTTAAATCCCAGGTATTGCGTAAATGCAGTATAAAAAATTCCAATGGAGTGCGGAAAAAGTACCTGATCCAAAACTGTTATTTTATTACCTTCTCCTACAGCTAACATTGTGGAACAAAAATCACCAAATGCATCGATAGATAAAATTGCAGACTTGTCAAAAGGTGAAGCAAAGAATGCACTTGCAAGATGCGATCTATGATGTTCAATATTGTGAATTTTTGTAACAAATACAGAAGACGGTAATGAAAAATGCTCCGCAAATATGTCTTCCAGTGCCCCAATTTTTCTACTGTTTTTCAATCGTTGTGTTATACCACTGATACTGGTTTGATACTTTATGGTATGAAGTATTTTTTTAGAAAGATTTTCTTTAGGGTTTCTCGAAACTGTAATGTAATCAACAGTTTCAATTGAAATTCCCGCCTCTTTTAAACATTCCTTAATTGCTAAAATTGGAAACCCTGCCCAGTGTTTTTTTCTCGTAAATCTCTCTTCTTCGAATGCACACAGCAACAGGTCATCTTTATAAATACAGGCTGATGAATCGCCATGATAAATATTTAGTCCAAGTATATACATAATGTTATTTCTCTGTTTTATTGTAATTTAACCACTGTAAAGTAATATCAATTGCTTTTTCACGGTTATACGGTAATTCTCCTGTAATGGTATAGGTTTTTTCCAGCGGAATAATGTTATTCGTTGTCATATTCTTTAATCTGAAAGATGTCATAGGGAAATTGATGCTGGCTTTTTTTAATACATCGCCAAACAAAGCCGCAAACTTAAAAATATAATATGGTACTGAAATAAATTTTGAGTTGCCCAGCTTTTCTGAAATTTCATCTGCCCAAGCCGAAATATTAATAGGAGGTTCATCACCTATATAATACATTGAACCATTCAGGGTTTCTGCATTAAGTAGTTTATCAATCTGATATACGGAATTAAGCACAAAGCCATAGGTTTTGGTACATGCTTTATCCTTGATATTAAAATATTTGCGCTTGTACACCTTGTCAAAAAAATCCCTGTAAGGCGTGTCAAACCAGGGACCCCATATAGAAGTCGGTCTTATAATTAACCATTTAAACGGTATATCTTCTTTCCTGAGTAATAATTCCATTTGCATTTTACTTTCTCCATAAATATTTGAAGGAGAATAATCTTCATCATTTACCGGTATATATCCAACCCGGCATACCAGCATAGAAGATGCAAATATTACTTTTTGTATCGTTTTTAATTGTGACAATACCTTAAGCAGGTTAAGAGTACCCTTTATATTGATAGCATAATCTTCAAGCGACTTACCGTTAAGATCTGTTCTTGCTGCCAGGTGAATAACATGTGTAGGTGCAAATAGTTTTACAACCTCTCTGGTTTTTTCTTCATCAAGCAGGTCAACGTTAACCCATCTTGCTAAATGATTTTTATTACGTGGAGGATGTATATCAATATTAATTATCTCTGCCTGCTTTTCCAGGTAATATTGAACTACATTAGTCCCAATAAATCCCGATCCGCCTGTTACAAGTATTTTCATGTATTGCTGAAAAGTTCTAAATATAACTTTTTTATATTTTCATCTTTTGCATAAGCTGTTGCCATACTCCAGGCATTATAACTCCAATTATTTATTTCCTTTTCGTTCCAGGAAGATGCAATACGAATAGCATCTATAAAATTTTGGGGAGCATTTAAAGGTATATCCCAACCAGCTTTCTTCGTAAGTAATCCCCGCCAGGGAGTCTGATCGCTGATTATTACAGGCTTACCAAACGACAGTGCTTCAAAAATTGCATGTCCAAAATTTTCTCCTTCTGTGGGCTGCACAAAAATATGATGATCAGCATAAAACTTTTCCACTTCAGCGTGGGGAACATCTTTCCGAACGATAGTTTTAACCGAAGCCGGTAATTTATCAATCATTTGCTGGCACTGATCCCAATATTCGGGATTCTCATCTGTTGTTATAACGGTAAATAATATTTCGCCTCCTATATGAGGGAGCCATTCCAAAATCCGGTGAAGATTTTTTATAGGATGTGTTCTCCCAACAAAAATTATTTTTAAACAATCAGCAGTTTTCAAAGGCGGCTTAACCCAATCTTTTGGAATAGGTGCAAAATTTGGAATTAAATTAATTTTTGATTTTACCCCAAATATTTTCCTGATGTCTGTTCTTTCTGTTTCGTCAGTTGCCTGGAAAATGATTTCACGATAAACATTCAGAAATCTTAGTACTTTCAAAAAAAACATCTTCCTGCTTTTTTTAAACTGCAGCGCAGTTGATTTAAGCATCCCTCTTGGAACAATAATAAACTTTGCTTTTAAATCATAAAATTTATTTATTAAAACAGGATATACCGAAAATATTCTTGAGAACATCCCATTTACATACACAAAGTGAGGGCGAACTTCATGTACAATTTGAAATACAATATTTCTCCATGTAAGTTTTGAAGGAGACCCATAAAAAATTTTGATATCATTTATGGTAATCCATTTATCCGCAAGAACATTCTTATACGGCTCAGCCATACCCAAATCCCTGTCTCTTGTAAATACAAATACCTCAAAAGAATCTTTAAGATGCTGTGTAAGGTTAACGCATGAGCGTATTGGTCCTCCTCCTCTGAAACCCGGTTCATACCAATCAACAAAAATGAGTATCCTTTCTTTCACGAATAACTTAAATCATTTTAAATAAAAACTCATTAATCGAAGTTTTTCTCCAGCCAATATTCAAGAACTACAAACAGCCAGACATCAGCCCATCGTATTTCGGGGTCACCTTTTAAAAAGTCATTCCAATATTTTATCAGCTTATTTTCATGTACAAAGCTTCTTTGTGAAAACCTTCTAATATGCCCTTCACAAAAATCTTTTAACTCATTTTTTAACCATAGTTGCCACGGAAAAACAAATCCCTGCTTTTTTCTAAAAACAATTTCATCAGGCAATAAGGGTTTTACTGACTCTACAAGAAGACTTTTAGGATACCTTGGATTTTTAAATACATCTGGTATTCCTAATACATATTTCACAAGGTCGGTATCAAAAAAAGGTTCCCTGACTTCAAGCGCAACAGCCATACTCATTTGGTCGGTATCCTTCAACAAAGTATGCTGTGTATATCCCATTAATTCTGCAGCAGTAACCTGGCTAAGTTCAGGTAGTTTATGTAAAGCTTTTGCATAATACCGGAGTTCAGTTTGCAGGGCTGTTGCTTCTTGCGGAACGTCTACCAGGGTTTTAAGTACCTGCGGGGCTATCAACTGTCTTAAAATAGGATAAATGTTTTCAATATCAACAGAAGGCTTGTGCAATATTTGCTTAATCCTGTGTTTTTTACTTGAAAATTCACCGGCTTTAATTAAAGCAAACATCATACGCCTTGCAAGCAAAGTATTTCTCCATAAAAACTTTCTTTTATTTATGGTTTTAAACTGTTTAAAAATAGGATACCCTGCAAAAAGTTCATCTCCACCAACACCTGAAAGCGCTACTTTAATTCCGGCATTTTTAATAGCTTTAGAAACAACATAAGTATTAACTCCATCTCCACTTGGCGTATCCATAGCTGAAAGTGCATTGTTTAACTCGTCAAGCATAACAGTTGATGAAAGCCGAATTTTTGTATGCTGTGTATTAAATTTTTTCGCAATTAGGTCTGCGTAAGACGATTCGTCATATTCCTTTTCACTAAATGATATATTAAAAGTATTGGGTTTTACCTGGCACTCCTGAGCCATTAAACCAACAACAATACTTGAATCTATACCCCCTGATAAAAAAGCGCCTACAGGCACATCACTAACCAGTCTTCTTTTAACTGACTGTATTAATAAAGTTCTGATATTTTTATTTACTAAATCAATATTATCATAGCTGTCTAAATTGTCATCTGACGATACAAGCTCCCAGTATTTTTTTTTCTCCGCAGTTCCACTTTTAACCTCTAAAAATGCCCCCGCTTCCAGTTGTTGTATTCCTTCAGCAATAGTAAGCGGATAACTTAATGACTGATAAGAAAAAAATTCAAGTAGCCCTTTTTGATTAATTCGTTTAGTAATAATTCCACTATGCAATAAAGCTCTTACTTCTGATGCAAATAGTATTTTTTGGTCGTCTAAAAAATAATATAATGGCTTTACACCTAATCTATCACGCACAATACACAATTCTTTCAACTGTCTGTCCCATACAGCGAAGGCAAACATTCCCTTAAAATATTTAAAACAATCTTTTCCCCATTTGGCATAAGCTGCAATTAATACTTCCGTATCACTTGATGTTTTGAAAGGATAGTCTGGTATTTTGCTTTTTACTTCATTAAAATTATATATCTCCCCATTATAAACTACAATATATCTTCCCGAATGATCAGTAAATGGTTGGTTAGCTGAGGACGATAAATCAATTATTGAAAGACGGCGATGCCCCAAAGCAATTTCATCTTCTATGAATATTCCTTCTGCATCAGGACCACGATGTGAAATAGCGTCGGTCATACACCTGATAATAGTATCATCTGCCTGGTTCCTTTTAAAGAACAAGATTCCTGCTATTCCGCACATAGATATATCAATCTGTAACTGTTGGAAATAATTAATTAAGTGTGGTGGGCTCTGTCTGGCTTTGATGCCTGTGGCTCCGATAAAATAGTTTTCTTATTAACTTTTCTGTCGAGAATGGTGGCGATGTATACATTTTCAATATGCTTCAAACGAATTGAAAATCTTTTACTCAGAAAAGTGTAGTAGAGTATATAAACGAGAAAAATAACTTGCAGAATGAACAAACCATTAAAATATATTTTAAACTTATTAAGGGTATGTGCCCTTAATGAAAAATGCTCCACTTTCTCTTTTCCCCAGATCCATTCAAAAACCTTTTTAGCTGCAGGCATAATGACCGGTATTTTATCCCAATTAGTATACCTTTTATCATCATATTTATACCTCATGTCATATCCTGCAGGCAAAGTCATAGAATATCTTTCCCAATTATCATGAACTTCATCAAAATCTGCAAGTTCTCCCTGTTTATTAATAAAATATAAATTATAGCTTGGGTCTAAAACAGCCCATTTTTCTTTTGCATATTCAGCTTCCAATAGAATATGCCCGCCGAATTTACCATCTACTTTCATTTGTACAATCCGGAATGGGATATTCATTTCTTTGAGCAGACGTGCCGTAACTAAAGTATAGCTTCCACATGAACCATGACCTGTCATTAAATCAACAGTCAATGGTTGAATAATTCCGGATTTTAACCCGCCAATTTCTGTTTCAGAAAAAAGCTTTTGGCGAGGTTCAATAAAATTATGAGCAAAGTTTAGCGTTGAGAGAATTTTCTCAGTGTTAGTAGTATTCCCCTTGATTAAAACTTGCTGGTTCAGGTCTTTTGAAAGTTGTTTGAACACTCTGTCTTCATAGCTTGCTTCAGTATAAAAGTAAACCATCAAGCCAATTAAAACTCCGCTTATGAAAAAAAACAGTGTAAACCTGTTTACTAAAAATAGATATTTATTTTTCTTACTGAACAAAACGAAAAATAATATTGGATTAGAAGACGAATATAAAACAATATTTGTGCCTAAACCAACTTTAGTCTGTGAAATTAAAATAATTGTTAATGACAGCAATTATTTTCTCGGGTAATATTGCTTTCATACAGATATTATCATTACAGGTTTCACTAAAACAGCCCTGGCATTTTACATTCTCCGTTCTAAAAATAAAATTGTTGTTTTGTTTAGGCGGATACCATTTCCCCGGCAGGTCCCTGCTGCTAAATAAAGCGATGGTAGGTGTTCCAACGGTATATGACATGTGCATAGGCCCGGTATCATTACTCAATGTAATATCACAGAGGCTTAATACTGTTGCGCTTTGCATCGGAGTCAGTTTACCACAAAAATTTATCAGGTTAGGTATATGCAATAAAGGTTTGGCCAATATACTATCCTCTTTTCCGCCTATTAAGATAATCTTGAACTTAGAGGAAAAATATTCTGCTACTTTTACAAAATAATCTATCGGCCAACGGTTTTGAGGCCTCTTTGCTCCAATTACCATACATAATTTTTTGTCGGTAACGGTTATATTTTCCTCCAGGAATAAAGAGTTGACGACATCTTTGTCCTTCTGCTGAATATTTAATTCTGCCTCAACTCCTCCGGTTACAAAGTAATTCTCTTTCAAAAATCTCAACAACCTTGAATTTTCATTGGGAAATACAAGGCATTTAGACTGTGTTTTTGTAAATAGTTTCAGCTGACTGACAAACCAGCCTATGCCAGAGGAGCTTATCCCCCTAAAAATCAGCATGTCTCTTAATAAGCTGGTAAATGATGCATCCACCTGAGGTAATTGCACCACTAAATCATATTTCTCCTTTCGCAATAATTTGAATAATTCCTTTTTAGATGCTCCATAGTAATCTATAATTTTCCGGTAATACTTTGCATTCAATAAATAATAAAGCCCTACCAGATTTTCCCTGCCGGCATTGGTTAAAATATCTACACTTGCCCCAGGATAAGTTTTGCCAATTGCAATTATTGAAGGAATTGCACAAATTGAATCACCTATTGATCCGGTTCTGAAAATGAGAATCTTTTTAGGGTTTTTAGGCTTCCTGAATAATATTTTATGCACCCCTTTTAAAAGCACATTTTCTGTCTTCCAAATTGTATCAATAAACCTCAGGATTGCTTTATCTGCAATGGAAGGATTAATACTAATATTTGCATCTAAATATTTCGTAAACCTCTGTTTAGTGGTTTTTGCAATTATTTTAGTGGGCAACAATGTTGGTTTCAACAGGACGGTTCATTTGTCTTGCCAGGGAAGAATATTTTGTTTTCCCGAACCAGGCAGGAAATACTTTATACAATATCCAGATAAACAATGCCGATTTAAAAAGAGAGTTAAGAATCTGTAACGTATCTGATTCTGCAGAATAGGTTACCTGGTAAAATAAAACCGGAATCCATAAAATTAATAGGGGATTAACCAAAGAAAGTTTAAAAACCATTTTATAGCACCATCGAATAAATAAACCTAAAAAAAACATAAAGATAATCCCCCCGGTGACACCAAAACTCCCGTATGCTTCACCTAAAGGGCCTACGTTTGTTGACCATCCTCTAAGTTCTACTCCTGCATAATAACGCATATTGAATTTCCCACCGGCTTCTGGTTTGTTTGGCCACAAAACCCGGGGTACCAGAGATGCTGCAAAAGATAAGGCTAAGCGATTGCCCCCATCATAAGGCTGAACACGGGGTATCCTGCGCATTACAAGAGCAACATTAAAGCCCTGATTTGTGCGATAATAAATTGGGAAAAAGTTATCAGAAGAAAATAGATTTTTAGAATCTGAAATTCTGTCGGCCATTAAATTTACAAAGAGTACCGCCTTGCTTCCTTTATATTTATCTATCCAGGTAAACTTTCTATACGTTTGTTTAACACTTTGAATTAATAAAAGTGAAAATGCTCCTAAAAAAAATAATAATGTTTTTTTGAACAAAGAAGTTTTCTTTCCTATAAACAAAATAGAAAAAACAGTTATACCCATGTAAGCGACAACGGTAAACATTCCTGAGCGAAGAGCGTTACCCACAATAAAAATTACAAATAAGATAATGACAATATTCTTATACTTTGCAACCGGTGAAAAATATACATATAATAAACCGGCAAAAGAAATAAAGTAAATCAGCGTTACTATAAAACGAAGCGACACCGGCATCATCCCTACAAACCAAAAAGTTACTACCCCTATAATCATAAGGTAAACTCCTATACCAGGCATGTTCTTAAGCCTGTCTTTCAGTGCTGCAACAATCCGTAGAATATTTACTCCTTCATCACTATATCCTTTTCCTCTGATGGGCCATAACAAAGTAAGATTAAATGCAGCTAATGCAGGTAATGCAAATGAAAAATATCTTTCCTTTGGAATTGGCATATATTTTACCCAAAGCAACGCCAGTGGATTATCTTTTCCATATATAGAATAACCCAAAAGTGGCATTATAAGACAGATAAAGCATGCAAAGATTGATATAAGTTCTCTTAACACAATTCCCTTCCCTAATTTGTCAAGGAGTGCAATTATTAAAGTGGTAAAAAGGGTAATAGCAAGAATTGAATACCAATCTGTAATTAAAGACAGAATAAATAATAGCGCATAAAATATGCTAAATATATATGACCTGTTATTCATTTATGACTTTATATGTATAACATTCCAGAGATCCTGCAAAACTTCTTCTGCGCAATACCTATATGCTGCTCCCAAGGTTGAGTTAGTTTTAATTTTTTTTCCCGGAGGAAGATTAGAAAGGTTTCCGAAAACTATGGCTAAAACACAAGGGGGGGTATCTTCATTAATATACGGGTATGCACCTTTCATTTCAAGCGGAAACCAGACATTTAAACCACAGGCCTGATATTCAAATAATTTATTTGGGGCATTATATATATAATTTGGGATATGTCCTTTATATAAAATAACACCAATATCGTATTGACCCAAAATTTCAGGTAATTCGTCATACTTTACGGATCCTTTAAAACTAATATTTCCCGCATTCAGTCTCTGTAAAAAGCCGGTAACACTTTTATCAAATGTATCAGAATAAATATGCCAATAGTATTTATCTGAGTTGGCCGCAACAAATTCAGCCATTTCCTTAGTATACATTGTGTCTAAACTCAATGCCCCAACATATACAAAGCCAATACGATTTTCATCAGTTCTTTTGTTTTTTAAAGAGTTTTGCCATGAAGCAGGAGGATAGTTGGGTAATATATGGGTGTTTGCCGGACTCACCGGTTTTATATCATTCAAAAACATCTGCATACGGTCCTGATTTGTATGCGATATCCATGCAGCGTGCTGGTAAATACCGGTTTCTATTTTATGCAGCCACCGGTTCAATATCATTTCATTTTTATATTCTTCCGGGCTGGTGTATTCATGATAGTGAATAAAAAGCCTGATAGATTTGTTAATCCATTTTTTATATACACAAGGAGCCCATGCAGACAACGTCTCGTAATATATAATTGTATCCGGTCGCAGCAAGCATAGTCGGTACAATGCTTTTAAATTGAAACTAAGATATTTCAATATGCGTTGTACACGGCTAAGTTTTGAATGTAAAAAAATCAACTGTCTGATTTCAACACCGAGTATATTTAAATGCCAGTGTAATTTTTCGGGCCGGGTAGTTAAAACATAAATGTCGGATTTCCCTTCACTATGCTGCGATAAATAACGAACAGCATTAACTGCAGGCGGATATTTATCAAATGGATTAAAATGAACGACTGCTATTCTTTGACCATATTGTATTTTCGTTCTTCTCAGAAAAGCCAGGATTTAGTTACACTGCATAAAACTATTTGGCATTTCGCGATTTCAAAATCTCTGATATTCCCGTTTCCAGAGAAACCAAAGGTCTGTTCAGTACCGAAAGCATTTTACTATTATCAGGCTGCCTTCGTGTCATATCTCCTTCTTTTAATGGAGGCAGATTTACGATTTTGGATGACGATCCTGTGCATTTAATTATAGTCTGTGCAAGCTCAGCCACTGAAGTAAGTTTATCATTACCTACATTCACTACATCGTTTACGAAAAGACCTTCTTCCAGTATTTTTATCTCAAACTCAAGATTATCTGCTATATAGCAAAAAGTTCTTGTCTGGCTGCCATCGCCATAAATGGTTATATCCTTATTATTAATGGCGGCATGCAAAAATTTTGATACAACAAAATCTTCACTTTGCCGGGGACCATAAGTATTAAAAAAACGCAAAATGGTATAATTGAGTCCAAATTCATCCCAATATGATCGGCAAAAACACTCTCCAATATTTTTCACAACAGCATAAGGAAGGCGGGAATTCAACGGGGTCTGGTATTCGTTCTGTGGCAGATGTACTGGCTCCCCATATACTTCAGACGAGGAACTAAAAAAAATTCTTTTTACACCAGTATTCTTCGAAAGTTCAAAAACATTCTGAAGACCTTTAATATCATCTAAAACCATTTTCGGATTATCCAGCGTCCGCAAAACACCCACTACAGCAGCGTAATGAAAAACATAATCGAATTTATAATTGAGCATTACTGCTGAAATATCCCGGTAATTATTAACATCACATTTTATAAACTTATAGTTTTCATGCTGCGAAATATTATTTTTATTGCCGGTCAAAAAATTGTCTACGGCCACTACATAATATTTTCCATTTGCAAGTAACGCATCAGCAAGTGAACTTGGAATAAAGCCTGCGCCTCCTGTAATCAAGACATTAATCATAAACTATTTTTTCAAAGATTTAATTACACGTTATTAATTATATATTTCAGCCGGTGTGTATACGTCTGAGAACTTTTCAATAAGTTGTGTGCATTAGAACGTATCAAACTACATTCCACAGGATGAGATAATGCCCATTCAATTTCTGAAATAATATTTTCCTCTGATTTAAAATAAAGGATATGTTCGCGATGAAAGAATACCTCTTCCTGTTCGGGGCATGCAGATGCCAATTGTAGTCCCCCCGCTGCTGAAACTTCAAAGAATCTCATATTAGCTGCAGGGAAATTTGTGTCATCAATCACATTGATATTTATCCGGGATTTATTAAAAAATGCTGCGAGATCTGCTTCATACAATCCTTCCCCTTTTATTTTAGTTTTCACATCCGGATGTTTGCAATCTCTTTTCCAGTACGGTCCATAAATTTCAATTTTCGCATTTCTGAAATGTTCACAAATGATACCCATTACTTTTTCACGTTCCGGTCTCCAGCCTCCAACAAAAGATATATCAATATCAAACGAATCTCTTAGGTCATCTATCCCATGCATATTTAAATCACCTGCCAGAGGAACCCAATGCACATTTGGAAAACCAAGCCGTGAAAAAACCGGAATTGTTGCACTACTGTATGTGCAGGTAATATCAACAAGCGGTGCATTCAGAAAGTTATGCTTTTCAAGATTTAGAGGTGTATCGGGCCATATCCAGGCAATCTTAATGCTGGCATTCATCGTTCTGATACAGGCAAGTGTACCTGGCAGAACACGTGTATTGGTAAACAGTAATATAAGATCCGGATTAAATTTTTTTGCTAAAAGAACTATTTCCCGGTTCATTTTTCTTATCCATTGCTCAACGGGTAAAAATGCCTGTACTTTTTTCCCTATACTTCCGCCTTTAATGTATTTTTTTTCTTCTTTTGCCGGATCAAAAATTTTGATTTCAACACCCAGTTCCTTTGCTGCATTTATATAAGACAACTCAAGTGCACCTTTCCCTGATGCTCCAAGAATTAAAATTTTATTAACCGCCATATTTTTTTGAGTCTGATTCTAATTAATTGTAGATTTTTCAGCTTTATTTATTACAGATTCGATCCTTTCTATCTGTCTTGTATATTCATTTTCCAATGAAAGTAAAATCCTCGCTTTTGCAAATTCAAAAGCATTATACTTTTCTATATTTTGTATTGCATCATTAAAAGTAAATTCAAACTGTTCATTATTTTCACTCATGCAAAACAAGTTGCTTTGTTTATAAATAGTGATCGGTGTAGATATAATAACTCTACCTGTGCTAAAGTATTCAAATATTTTATGCGAGTTTTCTGCGTGATAATTTTTATTATCTGGTTTATAACACAACAAAAATGCATCAATATCTGCAAACATTAATGCCAACTCTTCCGGGCTAACTGTACCATAAAGCTTTACATTTTTTGATTCCGTAAGCAGTTTATACCATTCAACCTGCCAGGCAGTATCAGGGTTATACTTTACCGATCCCCAAAAATGAAACATCACATCCGGGTTATTTTTTATTATATTTCCAAGAATACGGGTATCAATAAACGGTATAAACAAATTTCCTGCATATCCTATATTTAACCTGCCTGATCTGACCCATTTTTTTAAACTATTCAACCTCGTTTTGGCCAAATCTGCAAACACTTTACTTAACCCATGATTTATAAAATAACATTTCCTTCCCTGTCGCTGAAACTTTTCAATGATATTATCTGATACAGAAAAAGCAAACCGGCTTCCTCTCATTGATGGTTTTAAGTCTTCAAAATCATCCACAGGAAAATATATTTTGTATTCTGCCCTAACAAAATCAACATTATCATACAAAAGATAATTCCCAAAATCAATACATACATCAAACAACGGAGTGATATTCCGCATTTTTTTTGAAATAAAAAAAAGATTGACCTTTTTATAGAATGCTCTTAGGTGAAAGAAAAAACTATATGGAAGCGGGAGCGAATACCTGATGACATGCAAATTTGGGTAGGAAGTAACATTTTCCATTTTAAATTTCAGTCCCCATTCCTCTTCCGGCGCATTCAAAAACCAAACATCATTTTTTAAAGAAAGTGCTTTAGCATAATGGTGTTTTGAAATACTTAGATGCGACCAGGATTGTGGTGAAATTATCAATATTTTTCTCCCTTCAAACTTAAACACAAAATTACCGGGTTAATTTACTTACAAATCTTAATGGCTTTAACCACCGGTATGTATCCCAGAAACCTTTCTCAACCTTAAATTCATTATGCTGCCTTCTTGGTAAATCCAGGATATCTTCAAATTCTTTTTCCGAAAGATTGAATTTTTTAAGCATAAATTCATAGTCTTCCAAAAGTTGTGTTGTGTCATAGATCGGTTTCTTCAGTTCTTCCAATGCCTCTGCTTTTGATATTTGACCGGAGAATATCAGATCGGACAGGTGTGCCTTTCTTTTATCTACTCCAAACTTCACGGGCAATATGTATCCCTGATAAAACCTGGTAAATACCGATTCGTAATGTTTCCCTCCGTAGTCTTTCCAGTTTAGTTCATTTTTTATAATATTTTTTACTTCTACTTTATTATAAGGTACATAATTAAGCAGGTAAATAGTTTCTATACTTCTCAGCTTTGTATATAACCTTTTTTTTGTCGAATTGAATAAGGGATAGGTTTTGAGTTTCATTGTTCCGTATTGATCATGTATATCTTTGATATTCACATGATCAATTTTATTGAAAATCCAGCTTTTAGGTAATGTGTTTTCAGTAACAACATTGGCTCCGCTCAAAATATATTTTATATTATTTTCCGCTGCCAGCTTATATAATGTACCAATAATTGCATGGTCTGTTATAGCTTCAATATCTATTACTGACGCTTTTAAATATGCCAACTGGATGTTTTTAAACTCCTCCCAGTCAACTACAAGGGTATACAGGTCAAATCCTAATTTAGAAATGATATTTTCTATGTTTTTTACCGCCAGTTCTGAATTCCATCCATTATCGAAATGAACTATTAAAGGTCTGAGACCAAGTTTTTTTGCCAAATAAGCCAGGTAGGTACTGTCAACACCGCCGCTTACCCCGGTTATACAATCGTATTTATTCCCCTTGCCTGCTTCTTTAATTAACCGAACAGCCTCAGCAAGTTTCTTCTCTGCTTCAGCGCCTTTTGGTACATCAGTTTTCTCTTTTGCAAGGTATTCGTAGTAATAATTTGATATCCCTTTTGTATCGAAAGTGATATCCGGATCAGCAATAGTATCCATCACACTAATACTGCATTGCTGATACTCACGCCCGAAATTTGCTTCTTTGCTGGATTTTAATTTCTCTTCATCATACATTCGCATATATCAACATTTTCCTGTTATTTTTTTTTAAAGCTGTATTCCCTATACCCTAATTGCCCATTCGGCAAATCTAATCCACTTGAATCATATTGTATTTGTATGATGCTCCTGCCTTTTTCATCATTTCTTATTTTTACCCCTTTTTGACCTGCACCCGGTAAAATACCAAAGGGGAGACTGATGCTTCTTACACCTGAATTACCGTGAATTCTCACTTTTACCTTATTCTGGTCAGTTTCCAGTTCTGCAAATCCGCCGGATATATTGAAACCTTCAAAATTAGCTGTACCATTTTCAGAAAGTATGCCAATTACTATCTTATTATTATCCCTCAATCCATAAAAAAAAGGATTGAAGGCAATGTCTACATTATTTTGCCGGAGCATTATTTCATTGTTCTCCCGGTAGCTGATATTGTCATTATTGTAGGGATTACTTCCTTTATTATATGGGAGTATAAAATTAAAAAAGGGTTTATTGCTGCGAATTCTTAATATCTGTTGCCCTTCACTATATCTTTTTTTATTCGTCTTTAAAAACTCTGAGGTTTCAATATCATTTTGCCAGGTATTTGTCCACTGGGCAAGTGTAAAATCCATCTGGCTATCTGATACAGTATATAAATTCCAGTTGATCCCTTTCGAAGGGTGTGCTAACCAACGTTGGCCATTAAACGTAAATGTATTCAGGCCTCTGTTCAGTGCTTTTTGTGGGGTTGCATCAGGCAACTCTTTAGAGGTTGTATTGTTATAAAGTTTTTGGGGTGGAGTAATTGCCCCTGCCGGAGTTTGTACTGTGCTGTCAGACATCATCATCATACTCCAGATATTCGGCCCTTTTCCAGAAACACTGTCATAAAAAATAACAATAGGTAGTTCCTGATTATAATGAATTAAACTTACTTTTCTCGTCCAAACCACTCCTTCGCGGTTTTTCATTGCAACAGTTGTAGTACTGCTATAACCACAGTTTGCAAATGACAGTCCATATGATGCAGGCCAGGTCCTGTTTGAAAGCGACCTTTCATTTATGGGCTGTGCATGCTGGTTCCATTCAGGGAAATTTTTTTCCGGAATTACTACAGATCTAATTCTTGCATCGGTAGCAGACGGGTAATAAAAAGAACTTCGGCTTAAAGACAGAGGCGCCTTTAAAGCATAAATAGCTATTTCTCCTGCATCATCGTTTCTGTGATCGTATAATGAATCACCATTTAAAACCCATATTGCAGTTTCATTATCTGAATTCAGACCAGATCTGAAATGGGATACATAACCACTGTAATTAGCCGAATTGGCCTTGAACTCACTAACCGGTGCACTGATAATATTTGCAGCAAGACTTACCGGACCTGACAAAGTAAATCTTTGAGGACCGTTGTCGAATATATACGATAATCTGGCACTAAGGTCCGGATCAACTTCTTTCAAACCAGTAGCCAGTAATGCAAAGGTAGCTGCGCTTTCTTCTGAACCATCGCCAAAAGAAATAAGTTTCCGGTTAAGACCAAATCTTACAGAGGGTGGAGTGATAAGTGTTGAGTAAAACCCGGCAAATTTTTTGACTTTAGGGTTCGTGCGAAACAGATCCGCAACGCCTGCCTGTTTTAACTGCAGCATGGAAAAAAGTATGGGATCTAATGTAGCCTGGATATAGTGCGGAGATCCGAAGCTTGCACCATTTGCGTATATAGAAATATTGATATCTTCATTTACTTTAATAGCTACCTGCCTGGCTCTTTCTGCAAATTCGGGATCTTGAGCAAGTAACAAAGCAAAAAACATTCTCCCATTGTTACGATATTGAAATGCCATATTGGCCGGTCCAAAATTTACACCCGAACCTTCAAATAACGGCACATTATTATCATCCCAAACTATTCTTGCCAGCATTGCAACCAGTTGTTCCAGTCCCCGTTTTTCTTTATCAGTCAGCTTTATATTTTTATCAGCAAAAATACAGGATGCATATAATGCATAACTTTTAAAATTCAATGTACCCATCCAATACCTGTTCCTGAAGCTATAAGTACCCTCTCCGGTTTCATATACCTGTTGAAGATGATTTCCTATTTCAATCAGTTCTTTTACCAAAGCTTTTGCCGAATCGGGAAAACGCCAGGCATCGAAAACAGGTTTAGTTCTGCTGTCATGAATACACAATGTTTTATAGAATGTTTCATCAGTCTTAATCTTATTGCACAATGCAGAAATCTGCTCTGCCGGCATATAGATAGCTCCTTTATAAAATGCAGGAATAATTTTTACAGGTTTCAGCTTGTAATTTGTAATAACCGCTCCAAGTCCTGATACCCTGTTTAATTCATCGGCTATCGGTTGTTGTTTTTCCGGATCAAGAACATCTGATTTTCTGCTGATAAAAGCAACCCATTGAAATCTTTTGCGACGATACCAGGAATTATCAGGACCCCTTCTTTCTATATACACTTTTATATCAGCATATGCTTTTTTGTCCGGTGATTTGTCTTTTGATACAAGTTCCAGTTGAACCCCCGAAAATCTTGCACCGATTAAACGGCTTGGTTTACCCTGAAAAAATCCAAAGAGATTTGAACCGGCATCCGCTCTGCTGTTATATACCTGCCAGTATCTGCCGGAGTTTTTTTCTCCACCGGCCGGCTCCCAAAGTACTAAGGGAGGATAAACAAATGAAGTGCTGTAATCAAGAGAAACAGTTGCATCTAACGGATATCCTCTTTCATTCTCAGGGCGATAAAGTGCTCCGGACGGTTCGTAACCATATTTTTTGTCGTTAGATGACCAGCCCCTGTACCGTGCTTTATCCGGGTCTAAACCATCACTAATCTTTACGCGATAGGTTATATCATTATCGGAATCTTCTTCAATAACAATGGTTTTCTCTCCCTTTTTTACTGTTATGGTACAGGTATAAAATCCGGGGCCGGCTTCTCCTCCAGGATAAGTTTGTTTACCATAAATGAACTCCTCTTTATTGAATGTATATTCAACTTTTGCAGTAACCCTATCGGGGCTGCTGTATACAATTCTTACATTCATACCGCTAAGGTTACCCCTCGCAGTTAGTTCATTAAACCTGTCATTAGAAAGCGACCCGTCGCTATAAATAAATGATTGAATAGGTGCAGGACAGGGTTGTCCTTTTATATATGCCTGTTCGGATGGAATTACAATACCCAGTAAGCCATTGCTGATCCTTATTGTATTTCCTGAACGGGTTAATCTGACATTGAAACCATCCTGAGAAATTACAGGTAAGGTATACAACAGAAAAAAAGAGAGATACAAAACTGCCTTTCTATTCATTATCTCTTTCATCAAATCTGGGTATACAATTTATCTTTCAACTCCTGTTGAGAGGGATAGCTGATAAGTACGGCCCTGTGTGGAAGCTGAAAAACAAAAAGACTTCCGGCAGCAACTGCAGAAGCCCCTGACTGAACGGCTTTTTTAAAATCGTCAATGCCAGATGCCCCGCCACAGGCAATAACGGGTATGCCTGTTGCTGAACTGACTTTGCTTATAAGTTCATAATCATATCCCCCAAAAGCTCCATCGCGGTCAATACTGTTCAACAATATTTCACCCGCCCCGGTATTTTCCATTCGTTTTGCAAATTCCTCCGGAGTTAACCCGGTATTTGTTTTACCGTTATCAGTATATACCCTTGTCCCTTTCAGGAAATGTTTTTTTACATCAATTGACACTGTTACACTTTGGCTTCCAAACAATTTTGCTGCCTGTGTAATCAAATCTGGTGATTCTACAGCAGCTTTATTGATGATTATTTTTTCAATACCGTTGTAATAGATTTCTTTTATCTGTTCAACTGTGGTTATTCCTCCTCCGTATGCCATAGGCATAAATGCTTCACCGGCTATTTCGGTTAACTTCTTAATATCAGGCCCCCGGTTTTCACGGGTAGCATCAATATCAATCACTGCTATTTCATCAACCTCTTTTTCGTTAAAGATCTTTACTGCATTAATGGGATCGCCCACATATTTGTAATCCTTAAACTTTACGGATTTTATCAATCCGCCCTTATGGATCAGCAATACCGGAATGACCCTTATCCTTCGCACTTAATAATATTTTGCAAAATTTTCCAATAGCTTCATGCCAAACTTGTGGCT
>JBDHYJ010000087.1:0-20380 GCA_039811345.1 Chitinophagaceae bacterium
AAAAATATTACGAATGCTACATCAATAACAAAACTTGAAAAATATTGAAATGAAAAAAATAAAAATACTTTGTCTTTTACTGCTGGCAACATCATTGCTGCAGGCTCAGCAACGGTTGAGTATAAGCGCAGCGATTGATACGGCTTTAATGAATAATCAACTATTAAGTCTCAACCGATCCGAAATAAGCAAGGCTGCTTATACCGTTAAAACAGCCAATGATATTCCCAAAATGGGGGTATTTGCAGAGAACGAAGATCTTCGCCCGTCTGATAATACGGGTATATTGAAAATAGGTTTGTCTCAAAGTTTAGCTTGGCCCGGGTTATATTCAGCAAGAAAAGAATACTTTACCCAGCAGTTAAAATATTTTCAGTTGAACACATCTGCTTTAAATGCTGCTATAAAACGTGATGTACGTGCAGTATATTACGAACTCTGGTATTTGCAGGACAAATCGTTATTGCTACAAAGGCTGGACAGTATATATACCTCATTATACCGGGCAGCCGAATTGCGATATAAAACCGGTGAGGCAGCTGGCATTGACAAGATAGCGGCTGAAGCAAAACTAAAAGAACTGCAGGCCATGCTTCAGCAAAACAGTAAGGATATGATTATACAGCAGCAACAACTCATGGTATTGCTGAATAAAAATGAATGGCTTTTACCCGTTGACCTGCCTCTGGAAAAACTAAACCTGTCTTTATCTGAACAGGACAGTGTTCATCCACAACTTGCATTGCAGCAGCAAATGGTGAATATCGCGGGTTCAAATATTACTGTACAGAAAAGAAGCAACCTGCCTGATTTTTCGGGGAGATTTTTCAGCCAGCGGCTCTGGGGTGCAAGTAACCCTTACACCGGATTTTCGGTAACAGCAGCATTCCCATTGTTTGGCGCCGGAGCATATAAAAATAAAATAAGGGTAGCTAATACAGAGGTTGAAATTCAGCAAAAACAGCTTGCTCTTAAAACTCAGCAACTGAATACTGAGCGACAAACAACACTTACTGAAATTGAAAAAAGCCAGGCAATGCTTCAGTTCTATGAATCCACGGGATTGAGCCAGGCAGAAGAAATTATTAAAGCCGCCACTCTTGGATATAAATCAGGCGAAATAAGTTTTGCAGAATTAAGCCAGTTTATCGGTCAGGCAATTTATACCCGTACCAATTATTTAGAAGTCTTAAATCAGTACAATCAATCTGTAATCAGGTTTAACTATTACAACAACAATTAAAATATCTGCAATGAAGCGAACCATCATTATAGCATTTACTATTTTATGTTATACAGCTATAAACTCCTGCAGCAACAATACAGACAGTGCAGCAGCAACCGAAGAAAAATCTCACGGGCATATCGAAGACAATCATGCAACTGAGAATACGGCAACACTTACTGAAGAACAGATTAAGACTATAGGAATAGAATTTGGAACTATAGAACCTAAGGAACTGACTCATGCAATAAAGGCAAACGGTTTACTCACCGTACCTAATCAAAACAAAGCCTTTGTTACCCCGCTATATGCCGGTGTGGTGAAGACATTGAATGTTCAACCCGGCACAGTTGTAAAACAGGGCGAAACTATTGCAACCATTGTAAATCCTGAACTGACCCAGATGCAGCAGCAATTGCAACAGGTGAATACACAGATAGCTCTGTCTGAGATTGAAGTAAAAAGACAAAAAGAATTAGTGGAAGGTAATGCAGCGCCCTTGAAAAAATTGCAGCAGGCAGAAACAGAATTAGCCACATTAAAAAGTCAACGTACAGGTTTGCAAAAGTTGTTGTCGGGAGTTGGTGCTTCACAGGAATTTTCATCCGTCATTGTGATAAAAGCACCCATCAGTGGAGTGATAAGTAAAGTTTCGGCTCAATTGGGAAGCAATGTAAATGTAAACACCCCTATCGCCGAAATCGTAAACAACTCACAGCTTCACCTCGATTTGTTTATATATGAAAAAGACCTGTCCCTACTCAAAACTAACCAGGTTATTCATTTCACTATAACCAATAATCCCGGAAAAGAATACGATGCTGAAATATTTTCGATAGGTGCGGCGTTTGAGGAAGGAAGTAAAACCATTCCTGTTCATGCAAGGGTAAAAGGCGACAAAACGGGGTTGATTGACGGCATGAGTGTAACTGCATTGGTAAGCCTCGATAAATCTACTGTTCCGGCAATACCAACTAATGCTATAGTAAGCTACCAGGGTGGCGACTATATATTTGTAGTAACCGGAGCACACACCGCAGAAGGGCATTTACCAGACAGTGTAAAAACAGGGAATAAAGGAAATAACAGCAATAGTGAAGCAGTAACTTTTGAAAAAATCCCGGTAGCCAAAGGCAAAACAGATGTGGGATTCAGTGAAATTACGCTGCTGAAAGACATTCCGGAACATGCAAAAATCGTTACCAAAGGCGCATTTTTCATTTTAGCAAAAATGACGAATGTAGAAAGCGACGATCATTAAAAATAAATATTACTTTTGTTGCCGCATGAAGAGAGTGCTCGCATTTATATTATCTTTTTTCTTCCTGGCTACTACTACAGGCGCCACATTTCACCTGCATTATTGTATGGGGAAATTGGTGAATGTTAAACTCGGGAAGAAAGAAACTAAAAAATGCAGCAAGTGCGAATCAGAAGAAAGTGACCCCTGCAGCAAAAACTGCTGTAAGGATGCTTATAAGACAGTTAAGTTTGAAAAAGAATACAGTGCAACTGATAATATATTCCCGTCTTTTCAATTGAAAATATGGGCTAAATCCGTACCCTATGTAGAGCTTCCTCAGCCATCATTTGTTTCTGTATCCCCGGTGTATTCCAAATCTAATGCACCACCCCGAAGTAGAAATATCCCGATTTATCTTCTGCACAACCTTTTACTGATTTAGATTTTTCTCCTTATACAGTCCTGGCGAAAGTATTGCCGGGCTATTGGCGTTTTATGCGCCTTCATTATTCCCATTTCAACAAAAAATAATCAGAAAAGAAACTACAATGGTACATCGTATTGTAGAATGGTCGCTGCACAACAGGTTTATTGTGCTGGTGATTACAGCATCCCTGTTTGCCTGGGGAATTTTTGCAGTGAAGAAAAACCCCATTGATGCCATACCGGATCTTTCGGAAAACCAGGTAATAGTATTTACAGAATGGATGGGCAGGGCACCCCAACTCATCGAAGACCAGGTTACCTACCCGCTGGTCACCAATCTGCAGGGATTGCCACGGGTTAAGTATGTGCGGGGTTCTTCCATGTTTGGGATGAGTTTTATTTATATAATCTTCAACGATGATGTAGATATTTATTGGGCAAGGGAGCGGGTACTGGAAAGACTGAGTACCGTTTCGCGGACCCTGCCCGCAGGTATTACCCCGCAGTTGGGTCCCGATGGTTCTGGGGTGGGGCATATACTCTGGTACACTTTAGATGCCCCCGATATGGACCTGGGTGAACAGCGTGCACTGCAGGACTGGTATGTAAAATTTGCCTTGCAGAATGTGGAGGGTGTTAGTGAAATAGCTTCATTTGGCGGATTTCAGAAACAATACCAGGTTACAGTAGATCCCAATAAACTGTTGTACTACCGGCTATCTGTAACCGATGTAATCAATGCTATCCGCACCAACAACAATGAGTCCGGGGGCCGCAAATTTGAAATGAGCGATATGGGGTATATCATCAAAACCTCAGGGTATCTGAAATCAGTTGCGGAAATTGAAAACATTACCATCAAAACACAAAACAGCATACCCATTCGTGTAACTGATGTGGGTGCTGTACAGATGACCGGTGAACCACGGCTGGGCATATTTGACCAGGACGGCGAAGGAGAGCGTGTGGGTGGAATTGTAGTGATGCGGTATGGTGAAAACACCAATGCTGTAATTGACAGGGTAAAAGCAAAGATGAAAGAAGTGTCAAAAGGTTTTCCTGAAGGGGTAAAATTTGATATCGTTTACGACAGGGGTACTTTGATAAAAGAATCAGTGGATTCAGTCAGGCAGACACTCATCGAAGAAATGATTGTGGTGTCGCTGGTTGTCATCATATTTTTATTTCACTGGCGCAGTGCTTTAAGCATCATCATACAAATCCCTATTACCCTGGCAATAAGTTTTATCCTCCTGAATGCTTTTGGTATTTCATCCAATATCATGTCGCTTACCGGTATAGCACTTGCTATCGGTGTTATTGTAGACAATGGTATTGTTATGAGTGAGAATGCCTACAAACACCTGTCTGAAAAGTATAGTCTCTGGCAGGAGCAACAGAAAAATAAGAAGTCATGAAACGGATTAAAAATATATTCAAAAGGCCACCTCAATGGATATCCGAAGAAGAGCGCCTGAAAGTAATTGAGCAATCAAGTAAACAGGTAACCCGTGGTGTATTTTTTGCCACTATTATTATCATTACATCCTTCCTGCCGGTATTTATGCTCACCGGTCAGGAGGGGAAGCTGTTTCATCCGCTTGCTTATACCAAAACCTTTATACTGATTGTAGATGCCATCCTCGTCATTACTCTTGCCCCGGTACTGATATCCTTTTTTATGAAAGGCAGGTTCCGCCCGGATTCAGCCAACCCCGTAAACAGGATACTGGAGCGCCTTTACGAACCTATAATTAAAGCGGTATTAAAATGGCGTAAGACTGTGATTGCTATCAACGTCATCGCCCTGGTCATCACTATCCCGTTATTAAAAAGTTTGGGTACAGAATTCATGCCGCCTCTGGATGAACAAAGCATCCTCTTCATGCCGGTAACGCTCCCCGATATTTCCAATACCGAAGCAAAGCGGATACTGCAGGTGCAGGATAAGATTATCAAAACAGTTCCCGAAGTGGATAAGGTATTAGGTAAAGCAGGAAGGGCAGCCACCGCGACTGATAATTCGCCGATGAGTATGATTGAAACCATCATCATGTTAAAACCAAAATCTCAGTGGCGGGAAGGAAAAACAAAAAAAGATATCATCAACGAACTGGATGCAAAACTGCAGATCCCGGGTGTTGTAAACGGATGGACACAGCCAATCATCAACCGGATCAATATGCTGTCTACCGGGATACGCACTGATGTGGGAGTAAAAGTATATGGTCAGGATATCGATTCTATTGCCATCGTTTCTGAACGGGTGAGAAAAACTTTAGCAGCTACACCTGGTATAGTTGATTTATATGTAGAACCTGTTACCGGTGGCAAGTATCTCTCTATAGATATTCGACGTCCGGATCTTGCACGCTATGGATTAAATGTGGATGATGTAAACCAAACTGTGGAGACAGCACTCGGCGGAGCAATAATTGGTAACACCATTGAAGGGCGACAGCGGTTTTCGATTAGCGTTCGGTTATCAGAAGGTTTTCGCAACAGTTTGGAAAAAATAGAACGCATCCCGTTAATGTCACCATCCATGGGTGAAGTTCCTTTATCTGCGGTGGCAGATGTAAAATTTACAGACGGCCCGCCAATGATCAATTCAGAAAATGCAATGCTTCGTGGTGCCGTGTTATTTAATGTAAGGGGCCGCGACCTGGGTAGTACCGTACAGGAAGCTATTGACAAAATGGATAAAGCAACAAATGTGCTTCCTGCCGGTTATCATCTTGAATGGAGCGGACAGTATCAAAACCTGATTCGCGGGCAGCAAACTTTGATGTGGATACTGCCCGTTGTACTGGTGATCATTTTCTTTTCACTTTATTTAGCTTTTCACTCCATACGCGAAGCTTTTCTAAGCCTGATCACTGTACCCTTTGCCCTGATAGGCGGCGCTTATATTATATACTTCTGGGGAGTAAACCTGTCAGTAGCTGTTGCAGTAGGTTTCATTGCACTTTTTGGTATTGCTGTGGAAACGGGAATAGTTATGGTTATCTATCTCAATGATGCCATGCATCAATTAGTAAAACTAAAAGGCAACTCCTCTGCAACAATCAGCAAAGAGGATTTAAAACAATATGTGATACAGGGTGCCGTGAAGCGTTTGCGCCCCAAGTTAATGACAGTATGTGTATCGTTGTTTGGATTAGTGCCTGTGCTCTGGGCCAGTGGAGTAGGCACCGACGTTATGAAACCAATTGTATTGCCCATGATTGGTGGTGTGCTCACATCCTCCACACATATACTGCTGGTTACACCATTAATATTTTTAATGTCAAAAGAATATGAATTACGCAAGTATGGAAAACTTGAAATACATGAAGTACATCATTAAAAAAATTGCTGTTTCGCTGGTTGTGGTTTCTGCGCTGCCTTTACAGCTTCTTAGCCAGCAGCCGGATACTACCACCAATACTGCACATACCGGTATGCACGGTGTTGCTACAGGTCGCAATGTGCAGGTATTGCCGCTTGACAGTATACTAAGCAGGATAGACCGCAACAATGTACTGCTACAGTCTTACGAATTAAAAGCGGAGAGTTTTAAATACAGCGCAGATGCATCAACTGCCTGGATGGCGCCAATGGCGGGGTTAGGTACATTTATGACACCCTACCCCGGCCAAAAAATTATGGATGGCGGAGATAAAGGGAGCCTGATGCTGCAACTGGAACAGGATATACCCAATCCTGCAAAGCTAAAAGCAAAAAAAAGCTATATCACATCACAGGGTAATATTGAAATGGCTAACAGAGATATCACATTAAATGACCTGAAGTCTACAGCAAAAAAATTATATATCAACTGGCTTATCGCCGATCAGAAAATTCACAGGTTCCGTGAAAATGAAGCCATTTTGATAATGATGAAGAAAACTGAGGAGATACGTTATACTTATAACCAGGCTCAGTTGGGAAGCATATATAAAGCAGATGCCAAGATAGAAGAAACCCGTAACAGCCTTCATATACAGGAAGCTGTTATTGCCAAATCAAGAGCATGGCTTAACGGGCTGATGAATGTGCCGGGCAATGAAGTTTTTGAAATAGACACTACTTATATACCCATATTTACGCTTGCCCCTACTTACGATACTGCGGCGCTTTCGGTTGTACGAAAAGATGTACACAAACTGGATGAAAATATCCGCTCCATGGAATTAAATATTAAAAGTATGATGCTGGAAAAGAAACCAGACTTTCGCATCCGCTTTGACCACATGTCCCCGCTGGCTGCCGGTATGCCCCAGGCTTACAGTATAATGGGTATGGTGAGTATCCCCATTGCTCCCTGGGCTTCCAAATCCTATAAGTCTGGTATCCGGGCAATGAACTACAGTATACAGGCAATGGAAAAAGAAAGATCAGCAATGCTGATAGAAACACAGGGTATGCTCTATGGTATGCAATACGATATTCAATATATGCAGGAACATATTGCCGGCATGGAAAAGAAAATAGTTCCGGCATTGCAAAAAACATTCGATGCATATTTTCTCAATTACCAGGAAAATAAGCTGCCGTTGACAACTGTAATTGATGCATGGGAAGCGCTTAACATGATGCAGTTGAATGTACTGGATGAAAAATTAAAACTTTACGAAATGATAGTGGAATATGAAAAACAATTATATCGCTAATATAGTATCCGGCTTATGCATGATCCTTGCATTAGTGGCATGTACAGGAAACAGTGATCAAAAAGCTGAACATGTGCATGCACACTTGTATACCTGCCCCATGCATCCGCAGATCAGCCAGGACCATCCGGGGAAATGTCCCTTGTGTGGTATGGACCTGGTATTAAAAGAAAGTAATAATGAAATGGTAGCCGACAGCAGCATTACCCGGTTGACCAGACCAGTCAATGAACAGGTGATTGCTTCTGTCCCGGTTATTAAAGCAGAAACAGGCCCACATCAATTTACATTTGAAGTCAATGGCATAGTTAATTATGATACCCGCAACAAAGTAACGCTTTCAGGCAGGGTAAGCGGACGAATTGAAAAACTGCTGATCAAATACAACTATCAACCGGTGCGCAAAGGACAATTAATCATGGAAGTCTATTCACCCGATCTTGCAGCGGCGCAACGTGAGTTATTATATATTGCAGCTACCAGTCCGGATATGCTTTCCCGATCTAAAGAGCGGTTGTTGCTGCTGGGTATGCAAACCGCACAAATCAACCAGGTGTTGTCTTCGGGCAAAATATTATACCGGATCCCGGTCTTCAGTTCTGCCGACGGTTATATACTGGAACAATCAGCAGTTGCATCCTCTTCCGGTAGTCTGCCCACTGCTTCAAATTCCGGTACAAATACCAATATGAACAGTATGCAGTCTGCAACTATCACAGGCACAGGCGTTGCTTCAAATTCTGCAACACAGTCCTCACCTCCAATTTTGTTAAGACAAGGTGCATATATAAATGCCGGACAGCCGCTGTTTACCATTTACCAGTCCAAATCTCTGGTGGCTGAATTTGCTTTTACCCCGGCGATGGCCGCCAGTATTAAAACAGGTCAGAAGCTTTTATTTTTCCCTACAGGAAACAAAGAAGCTGCTCAATCCGGCAGCATTGGTTTAATCGAACCCGTACAACGCAGTGGTGAAAATTTTACCCTTGCACGGGTCTATTTCAGTAATGCAGGTTTAAGACCTGGTCAACTTATAACAGCAAATATTCCTGTCTCTTTTACAAAAGGCTGGTGGTTGCCTCAAAAAGCGGTGCATTCACTGGGAAATACATCCATTGTTTTTAGAAAGAAAGAAGAGGTATTTACCCCTGTAACCGTTGCAACAGGAGCAGAGATAAACGGAATGGTACAGGTATTAACTGATATAGGAGACTGGGAAATTGCTTCCAATGCAGCTTACCTGGTAGACAGTGAGAGTTTTATCAAACCAAAGAACAACTAAAAGATATTACCATGAAATTCAGGTTAGGCATTGCCGTTATATTATGGACAGCAATCATTACATTTCCTGCATGTAATGAAAACGCGCATAAGCATACGCAGGAAGCATCAGCACAGACATATACCTGCCCTATGCACCCGCAGATTGTACAGGATAAGCCCGGCTCCTGCCCGATATGTGGTATGGATCTGGTAGCGGTTGAAAAAAACAGTAATGAAATGTTGCTCACTTTAAGTACGAGCCAGGTAACACTGGCTAATATCACCACAACTGTTATTGGCGAAGATTCTATATCAGGGTATAAACGATTAAACGGGAAACTCGCAACTGATCCCGAAAAAACAACAGATATCTCAAGCCGGGTTTCTGGTCGTATAGAAGTACTTTTTGTAAAACAAACAGGAGTAAGCGTAACAAAGGGGCAACCTCTTTATAAAATATACTCCGAAGAATTAGCATCATTGCAAAAGGAGTATTTACTTGCTGCAGCCCAGGTTCGTGCTTTTCCTGAAGATTTACGTTTTCGCCAAATAGAACAGGCTGCAAAACAAAAACTAAAACTGTATGATTTGTCTGAATCACAGATCAGCCATCTGCTCCAGACCGGTAAAGCCGAACCCTATATTACTTACACCGCTACAAATAATGCTACAGTATCAGAGTTTGCAGTAACAGAGGGGCAATACGTTTCGGAAGGTGGTACTATAATGCGGTTGGAAGTATATGATCCGCTATGGGTAGAAGCAATAATTTACCCGGCTGAAGCCTCAAAGGTTCGAATAGGACAAACCCTAAAAGTGGTAATCCCCGGATGGGAGAATGAACCTCAGCCAATGGTCATACAATTTATTAGTCCGGCATTGGAGGAAGGGAGGCAGTTGCTGAAAATAAGAGGATCAATTTCAAACCCGGGCAACCGTTGGCAACCTGGATTGGAAGCTATTGTTTACTTTCCTTTGAAAAGCAAAGACAATATCCTCAGCCTACCGCTTAATGCAGTGATCAGGGATGGAAAAGGAGCACATGTCTGGATTGAAAAATCAGAAGGAAAATTTGAACCGCGCATGGTAGTAACCGGTATGGAAAATGCAGATGCAATCGAAATTACCAGTGGGTTGCAGAAAGGTGATAAAGTAGTGACTACAGGTGTTTACCTGCTCAACTCAGAATTTATATTGAAAAAGGGATCGAATGCAATGGAAGGAATGGAGATGGGCGGGGGGCTGTGAGTAGTGGGCAGTGGGCTTTGAGCAGTGGGCTTTGAGCGATCAGCTTTGAGCTGTCAGGTTTAAAGTCTAACGTTTAGCATTTGACGTTTCATGTTTATCGCTTATTGTTTCTCATTCACCAATTCTTTAAATGCTTCAGCTAATTTTGCCAGATCGTTTTTTGTTTTTTCATCGGTTATCACACCCTGTTGGTTTATTTTACCCTTAATTCCCTGTATCAACAAGGTTGTATCCTGGTTAAATTTTGCCATAACGGTTCTCATAATAAGTTGCAACTCCGCATGTCCTTTCTCGCCACTTGCCGAGGCTGTAATAATTCCCAGTGGTTTATCTGAGAATATGGTTGTTGACACACACCACTCAATAGCGTTTTTAAGCCCGCTCGGGACACTGAAAATATACTCGGGTGTGCATATTAATACTCCATCCGCTTCTTCAATACTTTTTCTAAAATCTAAAATTATACCGGGCGTATTTTCAACAGAAAGTTCGGGATCAAAATGTGGGAGTTTTTTTAAATCATTAAACACCTTTGAACTAAAATAATCTTTAGTCAGTTTTACAAAGTTGTCAATAAGTTTTTGGTTCGAAGAATTTTCGCTTGCACTTCCGTTTATAATAAGTATTTGTTTCATGTGGGGGGCTGTGGGCTATGAGCTGTCAGTTATCAGCTATCAGGTTTCATGTCTATCGTTTATTTGTTTGGGAATTGACAAAGGTAGTGTGTTTTAGCTTCCTGCAATAGCGGGATTGTTTTGATTATATTATTGAATACAGCACAAAAGATTCAAAGATGTTCGTAACATCAACTTTTAGGATACTTTGTTATTGCCAGTAGTTCTGTCTGCTCGTCCTTGCAAACCATAGTCAGTATTGAGTAAGACTGTTAATATCTGTTCGTGTTGGACTGTGTGATTATCTGCTCCCATGCTTTAAGTTGTTTATTCTATCCGTTCTGTAACAGCATCTGTTTTTTCACCTAAAAACTCTACCCAGGCATGTTTCATACAAGGGTAATTTTTTGTAGCTTCCACTAATTGAATAAAGGAAACTAAAGTGTTTTCAAATCTTTGTGCTAAAGAGGGATCCGCAATATTTCCATTATCATCAAATGCTTTATGTGCCATTGCTAAAGAAAACATACTGGGAAAAACATCTGTGCCTAAATGTTCCAAGGGCATGCGCAACTGCCATAAACCTTTATTTCCACCTGCCATGGATGGTGAAGCAGACATTATCAATGCATGCTTTTCATTAAAAGGTTGTGGACGGAATCGGGAAGCCCAATCAATCGTGTTTTTCAAATACCCGGGCATAGAACCATTGTATTCGGGTGAAGCAATAATAAAAGCATCGTTGGATAAAATGCGGTTACGAAACTCATTAATACCAGTAGGGAAATTAACTTCTTCGTCCTGATTAAATGATGGGGCATCAAATTCACTCATGCTTGCAAAATCAACTTTGCAATTATGCTTTATAAGTATTTTTTCTGCAAGCTTAGCCAGGGTTGTGTTTAAAGAGTCACTACGTAGCGTAGCAGCAAAAACCAATAGTCTTAATGGTTCATGCTTTGATATATTCTTTGTTTGCATTCTTATTTTACTTTTTTTGATAATTTACCGGTAATAATGAGCCATCTTCCGTTCGGATATAAGTTTCTGCCCCACCAACAATATCGGTATTCTGTGCAGATACTGCCAACCAGTTGCCATTGGTTGATTTGCGCACTATAAATGAAAAAATGGTACGCCTTTCTCCTCCAGCTTTGTTTCCAATTGGCGTCTGTCCAACCAACTTCATTTTGGCATGTATAATTGCAAATTCATCAGATAGCATTTTTGTTTTTAAGGAGATAATTTCTAAAAAAGAATCTTTAAATATTACTCTTAACCCGTAATCATGTGCTTTAAAAATATCCTTCCGGTTATTCCACCACAATCCGACCACATTAATAAAATCTGCATCTACTTCAAAGAGCTCTGCCATTAAATCGGGTCTTCGTTTGTTCCAGTTTTCTACAAATAATTTTGGAACATCTTCTGGTGATTGTGCCGTTTTCATTTGACTTAGTTTACTTTATTTGCAAAATGCTTATTAACCATCGGAATTACTTTTGTTCCGTATAGCTCAATTGTCCGCATCAATTCTTTATGGGAAGGACCTCCCACATCAATATGAGCGATAAAACGTGTTAATCCGAATAGCTCAGTTGTGTAAATAATTTTTTCAGCAATTTCTTCGGGACTCCCCATATACAAAGCTCCGTGCTTAGTCATGCCTGCTTCAAACTTCGTTTGGGTAAATGGACCACCACCCCAGTTTCTTTCTTTGGCCATTTTATTCATATGTCGGGAATATTCTGGATAATAATCTGATATAGCATCTTCCTTAGTTGGAGCAACATAGGTATGTGAGTGAACACCTGTTTTCATTTCTTTAATATCATGTCCGGCATTGATATACACTTCTCTGTAATACTCAAAAAGCTGTTTAAACTGACGAATATCTCCGCCTATTATTGCAAACATTACCGGCAAGCCTAATGTAGCAGCTCTATGTACTGATTGAGGTGTTCCGCCAACTGCTATCCAAACCGGAATTTCTCTTTTTGGTTGTGGGTATATGGTTTGGTTTTCCAGAGCAGGACGAAACTTTCCTTCCCATGTAACAGGTTCGTTTCTTCTAAGCTGCAATAACAAGTCTAATTTTTCGGAGAATAACTCATTGTAATCATGGAGACTTTGTCCAAAAAGTGGAAATGATTCAATAAAACTTCCTCTGCCAGCCATAATTTCTGTTCGCTCTCCCGAGATTAAATCTATCATAGCAAAGTCCTGATACAGCTTTACGGGATCAGTAGAACTGAGGACATTTACTCCACTGGAAAGGATGATATTTTTTGTAACGGTTGACAAGGCTGCCAGCATAGTTTCAGGAGATGAAACCACGTAATCATCCCGATGGTGTTCACCCATTGCAAATACATCAATACCCACTTCATCGGCCAATTTTACTTCTTCTATAATTTCTTTTAAGCGTATATCAGGACTACGATATTTTTTTGTTTCATAATCATATCCTGAATCACCAAACATTCCAATTCCAAATTCCATAACTCTTATTTATTACTGTTATCACCTAATTTTTTTGCTGTCATTAAAAAGATAATCACCAATACACTTGCAGCCAGCATGATTGAAAACATGGTTAAAGGAGTTGGTTTTCCTAAAACCCCAACCACTGCCGTGATGAATGCGCTCATGCCCATCATAAAAGAACCATTCATGGCAGAGGCAGAACCAGACAATTCTTTAAAAGGAGCAAGCGCTGAGGTTACGGTATTGGGATAAATTAATCCAACACTTAATAAAATGGTAAACAATGCAACAACCACCCATTCAAACGATAATTGATGAACCCAATAAGCTGCAGCAGTAAACCCTGCAGTTAATACAAATAACAGTAGGGAACCAATGACCATCATCTTTTTAAAATGGATTTTTTTAACTAATACACCGTTCAGATAATTTCCTGCCAATGCACCTATTGCACTTATCCCATATAAAAGCCCAAATTGTTTTGGGTCAACTCCATAATATCCCATAAAAATAGCAGGTGAAGCAGCAACAAAGGCAAAAATGACAGAGTTAGCAAAACTGCCTCCAATAGCGTATAAACTAAATGTTTTGTTCTTTACAACTTTGCCATAGTTATTGATGATATGTTTTCCGCTTAACTTATCTTCTGACTTAAATAAAATAGTTTCAGGTAAAAAGAAAAATACAAGAAATAAAATCAATACACCGTAACCGGTTAAAGCATAGAAAACAGATTCCCAACTATAAGCTGCAACAAAAAAGCTTCCCAGAGATGGTGAAATAATCGGAGCAACACCCAATACGGTCATCACCAATGAAAAGGCTTTGGCTCTGTGTTGCGGTTCAAATACATCCATAATGATAGCTACTGCAGACACCATTCCTGCACTGGCTCCTAATGCCTGAAGAAAGCGAACGGCAATCATCATATCCAAAGAACTCGCTACGGCACAGAGTATCGAAGTAAAAACATACAGGATAAGAGAGATTAAGAGTGGTATCTTTCTGCCAAAACGGTCGATGATGGGTCCATACACCAACTGCCCAATGGTAATGCCTATGAAATAGGAAGTCAGAGTAAACGCAATCTGACTTTCCTTGACCTGAAAATCATTTGCCATTTGATGAAACCCCGGAATGTACATTGCAATGGTAAGTGTACTCAAGGCTGCGAGCAATCCTAAAAGGACAATTAAGAAAGATTGATTAATACTTATTTTACTTGAATTCATTTCAATTTTTAAATAAAATCGTTGCGATAATCATTTGCAAAATCCAATATAGTTCCCGGTGCTCTGCCCAAAATATTTTGCACATCTTCCGAAACTCTTTCTGTTGCACCACCTGCCTTTTGATAGGCCGCCAATGCCAAAAGCGAATCAATTGATTTTTCGGGAATCCCTTGTTTTACCATCCGGAGCCGCATCTCATCCATAGATAATGACTTATAGACAATCGTTCTTCCTGTTGCCTTACTTAAAGCTTCTGCTAAACTTTGATATCCTACAGCCTCACCACCGGTTAATATATATCGTTGGCCAGAATGTTTTTCAGGATGTAATAATGCTTCAGCAGCCACTGCTGCAATATCACGGGCATCAATAAAAGGAACTTTTCCCTCTCCAATCGCAGAATAGATAATACCTTCTTCCCTTACAGTTTTTGCTTCATCACCCAACCAGTTTTGCATAAAAACATGTGGTCGTAATATAGTCCAACTCATCTTTGAATTTTCCAAAGCTTGTTCAGCTTCCCAATGCTCCAATGCTAATCCCGATTTGGTGTGAGGGCTTGCACCTAATGCAGACAATTTCACTACATGCTTTACGTCCAAGCGTTCTGCCGCTTTGATGATATCAATTTGTGTTTTACCAAAACCGGCACGGTTTCCGGTTAACAAAAACAATTGATCGGTGCCCGCTAAAGCACTTTCCAAAAGTCTTTTATCGTTTACATCAGCCTGCAACCAAACCACTCCCGGAAGTTCCCTAACACGGTTTATGTTTCGCATAACCGCACGAACCGAAGCTCCGGAATTTGAGAGTATTTCCGTGAGTTTGCTTCCGATGGTGCCGGTGCTGCCAATGACTGTTATAATTGGATTGTTCATGTTTTATAAAAATTGAAGAATGATTGGAGTACTTCCATTTTACTTTACAGCAGTACTCCTAAGTCAACATTATGCAGACTGCCTGGTAAATTCAATATGGATATCAATATTGATTGTTTCACCAACTACAGCTCCTCCTGTTTCAATCAGTTGATTGTAAGTCATCCCGAAATCTTTACGATTTAATTTCCCGGTTACAGAAAATCCGGCACGTCTCATTCCATAGGGGTCTGTAATGATCCCACCGTATTCTACTGCCAGCTCTATAGGACGGGTTACATCTCTTATAGTAAGGTCCCCAATTAAAACATAGTTTTCATCACTCACTTTTTTAAAAGAAGTGCTTCTGAAATTGAGATATGGGAATTTCTCCGACTGGAACAATCCCTTGTCAGACCTTAGATCATTGTCTCTGGCTTCGTTCCCGGTATTGACACTGGAAACTGTTGCCTGGAAATTGATTTCCGCATTTTCCATTGTTTCATCTTCGGTTTCTGCAAAGGCTTCCCATTGTTCGAATTCACCTCTGATTTTAGAGATTACCATATGACGAACCGAGAACTGAATCTGTGAGTGAACCGGGTCACCCGCCCATTTAATTTTACTCATATTTTCTTTGTTTATGTGTGTTTTTAAAAAAGTAAAACCCCAAGGAAAAGTCCTGTATTATTCTCTGTCATTTTTTGAGGCCCCAACCAGTAGAAATTGCTCCCAGCACCAAAACGATAGTTTTTGTATGAAACTCCGATTCGCCCCCATACATAAGTTATACTGTGAATGTCATTTTTTAAATCTCTATTGTACATACTTTGAACACGTGAATAGATTTTCCAATCTCCTTTTACGTTGGGTGTATATTCTACAAATCCCAATATTTCTCCATTATATGTTTGGCTTAGATCAAAACGTGGGGCAAGAAGCAGGTGAAAATCTTTAAGAAAGAGATTGTATTGCAAACCAGCTGTAGGTCGAAATCCGGAGTGATTTTCAAAAAAAGCACCTGCACTCAAATTGAGTCCTTTAGTAATTCTAAAAGTAAGGTGCGTTTGCGCCATTTGCTGATTTCTTATTGCCTGTTCTTTCGTTTTATATACCCCATATAAGTCAGCAATTCCAAAAACTCCAAAACGACTCGCAGGAGTAAAAGTTTTCGAGAAGATAGTTTGAAGATTTAAGCCATTGTTACCAATCAAAGATTCCACAATAACAGGACTAACGGAGGGTGAATTCTTTTGGTTCAATTCTTTACTATGTTGTGCCCAGGCATTTGTTTGAAAGTAAACCAATATTATAATCGTCAATGTCCTTTTACTGAAGTTGAATAGACTGGCTATTTTAATTTTTTTTATTCTTGACTTTGCACTATCCATAATCCAGATATTTTTCTGATGCAAAGTTGAATCGTCAAAAAAGCCTGACCATTGACTTAAGTCACAAAATGAAAAGCGCTGATATTGAAATGGCTTTATTCATTCCAAAAAATGATTTTAAATTAAAAAACAAGAAAGGATATTCAGTCAATTTATTTTTTATTGACCATTTGGTTTCTAACTCTGCTTAGAGTTTCTCTGCTCATCCCGAGGTAAGAGGCTATCATATAAAGCGGAACACGCTGTAGAATGTCAGGGAAAGTCTCCATTAGTTGCCGGTATTTATGAGATGCATCTGTAGAAAATGTTTCAAGTAGTCTATTTTGAGTAGAAACCAATCCTCTTTCAAGAAGTTTACGATGATAATCCAAATAAAAGGGAGCTTTGTCCAATAATTCATCCCATGATTTTTTTGTAATGGTTAAAACTTCTGAATTTTCTAATGCTTCTACATAAAATTTCGTGGTTGCACCTGAAATAAAGCTACCTAAATCCCCAGTCCACCAGCCAGGTAATGCAAATTGCAAAATATGTTCTGTCCCATGTTCATCAATAATGTAAGTCCGGAACAAACCCGAGTTTACGAATGTTGCGTGATTGACGGCATCTCCATCTTTGAATAAAAAATCACCCTTATCCAGCATTTTGAATTGAAAATATTTTTCCAGAAGCAAAATATCTTCATCTTCCAACTTTACATACTCCCTTATTTTCTGGAATAACAAATCGCTCATTTTCTTGTAGGAATTTTATATTCAAACAAATATCGCAATCTTTTTTTTGAGACTGTATAAAAATAGCCCTCCTGGTTTCAAGTAGCAGGTATTTCTGTGTTGACAAAAACCAACCAGCAGTGGAGAAATGCATAATCATTTACGAACTCTAATAAAAATAATTGTGAGTAAAAAATATAGAAGAGTTGGTTCCGGCAGCCATTGGTATCGGCTTAGATGCGGTCTGTTTTAAATATAGCCTTCATGCTGGTCAGTCGTCAAAATGATTTATTCCTGAATTGATGCTCAGTAAATGATTAACTGATTAATAGTCGCACTTTCATCCTGCTATAGGCAATATCATTTCAACATTCACATTTCAAGACTAATCACTCACCATTCACCATTACTTTCTCTTATCTCAAAAATCAGAATACACCGTAGCTTTCATTAGTATGATATCTGATTTATTAACAGTATGCTGGTACTCAGGTTTGGCAGAAAGAGTTTTCCATTCGGCATCACTGCGAAAAGTATTCCAGTGCGCCTCCCTTGATGCTATATTATCGAAGCTCGTCATATACATCAGGTTGGGCATTCGGCTGCCACTGATTACAGTACCGTAAAAAACAGCATTAAACCCAAGTCGTTTAAAAAGCGGTATTTCACCCCCTTCATTAAACATGTGCACCTTGCTGCGAAAGAGATTCACGGTGGGACTTTCATAACTTCTGAGTTCATAAATATGCTCGCTTTTGGTTGTCTGCAAGCGGGGAAGATTCATTTGCGGTGCCATTGGAAAAGCTTCTATAAGAATATTCTCCATACGTACAAAAGGCGGATCGTTGTAAGGCGCACCAAGAAAAGCTTTACCGGCATCCTGAAACACTTTATCCTTAAGCAATGCAGCAGGACGGTTCACAACATCCTGCAGCGATTTACTGCGCACAAAAACATATATTCTTTTATCCGCAGCAGTATCATTGGCAAGAGGTTTAAACACGCCTATATTATCAACACCCGATCTATGCAGTGCCGGCAGGTAAGTATGTTGTAAAAAATTATCAATAGCAGACTCCTGTGCTTCGCTTGTGAAATGATATACCCTGATTTCATAAAATTCTTTAGCCGGATTTTTCTCTCCGGCAGTTCCGGTATTAAATAATACAGAGAAACCGGTGAGTGTGAGCAACAAGCTCCTGAATATAACAGTCATGATAAAACGAATTTTGTTTAAAGCTACTTATTTCTGTGGTATGAAAAATAAAGGCGCATTTCAAATCAATTTTTTCAGGTAACCGGCTGTAGTACCCTGTGGCATCATCGTTGCGTCGCATTACGTTCATCGGTTGTACGGCTATTGGGCTTTTATCGAAGCGAAGAATGAATAGGAGAAACCAAAACCCAAAAAACTCACCCCTCATTCTCTTTCTTCCGCACCACCAAAAACCAGTCATTATCCAGCGGAAGATAGCCATAGTCGTAGCAATAAAAATACTGTTTACCGGCCTTTGTGGTATAGATATGGGTGAGGTATCCAAACTGAAACCCCAGTCGCAACAGTTTCTCCCTGGTGGTTTTTGCCAAATCTTCCTGCGGCGGCAAAAGGGACTGCAATACCTTCCTGTTTTTCAACAGTGCATTGTTGATATTCCTGATGATGTTGCTGTAATTGTCTTTTGATTTCTGAAGATTATTGTAGTTATTCCGGCAATAGTCATTACAAAATTTTTTGTCGGCCCTGCCTTTTATTATACTGCCACAGGCGAGACAGGCTTTTTTTCCGGTGTTGTTGGTTAGCATTTCAGAAGTTTTAATACCACTAATATACAATAGTTTATCCGTGTGCAAACGTTTATAAACGCTTAGCTTCGGGAATAAACGGTTAAAAACCGGATATGGCTTGTGGGTGCAACCATCTTTGTATCGTCAACCGGCAATGACGTCACCGGTGGACTGAAATAACTCAATTTTAAAAAACTGGTTCCGCAATATACGGGACACAAAACTTAAGATTATGTACGCACTCAAAAACAGGGTTCAACTGATTGGCAACCTCGGCAACGCACCTGAAGTAAAAACTTTCGGAAGTGGTAAAAAAGTAGCAAATTTCAGAATCGCTACATCTGAAACCTATCAAAATGCCAAAGGCGAAAAAGTAAAAGAAACACAATGGCACAATGTAGTAATGTGGGGAAAACTGGCTGAGATAGCCGAAAAATATCTGTCGGCAGGTAAGGAAGTGGCGGTGGAAGGCAAGCTGGTAAATCGTCAGTACACCGATAAAGAGGGTAACAAAAAATATTTTACCGAAATACAGGTGAATGATATGCTGATGCTGGGTGCTAATGCTTCCCGAACAGAGGCATAGATTGCACAAACAGGATGCTGAAGTCCAGTCCCGGCAGAAGCAAGGTCTGTGTTTCGCGCAGTCATTACTATTTATACAGGGCGAGTCCAGTAAATTTCAGCTATGATAAAGGCATGTGTGGTACTAATACCTTGTATGCCACACATGAACCTTTATATACACATTTCATCCTTACCACCTTACACAGAACTTCATTAATTTCTGAAAAATACCGGGTGAGAATTGAAAAATATATAACAGGAATTGTGAATAATAACAATTCTCATCTTTATGCTATTTATGCCAATCCCGAACACATACATTTTCTCGTATCCCGTTCGCCCATATTTTCTGAAGAACTTCTCGTTTCAATTATTGCAGAAAGTTCGCAGAACTTCATAAACCAAAATAAATTATGCAATACTCGTTTTGAATGGCAGGAATCATGTTCAGCTTTTTCGGTTTCAAAGTCTGATGTTGACAAAGTATGTAAATACATTCTTAATCAACCAGAACACCACCGAAAAGTAAGTTATAAAGAAGAATATGAAACCTTCATCAGGTTTTATCAAAAAACCTTATGTCCATTAGAAAAAACACGGGATAAAATAATAAGATTGTAGTAAATGACCTCTCCCAAAAAACCTTAGTAGAAAATATAATTCCAGTACCGGAA
>JBDHYJ010000088.1:0-19733 GCA_039811345.1 Chitinophagaceae bacterium
TGCTCTACCAAATGAGCTACTTCCGCATATATCAAGAACTAATTAAGCTTATTTTTTTCATTTACCTCGAACCGGCCACCCCGACCTTGGTCCCGCTTGTAGCGGGATGCTCTACCAAATGAGCTACTTCCGCATAATGAAAAAACTATTAAAGAACTTCTTTAGCTTCCGCTTATACCCGTTTATGTTCGGGGTTGCAAAATTAAGGATTGCAGATAAACCGCAAAATTTTTCTACAAAAAAGTGCCTTTAATTTTATTTGTATTTAGGCGTATACAGCGTATTATCAGGAACAACTACTTTGGGTTTCCCTTTGTAGCGATGTTGGTAAAGTGCATAACTGCCACCAATCAAAAATGCGGCAAACGCAACCACCTGCATATAAAATAAAAACCTTGAGGATGTAACCCAACTCCAGGCAAAATCTTTCTTACGTGTGTCAGGAATGTCGTGTGTAAGCGTATTATCTTCCATAATAACAAATTATGTATTTGCTACAAAAATAGCAGTTAGCAAACAAACTACCGGGTTTTAGCCCCAATAATTTGTACAAATTTTTCTTTTTTCTTTACGAAATATTGCCATACAATACTTCCCTTGTACATCCCTTGCGGCTTTGAAGATTTTTTCTTAGGGAAAAAAAGTCTGTTTTTTTTAGAAAAAAGCCACTTGTAAAAAAAACAGTGCGCTTTTAATATAGCAACCACATTTGCAGGTTTGCCTGCAAATAATTCTTTTAGCCCACTCAACCCGTCAAGTGTCATTCGCAGGGGCAGTTTCCATATTTTCTCCGCCACATTTAAGTTCTTATACAGCATCATCAGGCTGTTGCGGTAATTAAGATACACCTTTCTGGGATTGCCTTGTGGGAGGCTTCCCCCACCAACATGATAAACAACCGATTCGGGACACACATAAATATGATACCCGGCTAACTGCATACGCCAGCACAGATCTACTTCCTCCTGGTGGGCAAAAAATATATTATCAAGCCCGTTCATTTCGTGATATACAGAAGCCTTTACAAACATAGCGCAACCGGAAGCCCAAAAAACCGGACAAGGATTATCATATTGTCCTTCGTCTTTTTCACAATGATCAAAAATTCGTCCACGGCAGAAGGGATAGCCATAAGCATCAATCCAGCCGCCGCTGCCGCCTGCATATTCAAAAAACTGAGGATGATGGTAGGATAAAATTTTAGGCTGGCATGCAGCTATCTGCGGCTGTTTTTCCATTAAATGAATAATAGGCTCTATCCACCTTGGTGTTACCTGCACATCAGAATTCAGCAGAACAAAATACTCCGCCTGCACCTGTGCCAATGCAGTATTATATCCTTTTGCAAACCCTTCGTTCACCGGGTTGTGCAATTGCTTTACTGTTGGATAGTGTGCATTCAGCCACTCAACAGAATCATCAGTGGAGCCATTATCAGCTACCACTATCTGCAATGAGGGATAAGTAGAACCCAGCACCGACGGCAGGAATTGCTCAAGAAATTTTCTGCCATTCCAGTTCAAAATAACTACTGCTACAAATGGATAATGTGACACTACCGTGAATTATTTTCTCAAAAATAAAGGATGCTGCTTACTGTTTTGCTATTTTTAAAATATGTTTCAACGTTTTGTAAACTGGCGCACGCTATTAACCACCATTGCAATTGCAATAGTAACCGGTACCATATTCTATTCCCGTTATCTGGCAGAAAAGCTTGCAAGGGAAGAAAGGATTAAAGTGGAGACTTGGGTAGAAGCCGGTAAGTTCCTAATTAATTCTCCTGCTGATGCGGATACAAGGCTTGTTTCGGCCATTATTACCAACAACAATGATATCCCCATCATAGGGCAAACAGAAGAAGGTAATATAATTGCATATATTAATCTTGACTCTGTTAAAGTAAAAAACGACAGCACCTATTTAAAACGAAAGATTATTCAGTTTAAAAGTCAGCATAATCCAATTGTATATACCGACCCCTTGAACGGGAAAAAGGATTTTTATTATTATGGTAACTCCACTTTGCTTCAGGAGTTACGATATTATCCGCTGGTACAACTGCTTATTGTTGCCTTGTTTATTGTAGTAACTCTGTATACAGTTTCGGTAAGAAACCGGTCGGTGCAAAACCAATTGTGGGCAGGGATGGCGAAAGAAACTGCACACCAGTTGGGCACACCGCTTACTTCGCTGAAAGGATGGGTGGAAGTATTGAAAGAAATGCCGGGAAATGAAAAAATTGCGGGCGAACTTACCAAAGATACCGACAGGTTGCAACTGGTATCAGACCGTTTCAGCAAAATAGGGAGTACGCCAAGTATGGAAGATAAAGACCTTGTGAAGCAGGTGACCCAAATGGTGGATTATATTAAAAGGCGTGCACCGGAAAAAGTAATTTTTGAAATAAACACCAACAATCATACTTCGATTCCGGTAAAAATATCAGCTCCACTTTTTGACTGGGTAATAGAAAACCTGTTGAAAAATGCACTGGATGCAATGGGAGGCAAAGGAAAAATCAGCATCAACATTAATCAAACTGAAAAACAGGCATTGATTGATGTTACCGATACCGGCAAAGGTATCTCAGCGGCCAATATCAATAAATTGTTTAAACCCGGATTTACTACAAAAAAGAGAGGCTGGGGGCTGGGACTCACTCTTTCCAGGAGAGTAATTGAGCAATACCACAAAGGCCAGCTTTATGTAAAACATTCAGAACCGGGGAAAGGAACGACATTTAGGATTGTATTGAATAACCCGGAGGAAAAAGGTATGTGAAGTAGGGTTTAAGGTGTAAGGATCTTATACCTTATACCTTATACCATATCCCCACCCCTAACTAAACATTTCCTTCACTCTTTCAAAAAAACTTTTTTCTCCTTTGTTGGGTTGTGGTTTGAAATTTGGCGAATGCTGTAATTTTTCCAGCATTTCTTTTTCTTCAGCATTTAAATTTTGAGGTGTCCATACGTTTACGTGAATCATTTCATCACCGCGTTCATAAGAATTAACTGCCGGGAAACCCTTTCCTTTAAGCCGGAAAATTTTTCCGCTTTGGGTTCCTGGCGGTATCTTAATTTTAGCTTTACCATCAATGGTCGGCACTTCTAATTGCACACCAAATACTGCGTCGGTAAATGATATATGCAGATCGTACACTACGTTTAGCCCTTCCCGTTGTAGTTCGGAGTGAGATTCCTCTTCAATAAGAATAATCAGGTCGCCAGGTGCACCACCTCTTTCCCCGGCATTACCTTTGCCGCTCATACTGAGTTGCATTCCTTCCTGTACTCCGGCAGGTATTTCAATATTTACTGTTTCTTCACCATAAATTCTTCCTTCGCCACGGCAGGTATTACACTTACTTGTAATGGTAGTACCTTCTCCATTACATGCAGAACAGGTAGTTACTGTTTGCATCTGACCAAGAAAAGTGCTGGTCACTTTTCTTACCTGTCCACTGCCGCCGCAGACAGAGCAGGTCTGCACTGAGCCTTTGTCTTTAGCACCGCTGCCATGACAGGTATTACAGTTAACGTATTTTTTTACTTTGATGGTTTTGGTGGCACCATTTGCCATCTCCTCATAATTCAGTTTTATTTTAACCCGGAGATTACTTCCCCTGGTACCAGTACTCCTGCTTCTGCCACCGCTCCTGCCACCGCCAAAAAAGCTTCCGAAAATATCATCTCCAAATACATCACCAAACTGGCTGAATATATCTTCCATATTCATGCCACCGCTAAAACCGCCGCCACGATTATTGCCAACACCTGCATGACCAAAACGATCATACTGCGCTTTCTTTTGGGCATCACTCAATACCTCATAAGCTTCGGCAGCTTCTTTAAATTTTTCTTCAGCAGCCTTGTCTCCTGGATTGCGGTCGGGATGGTATTGCATTGCTACCTTGCGGTAGGCTTTTTTTAACTCATCAGCAGTAGCGCTTTTGGAAACGCCAAGCACCTCATAATAATCTCTTTTCATAAAACGTATTAAATTTATTGCCCAACAACCACCTTCGCAAAACGAATGATTTTATCATTCATATAGTAGCCCTTAACTAATTCGTCAATCACTTTCCCTTTTAATTCTTCATCAGGAACAGGTATCTGAGAAATGGCTTCCTCATGGTCGGGATCAAAGTCTTTGCCAATACAATCCATAGGTTTCAATCCCTTAGCGTATAAAACAGTGCGTAGCTTGTTAAACACTAATTGTACCCCTTCGGTTACCGCATTTTTTTCACCGCTTTCAGCTATTTGTTTTTCTGCACGGTCGCAGTCGTCCAATACTTCAAGTAAAGAAATGATTACTTCTTTGCCGGCAGTTTGCATCAATTCAATTCTTTCTTTTGAAGTTCTGCGTTTATAATTATCAAATTCAGCATAAAGGCGCAGATATTTTTCTTTCTGTTCTGCCAGTTCTGCCCGTAATTTTTCAATCTCAGAATCTGACATTTGCTCAGCAATCTCCTCTCCTTCTGCCACATTCGCATTATTCTCAATATCAATGCTGCCATTTTGCTCATTATCCTCCTGACTTTCAATGTCCTTCTTAGTGTAATCTTTCATAATTTACATAGTTGTATTGAAGCTACTATATTAAACAACAAGTTTGCCAACCTGAATGATAGGTCAAAATGACGGGGGGATATTAGAGCAGTGAGCTTTGGGCGGTGAGCTTTGAGCCTAACCTATACCCTACACCCTATACCCAATACCTTAACAGATAGCCCAAAACCCAAAGCTCAAAGCCCATAACCCATTGCCCAAACCTCATAACTGAGTCCTTATCTTTGCCCTCATGATAAAAGTATACCTCCGGCAAAAAATCAGCCATCGTATTCAAAACGGACATCCCTGGATTTTTGCAAATGAAGTGAAGACCATTGAAGGCGACCCAGACGGCGGCGAAATTGCAGAGGTTTTTACACACGATAAAAAATTTATAGGAAGAGGTTATATCAACCCAAAATCACAAATTATTGTGCGTCTGCTCACCAGAAACAGGGAAGAAATTGTGGACGATACATTTTTTTACAGGCGCATACTGGAAGCATGGCACTATCGTAGCAAATTGGGGTATATTGAAAATTGCAGACTAATTTTCGGTGAGGCCGATCAGATGCCGCAATTAATCATAGATAAATTTAATGATTACTTCGTCATACAAACACTGGCACTTGGCATAGATGTATGGAAACCTGCAATTGTTGCGGCATTAAAAAAAATATTCAACCCAAAAGGAATATATGAACGCAATGATGTGCCTGTGCGGGAGTTGGAAGGCTTGCCACAACAAAAGGGATTTTTATCGGATCCGTTTGATACAAATATTATCATCAATGAAAATGGATTACGATTTAATGTAGATATAGCCAATGGTCAGAAAACCGGGTATTTCCTCGATCAGCAGGACAACAGGCGACAGATAAAGCATATAGTAAAGGATGCGGATGTGCTTGGTGCCTTTTGCTATACGGGTACTTTTGAAATTCATGCCGCGCATTATGGTGCAAAATCTGTATTGGGGCTGGATATATCTGAAAATGCTTGTGCACAGGCAACAAAGAATGCAGCATTGAACGGGTATGAAAACATCTGCAGGTTTGAATGTGTAAATGCATTTGATGTGTTAAAGACCTGGGCAAAGGAAGGCAAACAATACGATGTAGTAATGCTGGATCCGCCTTCATTTACCAAAACACGTGAGAATATCCAGAAAGCAATAACCGGATATAAGGAAATAAACCTGCGTGGTATGAAACTGGTAAAGCCGGGCGGATTTCTTGTTACCTCAAGTTGTACCAATTTAGTTCAGCCCGACCTGTTCCTTGAAATTATTGGTATGGCAGCAAAAGACGCCCGCAGAAAACTGAGACAGGTGAGTTTCCAGGCACAGTCTGCTGATCATCCCATAATACCCGGAATGGAGAATACTAATTATCTGAAGTTTTTGATTGTGCAGGTGGGGTGATTAATTTGAAAATTAATCAATTTGAAAATTTGCAAATGCAAATGCAAAATAAGCAGAAGGATTGCCATATTTATGATCTGTTATGATTTCTAAAATGTGGATTAAAGAAATCTTTAGATGGAGTTTAGAACCTATCTCATCAAAACTAATAAAGCCTCCCTCTCTAATATTTCCCTGGCGGGATTTATATCGCTTTTTATTTCAATTTTCTTTTGGGCTTTTGAAGCACTTAATGATATTGCCATCTTCATTACATTTATTGGCATATTATTATCAGCAATCGGCTTTTTTACGAGCAAGCAGGTAAAACCTCCAAATGAACCATCAGCAATACTAATGAGAATACTCGATGATGGCATAGAAATCAAATCCCGGTTTTATCCATTTTCAGAAATAAAGAATCTATATTTTTTCTATCATTCTTTTTATAGTCAGTCACCGTATGGATATTATTTTGAAAATGCCGGATATATAGAATTTGGAACATTAAATAGAATCCAATTTAAATATGGGAGCATGGAGATAAATGAACTGTTTTGCCTTACAGATATGGAGCACGCCAATTTATTTTTTCAAACGCTGAATTATTTGAAAGGACGGGGATTACATTTTGAAATGGAATTCAGACCTTTTAGCCGAACGGGCAGAGATTTTTAAATGGCAATACAGTGGAGGAGAAGGGATGTGGAATGTAACCCCCAAGTTTAAATTTGCCGGCAGATAAAATGGAAGTTACCCATAATCACACGTCCTAACCTTTCGGCAGTGGACACGTCCTCTCTTTTTCGGGGAAGCAGGAACATGTAGCTACCTCCTTTATGCAATCTTTCCTTCTTCTGCATCTGTAAAGACATATTGAACAAACCTAAAGAACAAACTGTAATTTTGAAAACCCTCAAAAATACAAGTATGCATTTGAAACACATTGCTTTATGCTCAATAATATGTCTTCTTTTCATAACCGTAAAAAGTCAAACCCGCATGAATACTTATGATAGCGCATGGAAAAAAGTGGAAAGACTATTGAAACAGCAGGGGCTTGTAAAATCAGCCCTGGCTGAGGTAGATAATATTTATACCCAGGCTAAAAAAGAAAAAAACGAGGCACAGCTTATTAAGGCGCTTATATATAAACTACAGTTAACCCAGGACACATCACCCGAAGAAAGCACTGCTGAATTTAGCTTAATAGAATCAGAAATTAACACCGCATCAGAACCTGCAAAACAAATATTGCAATCAATTGCTGCATCAATGTACTGGGAGTTTTTTCAAAACAACCGCTGGAAACTTTATAACAGAACCAATACTGTAAATTTCAACAAAACAGACATCAACACCTGGACAATAGACGATCTGCATTCAAAAATCAGTGCTCTGTATATTTCCTCCCTGCAACATCCGGTACTATTGCAAAAAACAAAACTGGAAAGCTTTGAGCCTATAATTATTAAAGGTAACACACGCAAACTTCGACCAACTCTGTTTGATTTGCTTGCCAACCGCGCCCTTGACTATTTTGAAAATGATGAAAAAGATATTACCAAACCAGCTTATGCATTTGTTATTACCGAGAATGCAGCTTTTGATCCGCTAGCTGATTTTATACGCCACAAGTTTATCACAAAAGATACTGCTGCCCTGCAATACAAGGCATTGCTAATTTATCAGCAACTATTGCAATTTCATAGTGAGGATACCGGCTATGCCGCACTGATAGATGCAGATCTCCGTCGTCTGCAATTTGTATATCATGCCGCAGTAATTCCGGAAAAGGATGAAGTATATCGTATGGCCCTCCAGCATCTTACTTCACAATATGAGAAAATACCTGATGTGGCACAAGCCGGTTATTTGTTGGCACAATTTTATTTTAACAAAGCAAACGAATACAATAACAGCAAAAATGAAAACGACAAAACAGGTTACAAAAAAGCAAAGGAAATATGTGATAATATCATCAAACAATTTCCGGGTACAGAAGGCGCAGCCAATTGCCTGCATCTGCAGAATAGTATCCTGCGTAAATCACTGACACTGCATACTGAAAAAGTTAATATCCCTGGTGAAGTATTCCGCACTTTAGTTGAATACAAAAACTTTAATACTTGTTTTTTCCGCATTATCAAATTAGATAATGATCTGAAAACCCAGTTGCAAAATCGTTATGAAGAAAGCTATTGGTATAAGCTGACAAGTCAAACTGCTTTCAGGGAGTGGGGACAATCTTTACCCTATACCGAAGACTATCGCGATCATAGTGTGGAAATAAAGATTGATGCGTTGCCTGTTGGTGAATACGCTTTGCTGGCAAGTGCAAACAAAAATTTCAATACCCAGAGCAATCTGCTTGCAGCACAGTATTTCTATGTATCCAACATTAGTTATGTCAACAGGGATAAAGCTTATTTTGTACTACACCGCAATACCGGAAAACCACTTGCCGGGGCGGATGTACAGATATGGTCATCAAAATACGATTATACAGACAGAAAAAATAAACTGCAGAAAGGAGAACTTTTAAAGACTGATAAACATGGCTTTTTTACGTTACCTGTCAAAGAAAGACTAAACAATAACCTGCGACTCGAAATCAACTGGGAAAAAGACCACCTGTTCATGGATGACTATCAATATATCTATACCCGGTATGATGCTTATAATAATCCATCAGTAACAGATTCTGAAAGCAGCAACCGCAGAATGTTTTTCTTCACAGACAGGAGTATATACCGCCCCGGGCAAACGGTTTATTTTAAGGGGATAGGAATTACTAAAAACAAAAACACTCAAAAAGCAGTTATTGTTACCGGGCAGGATGTAGAAGTAAATCTGCTTGATGCCAATATGCAAATTATTGATTCCACTACACTGCGTCTGAATGATTACGGCTCAATTCATGGTAGTTTTCGTCTGCCGCAACAGGCATTGACAGGCAATTTTACAATAATGGCTGAGCGCTTCAATGAAAGTGAAACATCGTTTGCAGTGGAAGAATATAAACGACCGAAATTCCTGGTTGAAATTGAAAAAACAAAAGGGAGTTTCAGGTTAAACGACACCGTTAGTATTGAAGGCATTGCCAAAGCATACGCCGGAAATACCATTGCTGGCGCCAGGGTGGTGTACAGAGTAAACCGTAAGGCGAGATTCATTTATCCATGGTTATACTACAGACGAGGCTTACCACATACCTCCGGTATGGAAATCGCCCAGGGCATTACCTCTACTGATGCAGCAGGTAAATTTTCTATTAAATTTCCTGCCATTCCTGATATGGGGATCGACAGTGCCATGCAACCGGTTTTTGATTACACTGTACATGTTGACGTAACTGATATCAATGGAGAAACCAGGAGTGCTACTTCTGTTGTGCAGGTAGGAAATGCTTCTGTTGCACTATCACTCCAGCTTGCACAGGGACCAATTCCGGCAGACAGTTTGAAATCAGTTGGAATTACTGCTAACAATCTTTCGGGTCAACCGGAGACCCTCCAAACAAAAATTTCAATTTCACCTTTAAAAACACCTCAAAGACTTATTCGTAACCGTTACTGGAAAACACCTGACCAGTTCATTTATAGTGAGGAAGAATTTGTAAAATATTTTCCGCATGATGAATATAAAGACGAAGCCGATTATTATAACTGGCAAAAAGAAAGCCCGGTATATTCGGATACAATAACTGTCAATGGGAATGGAAAACATAGTATAGAAAATAAATCATTTCCACCAGGTTGGTATATAGTGGAAGTAAAAGCTAAAGACAAATATGGTGTTGAAGTAAAGGCTGTGGGTTATATCCAGCTATACAACTCTGAGGCTACTGCCATTCCTACGCTTTCATACAACTGGCAAACTGATACAAGAACAACTGTTGAACCAGATGAAACTGCTACTTTTTATACTGGCAGCAGTGCAGAAAATTTATTTGTGGTACAGGAAACACACAAAGACACAGATGGGAAGTATTCACCACTTCGTATGAACAATACCGTTAGCGCTGAAGAGCAAAATTCAACATTTGATTTTATTTCAATCAATAAAGAAAAGAAACAATTCAGGGTACCGGTAACCGAAGCCGACCGTGGCGGATTTGGAATTACACAGTTTTTTGTAAAAGACAATCGTTTCTATGTAAACAATATCCTCATAAATGTTCCCTGGAACAACAAAGAACTGTCAGTAAGCCTCTCCACCTTCAGGGATAAGACAGAGCCGGGAAGTAATGAGAAATGGGAAGTTAAGATCAGTGGCAGCAAAGGGGAAAAAGTAGCGGCAGAAATGCTGGCATCCATGTACGATGCCTCGCTCGATCAGTTTAAACCACATGCATGGAGGATACCAGGTATATGGCCGAAGTATCATAGTTATAATTACTGGAACGGAAGGAATTCCTTTGCACAGATGGTGTCGCAGGAAAGAAATTCTATTGCTGAAAAAAGTACTTCTTATGAAAAAAGATATGATGAAATATTACTGGTTTCTGCACCATATCACAAAATGACAAAATTTGCCGCACCCAGAGCTGTAAGAGATGAAGGAATATCTATGGTATATGCATCTTCAAAAAGGAAGAAAGAAACAGGGGCAGCACTTGAAAGTGTTGTTGCCGGGGAAGGAACTGCAGATAAAAATATGGCTCCTCCGTTAGAGTTGGAATCTACTGAGACTCAGGCAACCAACCCTCACACTATTCGCACTAATTTCAATGAGACCGCATTCTTTTTTCCCGATCTTAAAACAGACAGTACAGGAAATATATCTTTCGCATTCACAATGCCCGAAGCACTTACTCAATGGAAATTCATGGCATTCGCACATACACCTGAGCTGGCGATGGGTTATACTGAGCGTACAACTGTTACACAAAAAGAACTGATGGTTCAACCGAATCCACCCCGATTTATGCGCCAGAAAGACAGTATATGGTTTAGCGCCAAAGTTGTGAATATGGGCGATAAACTGATCAATGGGTTTGCAAAGCTGGAACTGTTTGATGCGGCTACCAATCAACCTGTGGATGCACTGTTCCAAAATGCGGTATCAGTTAAAAGTTTTGCAGTGGCTGCAGGGCAAAGTGTATCAGTTCAGTTCAGGATGAATATCCCTGCTGATTTTAATAGTGTTTTATTATACCGCATCTCAGCTACCTCATCAGAACAGATCAACGGAAAAACTTTAGCAGACGGAGAAGAAAATGTTTTGCCCGTATTAAGCAATAGTATTCTGCTTACCGAAAGCATAACACTGAATATGAAAGGTAATGGAACTAAAAAATTCAAATTTGAAAAATTATTGCATTCAACTGCAAGCAGCAGCAACAGCACCCTGAAGAATTATTCACTAACGGTGGAGTATTCTGCTAATCCTGTGTGGTATGCAGTACAGTCCCTGCCTTACCTTACCGGGTTTCCTTATGAGTGTGCCGAGCAAAGTTTCAATCGTTATTACGCCAATATGCTGGCGGCAGGTATAGCCAATAGCTCACCACAGTTAAAAAATATTTTCGAAGAATGGAGTACAGATACTTCAAAAAACAAAGGGTTGGTATCGGCACTTGAGAAGAATGAATCGCTGAAAAGTATCTTACTTCAGGAAACACCCTGGCTTACCGAGGCAAAAAACGAAACGGAACAGATGAAACAAATTGCTGTTTTATTTGACATAGCACGTATGAAAAACGAAGCGGATGCCAACATGCGGAAAATAAAAGATATGCAAACCTCCAACGGTGGTTTTGTATGGTTTAAAGGTGGTCCCGACGACCGTTATATCACACAATATATTTTAACCGGGATCGGCCATCTGAATACACTGGGGTTACTTTCATCTGAAAGTAAAACAGCATGGGAAGATATCATCAGTGGGGCTTTAAGATATTGCGACAAAACAGTTTCCGAAGAGTATAATGATCTTATAAAATCGAAAGCAGATATCAACAAAAATAATCTCACCCGTATAGCAATTCAATACCTATATATGCGTAGTTTTTTCAGCACAACTGCCAATACTGAAAAAAAGTCGTTTAATTACTATTTGCAACAGGCAAAAAAATACTGGCTTCAACAGGATAAATATATGCAGGGTATGATTGCACTCGCTTTATTCCGCAGCGGAGACAAAGCTACTGCAAAAGCAATACTGGCTTCACTGAAAGAAACAGCCATAGTGAATGAAGAATTGGGCATGCACTGGAAAAGCGCGAGCAGGGGATTTTATTGGTACCAGGCGCCGATTGAACAGCAGGCACTGTTGATAGAAGCTTTTGCAGAAATCAATAACGACAATACATCGGTAAATGCAATGAAACTATGGTTGCTGAAACAAAAACAAACACAGCACTGGAGCAGTACCAAAGCTACTGCAGAGGCCTGCTATGCACTGCTCTTGCAGGGTAGCGACTGGCTTACTGCGACTCCATCTGCGAAAATATCTCTCGGCAATAAAGTGTTTACTTCCGATTCAGATGTTGAAGTCGGCACTGGTTATTTTCAGCAAAGAATTGACGGGACAGAGATTACACCTGATATGGGCAATATCAGCGTATCAGTTTCTTCAAAAAAACAACAGGAAGTACCCGGCTGGGGTGCAGTGTATTGGCAGTATTTTGAAGACCTCGACAAAGTAAACAAAACCGGCGATGCTAATATACCATTGCAGTTAAGCAAAAAACTTTTTGTGGAAAGAAACAGTGATAAGGGACCCGTACTATTTCCTGTTACTGATAAAGACATCCTTCAGGTTGGAGACAAACTGAAAGTACGTATTGAACTGAGAGCAGATCGGGATATGGAATACGTGCACATGAAAGACCTACGCGCTGCCGGAACCGAACCCGTGAATGTATTAAGCACATATAAATGGCAGGGAGGATTAGGATATTATGAAAGCACAAAAGATGCATCTACCAATTTCTTTTTTAGCTGGCTGCCACGGGGCACTTACGTGTTTGAATACCCGCTTTTTGTAGAACAATCGGGTAATTTTTCTGCCGGGATAGCAACTATTCAATGTATGTATGCGCCTGAGTTTACAGCTCATTCAGAAGGAATAAGGATCAGCGTGAAGTAATGTATTATCTTATATCAATACAATAGAACAAGCAATTAGCATAAACAACATTAAGAACTAAAATATCCTGTAGCAGATAATAAGAGATTCCACTTATCGTAATAAAAAGTCCGAACATCGGGTAAAGCAAAGGGGTTAACGAATAAAGTTCCAAACCGGCGTAAACCTTTGCATCTTTACATCATCAAACAAAACAAAACATCATTAGGATATAGGATCACTGACTGTTTTGAATACAGTCTAAAACACCAGGGTTGTCAAAACCTTTAGCTAAACATGAGAACATTTTTTTCACGCTGAGCATTGAGGTATTATTGATTACAGAGCCGGTCTGCAAAGACCGGTTTTTGTTTTGTTGATATTTGTTACTACGTTCTTGTATCCTCTTACAGTACGATAATTTCAAATCATTTTACTTACTTGTAAAATATATCTCTCACAAAATTGCCCGTAAATTACCCTAAGGAATTACACTTATCGGAATAAAACGACCAAAAAACGGTGAAATAAATTCGATAAACGAATAAAGTTCTTTCCCCATGTAAACTATCGCATCTTTACATCATCAAAGATCATTAGGATAAAGGATCACAGGTTGTTTTGAATACAACCTATATAATTGAGGTAAAAACTGAATCAATCGCCACGAGTAAAAAATACTTACTCACTGACCCATCAGAATTATTGGATACAAAGCCGGTCTCAATGACCGGTTTTTGTTTTACTACAATAATTACTTAGGTAATAATTAAACCTACAATCTAATAATTTTTAAATTATATGAAGACAGGATAGTCTTATGAACTCTTTCTACTACCACCCGGAAGTCTCTTATAAAACTTTTTTTTCGATGAATCACTCCTGCGTTTTCTTCGTGGAGCATACACAGGTGTTTCTCCAAATGTTTGTGGTATGGCAGGTTTTTCCACCTCCTTACCAATCAAAGTTTCAATAGCTGCAAAACTGTTTTGTTCTTTTTCACCAATGAGCGTCATTGCAATTCCATCGGCTTCTGCCCTGGCTGTTCTGCCAATGCGGTGTACATAATCTTCGCCATCTTTGGGAACATCATAATTAATGACCAGGTCAATCGTGTCAATATCAATACCCCGGCTCAGGATATCAGTTGCTACCAGCACATTGATCCGTCCTGCAGCAAAGTTTAACAGCATAGTTTCACGTTGGGCTTGCGGAAGGTCACTATGCATTTCACCGGCAGCAAATCCACTCTGTTTTAAAAGTCGGGAAAGCGATCTTACATTTTGTTTCCTGCTGCAAAATATCAGTGCGCTTTTATAATGTGTCTTTTCAAGCAGGTATTTTATCAGAGGAAGTTTCTGCGGTTCATATACCACAAACGCTTTTTGAACTATCTTGTCAGGGGGCCTTGAGATGGCGATATTAATCTCAACCGGATCTTTGAGAATATTCTTTGCGAGTGTGCGTATACGTGGGGGCATAGTTGCAGAAAAAAGGAGGTTTTGCCTATGCTGTGGTAGCGCAGCAATAATCCTGTTTATATCATCCATGAAGCCCATGTCGAGCATACGGTCAGCTTCATCGAGCACTAAAAACTGAAGTCCTTTCATTGACACATAACCCATATTGAGATGTGCAATGAAACGACCTGGTGTACATATAATGATATCGGCGCCCAATTGCAAAGCCTTTCTTTCTCCAACAAAATTTTGTCCGTCATTTCCGCCATATATCGCCAGTGAACTGATATCAGTGAAATATGCAAGTCCCTCGAGGTGCTGTGAAATTTGAATAGCCAATTCCCGGGTTGGCACAATTACCAGAGCTCTTACCGAACCGCTTGAACGATGTGTGAGCAGCCGATTAATAACAGGCAAGAGAAAGGCTGCTGTTTTACCGGTACCCGTTTGAGCAGAAGCAATAATATCTTTTCCTGAAAGTATGGGAGGGATTACCTGTTCCTGCACAGGAGTAGCAATTTCATAGTTGCTCGCCTCTATGCCTTCCATTAGGGCAGGATGAAAGTTGAATTCAGAAAAAAACAAATGATGTTGTGTTTGGGTTAGAAAGTAACTGTTTTATAGCCCGGTAAAGATATTGATTTAATTCATTCTTTTGATTATGCCAATCATCAGGTTAATAATAAATATCATTTGGGCAAAAAAAATCAAAATCCCCAAAGTGGGCAAAAACGTTGATGGATTACCGGAATCAACACCCTTTTCTGAAATCTGTTGCAAATGATTCGCAGCATTATTCATGATTTTTCTAAATAATAATACAGCCATACCAATTGTAATTGCAGTTGTACTTAGCACATGAAGCCAGGTAAATAAAGTTGAAAATAAAAAACGGCTGGTAAGCAGGTAAAGCAGCCATGTAAGCAGTAACAACATAGCTATTGCCCTGAGCATAAATATAGCATTGCGCAAAACAAAATCATTGTATTTCCTGTCGTCTCCGCTATGGGTATGAGATACCAGACTAAACAAAATACATAGCACAGCCATTATGAACAACAGGTGATATGGCTTATTTTTTAAAAACTTCACTCTGCGAAGAAATAAAAATCGGGTTATAAATCAAAACCCGGTTGGCGAGTTGCCAACCGGGTTAATAATTTCGCAATGACTAAACATTGCATTTATAAGTATTCCTTACGCGGTAACTTTTCCTCTCACTTTTGCTATCACTTCTTCAGAGATATTGTTTGGTGTAGGATTATAATGACTAAATTCCATGGTAGAAGTAGCGCGCCCTGAAGTAAGCGACCTGAGTTGGGTTACATATCCAAACATTTCGCTCAGAGGTACTTTGGCTTTAATCACCTGCAGATTATTGCGGCTGTCCATTCCTTCGAGAATTCCACGTCGGCGGTTAATATCACCGGTAACATCACCCATATACTGATCAGGTGTCAATACTTCAACTTTCATAATAGGTTCCAGTAATACCGGCTTTGCTTTGCGGCCGGCTTCTCTGAATCCACTTTTAGCACAAAGCTCAAACGACATAGAGTCAGAGTCTACATCATGATAGCTTCCGTCAAACACACGTATTTTCATGTGTTCCAGCGGATAGTTAGCCAATACACCCGTACCCATTGCACTTTCAAATCCTTTCTGTATTGCAGGTACAAACTCACGGGGAATTGATCCGCCAAAGATATCATTTACAAACTGGAACGATTTACCCGGGTTTTCTTTCAGCCATTCTTCATCGGCAGGTCCAATTTCAAATACAATATCAGCAAATTTACCGCGACCACCGGTTTGTTTTTTCAATACTTCGCGATGTTCTACTGTAGTTGTGAACGCTTCTTTATAGGCCACCTGGGGAGCGCCCTGGTTTACCTCCACTTTAAATTCGCGGCGCATACGATCTACGATGATTTCAAGATGCAGCTCACCCATTCCTTTCAGGATTGTCTGGCCGGTATCTTCGTCAGTTACAACACGGAGTGTCGGATCTTCTTCCACCAGTTTTCCAATTGCCATTCCCATTTTATCAACATCAACCTGCGTCTTAGGTTCAATAGCAATAGAGATCACCGGTTCAGGAATGAACATGTTTTCTAAAACTATCGGATGGTCTTCATCACAAAGCGTATCTCCGGTTTTAATTTCCTTAAATCCTACTGCAGCACCAATATCTCCGGCCTCAATAAAATCAACGGGATTTTGCTTATTGGCAAACATTTTCATGATACGACTGATACGTTCTTTCTTACCGCTTCTTACATTCAATACATAAGAGCCTGCATCAAGATGTCCCGAATAGGCACGGAAGAACGCAAGGCGTCCTACGAAAGGATCCGTCATAATCTTGAAAGCCAAAGCAGCAAAGGGTTCTTTTGGATCGGGTTTGCGTGTGATTGTTTCACCGGTATCTGGGTTTGTACCTTCAATGGCATCAATATCTACCGGAGAAGGAAGGTAACGGCACACAGCATCGAGTGCAGTTTGTACCCCTTTATTTTTGAAAGAAGAACCGCACATCATTGGTACGATGCTGAGATCAACTGTAGCTTTACGGATAGCTTCATGCATTTCATCTTCGGTGATGCTGTTAGGATCATCAAAGAATTTTTCCATCAGCTTATCATCATACTCTGCCACAGCTTCCACCAGGCTTGCTCTCCATTCATTTACTTCATCCAGCATATCAGCAGGGACATCAATTTCATCAAAGGTCATACCTTCTGTTTCCATGTGCCAGATGATACCTTTCATTTTAATAAGGTCAACCACTCCTTTAAAGTTATCTTCTGCGCCTATAGGTAACTGTAGGGGAACAGCTTTAGCGCCCAGCATTTCTTTAACCTGCTTTACAACGTTAAGGAAATCTGCGCCGGCACGATCCATCTTATTTACGAAACCAATCCGGGGAACTTTATAACGGTTTGCCTGACGCCAAACAGTCTCAGACTGAGGTTCAACACCATCTACAGCAGAAAACAGGGCAATCAAACCATCCAGCACACGCATTGAACGTTCCACCTCAACGGTAAAGTCAACGTGTCCCGGAGTATCAATAATATTGAAGTAATATTTTTTTGTATCAGGTGTAACTTTACCCTTATCAGTAGGAAAATTCCACTGGCAACTTACGGCAGCAGAGGTAATTGTAATACCTCTTTCTTTTTCCTGCTCCATCCAGTCGGTGGTAGCAGCGCCATCGTGTACTTCACCAATTTTGTGAATCATACCCGTATAGCGAAGGATGCGTTCAGTAGTAGTGGTTTTGCCGGCATCAATATGCGCCGCAATACCAAAGTTTCTTTGAAATTTTAAATCTGCCATAAATTACAATTTGGAATACATGTTAAAACGAAAAAATAATATTTGAAACTTCCCGAAATAACCGGGAATCATTAAAATGATATAGTGGGAGATACTCTCATAGTGTGCCAAATCAAAGAAATCACATCACATTATCCAATTAATTTCTTTTTTGGCGGCGCAAAGATAAGAATAAAGAATTATCCTGCAAAGCCGATATTCATTCATCATTTTCACTCTTTTTTGAGTTACTTTTTTGTTCAAACCGTAATAATAATGAAAGGTTAATAAATTGCTTACCCTCAGATACGGAGGGCGTATAATCGTATTGATACAAATAACCTGCCTGCATTGAAACAATTTTAGAAAGCATATAACCGCCGCCACCAAATACCCTGTTTCTTTCAAAATGAGGTGCTTTATTGTTGAGGAATATTTCATTAAATGCAGTGAGATAAAAAGTATGGGGAATGAGTCCTTCCCGCGACAGGGGCAATGTCACATTTATCCGGTAACGAAAGCGGTTGCGATATGCCTCATTATGTATAAACCTTTGCTCAGCTCTGAACCGGTGATCTACCTTCAGCCTTCCAAGCCGGTCGCTGAAAGTAAGTTGCTGCCATACCCTGAATTCTTCCTTGTCCAGGGGCTTTTCATAATTGTCGTCTCCAGAATATGTAGCATATCTTCCAATTGCAAGAAGTGCAGAAAAGTTGGGTAATACGTTATAACCAATACCTCCTTTTAATTCATAATAAAAGAACTGATCAGTAAGCTTCCTGGAACGGGTTTGGATCTCAGCAAAACCCATCCACTTTGTTTTGGAGTTTAACTGTGCATTTAAAGTATGCCATGAACCTATATCTTTTTCCTGGGCAAATCCCAATGCCGGGATCAACAATATAAACAAACTTTTAAGTAGCCGGTTTTTCATATTAAAAAAATAAAAAACCCTGCCACAAGATATGCAACAGGGAAAAAACTAAAACAAATATTATGCTATTACACTTTGAAATGTGCAAATGCCTTATTGGCATCAGCCATACGGTGTGTGTCTTCTTTCTTTTTAAATGCAGCTCCTTCGCCTTTGCTGGCAGCGATTATTTCATTTGCGAGTTTATCAGCCATGGTCTTTCCGTTTCTTTCACGGCTGTAACGAACAAGCCATTTGATGCTTAAAGAAATTTTCCTGTCGGGACGTACTTCTGCAGGAATTTGGAATGTAGCACCACCAATTCTACGGCTTCTTACTTCAACAGAAGGAGTAACATTATTCAATGCTTTTTTCCAAACTTCATAACCATTTTCACCAGAAATGCCAGATACGCGGTCAATTGCATTATAGAAAATTTCAAACGCTGTGCTCTTTTTACCAGCCCACATCAGGTTGTTTACAAACCGTGTAACCAGTTTGTCGTTGAACTTTGGATCTGGTGATAACGGTAATTTTTTGGCTTGTGCTTTACGCATACTATTTTAAATTGTTACTTGCTTTAACTAGTTATTATACTAAAACAATGATTATTTCTTCGCTTTTTCTCTTTTAGTACCATATTTAGACCGGCTTTGCTTACGGTCTTTCACCCCGGCAGTATCAAGGCTTCCCCTAACAATGTGATAACGTACACCTGGCAGATCTTTAACACGACCTCCACGGATCAATACGATAGAGTGTTCCTGAAGATTATGCCCTTCACCGGGTATATAGGCAATCACTTCTACTTTATTGGTCAAACGTACTTTTGCCACTTTGCGAAGTGCAGAATTGGGCTTTTTAGGAGTGGTTGTGTACACACGTGTACATACTCCACGACGCTGCGGACAACTATCCAACGCTCTTGATTTACTCTTTGCCCTGATGATCTCTCTACCTTTTCTTACTAATTGTTGTATTGTAGGCATTCTAACCTTTTA
>JBDHYJ010000089.1:0-19623 GCA_039811345.1 Chitinophagaceae bacterium
GCCGCGCAGCAGTCATGAATTTTTAGAGTTGCCTCGGCGACTCGCAATGACGGTGCAAAAGGTTGATGATTTTCGAACTTACATTCAATGAATGCCTGTACAAACTTCAGACTTTTTCACCGTCACTGCTATTCCACCTTAGTAAGGTTTTGAATGAAAAGATTGTTACGACGAGAGAAATCTGCAGTTGGCAGATATAGAGATTGCTTCCCACAGAAACATATATTAAACTAATTGTGGAACAGCAGATGTTGTAATTGTGGTTTTCTCATCTATCTTCTCACCTAAGAAATCACTATATTTTTTTTATCATCACAATAGTTATTTTGTCCAGGTATTATTCGTTTCATTTACATCAGGGAAAACATGATCGGGATCAAGTACAACCTTAGTTAATTCCTGATTCGTATTTAGTTTAAATGTCCATGAGGTATTATTCTGCCATATTTCTACGGGCAATTGCTTTCTGCCTGTTTTGCCATCCGCAGTAGTATATTCTACGATAACTGGCATTGCCATTTGACCATCATTATCTATAGTAACCAGAGCACCCTGTTTGGGATCTCCATTCATATAAGCTACTTTGGTTACAGCCTGATCAAGTGCATAAGAGTTGAGGAACATACCCCGCCAGAACCAGTCGAGGTCTTCACCAGCAGTGTTTTCAATGCTCCTGAAAAAATCCCAGGGTGTTGGATGTTTAAATGCCCAATCGCTTGTATATTTTCTAAAAGCATAATCAAACCTGTCTTTACCTAAAATATATTCTCTCAGTAAACCAAGTGCATACCCGGGTTTGGCATACAGCAGGTTGCCTATATTCCTTTCCTTCATTGCATCGGGTGTATTGAAAATAGATTCGTACTGTGGCCCATACATATATCCCATTTTATGTGCATCTTTCTTTGCGGCTTTATATTCACCATTATTGAAATCACCTGAAGAAATATTGTTGATAAAAGTATTGAACCCTTCATCCATCCAGCCATATCTTCTTTCGTTGCTGCCTACAATCATCGGATACCAGGTATGTCCAAACTCATGATCAGTAACTCCCCATAATCCAGCTCCTTTAGCTCTTGCCCCGCAAAATACTATACCGGGATATTCCATACCACCCACATTGCTCGCCACATTCACCGCTGCATAGTAAGGAAACTCGTACCATCTTTTGGAATAGTTTTCAATAGAAGTCTTGGTATATTCTGTTGAACGCCCCCATGCATCATTACCATCTGATTCCACAGGATACACCGACATAGCCAATGCTTTTTTGCCACTGGGCAAATTAATTTTGGCAGCATCCCAGATAAAAGCTTTTGAAGCAGCCCATGCAAAATCCCTGGAATTGGTAATACGAAACTTCCAGGTTAATGAAGGCTTCTGTGGACGTGATTTGGGATCAGTTACTTCTTTATTACTGCGGATAATAACAGTTTTATCACTTGACTTTGCCTGGTGGTATCTTTGTAGTTGTTGAGCGGTCAGTACTTCTTCAGGATTGAGTAATTCTCCTGATCCAACAACAATCATTGATGCAGGTGCAGTAATATGTACATCAAAATCGCCATACTCCAGGTAAAATTCACTGGCTCCCAGATAGGGATCTGTATTCCACCCACGTACATCGTCAAATACACATAAGCGTGGATACCATTGTGCTACCGAAAAAATATCGCCGTTTTTAGTTTCGAGTATACCGGTTCTGTCAGCGCCGTATTTGGGTATGATGAATGAATAATCAATTTTAAATTTAAGCTCGCCACCTTTTGCTGCAATGGGTTTGGGCAAGCGTATTTGCATACGTGTATCGGTTACAATATAGTCTGCATTGGTCTCTGCTCCGCCGGTAATCAGTTTAACTGACTTTAAAGTATAACCGCCTTTAAAAGTGCTATTGGCATCACCATAGCGGCTATAGCCTGTAGGCGGTATTTTTTCATGGCCACGAGATGAATCGTTAAAAAGGTTTTGATCTAACTGTAGCCATATATAGTGTAGTTGCTGCGGACTGTTGTTTTTGTAAGTAACGGTTACTGTAGCGCTCACCTCATGTTTATTGTCGTCGAGATGTGCATTGATGTTATAATCTGCTTTGTTTTGCCAGTAAGCCGGTCCTGGTTCACCATTTGCAGCACGGTATTCGTTTCCGTTATGCTTATAAAACAAGGGCGAGAATAAAGTGTGATAGTCGTATTGAGTTGAGTTTGTCTGGGAAATTCCCTGAAAAGCAATCGCGACAAAACCAAATAGGAATGTAAATCTTTTCATGAATCTGTTTTTTATTTTTCCTGATGTATCGTGAAAATAAGTGACGAAAATAAAGAAAGCAGGCTTCCTTTTGTTCATTTATTTTATAAATGGCTTGTTATCGTTACAGAAGTGATGCAAGTAATGTCTTGCCTTCGGCCTTATATCCAGGGTCATCTTCCGTTCGTGGGGGCAATTTTGCCATTTTGTTCAGCACATCAATGGCTTTATCGGTCTGGTGAAATTTTATATAGGCTTTAGCAAGATCGAGATAGTCAATCATTAGAAAAATATCTGCGGCCCTTGCTTTTTCAAAATATATAATAGCATCTTCCAGGGAAGCCCTGGGCATTCCCCCGAAAAGAACTTTAGCAGCAGCTTTATCGCCAACACCCATTGTAACAATATCAAAGTTCCATTTGCCTAAAACATATAACGCTCTGGCATGTGCAGGATTAATCATGAGTGCTGAATCTGCATAGTATTTCATTTCTCTTAAAAATCCTGCCCGCTCTTTTCCTTTGGTAATAGCTGCATATCGCATAGCTGTTGCGGCAATTGCATAGTTGGCATCGGCACTATTGTGATCTGCTTTCAATGCAGCTTCTGCATATTGCTTAGCTTGTTGCATATGGGAGATTCTCTGGTCTTCTTTTTTAAGACGGCTTCCAATTCTTCCTGTTAATTCAGCGGCTTTCCATAGTGCTTTTACATTTGCAGGCTGAATAGTTAATACCTCCTTGTATTTGTTCAATGCTTCAGCTTCTTTAAGATCACGCTCAGATTTTTCTGCATCTGCAATTATTGCATTTACATCCTGCGCATATACAATACACGCAAAAACCACTGCCATTACAGATAATATCCCATATTTCATTCCGTATATTTTTTGTGAAAACTTACCACTGTCTGTCCCTGAAAATTAAATATAGGCGGGTTAATTTTCCTTACAGAAACGTTAATTTCAGTTATGAAAGGAAAACGTATCCTGGATTGCCGTGCAATGTCCATTGCCACAGTTTCCAGCAATGGTTCCGGTATACTCATCCGGTCTTTGATAAGTTGATATAATACTGCGTAATTGATGGTCTGGCTAAGATGTGTTACCGGATCTGCAGGTTCATTGAAACTTACATCGAGGTTCACTTCAAACTCGTTACCAGTTTTTTTCTCTTCTTCATACAAACCGTGAAAAGCGTGAAATTTCAGATGATGAAGAGAAATTGTAAGCATAAAAAGTCTATAAATAATTTTAGGTCATACCAATTCGTTCATCGAATTGTAATGATTTAATGTAAGCCCTTTTCACCAAGATATCTTTCTGCATCTAATGCTGCCATGCAGCCGCTGCCGGCAGCGGTTACTGCCTGACGATATATTTTGTCCTGCACATCGCCTGCTGCAAAAATTCCTTCAATATTTGTTTTGGAACTGCCGGGCTGTGTTTTTATATATCCGGCTTCATCCATATCCAGCCATCCTTTGAAGATAGAGGAATTAGGCTCATGTCCTATTGCTACAAAAAAGCCGCTAACGGGAATTGTTTGAGTTTCGCCAGTTTGTTTGTTTTTTATTCTTACAGCTTCGGTTTTATTTTCTCCAATTATTTCTTCTGTTTCTGAGTTCCAGTATATTTTAATATTAGGTGTTGCCTGCACTCTTTCCTGCATTACTTTAGAAGCTCTCATTTCATTGCGTCGTACTATCATGTGTACGGTAGTGCAAAGTTTTGAAAGATATAAAGCTTCCTCAGCAGCCGTATCACCGGCGCCTACTATAGCCACTTCTTTACCCCTGAAGAAAAAACCATCACATACAGCACATGCACTGACACCAAAACCATTTAGTCTTTGCTCGCTCTCCAGTCCCAGCCACTTTGCAGAAGCGCCTGTTGCAATGATGACAGCATCTGCTTCAATCAGTTTCTCTTCATCTATCCATACTTTGTATGGTTGTTGGGAAAAATCAACTTTAGTCGCCAAACCAAAACGTATATCGGCGCCCATTCTCGAAGCCTGCTTTTCAAAATGAACCATCATATCCGGTCCCTGCACCCCATCGGGATATCCCGGATAGTTTTCTACTTCTGTTGTAATAGTCAACTGACCACCGGGTTGTATACCCTGGTAAAGCACCGGTTTAAGATTTGCCCTCGAGGCATATATTGCTGCGGTATATCCTGCCGGACCTGAACCTATAATTAAACATTGTACTTTTTCACTTGCTGTTGTATCCATATTATTCCTTTGTCTGAAATGAATTTCCCGGGAACTGAATGCCCGTAGTCCCGTTTAAATTTTCCCGGATAAAAATTGTGCAAAATTACGTGGAAATGGTTAAATATAAACGATACCCTTAATTCAGCACCACTTCGCTAATAAATGCCCAGCCGGGTTTGCCCTTGCTATCATGCCAGGGTGGGAGGGCTGCAATGGGTTTTACAATAATCTTAAGGCATTGCACTTCTGCCGGTGAAAATTGCACCTGCTCCTGTAATAACCTGGAAGGGGTACCTTTTTCAGGAACTGCTGGGCTGGATGATCCCAGTAATTTAAGATGACTGCTGTCTGATCCGCCCCATATTTCAATCTTGTTCGGAGGGAATATGTGAGCGCCGAGATTTTGCATCATATTAAGTAATACAGATTTTATAGAAACAACTTTATTAAAAAGCAGGTAATAAGATGCATTACTGCCTCGATATCCAAACCAATCACCATTAGAGGTATTCGTAAAATCGCCCAACTGACCGTCTGTCAATGCTGTTGCCTGTGAAGGCCGGTATTTAGGATCGGGAGTTGATGCCACAATTACAGAATCTGGTACAACACCTCTTTTAATATATGAGGATTGGGCAACGCCACTGCCATACCAGCCTTTTTTAAAAGCCCTTGCTTTTACCGTAGTATTCTTTTCAATATGCACAGGCGTTGTATATACCGGACTGTTTACACTGTCTGGCTCAGTATCGTCAAGTGTATATCTAATTTCAACTCCTTTGAAAGGATGCGTTATCTCAACGGATATATCACTATCAAATATTCCTGCCGGTGTTTTTATAAATGGTGCACTCAGGGCAACAATATTATCTCCTTTGTCTTCAAACCCTGTTTGTATATCCACAGAGGGGAATTTAGCACGTAGGCGTTGCAGTTGTACACTGTCAATTTTAGTATCCCATACAAATAAGGAATTAATAGCTGTTGAAGGAAGTAATTTTTCTAAAGCTTCCGTAGTAACAGCCGTACCCGATAGTGTCAATTCCTGAAGATGCTTAAGCGAGATCAGTCCCGAAATTCCGGCCGGAGTTATGTCAGTATAATTAAGATTTAATTTCCGAAGGTTGACCAGTTGCTGGATAACTTTTATATCAGCATCTTTTACCGGCATACGTGACAGGTTAAGCTGGGTGACCTGTTGTTTTACATTCAGTAATTCTTCCAGTGATTTAGTGGAGTATGCATTTTTACCATAGAAATTAACAGAAAGGGCAGGTGAATTTTTACCGAGAGGAACTACAATACGATAATTGTTATTAAGTGCTAAAACTTTTTTTTCATCAGCGGCCTTAAAATCGTAAACCGGTTCTTCAGAACCCGCAACTTCCGTAGGTTGCAGGTACCTGGTTGCCATCACCCTGAAACTGTCTTTTTCGGGAAGACTGAACAACATGCTATCAGTAGCTGCACCGGATTCGATCCAGGCATACAAGAGTGCAGATTCTGCCAGTGTCAATTGTGGTTTCGAAGCAGGTGGCATGTGCTTCTTATCTTCCAATGGAAGTTGAATCCGATGGATGAGTAAGCTGGTATCAGGCTGACCGGGGATAAATAAGGGCCCAGTTTTACCACCGGCTAATATACCATCTATATCAGACAATAGCAGTCCTCCTTTTATACTCGCTTCTCCGTGACAGTTTACACATTTTTTTTCCAGAATAGGTTGAATGATATCAGCGAATATGATAGCCTTATCCGGTGGAACCTTATGTGTTTCATTAATTTTTAATGGAGCCAGTACATAATTTTTGCCGTGTGTAAGATCGGCTCCCCAATGTCCGGTAATGATGATAGCAACAGTAGCTATGACGGTAAATATTCTGGTAAGCAATACACGCCTGATAAGCAATGAGAAATATGCGTAAAATAAAAATCCGGCAATAGCAATAATGACTCCACCCCACTTATGTTGTTCTAAGATATCTCCGGATCTGTCGTCTTCCATTGACAACAACATACCCATAATTGCGGTAACGGCAGCCGTAAGTGCTGCCATTAAACGAAGCAAGGATAACCATTCATCGTTGCGGTATTTATTGCCAGGCAACCACACGGTAAAAAAAGAAAGCAGCAGCAATACTATTGGAAAATGAAGGAACATAGGATGCATTCTTCCGGCCACTGCAAGCCAGGCAGGAATACTAATCACACCCTGAAAAACTACCAGAAAAAGTAAAAACACCATAGCGCCGAATAAAGCGCCTGATCCGATTTTTAATATTTTTTGCATTATACCCGGCTGAATTTATAAGGATACACTTTTCCGGAGGCCCATTGTGCTACATACAGATTGCCATCATCATCCACACACACATCATGTGGATGTACAAATATTTTTTCTGCCTGTGCCATCTGCTGCAGCTTGCCATCCTTGTATACAGGTGCTGTGCCGCCTATATTAGAAACAACTTTATTTTGCTTATCAAGTATCGTAACGAAACCTGTTTTTTCAGCCTGCAGGTTGGGAGACCGCAGCACTGCTGCATATAAATAATCTCCGTGAATCACAGGTCGGCAAACACATGCCCCCGGCAGTTCAATTACTTCAATCAGTTTTCCGTCCATAGAAAATCGTTTGAAACAATTTCTTGTCCTGTCGGTAACAAGCAGCGTCATAACAGCCTGCCTGCGATCAATAGTAATACCATGTGCGTTATCTAAATTAGCGGTTGTATTCCCTTTACCGCCAAAATAGTTTTTAATATTCCCTTTCTCATCATAATGAATTACATACTGGGATCCATATCCATCGGCTATATAAAAGTCGCCATTATCCAACACCGTTGTTTCTGTAGGCACAAATGCTTCTTTCGATTCATATACCCCTGTTTCAAGGGGAACATCTATGGTGAGTAAAATTTTACCATCAAGTGTTGTTTTAAATACCTGGTGGCGATTGGTATCTGTAATGAAAAGATATTCTTCTCCCCCGGTGCGATGCAGTGTTAATCCATGCGCTCCCGGAAATTCATGTCCCCAGCTCTGCAACAATTTACCGGATTTATTATAAATAAGAATATTGTTCTTTGTTTCATTGGTCAGTAAAATAATCCTGCCTTTGCTATCCTGTACCATCTCGTGGCAATCATTGACGGGATATTTTTGAGGATTAAGTTGCCCCCATTTGGCATCCATCCTGAAACGCATATTGTTGTGACCATATACAGGGTCTTTTTTATATGCAAACATATCTTTGGCAATTGCAAATCCGGCAGTGGCAAGCCCGGCTTTCCGTAAGAAATTTCTTCTTTGCATAGATTTTTTTAAAAATTATCTGGTGAATTGTTTTTTGCAGTTATGCTAAAATATCTCTCACCACATGTCCCGACACATCAGTTAGCCTGTATCTTCTACCCTGGAAGCGATAAGTGAGCCGCTCATGATCAAATCCTAATTGATTAAGAATGGTAGCATGAAAATCGTGAATATGCACCGGATCTTTTACAATATTATACCCAAATTCATCTGTTTCTCCGTAAACCATTCCCGGTTTAATACCACCGCCTGCCATCCATATAGAGAAACATCTTGGATGATGATCCCTGCCATAATTTTCCACACTCATCTTGCCCTGGCAATAATTGGTTCTGCCAAATTCCCCACCCCAGATCACCAGCGTTTCATCAAGCAATCCTCTTTGTTTTAAATCTGTAATCAGTGCCGCCGATGGTTGGTCTACATCTTTTGCCTGCCCTCTCATTTCATTGGGAAGGTTTCCATGCTGATCCCATCCCTGGTGATACAGTTGTACAAACCGAACCCCATTTTCAGAAAGTTTGCGTGCAAGCAAACAGTTGGCAGCATATGTTCCGGGAACAAGACATTCAGGCCCATACAATTTTATGATATCATCCGATTCTTTAGATACATCCATAATTTCGGGTACTGCAGTTTGCATGCGGTATGCCATTTCGTATTGCTGTATACGGGTAGCAATTTCAGGATCACCAAATTCTTTTAATTCCATTTCATTGAGTGCGGCAACCTTATCCAGCATTTTTCTCCTCGATGTTCTGTCCATACCATCAGGATCCTGTAAATAAAGGATTGGGTTTTCACCACTGCTAAACTGTACCCCCTGGTGAATAGAATCAAGAAAGCCGTTTGACCATAGCTTGGAATAAACACCCTGCCCATTGCCCTTGCCACGCGAAAGCAGCACACAGAATGCAGGTAAGTTTTTATTTTCAGTACCCAGCCCATAGCTCACCCATGAACCCATACTGGGCCGGTTGCCCTGTTGTGCACCTGTCTGGAAAAAGGTAAGTGCAGGATCATGATTGATGGCTTCCGTATGCAGTGAACGAATGATACACAGATCGTCTACTATTCCGGCCATGTGCGGAAATATTTCGCTTACCCACGCACCGGATTGCCCATATTGTTTGAATGAATAATAAGAACCAACAAGAGGAAATGATTTTTGCGAAGAAGTCATGCCTGTAAGCCTTTGACCATTTCGTACCGACTCGGGCAGATCCTGTCCCATCATTTTAACTAATGTAGGTTTGTAGTCAAAAGTTTCCAGTTGTGATGGCGCCCCATTCTGGAAAAGATATATTACTCTTTTTGCTTTAGGTGCAAAATGCGGTATACCCGGGATAAAACCTGCTTCTTCCTCTGCTGCTGCTCCATCGAACAAGCCTGGTATCAACAGCGAACCCAGGGCTGCACTGCCCAAACCTATGCTCAGCCTTGATAAAAACTTTCTGCGGTTAATATTTAAACCATATTCCAGTATCTCTTTGTTCATGGCACTATGTTTTTGTAATAGCTTCATCCATATTATATATCACCTGAATCATTTGCATGGTTGCGGCAAGTTCCGGTGAAGCTGTTGTTTTTGCTTTATATTCTCCTACATTGGTTATTTTCTTTACATCATCGGGGTGACTATTGAAGTATACCTGTTGCTCAGTCAGATATTGCAACAAAAGATCAGTTTCATTTTTTTGAGGATGGCGATTAATGATGCGCATAAAAGCTTCAGTCACTGTTTCCTGTGGATTTTTCTTATTCTGAATAAAAAGATCAGCCATAGCTTTACTTGATTCCAATACCGTAGGATCGTTCATCATAATCAATGCCTGCAGGGGTGTGTTGGTCCTGGGGCGATTGACTTCACACTGATCGCGGTTGCTTGCATCAAATATCATCATGGAGGGAGGTGGAACAGTTCTTTTAATGAAAGTATATAAACCCCGCCTGTATAAAGACGCACCATGATCCTGGCGGTAAGTAGCGAGGAGTCCCCGTCCGGATGTTGCCAGCTCCCATAATCCCGGTGGCTGGTAAGGTTTAACGCTCGGGCCACCGATAGTTTTGTTGAGTAAACCACTGCTTGCCAGTACAAGGTCGCGAACCATTTCTGCGTTTATGCGTATACGTGGTGCATGTGAAAGATAAATATTTTCAGGGTCTGTTTTCTTTTTTTCGGGAGTGACAACAGACGATTGACGGTAAGTAGCTGACATACATATCTGCTTGATCAGTCTTTTTATATTCCACCCGTTTTCACGAAAATCAACTGCAAGCCAGTCAAGCAGTTTTGGGTTAGAAGGGAGGTCACCCTGCATACCAAAATCACCCGGTGATTTTACAATACCTCTTCCAAAAATGTCCTGCCAAACCCGGTTTACAAACACACGTGCAGTAAGCGGATTCCGCGGATCGAATAACCATTCGGCTAAACCCAGCCTGTTTTTAGGCAGGGTATCTGCATAGGGCATGATGGCTGCAGGAGTACCGGGGAACACTTCTGCTGCATGCTGATCGTACACTCCACGGGAAAGTATATATGTTTTGCGTGCAGTATCCAGATCCTTCATTACAGATACCTGCAAACCCTGGGTGTCGGATTTATTCATAAAACTTAAAACACCCTTCAGATCTTCCTGTGTAATATCCATTCTTGGATTTTTAGCAAAAGTCTCATGTCCTCCCACAGTAGACTCAATACCTACTTCTTTTATACTATTGAAGAAAGCAGAAACCTGGTAGAAATCTTTTTGTGATATAGGATCATATTTATGATCGTGGCAGCGTGCGCATTGAATAGTCATACCAAGCAGTGCAGTACCAAAGGTGTTGGTTCTGTCCACTACATATTCAACCCGGTATTCTTCGTCAATTACACCGCCTTCTTCGGTGATTTTGTGATTACGGTTGAAACCGGTTGCCAGTATCTGTTCTTTAGTAGCATTGGGTATAAGATCGCCGGCAAGTTGCCAGGTAACAAATTTATCGTAAGGCAGGTTTTCGTTGAAAGCATGGATAACCCAGTCGCGCCAGGGCCATTGAGACCGGTAATTATCATCCTGGTAACCATGGGAGTCTGCATAACGTGCTGCATCGAGCCAGGGTATTGCCATTCTTTCGCCAAAGGAGGGATGTTGCAAAAGCGTATCTATCATTTGCTCATAGGCATCGGAAGAGTTGTTGCTGATAAATTTATCTATCATTTCGGGAGTAGGCGGGAGGCCGGTTATATCAAAACATATACGGCGCAGCAACCTGGCTTTATCGGCTTCATCATTGGGTTCAAGTCCTTTTTCCTCCATTTTGTTCAGTACAAAATAATCTATCTCATTTTTTGGCCATTTATCATTTTTTACTTTGGGGAGCGGTGCTTTAACCGGTGCAATAAAGGCCCAGTGCTTTTCGTATTTGGCACCCTGAACAATCCATTTTCTAATTAATTCAATTTCTTCCGGCGTAAGCGAAGGCAGATTGCTGGAAGCAGGAGGCATTCTGTAGGAAGTATCTGTAGAACTTATGCGCAAGAAAAGTTCTGAAAGTTCAGGCTTACCTGGTACCAGGGCATGAGCCCGGGGATGTTCTTTGAGTGCTTTGTATGCTTCTTCTGCTATATCCAGTCGTAAGCCTGCTTCTCTTTTATTTGCATCGGGTCCATGACAGGCCAGGCATTTGTCAGAAAGTATAGGACGTATTTGAAAATTATAACTGATTTCATTGCTTGCACCATCGCCGGATGCTATATTGGTAAACGATCTGATTGCAAATACCGCCAAAACGGCAAAGACAACAATTAACCCAATAATGTAAATTTTTTTCATACAGAAACAATAGCAAGGCTTTAATGATCCGGTGAAGGGGGTTGAATATTATGGACTAAGTTAAAAAAAACTAATAAGTTAGCGTGTTAATATCACAATTAAATTCGTCTGTGCAGCAATCTCTGGAACATATAAGGAATTTAGTTCAAGCCATACATCCCCTAACTGAAACTGAATGGCAGGGATTAGAAAGAATATGGACCCCGGTGAATTACAAAAGAAAAGAGATTTTAACGAGGGCAGGTGAAAAAGAGAAATACTTGTATTTTGTACTGGAAGGTATACAGCGGGTAGTCTATTATGACGAAAAGGGCAGGGAAGCCACAATAGTATTCACCTATCCCTATTCTTTTGGGGGGGTGCTCGATGCCCTGATGCAGCAAACACCCTCCATGTATTTTTATGAGACCCTTTCCCCCTCTTCTTTTCTGCGGGCACCGTTTTTTAAGCTTGAAGAACTTATGTACATACATGCCAACATAAATACTATGATCAGGAAGGGCATTACAGCAGCTCTTTCAGGAGTATTGGAGAGACTTACAGAACTACAATGTTTTTCTTCGGAAGAGAAGTTTCGTAAGCTGTTGCAGCGTAGTCCTCATATCCTGCAAATGATACCTCACAAATACCTGGCAAATTATTTAGGAATAGACCCAAGCAATTTCAGTAAGCTTATTAATTCAGTCAGAATCTGAAAATCATGGAAAATACCAAGATTTGTTATTGTTGATCTATTCATTTTTGCATAAATATTTCAATCACAAATCAGCAATTATGAAACCAATAAACAAAGCAGCATTATTAAACAGGCTTGAAGAAAGGGTAGAACAACATATCAGGGAAGCAGTAAGTATTTTTCAAAATTTACCGGTATCCATATTGCTTAGACCTGCAGAAAATGGCGGATGGAGCATTGCACAATGTCTTGACCACCTGAATGGGTATGGTAATTATTATTTCCCTTTAATAAAAAATGGATTGGATAACCATAAAGGATATCCATCCAAAAGCACTTTCCGGAGTTCATGGCTGGGCAATTATTTCACCCGGATGATGGATCCTGAAACGGGCAAGAAAAAAATGAAAGCATTTAAAAATCATATTCCATCCTCTCAATTAGATGCTTATACAGTTGTTGCTGAATTTATTCAGCAGCAGGAAGCTTTGTTGCATTTTCTGAAAAGAGCTGAGTTGGCAGACCTTAACAAAATCAGGATTCCTGTTTCAATAGCAAAATTTATAAAACTGAACCTCGGTGATGTATTTCAATTTATCATTGCCCATAACGAAAGACATATTCAGCAGGCAAAAAGGAATATTAAAGGCATTGAGAAAAGTGAGACGAAATATGGGAGAAGAGAGCAGGTGAATGGTTAAGAGGGTGAGAAAGTGAGATAGTGAGAAATGTGAGCAGTGAGAAAGTGATTCACATGTTACGATTCATTATACTGTCCAAGATTTCAAAGGGTTCGGGACTATAGTAATAAAAAAATCCCGGCAGTAAAATTATCTGTCGGGATTGATTTATCAATAAACAAGCAAATGACTTATCCTAAATATGCTTTTAATGAACTGCTGTAACGTGCTTTTTGGAGACGTTTAATAGCTCTTTCTTTTATTTGCCGGATACGTTCCTTAGTTAAATCGTATTTCTGGCCTATTTGTTCAATTGTTACACCGTTTTCTCCATCCAGTCCGAAATACGCATTTACAATCTCAGCTTCGCGAGGGCTCAGAGATTTTAATACCCTGCGAATTTCATTACGAAGCGAATCTTTCATTACGTCATCATCAGTTTCTGCACCGCCTTCGAGGAGGTCACCCATTGCAACATCTTCTGCTTCATGCACGGGTGCATCAAGTGAGGTGTGGCGGGTGTTGCTCTGAAAGATATTGTTGATTTCGGTTTCGCTCATTTCAAGAAGCTCTGCCAGTTCTTCCGTACTTGGTTCACGTTCGTGTTCCTGTTCAAAAGCCATATAAGCTTTATTAGCTTTGTTGTAAGTGCCGATTTTATTCTGTGGCAAACGAACAAGGCGACCCTGCTCTGCCAAAGCCTGAAGGATAGACTGGCGAATCCACCATACAGCGTAAGAAATGAATTTAAAACCTTTGGTTTCATCAAAGCGCTGTGCAGCCTTGATTAAACCAAGATTCCCTTCGTTGATAAGATCACTGAGTGATAAACCCTGGTGTTGATATTGTTTAGCAACGGAAACAACGAACCTGAGGTTGGCCTGCACCAGTTTGTCCAGTGCTCTCTGATCCCCCATTTTAATTCGCTGTGCAAGTACAGTTTCTTCTTCAGGGGTGATCATTGATATTTTAGATATTTCCTGCAGATATTTTTCTACCGCCTGCGAGTCGCGGTTAGTGATTTGTGTTGCTATTTTTAACTGTCTCATATCTTAAAGTTGATCAAAAATAATTAGTCGAGTGAAGTTGGAAATTCCAGTAAAACAACCCGCCTTATGGAGACAGTAATTAAGGACTGGTGTGTTGCAGGTTATATGCAAACACTATGTTATTTCTTTCCCGAAACTGTGCCTGAGACGATTGACAAAAGTAACACACATTTGCCGAATCCCATAATCTTTACGGAAAAAAATGAAATGTTTTTGCAAAAAATATTATAAAAATCTATCGCAAACGATTGCAAAACTTTTTTCTGTTATAGAATCCTATTCCTTTTCCTGGGTTTAAACTCTCTGTATAAGCTTTATACTATATTCGTTTTATGACTATTGACTTTCGTTCAGATACGGTAACCTGCCCTTCACCTGCAATGATGGATGCCATTAAAAATGCACCGGTAGGTGATGATGTTTTTGGTGAAGATCCTTCTATAAACAGCCTGGAAGCCTTTGCCGCAGATATGTTTGGTATGGAATCGGGGCTTTTTTGTCCAAGCGGTACAATGACAAACCAGATTGCCATTAAGTGCCACACCCAGCCTGCTGAAGAAGTGATTTGTGAACGACAGTCACATATTTATCAGTACGAAGGCGGAGGAATTGCCTTTAATTCAGGTTGCCAGGTTAAGCTGATTGAGGGCAACCGTGGACGTATAAGCGCAGATCAGGTAGTAGCTGCTATTAACCCTGATGATATTCATAAAGCCAAGTCCAGGCTGGTGAGTCTTGAGAATACTGCTAACCGCGGCGGGGGTAGTTGCTACGAAATGGATGAGATCATCAAAATAAGAAAAGTGTGTGATGAAAATGGTTTAAACCTGCATCTTGATGGGGCAAGATTATTTAATGCACTGGTGGCAAAAAAACAGAACCCTAAAGATTTTGGTAAACTGTTTGACAGTATTTCTATCTGTCTGAGCAAAAGCCTGGGTGCGCCTGTTGGGAGCATTTTGTTGGGTAAAAATGATTTTATTAAAAAGGCAAGGCGCTTCAGAAAAATAATGGGCGGTGGAATGCGTCAGGCCGGAATAATCGGTGCCGCAGGTTTATATGCACTTCAGCATAATATTGATAGGCTTGCAATTGATCATGAACATGCCCGGCAAATAGCAGAAGTATTAAGTACAAAGACATTTGTTGAAAATATTTATCCTGTTGAAACCAATATTATCATTTTTAATGTAGCGGCATCATATGCTGCTAAAAGACTGGTGGAAGACCTTAAAAAAAATCATATTTTAACTGTTGCTATTTCGGAGAATCAGATACGAATGGTTACACATCTTGATATTACTGCTGCTATGGTAAATATGACCTGCGAGGTGATTGGTAAGCTTTGAGATTGGGGAGTAAGGTATAAGGTATAAGGTGTAAAGTGAATAGGGTATAAGACCTAAAATATTATCTTTGAAAGAAATCATCAGCTATGGCATTCCCAAGAATAAATCTGCAGGAAACAAAATCATGGAAAGAACTGACATCCTGCTATCAGGTAATGAAGGAAAAGAGAATAAAAGATTTTTTTCATTCTGATCCTCAGAGATTTGAGAAATATGCTATCCGGTTTGAAGACATCCTTTTTGATTATTCAAAAAATATCGTTGATGATAATACGCTGAAACTGCTGATTCAGCTTGCAAATGAATGCCGTGTTAAGGATGCGATTGAGGCAATGTTTACCGGTGAGAAAATTAACCAGACAGAAAACAGGGCAGTACTGCATACGGCATTAAGAAATGTTTCTGGCTCACCCGTTATAACAGATGGGAAAGATGTTATGCCTGAAGTGCAGAAAGTGCTTAATCAGATGAAAGTGTTTTCAGGTAAAATTCATAGCGGTGAATGGAAAGGGTATACAGGAAAGAAAATAAAGCATATTGTCAATATTGGTATTGGCGGGAGTGATCTTGGACCGGTAATGGTTACCGGAGCATTGAAACCCTATTGGAAGGAAGGCATTCAGGCACATTTTGTATCTAATGTAGACGGTACCCATATTGCAGAAACACTGAAGCAGGTAAACCCTGAGGAAACATTGTTTCTTATTGCGTCAAAAACTTTTACCACACAGGAAACTATGACTAATGCACATACTGCAAGACGTTGGTTCCTGGAAACTGCCAAAGACGAAAAGTTTATTGCAAAACATTTTGCTGCATTATCAACTAATGAAAAAGAGGTAGTGGCTTTCGGCATTGACAAAGCCAATATGTTTGAGTTCTGGGATTGGGTAGGAGGGCGTTACAGTTTATGGAGTGCTATTGGGTTATCAATTGTACTTACTATCGGTTTTGATAATTTTGAAATGTTGCTGAAAGGAGCGCATGCTACGGATAACCATTTCCGTAAGGAGAGCTTTGAAAAAAATATTCCTGTACTTATGGCGCTAATCGGGCTTTGGTATACCAATTTCTTTGGTGCACAAACTGAAGCTATATTACCTTACGATCAATACCTGCATCGTTTTTCAGCCTATTTTCAGCAGGGTAATATGGAGAGCAATGGCAAGCATGTAGACCGTAATGGTGCTGATACCAAATATGCAACCGGGCCTGTAATATGGGGTGAGCCGGGCACTAATGGCCAGCATGCATTTTATCAACTGATACACCAGGGTACTGTATTGATACCATGTGACTTTATAGCGCCCGCCATTTCGCATAATCCTATTGGAGATCATCATCAAAAGTTATTGTCTAATTTCTTTGCACAGACCGAAGCGCTGATGAATGGTAAGTCAAAAGAAGATGTAGATGCCGAACTATCTGGAATGAATGCTGCGGATAGAGAAAAGATAGCACCGTTTAAAGTGTTTGAAGGCAATAAGCCCACCAATTCATTCCTGATTAAAAAAATAACTCCATATACATTAGGGCAATTAATTGCTTTGTATGAACATAAAATATTTGTTCAGGGAGTGATTTGGAATATATTCAGCTTTGATCAATGGGGTGTAGAACTTGGCAAACAGCTTGCCAACAAAATTTTACCTGAATTGAAAGCTAAAGGCAATATCAGCACACACGATTCGTCTACCAACGGACTGATCAATGCTTATAAAAACCTGATTGCTGAATAGCTGATAGTAATTTTGGATATACTACATAACAGGAAAACCCCGGGAATACCGGGGTTTTTATATTTTATAACTGGTGAAATTGATCTACCACTTATCCACTTCTTCATCGGCGCTATTGTTTTGAGCTACCGGTGAAGGTGCAGCTGACGTATTCACTTCCGCATTGGTTACAGCGCCTACTTCTTCAACTTCTCCTGTATCAATATCATCGCCTTCAGCTATAGGAGAATCATGGTTAAAAGCATCGAAGTCAAAATCAGGCATTAATTCTGTTTTAACATGATCTACCGCTTCATTAAGCGCCTTGATAAACTTATTAAAGTCTTCCTTGTAAAGGAAAATCTTATGCCTGTCATAACCATTGTCATTAAAACGTTTACGGCTTTCCGTAATCGTTAAATAGTAGTCCTGGTTGCGTGTGCTCCTAACATCAAAAAAATAAGTCCGCCTTTTGCCGGCACGGATTCTTTTGCTATACACACTTTCCATCTTTTTGTCATTGTTGTCGTACGCCACAGTAATTTTTTTTAGTAGTTTAACTTATCCATTTTTTACGATCAACAAAGATAAAATTGTTTTTGAATTGACAAAATTTTAACCAAAACTCCTGTAACCCGCTACAGGCAAGGATTTATCCCTCTGTTTCCTCCTGTTCCTGCTGCCGGCGATACATTTCGGCATACCTGCCGTTGATTTCCAGCAGGTTTTCATGAGTTCCCTGCTCTGCAATCCGCCCCTCATCCATGACAATAATAGTATCAAAATTGAACAGGCTGAATATACGATGGGTAATTATAATTGCTGTTTTATCCTGCAGGTATTCGTATAGGTTACCAATGATTTCCTTTTCTGTTCGGGCATCTACGGCGCTCAGGCAGTCATCAAAAATTACAATTGCCGGGTTTTTTATCATAGCCCTTGCAATGGATATCCGCTGCTTTTGTCCCCCGCTGAGAGTTACTCCTCTTTCACCAACCAGTGTTTCAAATCCTTTTGAAAAATGATTGATTTCTTTCTCTACACTTGCCTGACGGGCAGCTTTTTTTATCATTTCATCAGTGGCAGTATCCAGTCCGAAACGAATATTGCCTGCAATAGTATCGCTGAACAGGAATACATCCTGTGGCACATAGCTGATTTGCCGGCGTAAATCCCGCAAATCCATTTCTTTCAGATCAGTACCATCAATTCGTATGTTTCCATTGTCGGGATCGTACATTCTTAAAAGTAATTGAGCTATGGTGGATTTGCCACTGCCCGTTTTCCCTACTATCGCAATTTTATTCCCGGGTGCTATGTCAATAGTAAAATCCTTTAAAGCCTTAATACCAGTATGTGAGTAGGTAAAATTTACTTTATCAAAATGAATATGTCCCTTTAGTGTTACCTGAAGAGGATCAGCATTGTTCGAAATAGCGGGTTTTGTTTCCAAAAACTCATTCAACCTTTTTTGAGAGGCGGAGGCACGCTGAATCATACTAGCCACCCAACCGATGGAACTAACCGGGAAAGTGAGCATATTGATATATACTACAAATTCAGCAATCGTTCCTATAGTGATCTGATCCGGGTTTTGGATATGATATAAGCCACCTATCATAATAGTAAGCAGCGTGCTCAATCCTATCAGCAAACCGATAGAGGGGAAATAAATAGCTTCAATTTTAGCGAGATTAACAGCGCTTTTTTTATAAGCCTCGCTGTTTTTTTCAAAAAATTGCTCCATTGCTTTTTCCTGTACAAAAGATTTAATCACTCTTATACCGGAATATGACTCCTGTGCATTGGTGGTAAGATTGCTGAGCTGTGCCTGGATGTTTTCACTTTTTTTATGAATAACAGTATTGACAATATATATAGTTATAGCCAGTATAGGTAATGGTGTGAGCACGTATAAGGTAAGTTCAGGATTTTTTCTCACCATATAAAAAAGGCTCAAACCAATGAGTGCAACGAGATTAATAAAATACATCGTTGCGGGGCCGGTGTACATGCGGACACGACTGACATCTTCAGCCATGCGGCTCATCAGGTCGCCGGTGCTGTGCACTTTATAAAATGAAGTATCCAACTTCTGATAGTGCCGGTACACTTCATTCTTTTGATCAAATTCTATCAGGCGGCTCATAACGATGATGGTCTGCCGCATGAAGAACATAAATAATCCGCGGAGAAGTGCAAAAGCCAGTAAAGTCAGTCCGCAGATCATTACCAGCCAGGTAAAGCTGTGCAAGCTGATCTGTCCTTCTAATTGCCTGATAAATAGTTTTACCAACGGATCATATTCCTGTGTAACAGTTTTGGTAAGCGTGGATACAACTCCTGCAGGTGCCTGCAATTTTTCCTGCACTTTATCCATTACATAACCCGTAACCTGCGGTGCAAGAATGCCAAAGTAATTGGATATTACAATAAAGAGTATGCCCAGTAAAAAGCGCCACTTATATTTTCTGAAATATTTATTAACTGCTTTTAAATGCTTCAATCCCGAGAAGTTTAAGCAAATGTATTGAAAAAGGAGGGAG
>JBDHYJ010000090.1:0-19583 GCA_039811345.1 Chitinophagaceae bacterium
TATGCTACAGAGAAAAAAGACAGACGTAGACATTATTAAAGATATACTCGAAGCTGTAATGATGGCAAGACCCGATTCTGACTTTGTAAAAAGCCTGGCCTTTCAGTATGAAGAACGGGGTGGACTCAGTAAAAAGCAACTGGAAGGATTATATCATAAAGCGGCAAAGGTTGCATCAATACCCGAAAACAAATTAATCACGCTTGAAGCTATTATAAAAAAAAGACCCACAAAATTCAAATCTGCCCCACCCAAACCTACACCTCTTTATAAGAAAGATGAAGCAGCCGGTAAAATGATTCACGATATTCTTGCAAAATATCCCCAACACAAAATGGTATTGTTTTATAAAATAAAGTACGATAACAACGAAACACTTCAAACCTCGGAAATAGCCGACCTGCAACGCCTTTACAAACTGTTGACATAGTATACAGCCGTGTATGTAGTTTGTCCGTACTATATTTGCGCTCCTAAATATGAGTGTTTCACAAAAAAGTCAGTTAGCAGGCGCAGGGCTTGCACTATTAGCCACTATAATCTGGTCGGCGAATTTTATTATCGCAAGAGCTGTCATACACAGTATCCCACCTTTCAGCTTATCATTCTTCAGATGGCTTTGTGCGGCAATCGTTATACTTCCATTTTCTTTCAGAAAAATATATGAAGAACGAACAGCATTAATTCAAAATTGGAAATATCTGTTCTGGACTGCATTGTGGGGTATCACACTGTTCAATACTTTTATTTATATAGGCGGGCACTATACCACTGCCACCAATCTGGCGCTTATAGGTTCTACCTCCTCCCCGATTATTTCAATAATTCTTGCACGCATTTTTTTGAAAGAACAAATCGGATGGCTGAAATTTTTTGGAATGTTGCTTTGTATTACAGGGGTTTTAATTTTATTAAGTCGCGGAGAATGGCATAACCTCGTAAACTTTCACTTTGGCGCCGGCGATAAATGGATATTGCTGGGAGCCGCCTGCTTTGCCGTGTATAATATTTTTACCCGAAAAAAACCAACTGCAATTTCTGGAATAAGTTTTCTGACTATTATATTCTCTCTGGGATCTGTACTGCTTATCCCTTTTTATATTTGGGATGTTGCGCATGCTGCACCGGTAAAATGGAGTGCCAATCTTGTGTATATTATTTTGTTCCTCGGAATAGGTTCCTCAGTTATTGCTTATTTACTATGGAACGAAGCTATTCACAGACTTGGTGCAGGGCTCACCGCAATTTTCGGCAGCCTGCTACCTATATTCAGTAGTATAGAAGCAGCGGTTATCCTCAATGAATCGTTTACATGGGTGCATGCCATTGGTATGTTCGTAGTATTTGGTGGTATATTGCTGGCAAACCTGAAGTTGTTAAAAGTTACAGGAAATTCATAGGTTAATATTGTTTGGCATTGTTCACTTCTTCGTCATTCTTAAAAACCTTAGAATCAAAAATAGCGACGCCAGCGAAAGCCCGATAATAAATCCCAGCCACATGCCTGCAGCGCCCATGTTGAACATAAATGCAAACATATAACCCAGGGGCAATCCTGCCACCCAATAAGCGATACCCACAAAAAGTGTGGGCATTTTTACATCTTTAATACCACGCAGCAAACCGGCACCTATCGCCTGGGTACTGTCTGATATCTGGAAAATGGCTGCATACAACAATAGTAAAGCTGCCAGGCTAAGCACTTCTGTATTTTTATTAAACAGGTGTGGCAATTGATTTCTAAAAACTGTAAATATCAGGGCACAACATGTTCCATATAAAAATGCGGTGATCAAAGTACTTTTGCCAATCACCGATATCATCCTCCTGTCTTTTCTGCCGAAGGCATTACTCACCCTTATAGAACCAGCCTGCGACAATCCCATGGATACCATAAAAGTAAAAGAGGCACAACTCAGCGCTATCTGATGTGCAGCCTGTGCTACAGCTCCTATAGTTCCTATTATTATTCCTGAAATAGCAAAGGCGCCGGCTTCCATTCCGATTTGCATACTACTGGGAACGCCTATATGCAATAGTTCTTTAATGGTTTTCCATTTCAGCTTCCATTGATTGCGGCTCACCGCTATATACCGCCGGAATAACTTATGCTTCAGAATTACAAAAAGTAAAGCAATAAACATCAGCGTTCGGGTAATGAGTGTGGCCCAGCCTGCTCCGGCTAGTTCCATACGTGGGAAACCCCAATTTCCATAAATAAGCAGCCAGTTCAACAATATATTTACAGGCATGCCACTAAGTGAAAGCACCATCGCTGTTCTGGTATATTCAAGGCCATCGGCAAACTGCTTGAGGGCCATAAAGAGGAGCATAGGAACTATAGAGATTGACATGAGCTGCATAAAGGGCAACGCCAGGTGGGCAACTTCATCATCCTGCCCCAGGTGCAGTAAAATATTTTTATCCGCCACCAGCAATCCCGAAATAAGCAAAGCAGTACAAACACATAAAAAAAAGCCGTTAAATAAATAATGTGATACCAGTTGCCCGTCCTTTCTGCCATGGGCCATTGATACCATTTGAGAAACGCTGATTGTCATGCCGATCCCAATCACAAAAGGAATATTAATGACATTGATCACCAATGCCGATGCAGCTAATTGCTTGTAATTGATAGCACCAATCATCGCTGCATCAATTATGTGCAAAGACATCTGGGCAAGCTCACCTATAATAATCGGCAATGCCAGTTTAATCGTCTTACCTGCTTCCGCTTTCAACATACATTCAGTTTGTTATTTTCATGAAACGATAAATTTGAACTAACTTTTTGTTTTAACTCTCTCGTCTCATTAATTACTCTTCCCAGGTTTCAAAAAAAATCCGGAACTTTTTGTTTCAGTCCCGGATCATCTTTATCAGTGTGTTGCTTATTTTAAATTGGCAACTTCATCGTCGTAATATTTTTTGATAATGATTACATCGGGAAGATTGTGGTACCAGTTGGACTCGTGTTCTATTGACAGCATCCCGTTAAAATTCTGTCGCTTCAGTTCAGCCAGCACTGCAGGAATATCAATTATTCCCTTGCCTACAACTGTATCAGCGGCTTTGGCATCATCGAATTTTACCACATCTTTCAGGTGAACTCCAAAAACATGTCCGTCAAGTTGCTTCAGCGCGTCTTCCGGTTTGATGCCATTGCGTGCCCAGTGACCAATGTCTGCACATGCCCCAATATGACTATGCCCTTTTATGGCTGCAAGTACAGAATCAGGTGTGGCATATGCATTGGGTTTGGGATGATCGTGTATAGCAATTCTTATACCATAGGCACCGGCAAGGCTGTCTATCATATCCCACTGATCCTTTTTCGGCTCTGCAGTTATATAGCTCAAACCAAAGTCTTTTGCAAGGTCAAAAGCTTTCACCCATTCTTTTTCGTTAGCAGGCGAAATTACTCCCATGGCTATAATGCTAATACCCTTTTTTTGCAATAGGTCTTTCAGTTTTGTACGGGTATCAGCAGACATGTCAGGGCCAAAATTACCGGGCAATCCACCACCCAGTTTCTGTCCAAAAAAAGCTTCTATATATTTTATCCCCGCGCTATCTACTTTATCGAGAGCTTCAGTAAACGGAAACATCCTGAATGTCCACATCTGAACACCTAATTTGAAGTTGACAGTACTGCCTGTATTTACCATACTGTCGCTTTGTGCAACGGTACTGTCTTTGGCAGGTGCAGAAGTAGACCCGCTGTTGCAGGAGCTAATGGCAAACAATCCCAGCAGGGATACAAAAATGCCGGCAATCAATTTCATGAGTTGGTTTTAAAAGTGAATAAATTAAAGGACAGCAAAAGTATTGAAAATAATTTTTGGGAATAAATAAAGATTAATCCGGATCATTGGACACACAGTGAAAGATTAAAAAGCTTTTCACTGTTTATCAAAAGAGCTATTGCAAAATTATTAAACCATCAGGATGCATGGTGATTATGTGGTAAAAAAACCTAGCCGTAAAGAGCGGTGAGTTCTTCGCTGAGGGTGCAAAGAAGATTTCTTTTGTATGCATCTCACTCTTAGGCTTCTCCTTTTGTATTGCCTCTACATTTTCGCCCTTGTAACAACTCCCTCTCATCCTGCAATGCTATGACCCTATTGGAGCATTTAAAATTCCCGTATGTCAAAAAAAAGCTGAATTTTGAATGATTGAATATTTTAAAACCGGCAGATGAAAGCAATATTGATTATAGGACTCGGGGGCGGCATTGGCAGTGTGCTACGCTACCTTGCACAACTCGGAGTAAATAAAATGGTAACTGTAGCTTTTCCAGTCGGTACATTTCTTGTAAATATCACCGGCTGTTTTGCTATTGGTTTATTATACGGTATTTCCAACAGGTATGCAGATCTGACATCAGAATGGAGGCTTTTTCTTGTTACCGGTCTCTGCGGAGGCTATACTACTTTTTCCAGTTTTTCATACGAAAGTATCAGTCTTTTCAGGCAGGGAAATTACACCTACTTCATTTTGTATACAGTACTAAGTGTAGTAATAGGTTTATTTGCTACAATTGGGGGAATTAATATCGTTAAGTAATACGTTTTTATGGAAACGAAATATAAAAGAATTCTGATAGCTATTGATAACAACGCATATTCTATGAAAGCAGCAGAAGTTGGCTTCTCTCTTGCACATGAGTTAAAGGCTGCCATAGGTTTGCTGTACGTAGTAAATAAATCGAAAGAAGTTGTAAATGCCGACCTGGGTATAACACCGGAGCAAAGCAGGTTGTTATTATTAAATGAAGCCGAAAAAACAATTGAACAATATATACGGTTATATAATGGCGTTGATCATATAGATCGTTTTACCCCGGAGGGATTTCCTGAACAGGTGATTATTAATATTGCAAAAGAATGGCATGCTGATATGATAGTTATGGGCACTCATACCCGTTCAGGATTAGGAAGAATACTAACAGGTTCTCTTGCCGAATATATTATACGTCATGCCACCATACCTGTGCTGATAACACCGCCCCGAATGGAGTAAAGTTTTATTTGTAAGAAAAAGTTTTTTGTGGCTTCAATCTGAATAGATCCTTTTGCATTCCAATTTTACTATATGGAATGGGCTTAAATCCTTCCTTAACTGCTTTTGATGTTACTCTGAAATCTTTATCTGCGGTATTATATAACCACAGATTTTTCTTTGATACTTTGTCACCATCGCTTTGATAGATACCCGTCACATCAGAAAACAGGTTGTCGTGCACCTCCACTATTTTCAGGGTAAGCTCATTATGCAGGTCGAGCCAGCGGCACCCAAAAGCGATATTATGTGTAATACTATTGTGCTTTGCAACTGCAGGTTCATCCTGGTACAAAGAAAGTAACGCCGGATATCTTTTAGAATAAGGCGGTTGTGAATAATGCACCGCATCCATTCGTTTAAATAAAGTACTGTCGGTGCCGTCAAAGTAATACTTTGCCCAGCCGAGTCCTCTTGAGTCAACATGTACAGCAAGAGTACAATCTGCAAAAATGTTATTATCAATTATATTGTCGCGCCCCCCTCCTATCATTACAGCCCTTGCACAGTTTGAAAATATATTGCCATAAACCGTAGTACCACTGGCCCAATCATCGAGATAAACCGCATTTACATCATGCGCTCCCGTACCCTTAAGATCATGAAAATAATTGTAGCGGATAATGTTACCGCGCTCTGTCCAGTCGCGCCCCATATAAAATCCGCCCACATCACCCGTCTCAAGTGCCAGGTTGAATAACTCATTATACTCAATGATATGTTCATTCCCGGTGAGCAATATCCCGGCACCCGGTGCTTCGTGAATACGATTGTGCATAATGTAGTTTCCTACACCTGCAATTTTTATTGCAGGCTGATAGGTCCTTATCCACTGGCTGATATCATGAATATCATTATTAGTGGCAAAGTTCTCTCCGGCTGTCAGTGTTTTACGATCGCCACCATTTAATGTAATACCACCAAATGCAACATCAAATATATTGCAGGACAATACCCCGTTATTTTCACCACCATTAATCAGTACTGCGGTATTCCCTAAATTATTAAAAGTGCATCCCCTTACAATATTGTTTTTGCCACCGTTTATAACCAATCCGTTACCACGTGAAAATTCAAAACTGATACCTTCAATATGTACATTCTCCGACTGGTTTATTTGCATTAAAGGCTGATCAAGCAGTGAAATAAATACTTTAGCACCCTGCAAAGGAGAAGGTGGCCAGAAATATAATTTCCCCTGGTTGCGGTCAAGACACCATTCACCGGGTTTATCAAGCTCTTCCAAAATATTCATTGCATAGTAGCGCTGACCTTTCGACAATCCATAATGCGTGTTCTGCGGCCTGATATAAATTGTTTTAGTTGCAGTATCTATTGATTGTATTTGCAACATCTCATCGTACCAGTCCCATGTCCAGTAGCCATGCAGTATTATATTGCCGATATCAGACCATTTCCCCGGACGTTCTTCCGAATAAGTAAACTTTCCAAAATGCCGTCCCACAGGAATACCAGATCTAAGATGATGCAGGTCGCCCGTATACACCAGTTCTCCCGTTTGCGGCACATCTGCAATGGTTGCCCATCCTTCGTTAGGCCATCTCGATAAAGGCATTTTTTGGTTGTTGAAAAAAAGTTCTGCACCTGGGCCACCCCGGCTGGTAATCGTTCCATAGTCAGTTATTCCCTGTTCTCTTAAGTCTATTTCCATAATATGACTGCTGAATGCAGGATTAATCCTTTTAAGTGTACTCATATCCGTTATGGTATGAAACCCGGTAATTTCCCTACTGCCCATTAATTGCACTTTTTCGCCAGGATAACTTTTCCAAACAATAGCTTTACCAGCATTTCCGCTGCTATTATGAGATAATACAAATGTTTTACTGATCATATAAGTTCCGCCACGTATAATTATTTCGATATCCTCACCGGGCATTTGTTGTTGTGCATTAATCTGCTCCACCTTCCATCTCGCTTTTTCTAATGTTTTGAATGGCCCGTCAGTAGCCGATGCATTGGGTTGTGGCAACCTCCCTGACCATTCATCATTTCCTGAATTAGAAACATAAAATACAGTGCTGGGCGAATTGCCGGCGAATACATTTGCAGAAAAAACAATTGTGAAAAACAAAAAAGAAATAAAAATATGTTTCATTTTGCCAGGGCTATTCATTACCTACAGCGTTTATTAAAAATGATTAACGAAGATTGCTTTATCTGCATTAAAGACTATATAAGCAGCATAGAATTTTATAAGGCTACCTTATTTCTTCAAGAACAAAAATTTGTTCCCTTCTTTTATACGGTCAATTAATCCTGTTGCTTCCAGGTCGAGCTTTACACCTTCGAGATACCATTCTACTGATCCGTTAAATGATATTTCCTTGATGGAAAAATATGTATTCACCTTGCTTACAAGTTCAGTATGGGTTATCCCTTTCTTTTTGTTTAACGAAGCAAGGATTGCCTTTTTAAGTAAACCATACTTTTCAGCATCTATGCTGGCAAGCTTCTTTCCCTGGGGATGTTTTAATTGAATTTTTGTTTTCATATATTCTGTTCTTAGCATTCCTGAAATTATTCACAGCAGATAGTCTGTTAAGATGTTTGAATTAAAATTAAACAATTATCACTTAGCCCGGCTTGTTGACATGAACACTATTTAGTTTGCACAATAAAGCAATATATGCCTTTGTTCACCTTTCAGAAGTTAAGGGACTTTAAGTCTTAACCGCTTAATTTTCTTAAATCTTAATGGTTTTTACATACGTAAATAATCATCCCTGGTTACAATCAACACAGTAGGGTGTATGCTAAATATTAGTACTTTACACCTTTTCTTCTGTTCAAAAAATTATGCTTATTTTCCAAAAAAAATTACAATGCCTGTCATAACATTCACACACACCCGCCGCTTTGTCCTGTTGTTTATTCTAACTCTTATAATCGGATACAGCCAGGGACAACCTGCCGAACAGTTGATAAAAGTAGTGGTAGCTCCTGACCATACTGACTGGACCTACAAACCAGGTGAGAATGTAAAATTCACCATTACCGTTTTACAAAGTGGTAATGTAGTGAAAAACGCTGTAGTGAAATATGAAATAGGCCCCGAAAAAATGGAACCTACAAAAAAAGACTCTCTATCTATATCAAACGGTACTTTGCGAGTTGATGGGGGCACCATGAAAACCCCGGGTTTCCTGCGTTGTATAGCCACAGCCATTGTAAATGGGAAAACCTACAGAGGGTTGGCCACCGCAGCTTTCAATCCATTACAAATAGCTCCTACTGTTGAATATCCTTCAGACTTTAACGCTTATTGGGACAATGCAAAATCGGAATTGGCTGAGATACCGGTTGATGCCATCATGACCCTGCTACCCGAACGCTGCACCGATAAAGTAAATGTTTACCAGGTGAATCTTCAAAATTACAAAGGCGGTGCAAGGCTGTATGGAATTTTATGTGTGCCCAAAAAAGAAGGCAAATATCCTGCATTATTACAGGTGCCGGGTGCCGGCATCCGACCCTACTCCGGAGATATCACCAATGCAGAAAAAGGCATTATCACTTTGCAAATTGGTATTCATGGAATACCTGTAGATCTTGCACCCGATGTTTATTACAACCTCTCTGCCGGTGCACTCAATAACTACTGGAACATCAACCTCGATGATAAAGACCGGTATTATTACAAACGTGTTTACCTGGGATGTGTTCGTGCCAATGATTTTCTTACCAGCCTTCCTCAATACGATGGTCGGAACCTGGGCGTAATCGGTGGCAGCCAGGGCGGCGCTTTATCAATTATTACAGCGGCGCTCGATAACCGGGTAAAATATCTTGCATCTTACTACCCGGCATTGTCGGACGTAACGGGTTATCTTAAAGGCCGGGCCGGCGGATGGCCACACCTGTTTACCAAAAACAATATTGCGTTTAATAATACCAAAGAAAAAATAAATACCGTAGGGTACTATGATGTAGTGAATTTTGCCCGTCAACTCAAAGTACCGGGGATCTACACACTCGGATTCAACGATGAAACCTGCCCGCCCACTTCAATGTATGCTGCTTACAACATGATTACAGCACCCAAAGATTTGTACATTGTTCCCGAAACCGGGCACTGGACTTTTCCGGAACAGCGGGAGAAATTAAATGGCTGGATAGTGGAACAACTAAAAAAGAACTGATACATCTAAATTTCCGCACTGAAGTCATTCCAAAGTTTTAGTGATACAATTCCCTTTGGGGGAACATTGCGCTCATTACTGATTAATGTCTAATTATTATCAGTTTTGCTGCACGGTTATGCGCGACTTTGATAGATTCTGAATAATATTTTATACTTTTTTGCTCCTTTCTGCAATTTTTTGATTATTTTGTTTTGAAATACTGTTTATGCTGAAAAAAGAACGGCAGGCGCAAATTCTACACCAACTTAATATACACAACCGGGTAACTTCCACCAGGCTAAGCGAAAACCTGCAGGTTTCAGAGCATACTATTCGGCGTGATTTGCAGGAACTGGCAGATTCCGGAAAGGCAATCAAAGTTCATGGCGGTGCATTATCCTTATCCTTTTCTGAATTTAATATAAACAACAACAATGTTTACGGGAAAGATGAAAAGCAACTGATAGCCCGCAAAGCAATATCGCTGATTAAAAACAATATGGTAGTGCTTACCAGCGGTGGTACTACAATAATTGAGCTTGCTAAAAGTTTGCCGGAGGGATTAAAAGCCACCTTTATTTCAGGTAGTATTCCTGCTATATTGGAGTACAGTAATCATCCCAATATAGATGTCATTGTAATTGGAGATAAAGTGTCTAAAAACTCAAAAATTACAATCGGTGCTGATGCTATTGCAAAAATTAAGTCCCTGAAAGTAGACATCTGCCTTCTGGGTATAAATGCCATAGACCTAGAACATGGACTCAGTGATGACGACTGGGATGTTGCACAACTAAAAAAAGTAATGATTGATTCGTCACAAAAAGTAGCTGCGCTGACAATCTCTGAAAAAATTGGCACTTTCCAACCCATCAACATTTGCCCTATACAAAATATAGATTATCTAATAACAGAATTGGACCCCGGTGATAAACGCCTGGATCCATATAGAAAAAGCAGTATCACATTAATTTAATTTTTAAACAAAAGAAACGCTATGAGAAGATCTTTGCAATCCTGTATCATACTGGTTCTATTGGCATCGCTGCCAGCAGTCATGTATGCTCAGAACAAACAGGTTAACGGAATTGTACTAGGTGAAAACAATTCCCCTTTACCGGATGTCACAGTTTCTGTACGAAACACAACCACGGCAACTAAAACGGATGCTAATGGTAAGTACAGCATCTCTGCCAAACCAGGCGATGTCCTGAATTTTTCCTTTGTGGGATATATTTCCGAAGATATTACAGTGGGTGGAACAGCAATAATAAATGTAACACTCAGGATGCGAAACAGTGAACTAGGTGAAGTTGTAGTAACTGCGCTGGGTATTAAAAAGGAACGAAAAGCATTAGGCTATTCTGTTTCTGAAATAAATGCAGAGGAACTAATGAAAAACAAGAATACGAATGTGATTAACTCCCTTGCGGCTAAAGTTCCCGGTGTGAATATTACACAATTCAGTGGCTCTGCCGGCGCAGGGGCGTCAATTACTATCCGTGGTGGAAACTCCACATCTGAGAGCAGGCAAAACCAGCCCTTATTCGTTATTGACGGTGTTATATATGATAACTCCACTACGGTTACCGGTAATACAGGTACTGATGGTATGAGTCGCAGCAACACAACATTTTCAAACCGTATCATGGACGTTAACCCGGAAGATATTGAAAGCCTGTCGGTTTTAAAAGGTGCTGCAGCAGCGGCATTGTATGGCTCCCGCGCAGCTGACGGTGTTGTTGTAATTACTACAAAAAAAGGAGCGGCAGGAACAGTGAAGGTAGATTTCACAAGCAGGATAAGCACTTCATGGGCAAACAAACTGCCCGAAGTTCAAACCGAATTTGGACCGGGGTCTTATTCTGTAAATGGTGTTTTCACCAAAGAAGGTATTTATAGTTCGTGGGGCGAAAAGATCACCTCATCTGATAAACTATACAATAATATCGGCAATTTCTTTCAAAATGGTATGATATACGATAATAATGTAAATGTATCTGGTGGTTCTAAAAACGGATCTTTTTATTTATCCGGTTCTAACTTCGACCAGGCAGGTATTGTACCCAAGACAGGTTATAATAAAACAACGTTCAGATTCAATGGAGAACAAAAATACGGGCGGTTAACATTGAATGCAAATGTTGCCTACTCTATTGCCAAAACTAACAGAACACTGACTACTGCAGGCTTATGGTCTGGTGGCGGGTATAATGGCGTTGGTAGTATGCAGGCCTTGTACAGTTGGCCTCAAACCTTAGATATATCACAATATATCAATGAAGATGGTACACAATACCGTCCTTTTGCAGGTACTGTTGAACTGCAGGATGATATTGACAATCCATACTGGATAATTAATCAGGATAAATTAACATCACGAACCAAACGCATCACCGGTGGTATAAGTGGCAATTATAAAATAGCAAGCTGGTGGGATATTGTGGCACGTTTAGGTTACGATCAATATACTACTGATGATTATACTTATATCGCTCCCGGGTCTGCAGTTGCACCTCTGTATCAAAACGGTCGTTTAAGCAAACCAAAATACGATTACACATTCATTACTACTACGGTAATGACTAATTTTCATAAATCTTTCGGAGATTTTGATACCCACCTTATGCTGGGTACAACATCAGAAAATACCACAACCAGCAGACAGAATCACTGGGGATATAACTTTGTTACAGCCGGCACAATCAGCTTTAACAATATCGGAACAGAAAATAAATTTTTTACTGACGCCACAGGGCAGAAACGATTGGTAGGTGCTTATGGAGAATTTGGAGTTTCTTATAAAAACATAGCATTTCTTACGGCTACCGGCCGCAATGACTGGTCTTCTACATTACCCTTAGAGAACAGGTCTTATTTTTACCCCTCACTGAGCGGATCACTTATTTTTACAGAACTGTTACCTCTGAATGATATTCTTTCTTTCGGAAAACTCAGAGCGAGTTGGGCACAGGTTGGTAAAGATGCAAACCCGTATGCTACCAACACCTATGTATGGCCTCCTTATACTATTGGATCTTTTATACTGGTGGGCAATCAATGGGCAGCAGGTAATCCTATTTTAAAACCTGAAATTCAAAATTCATGGGAAGTTGGGGGAGAATTTAAATTCCTGAAAGGACGTATCGGTTTAGACTATACCTATTATCACAGTCAAACAAAGAACCAGATAGCACAACCTCGCCTGGCACAATCCGGAGGTTTTATTTTCAGTTCACTTAATACGGGCTCAGTAATCAACAAGGGTATGGAAATAATGCTTACCGGCAAGGCGATAGTGCGAAAGAATTTCGGATGGGATATCATTTTCAACTTTTCCTACAACAAAGGCAGGTTAGGCGATTTTCTTCCGGGGGTAGCTTATTTTTATCCTACAGATGCACAATTCGGAACTGTAAAAGCTGCATCTATTCCAAACGGCGGATATTTTCTTGGAATGACCGGGCAGCCTTATTTACGTGAAGTAGACGACAAAGGAGTCGAAATCCCGAACGGGCGTTACCAGGTTGATCCCAAAACCGGCTTATATAAATTAAACACTACCAACCCCGTTGTAGGCAACCGCGAGCCCAGCTACATTGGCGGAATCAATAATACTTTCAGGTACAAGCAACTCTCTTTTTCATTCCTGCTGGATATACGTAAAGGAGGAGATGTGTTTAATGGTACGGAATACGCAATGGTGGTTAATGGTTTAAGCAAAAAAACTTTGCTGAACGACCGGCAATCGGTAACAGTAACTGGTGTAAACAGCGTAACAGGAGAAGATTTTACACAAACTTATGAAGCTGATCAGTCTTATACTATTAGCGGCACAACTTATGCGGGTACAAATATGATCCAACGATATTGGGCAAACTATGCCTCCAATTCAATGCATTTTATTACTTCAGTAAACTGGGTAAAGTTGCGCTCTTTGTCATTAACCTATGACTTTTCAAATGTATTAAAAGGTCAGAAAGTTATTAAAGGACTAACAGCAACAGCAGTTGGCACTAATTTATTTACCTGGACAAATTACAAAGGAATGGATCCTGAAGTAAGTGCTGCAGGTGGAACAGGCGGTTCGGGTTCCACAGGTATTGATTATCTGGGAGTACCCGCAGTAGCCAGTTTCACATTTGGAGTAAACATTACATTTTAATTAATTAAATAAAAAGTATGAAAAATCTATTCTATATACTTCTGGGATGTATACTTGTTACCGGATCATCCTGCAAAAAATGGCTTGATGTAAATACCGACCCGGATAACCCAAACAATCAAAGTGTACTTCTACAAAACAGGCTGCCCTGGATTGAACATTTTTACATGTACTCTTCAGGCGTTGCCAATTATCGTGCAGCATGCCAGGCTGGTATTTATTATAGCAGAGCGGGCACTCAAAATACATTTAGCACTACATGGCAGTGCTCAAGCGGTAATTCTACAACCCCCTATCAAACCTGGTTTGTAGCAGTATCTTCTAACGTGGTAGATATGTATAACACCGCACAAAAACAAGGTGCTTATCACTATATGGCTGCAGCCAATGTATTTCATGCATTAGGCTTTATGCAAATGCTGGACATTTATGGCGAAATGCCTTACACGGAAGCTGCTACAGGAAATCCAAGCCCTAAACCAGATGACGGTAAAACTATTTTCAACGGATGCATGGATAAACTCAATGAAGCCATCAGCCTTTTTGGACAAACTCAGGAAGCTGGCGCACCTGCACTTTCTCTCGGTGATTATGTAAACAATGGTGATGTGAACAAATGGATAAAATTATGCTGGGGATTAAAAGCACGGTACATGCTGAAGCTGTCTAAAAAATCTGATTTATATAATGCTGACTCTATTCTTTACTGTTTATCAAAAGGTCCGCAGTCTAATGCAGATAATACAGTGGTGCCCTGTTTTAACAACAGTACTGTAACCGACTTTTTATTAGGCGACCCTGTGGTAACCAATGGTAACTTTAACTATGCTGCTTATGGCAGTAACCAACGTATAACCAAGTACTACTACGACCTGTTAACAAATCTTCGCGGCTCGGGGGTAACTGATCCCAGGATGACTAAAATAGTACCAGCTTCCATGGCCAATGTAAAGTTAGATGGCAGCGGCAGGGTAGCTTCCTACACATGGAATCGTTCTATTGGTGTTGACTCTTACGGACCCGCCACCCGTTTGATAAAAGGTGGCGGCGCTACTTCTATTGCAACAGCGAGTTATGCTGCTTCCAATACAGATATAAGTTATACTATCAATGATGCAACAGACCGAGCAGATTTTATAGCTGCCCAGGTTGCGGCAGGCCGTACTCACACGGTTAACGGAAATGTTGTAAAGGTAACCTATCCCGCAGGTTCCATATATATTAACAGCACCAATTACGTACTCGCAGGTGATACCGTGTATGTTAATATGCGCAGCAGCGCTCTTGCCACATCAGGCATAGACGACCAGCCGGCAACAGATGTTAGTTGGTATCCTACAGCAGCAGCATACGCTGCAGGAGTTGTAGGCTCTACAGGCTCCTTTCAGGTTCGCCCCATCTCCGATCAGGAAATGTTAACTTACCATGAAATGTGCTTTATCAAAGCCGAAGTATATATGAGGCAGGGAGATGCAGGTAATGCTTATACGGCATATATCAATGGCATAAGGGCGCATTTGGATATGATGCAGGCCAAATTAACAGAATGGCAGGGTGGAGGCTATACCGCCACAAATCCTGATATGGCACCTATGGATGAAGCGGATATTTCAGCTTACCTTGTAAGCAATGCTGTATGCCAGTCTGCCGGTGCTTTGACAATGTCCGATATTATGCTGCAAAAATATATTGCTATGGGCTGCAGCATTGAAAACTGGAACGATATGCGCCGGTTCAACTATAGTGCAGGAAATGTAGGTGGCTTTGGCGTTATTTATCCCGGATATCAGCGGGGTGGATTATTCAGTGGTGAAGCACAGTTAACCGGAGGCTCACCAACTGATCCCCGTTATTGGATGCGCCGCTGGATGCTTCCGCCAACTTACGAAATAAATTACAACTCAATAAATACACTTGCATTAAACCCACATGCTGCTGATCCGGATATATGGAGCATGCCTGTTTGGTGGGATTGTGCAACAGATGAAGAATACTATAATTATCTTAAATAGTTATTTATTTCGACTCTTTTTGAAAAAGGCTAAAGTGCTAAGCGAAACCGCTTAGCACTTTCTTTTGGGGGTAATTAACCAAAATCGTTTCTATTGATATCCAGCGATTTTGGATGAAACAATATATCCTCCATTGTACAATATTCTTCAATTATGGTTTCAATCTTTCTTTATATCAGATAACAACAGGACGAGAATGTTAATGATTATTTTATTTCGTTCTATTAATAAATTCCTGACTTGTCTATATAGCTTTTGACTAACACCCAAACAAAGAAAAGGATGAATGTCAACTTCCTCTATCCCTTTTATACTTCATCTAAACAAGCAAATCCCAACGGCTAATAATCCCGCATCAGATTAAAAACACCGGTAACCTTACTTACTCCCATATACTCGCCGTTACCACTTTCCACATTCGTTCGTCCGGCTTCCACAATCACAAATGAGCCACTCACTTTTTGTCCTTTCCCTCCTGTTGCTGTAATCCGGATATCGCCGGAACTTACAACCGTTCCATCCTGATAGAAACTCTGCAAAGCCTGGCGCGGCACAAAATCTTCTGGTTCGAAAAGGAATTGGGTATTTGTACTATTCCATGCATAAGTACCTATCGAATTTTTTTATCCAGTTCATAAAACCCATACCTGCATCGCCCTCCCATTCCATACCCATGCTACCATCTCCACTAATTCCAAGATACACCATGTCATTATTGAATACATATTCCTTTGATCCAATCCATATTTTAAGTCCATTGACATTGGGCTTAACAAATACTTTAGCACTCAATGGTCTGTCAGTAGAAACTAAAAACACAAGTATTGTTACGGGATTGATTGGCGGAAGTTCATATACGGATGCGGTGTAATTCGCTTTATTTCCCAGTACAGATAGTGTTCCGGTTCCATCGTCTGCAGATAAAATTTTCCAGCTGTCAATCATATGAGGTTCCAGATAGTAATCTTCTACGATGGGTATTGCCGGTTTATTGGTTCCGAAAATATTACACAGGTCCCCTGAAGGTATTATAATATTTCCCACCACTGACAGCAGTACTTCACCTGAGGGCAGGATTTCGCTGTAATCCGGAGTAAGCCTTACAGGTCTGGCGAGCGCACAGTCACCTCCTTCAGTAGTCAGTGATACGTATTTTTCTGTTGCTGAAAAACCCCGGCTGGTCTGAAGTGCCCAAATTCCTGTTGACGTGTCCTGCAGTGCCAATCCAAACGTACACATCGGATTAACACCCACAGAGTCTTCTGCATCAGCATAAGAAATTTTTATGGTAAAGGGTCCGGACAACTTTCTGTCAGCAAAAACCCGATACGCTTTTCCAAATGACGATGGACAAGTATTGGATATCTGCTGAAGAATAATTTTTGTACCGGGTGCTGCAATATTTTTTGGTACATCAATAGCTACCTTTTTGTCATCAGAAAAAAACAGGCCTCCGGAATCATCAACAGGAAAATGCTCTTCGACTCCAACCGGAACACCAACGTCACGTTTAGCCGGGACAGGAACTGGTGATGCCGGCTCATCTTTTTTACAACTGAACAAAAAACCAGAACAAAAAATAACTATCCCCAGTTGTAGCAGGGAAATATACCTAATCATAAAGAATATTTAGTTTGATGATTTGATCGTCTATAAAAAGAGTATAAAAAAGAACAGTTATTCACGGTATTCTATAGCAGTGCAATTCCAGCAAAACAAATTGCCCGCACCTTCAATAACAGGAACGAGTGTGGTAACCAGCTCAGTTGTGAATTCTCCGGAATTTAATGTTCGAAGCTTTAAAACCCTTCCGTCCTTGTGTTTGGCTTCAATCCTGTACTTTCCAACAGGAATATCAAGCAAACGATTAGGATCTTCATTCAGACTTGTAACAATTGTTTTTGCAGAGCCGTCTATAGTAGCAATTGGCGTTAAGTTAAACGTTATCAGACTGGAGCTATAAGTTGTATCACCAGGAAAACGGTCAACATATACTGAACCGCCAAAATAACCGGAAGAAAGTGGTGCTTTTTTAATGCCCTGTATTTTCCATACGAAATTTCGCTCTGTTCTTTCCCTGCTGTTAAACGGAGCGTTGTCAGTGCACTCAAGTTCATAATCATAGAACTTACCTTCAAACTCTGCTTTAAACGTCGCGAAAGCGATAAACGAACCAATGCCTACCTGTACCTGATATTTTCCATTTTTATCTGTTATTGCCTCAAAATCCTGCCCGGAAGAAAGGGAGTTATCCATTTTAATTCTTACTCCTGCCAATGGTCGCCCCTGCATATCTTTGACTGTTCCGTATGCAGTCCCCTGCATATTGCCTGAGGGAACCGGAGCATCCGTTTCGTTTTTTTTACATGCCATTGCCAAAAACAATGAAACAACCAACAATATAAACCTGCAACTAACACCAGGCATAGACGATACTTTATCTGAACAATAAAATGAAGGTATTTCAACAGAACACTGCAAAATTATTTCAGACAGCAGGTAACTCAAATACCTAGCGATAGGTATTCTTACGCGCTTTTCCGGTTAAACCCAGCCATTATCAATAGTCATACTGATTAACTCGACCATATTTCGGGCTTTTGATTTGGAAAAAATATTTTTACGATGTGTATTTACAGTATGCACACTGATAAATAACTCCGCAGCAATTTCATCGCTTGTCCTGCCCGCCAAAACAAGTTTCAGTATTTCTTTTTCTCTCTTTGAAAAAAGACTGTCTTTGTTGCCTTTAAAAAGTGGTGGTGCCTGTATATCTATAAAAGAAGGTTCATCATCAATCCCAATAAATGACAGGGAGGGAGTGCCTCCTTTCTTAATATGGCTGATATCGGTATGCAGGGCCAGTGAACGGTAAAAGTTTTTGTTTTCATCGAAGTGTATAAGGATTGCCTGATGTAAAATACGCAGATAATTCCCTTGTGCATTCCGTATACGAAAGTCATATTGAATTTTGTATTTTCCAAGCTTTTCAAAAGGAAGCCCTTTTAAAAAGTTGATTGCAGCATTTTCGAAATTAAGATAATGAACGGTGTCTTCCGGATGAATCATTCCTAAAAACTCACGCATAGTGAGCGCATGTTTATAGCCCAGTACCTTTTCAACGTTACTGCTTTGATACTCGCATTCCATGTTGCTGAAATTGAAAATGTAATAATAGTACTCGCCTATCTGGAAAATATTGAACAGCTTTTTATAGGTATTGAGTTGAAATTCTAACTTATCCTGTTCAGTATTACTCACAATATCTTTCCAAAGATTTACTACATTGGAGATAAAATTGTTTTTCATCTATCAAACTCAAAAAATAATTTTAAAAATTAAAAGTAAAATCTAAGAAATACCTTGACTCAGATTTTCAAATTGCAATTACATTGCAAATACAGTAATCTCAAATTACTTTTCTATAGCAGTCTGAAAAAAAATGTTGAAGGGAGAAAAATGGTTTTGAACGAAAGTATAATTATCTAATCAATCGTATATCTCGATAAAAATAGCATATCATTATTTATTCATTTCTGTGTAAAAAATTCTTGTTATGATTTGCAACATTATACTTCTGTTGTAAAGGAAAATATTTATTTAATAGATTCTCAAAAAATCGTGTATCAATTTAGGCTGGATATAAACTTTGCAAAAATACAGTATGAAGATTCAAAGATTTAAATTTCAACTTAACTTCAATATCAGGCACAAAAAACCCCACCAGTAAACTGATGGGGTTCAATAAACCTTGTCCGCCGAAGGTGGATATGGCACCTACCTACTCTCCCGTCCCGCAATTGCGGGATGAAGTACCATCGGCTATGAGGGGCTTATCCGCCGCGGCGGATCGGTATGGGAAAATATCAGTGGATAATATTATAATCTAAACTAGTGTAAAATAAAAAACCCCTTCAGTTAACTGATGGGGTTCAATGAACCTTGTCCGCCGAAGGTGGATATGGCACTTACCTACTCTCCCGTCCCGCAATTGCGGGATGAAGTACCATCGGCCATGAGGGGCTTATCCGCCGCGGCGGATCGGTATGGGAAGATTTCAGTGGATAATATTATAATCTAAACTAGTGTAAAATAAAAAACCCCATCAGTTAACTGATGGGGTTCAATAAATATGGCACCTACCTACTCTCCCGCATTTCTGTGCAGTACCATCGGCCATGAGGGGCTTAACTTCTCTGT